>CAINOB010000040.1 GCA_903851365.1 uncultured Bacteroidota bacterium
CATTGAGTCAGGCCTCACCGAAGATGGCACCCTTACAGAAGAGTTTAAACTAATGGAAGATTTTGAATCAGATTTACTGGTGTGTGCACCAGAAAACGCAGTAAGGAATATTCTTGGATTTGCCAGTTCTTACACCACCATGCCTTCGATTCTGCTGGATGAGATTGAGGTTTACAAAAACTAATACCTCTGTTTAAATGAGAAAGCTGTTTCGGGTGACCGAGGCAGCTTTTTTTTTGAAATTATTTGGTCAGAATAAAAAGTTGATTTAAATTTGTGATATCAAAATGATATCAAAATGAAAAACGAATCTGAATTAAAAGCAAAAAGTGGTTTTGCAATGCTGTCCATCTGGCTGGTTTTATTTATCGGGTCAGTTTTGGGCATGGTTTATTATCAGTCGCTCACCTATGTGTATATCCCGGTCATCCTGATCAGTATATTCGGAATGGTGGGTTTAGCGGTCGTTAACCCGAATGAGGCGCTGGTACTGGTGCTTTTCGGGAAATACGTGGGGACTATCAAGGACAACGGGTTCTTTTGGTTCAATCCCCTTATTATCAGGAAAAAGCTTTCGCTGAGGGCTCGTAACTTCGACGGTGCCCCGATCAAAGTGAATGACAGTGTGGGTAATCCAATCATGATCGGCCTGGTGCTTGTTTGGAAAGTGGAGAACACTTTTAAGGCAGCATTTGAAGTTGATGAATTCGAGCATTTTGTTACTGTTCAGAGTGATGCAGCTTTAAGAAAGCTTGCCGGGATTTATCCTTATGATAATTTCGAGGATCAGAAGGCCGAAATCACGCTGCGTTCCGGCGTGGATGAAGTGAATGTGCAACTGGCGCATGAACTTTCCGAAAGGCTGAATATCGCAGGAATCAAGGTTATTGAGGCTCGTATCAATTCACTGGCATATGCATCCGAGATAGCAGGTGCCATGCTTCGCCGTCAGCAGGCCCAGGCAGTGGTTGCTGCCAGATCGAAAATTGTAGAAGGGGCCGTGGGAATGGTTCAGATGGCGCTAACTTCCCTATCCGAGAAGGGGATTATTGAGCTCGATGAAGAAAGAAAAGCAGCTATGGTATCCAATCTCATGGTAGTTTTATGTTCGGATGTGGCCGCCCAGCCGATCGTCAATGCCGGTACCTTACACACTTAATTGGTTATGATCAAGAAAAAATCGTTTGTGCTGCGATTGAATTCCGAAATGTATGATGCATTGGAGAAATGGGCGGAAGATGAATTCCGCAGCACAAACGGGCAACTTGAGTATATAATCAGTGAAGCGCTAAAGAAGGCTGGTCGAACGCCGAAAAGCAGTAAGCAGTCAGCAGCCGGCAGTCCACAGTCTGAAGAAGAAAGTCAACAGTCAGCAATTGGCAGTAAGCAATAGGCTTACTTGGCGGTAAAGACGTAATTGATGAGGTTAGCGCCCATTTTAAGGGCTTTTAAGCGGGTTTCCTGCGAATCGTTATGGACGGCAGGGTCTTCCCATCCGTCGCCCAAATCGCACTCGTAAGTGTAAAAGCAGACCAGTCTCCCTTCCCAGAACAATCCGAATCCTTGAGCTCTTTTACCATCGTGTTCATGGATCTTGGGCAATCCATCAGGAAATGGGTTGGGTTTTTGAAAGACCGGATGATTGGCTGGCAATTCGATGAAATCCAGTTCAGGGAAAACCTTTTTCATTTCACGCCTGGCAAACACATCGATCCCATAATTGTCGTCGATATGGAGGAATCCGCCTCCAATTAAATATTGCCGAAGATTCTCTGCTTCCTGAGCTGTGAACAGGACATTGCCATGACCAGTCATATGGACAAATGGTAAAGAGAAAATATCCCGGCTGCCGGGTTCCACTGTCACCGGGTCTTTGGAAATATCGGTATTCATGGTTTCATTGCAGAATTTTATCAGGTTAGGCAATGAAGTTGGATTAACGTACCAATCGCCGCCGCCACCATATTTCAGGAGGCCGATTTTTACGGATTGAGCAGAGAGGGCGGGGGAGAGCAAGAGGAGCCCAAGAAGGAGAAGTAATTGTGACAGGTGACGGGTGACCGGTGACGGAGAACAAAGATCGGTCGACGAAGAAGAAGATCGGTGGACCAATGGAAGATCGGCAGCGGTGTCATCCCCGCGAAGGCGAGGACCCCGTAATTTACCGCGGCATTCTGCAGTTGGTAAGTCTTTCCTTGCCACGATTGCTTTATTTATCATTCCTGTTCTTTTCACTTCGCAAAGTTGCGTTAATTGGTCGAAACCGCATAGATTCGGCGGTGAATATCGAAAATTTCTTACTTTTGCCGTCACGACCGGAGAAATGCCAGAGTGGTCGATCGGGGCGGTCTCGAAAACCGCTGTACCCTCACGGGTACCGGGGGTTCGAATCCCTCTTTCTCCGCCAAAACGCCTGCCTTGCGATATGCGAAGCAGGCGTCTGCTTTTTCAGGCCTCTGCCAAACGTGTTTGGCAAGAGGGTTGGAAAAGGAAAGGCCTGATCCGAAGGATTATCGCAAGGCAGACAACGCTTTGGTGTGAGCACCCTCCCGGCGGATCAGGCTGAACAGAGTGAGGCATAATCCCTCTTTCTCCGCTGAGTAAAACGCATAGAAGCGCATCAAAACGCACATAGAAGTGGCCAAATCGAGACCTATCAATAGGTTTTCTAAACTACCCGAACGTGCGATAAAGGTTTTGTTGCCATCCGGGTTCTGATAGATTTTATCACTTCAGGAATTATGGAACTTTCCTGTTCCAGATCATAATCATCCTGGAGCCCCAGCCAGAACTTAGCGGTTGTGCCAAAATACGCACTAAGCCTCAAAGCTGTGTCAGCAGTAATTCTCCTATTACCTTTAATGATCTGGGATATCCGTGTTTGAGGTATATCAATATCTTTTGACAGTCGATAAGCAGAAATACTCATCGGGATGAGGAACTCTTCCAACAAGACTTCTCCTGGGTGAATGTTTGCGAGTTTTTCCATTTCAGTACTATTTATGATAGTCGACAATCTCAGCGTCAGTAACCTGACTTGTTTTCCATTTGAATATTATCCTCCATTGATCGTTGACACGAATGCTATGGAACCCTTTCAGGTTCCCGGTAAGTTTCTCTAATCGGTTTGACGGCGGGACTTTCAGATCATGCAGCGTTTGAGCATTATTGAGCATCCTGAGTTTTCGCCTGGCAACCTGCTGTATTTCAATAGGTATCTTTTGCGATTGACCGCCTTTCCAAATAATTTCAGTCTCTTTTGAACCGAATGAAATGATCATGCTATCGTTTTAAGATACTAACGTCAAAGATAAGTAAAGTTTTATATAAATAAAGCCTTATTGTTTTTTAGTCCGCAAAGGAAAGCCAATGGAACTACCACGAGAATATGGACGGTAAGTTAAGCTAAGCTGCATGTTTAAAATTACTGCTTTTTTGTAGCTTAACTTACCCTCCGGTTTTCTGTAACATATCCACATTATTCGTACCTTAATTTAAGGATTGCAAAATGAGTTCTTTGGAAGCATTTCAGTGCAAAATTAGTAGTGGCTAAATCGGTGACCTATCCGTAGGTTTTCAATGGGTTCCCAAAAAGCGCAAAATGCGCTAATATGCTGAAACTTGCATTTTGACTCCGAGAACCGCTTGTACCTCAATCTTTTGATTTTATCTACTTGATAATCAGATAGAACGGTTTTATTGTTCGGGGGGGTGGCCGGCATTAGCCAGGTTGGCTGAATTGTTTTGCTCATTAAGGAGAATTTTCAATTCAGTCTTTCACGCAGCGGACGGAAAACCCGTAACTTCCCGGGTAAAAAAATCGGAAAACACCATCGTACCCCCCTTGAAGGCTCCGATACCATGAACCCAATAGCTTCCCCTGTTCGGAGAATGACCAGGAAGAGGTCCAAAAGTCGGCAGAAACTCCAAGGTACATAAAATAATAGATTCCTGGTTGGCGGTATCCCCCGGGAAGGGCATTGAATCCACTCGAATTGTCGCCATGCTCCGAGTCATTTCCTCCCCATAAAGTAGATGTGGATCGCATTTTATATCCCACTTTTCCAGTGTTTCTCCAAAAATCGGAATAGGCATCCGATTCGCTCATTCCGAGAAATTTCTCGAGAGTCTGCCACTCTGTATCGCTGGGAAGATGCCAACCCTGAGGGCAAGCAGTAGAAGCGGCCTTGAGGTTATAAAGTACACCATAAATACGATAGGTTTCTAACGCTTTTGCAGAATCTATGTTATTCCCGAAATAATTATGAACGTAGTATCTCGGTTCAGTCTCCGAACCCGATGAGTCGGGATTCACAGTTGGAAGATAGGCCAGGTTTTCTGCCATCCAGGTTTGTGTCCCGATAGTTACAGTTTTATAAACCTTGTCACCTTCCTCTGTAATAAACGGGATCTGCTTCCCATAATATGTTCCGATATTTGTTGTGGCATAAGCTCTGATCCAGTATTGCGTCAATGGGGTCAGATTGTCGATGGTATTAATAAATGTGCCAATATCGCCGCCTTCCAAGGTGCGACTGTTACTAGTTGTAGGTTGTTCAGATGTGCTCCAGCATACGCCCTTTTCAGTTATGGGAATTCCTCCATCCAATTTTACGTTTCCACCGCATTTGGCGGTAGTTGAGGTGACATCAGTAACGGGACTGGTTTCCACTTCGGGTTCTTTCCATAAAGTCAGTGTTGGATTACCATTATATTGTATACTTACCGTTCTTTTACTTCGTGTATCCCAATAGCCTTTCTGAGGCAGACCAGCAATCCAGTCTCCCGTATTTCCTGGTGGCATTAATTGCTCATTACATAGATGATCTATTAAACTGCGGCCCCATTCATCTTGTTTCTCATAGTTTACGGACCAGTCGAAGCCGAAAGAACCACCACCACCGAAATGCTTATATAATTCTGGCCATCTACCTAAATTGCTGTAGCAAAAACCGCCGAAGAATAGTACCGTATCCTTGCTGAAATCATTATGTGATGAAATGAATTCAGGTGACAAGAAATAAAGTTGAGTGAAGGATTTCAGCATCACGGTGAGATTGCCTTTGATGACATCTTTCCAGTATTTTATTGTCGTATTCAGATTTGCTACTTCACCGGTTTGTAAATAAATTTCTGATATACTGGCTTCACTTGGCCATGCGAAACCATGTGAATCGATATGGATGATGCCATATCCTGTTAATTCAGTAAACCGGTCGATAGAGGCCATCGAGTTTTTGTAGACAGCCGCTAAGTTCATACCCACATTGGGTAATCGTGATGTGTAGTAACGCTCAATAACATCCAGTACATCCTTATATTGCCAGTAAACAGAGAACAGGCAAATCGCTTTTCTGCTGTTGACAAATGAATTTATGCCTGTCGAGGTCTTAACCATGTTTTCAAAGGTGCCGGAACTCGAGGCTCCTTCAACAGATCCATTCTGCGGATTAATCAAGATTCCCCCACGCATGCCATTAGAATACTGTACCGCTATACCCTGGCTTCCAATGGTAGCGGAGGTCACGGTCGTATCCGAAAGGAAGAACTGTTTTACCTTATTGATAGCTTCCATGGAATCCATTGTTTTTGACCAGGTCTCATATTTTTCCCCGGCCTGTGTCTGTAAATCGATCACATTATTGTAATACGCTTCACCGCCTTTGTCCCAAACAGTATTGTCAGTAACTTTCGTCTTACCATAATCCGAACAGGCAGTATTTGCTACAAGAATCGAAAGGATAATCCATCTGAAGGTTTTCATGGCTGAAAGACTTTAGGTTGGTTCAGGTTAATCCATTCATCTTTAAAAGGTAACGAAAAATATTAAGACCACCAAATCGTCTTTATGGATGGGCAAACCTAATCCTTCAGACAGCGCACCGCCCAGCCAGCATGCCGCAAAGCCTCTCGCCTTTGAACTTCTGCGGTATTTCCAAGGGTCCAATACCAGCCAAAATTGTTACCGTTTTCTGCCTGTGTCCAATTGGACCAATAATAAGCTATGCTGCCAAGCCATCTGAAATAACCGTCTTCAAGCCATCCCGCGGATCGGTTAAGGTTTTACCAGAATCACCGGAAACCGAAAAAGTAATCTTCACAATTTCCGAAAGCAAGATAGTCTCCACTGTACCGTTGTTTTTCTGAATCCTCATTTCCTGGGCACCGAGTGTCAGGGAGCTAAAGAAAAGGGACAAAACCAGATAGTGCTTCATAGGATTGCCTCCTGTTATTTTATTAATATCAAAATGTTTGATTGAACTTCATGATCTACACGGATGCGGCAAAAGTAAATTCCGGGCATGGCCCACCTCCCAGAATTGGTTGATCTGACCCAGGTAATGGAATGTGCTCCCGGTTCCTGCACGACCTCCGGGAAATTTTTAATGATTTTGCCGGAAACATCGATAATTTCAATAATAACTTTCCTTTGCCCATTAATCGTACCTTTATTTAACGGTAGCAAAATGAGTTCTTTGGAGCATAGGTGCCCACAAATTTGTGAGTATAAACTACATATTATATGAAATCAAAAACGACTTCCATCGTTGCACTTCTTTTAGGAGCCCTTATTGACCTTACAAGCTGTACAGCCTACGATGGGGATTCAATTACTCCGCCGGCTGGTGGAGCAGAAGCTTATCAATACTGGAAAAATACCACAGAATCTTCCTATTATTTACTGGATTCTTATGGTAAGCGCGTGACAAAAGTCACGGGAAAACCATTTTTGGTTTTAACCTACAACAAAGTTTCACTAGACATTACCGATTGCGAATTTGGATTGAGTGAAGTTACACAGGTGCAATTAGCGGGAGGCGGAGTTCCTGAGCCAACCTTGGATGCTGAGTCAATAGATTTCTATAAAAAATTAGGCCTAAAGTCTCCAGTTGATCTTATTGTGTCTTGGAACGTTAACCTCCCTGAAGGAATTAATAAATCAACCATAGAAAATGGTGTTCAACAATTTTCTTTTCTGCATCCTGCTAATGCGTTAGGACCGGGTAAGAATTCAGAGAAATGGGTATTCAATTATACGAATGAAACGATGACAGCCGGTGTCACAAATGTTGATACTTACTACTTCTTTGGAAGAGATTCGGAAATTAATGCTTTTAAGCTACTTAAACAATAAAATGGTCATTCCACTTTTTCGTACCCATACAGGAAGCAGTTCAGTGCAAGAGTCTGGGCTTTAATAAAAGTGCGGGTTTTTATTGATCCTTTAAGCATCGAACTGAAAATCCATTCCCCGGATCGAAATGATTGGCGCCCAAAACCTCCAGCCCGGTGACCAGCATACGTATCTTGATAAATGGTGGGTATATAATTGATGAGGACCAAAACTCCCCGTAATACCCAATACCATTGAATCCCCCGCTTACTGACCGTTCGCCACCAGGCAGACCGGTAAAGCCACTTTTATTGGTGGCTTTGTCGTTGGGACTGATCCAGTGTGATGTTCCGGTTTCTTTCATTTTGTTCCCGACAGTTAACCAGTTTTTATCCAAAAAGTCGGCAAGTGTCTGCCATTCCTCATCGTTTGGCAAGTGCCAGCCTGAGGGGCATGAAAACTTTGCCGCTTCCCAATTATAGAGAACACCATAGTTATTGTAGGTACCTGCTGTTCCTGCCGCATCAGTGCTGATGCCCTGGTAATCATAAACGTAGTAATGCGGAATACTGTCTGATCCCACGGCGGAAGGACTTACTGCTGGCAAGTAGGCAAGATTCTCCGCCATCCAGGTCTGTGTCCCGATCCTAACCTGCTTGTAAACATGGTTATCGCGTGTATCCGTAAACGTGTCATCCTGAAAAAGCGGAAATTTGCTGCAGCTGACAACCAGAAGAGCCAACCCCGTTATAAGAACACAAAATCTGTAATTCATATCAATTCAGTTAAACAGTTTACCTCGACCATGATACATCAAGATCACATGCTTTAACATCATCAGTTACCTGAGTCAGACCTGTCCCATCCGTATTAATGACAAAGAGATGGTAACCATATTCTTCCAGCGGTGCGGTGAACAGGATCTTTGTACCATCAGGTGACCAGCATATCGAAATACTTCGATGGACACCCATATACTGGACCGGATATTTGTACGTCCTTACTCTGCACAGGCTGTTAATGTTTGTCGCATCAGTATTCATGATTTTTACTCCAACCCAGGTGGACAGGGAATCAACACCGGAAGTCATGAATGCGATTTGCAGTCCGTCCGGAGAAAAGACAGGGTTGCTGACACCTTCAGAATCGCTGAATGGCAATAACCGGCTCACTCCATTTTTCCCCCGATAGGGATCAATTCTCAAAATACCGCAGAGATCGCCTGCACAACCACCGAATATGACTAACCCTTGCGGTGATATTGAAAATCCGCCCAGAGGATTAATCATCCAACCGGGGTCATTTGAATAAGAAAATTTTATCAGCTCTTTCCGGTCGGTTGGATTCAGGACCGGCGACTGAATATATAACGGACTTTCATTTCCATAGACATAGAACAGAATCTTTGAACCATCCGTTGTCCATGATGGAAATTCAGACATTCCGGTCGATTGAAAAATCGGATAACAATTTGATCCATCGATATTCATTAGGTAAATATCCCAGCCATTTGAACTGCCGACCGAATTCAATAAAAAAGAGCTGGCAATCCGGGTCCCATCAGGAGAAATACTTGGTTGCGTGGCCTGACTGGAAAATCTGAATCCATTTGCTGTCTTTTTATCAATATCCAAAACATAAAAGCCATTACTATTAAAATTGTAAGCATGTATCCGGTTAAAAACAATTTTCCCGCTGCCAAGCACATCATACGGTATCTTGTCGATCGGAGGATCAAGCACATAAACCTTTAAAGGATCTTCCTCTACCACAGGCACCTTGTCATTGCAACTTGGGAGCAAGAATGCCAGAAAGAGGAAATAATAAACGATATTGATGGAGCTTTTCATGGTTCAGTGGGAATGGCTGTTGTAGGTTAACCATTTCAGACATAAAAGATAACGAAGGGATTTGAGACCACCAAATCGCTTTAATTGAACCCTCCAACGTTGTATCTTATGATGCAGTATAAGGCTCGTATACCATCTTTCCAGCCAATCTTTTTACCTTCTTCGTAGGTTCTGCCATAGTATGAAATACCAACTTCATAAATTCTTATATTTTGAACTCTTGCAATTTTTGCGGTTACTTCTGGTTCGAATCCAAAACGTTTTTCCTTCAAACGAATTGACTGAATGATTTTTGTGTCAAATAATTTGTAACAAGTTTCCATATCAGTTAAGTTTAGATTAGTAAACATATTTGATAGGGTGGTTAACATCTTATTACCAATTGTATGCCAAAAAAACATTATTCTATGCGGGTTGCCGCCCATAAACCTTGAACCATAAACAACATCCGCAAAACCATTCACTACAGGTTTTAAAAAGTCGTTGTACTCTTGTGGGTCGTACTCCAGGTCGGCGTCCTGAATAATCAGGTATTCTCCGGTGGCTTTACTTATCCCAGTATTTAATGCGGCACCTTTACCCGAATTTATCGCATGCTTGAAATACTGAATATTTAAGGAAGGGTTAGTCGCAATATAATTCTCAATTGCACTTTCTGTGTCATCAGTTGAGCAGTCATTTACAATAATTACTTCTTTTTTGATGTTATTAATCAAATTAACTTCCTTCACTTTGTCAAGTATCAGGTGAATAGTTCTGCCTTCATTATAGGCTGGAATAATTATCGATAATGTCTCTATCATTTTAGCTTTTGATTGTACCTGGTTTTCTTTATAATACCCTAATATTCACAAGACAAGCGGACTAACCGTATACAAAGATATAGTTTTTTGCGGCGTATCTGATCGAAAGACCTATCAGGAAATTAACGGGTTTTCAGCCGTGACCGCATCTATAGAGGATCCGGGGAAGCATTTGAAGAGTGCAGGTATTGAGTAAACGGCTATCTTTATTCGGTAAAAACGCAAAAATAAACTTGAATCAGACTTCATTCCAATACAGATTAGCGGATTTTATCGAAAAAAATAAATACCTGATTTGTTTTGCGGCAATCGGCATTGTCTATTTTTTTAACCTGTTTATTGATATCATGGAAGTTGATGCTGCACAGTATGCGTCAATTTCACGCGAAATGAGCAAAAGCGGGAGCTACCTGCAGGTTTTTGAGCATGGACGGGATTATCTGGATAAACCGCCTCTGCTGTTCTGGATGGCATCCATTTCGATAAGAATATTTGGCGCCAGCAACTGGGCCTATAAGATACCAGCCCTCTTGATTATCATCATCGGGATTTATTCAACTTTTGGCTTTGCCAAACTCTGGTATGGCAGTCAGAAAGCAAAAATCGCAGCTTTGATTTTATGTACCACCCAGGCTTTTTTTCTCATAACCAATGATGTCAGAACAGACGGAATTCTCACGGGATTTGTGATGCTTGCCGTTTGGCAGCTCTCCCTGTTTCTGAAAAACAACCGGCTGATCCACCTGCTCACCGGGTCGCTTGCTCTGGGTGCGGCGATGCTTTCGAAAGGGCCCGTAGGAATGGTGATCGTTGCTTTTGCCATCGGGGGCGACCTACTGCTTAAAAGGCAATTCAAGCAGCTTTTTAAAGTGCAATGGTTGATCTTACTGCTCGTGGTTGCCGTCACCTTGCTGCCTATGTGCTATGGCCTTTACCAGCAGTTCGACCTGCATCCGGAAAAAGAGGTTTATGGATTAAAAGGGCCTTCAGGCCTGAAATTCTTTTTCTGGACCCAAAGTTTCGGGAGAATAACCGGAGCAAGTTCGTGGAACAATCATTCCGGCATTTTTTATTTCTTTCAGACTATTTTGTGGGACTTCCAACCCTGGATTTTATTTTTAATTCCGGCCCTGTTCAGCAAATTCAGAAATCTTTTCAAATTTCGGTTTAAGGGGCCCGACACCAGCGAATATATGACCTTGTGCGGGTTTGTCCTGACCTTTGCGGTTTTATCGATGTCATCCTATAAATTACCGCATTACATTTTCCCATTATTTCCATTCATTGCCATTATTACGGCAGACTATATCGTGGCAATGGCTGAAAGGCCCGGTAAATTCATGAATTTCCTCAGCCGGTTTCACATTGGATTTATTCATCTGTTTTTTATAGTTCCGGTGCTCAGCTTTTTGTTCTTTTTCCCCGTTAAGACAATGTTTTTGCCGCTAGTGCTGGCGCTTCTGTTCCTGCTTTTTTGTTATGCGGTTTGGACAACTAAAAACAGGGTCGATTTCATCATCCTGCCAACGGCAATCATGGCCTTTACTTTCGGTTTGGTGATGAGCACTTATTTCTATCCTTCCCTGCTAAAGTACCAGGCACCGAGCATTGCAGCGAAGGAAGTATACGGCAAAAAATTGCCGGAGGGCCGGTTTTATTCCTTCCATACCGGGACATCTAGTCTGGATTTTTATTCAAGGAGTTTGGTTCCCGAATTCGATATCAACCGGATAAGTGCCTATGACAAAGGAACCTGCATCTATACGGACAAAGCCGGTATGGATGAAATTCAAAAAAAATCCGGGGAATACGGGTTGATTGAAACGCTTGACAATTTTCATGTAACTGGATTAGCAATTACTTTTTTAAATAAAAAGACGAGAAATAAAGTAATTGATAGCATGTTCCTGCTGGAGAAGCAACACTGATAAAGCACTATTTATAATAGTCGACAATCTCTACGTCACTCGCCTGGCTTGTTTTCCATCTGAATATTATTCTCCATTGATCATCGAACAGAATGAAATGACCATTATCTCCCTTAAGATACTAACGCCCAAGATGAGTAATATTTACTAACCAAAGCGACTATTGAATTTTACTAATCGTTTTGAGATTTGTGCCAATCCCGGATTGGTGCTTTGGTGATTTAATAAATAGGCGATAGCTCGGGAAAGAAAGTTGTTAATCTACAAGTAAGGCAGAGACCGCCCAGTTCGATTCTAATTCAGAATCCAATACTCAATATTCTCACGCATGTCGTTAACCAAAGAACCTTCGTAATACAAGCCTGAAAGTCAGTTAAATACTTAAAGAATTATTTGTCAATATTCAAAATGTTACTTAAATTGTGAGAAGATTCACACCTGAAACCACTTCTGCCATCATTAAGGCCACCAAATGATGAAAAAATATTTATTGCTGATTGCTTGCGCTTTCAATTTGTTGATGGCACAAGCTCAGGTTCCTAATGATACAATCAACAAACGGCTCTATCTATAAATCTAACTACATGAAATTCAGGAATTTAGTTTGGTACTTATTTTGTATGGTTCTTTTCGCCAAAGTCTGCACCTTTAATGTTCAGGCTCAGTGGACCAGGATACCAGGCCCGGAATCTGTCGGAAGTGGGAATCTGTTCAACGGTACGGATGCAATTTTTGCAGTCTCTGAGTACGGGGGGCTTTTTAAGTCAGTGGATGGAGGAATGACTTGGACCCTTAGCGGATTCGGTGACCAGGGAATTGTCAGTATTGCGGAGTACAACCACGATTTGATTGTGTGCGGCGATTTATTTGCTTCAAGATCTTTCGACGGAGGAAATACCTGGAACGACTTCAGCCAGGGTCTGCCACCTTCAAATGAAGGGACATCTGGAGTCAATAGAATTATAAGGGAAAATGGCATCTGTTTTGCCGGAACCATCGACGGTTTGTACCAATATTCCGAGCAGTCGAAAAAGTGGGCCTATTTATCTCTGGGTGGTACGATTATCTGGGATTTAGAAGTCATAGGGACTTCCATGATAGCTGCCTGTCCCGTCGAGGGAGGAATTCAAATTTCAAAAAATCAAGGCCTTACCTGGACCCGGGTGAGGCCGGATCTCCTGGTGTATTCTTTACAAGTATCAGGAGAACGTATTTATGCTCAAACATTTACGGGAATTTATTTTTCGGCTGATGAGGGATCAACCTGGACCCAACTTGACGATGGACTTAGCCAATCGCAACTATGTGCTTTCTCGGTGTGTAAAAACATGCTCTTTATTGCCGATGATTCCGGACGGTCTGTTGTTTCTATTGATAATGGTTTGACATGGAAATCAATAACCCTTCCTGGCGTATATTCCGATTTTTTCACTCCTTTCATAATGATCAATGCCCAGTATCTGTTCGTATGCGGCTATATGAATCCAGTTTACAGGGCGTCCATCGATTCTCCTGCCCATTGGGAGCATAACTGGCTTTCAAACTGCCTTATAGATCGGTGGGTTATATTAGGTGACAAAATCTGGGCAAGCACCTCTAATGGAGTCTATTTTACTGACAATTCAGGAGAATCATGGTCCAGTGCCGGATTATCGGGTAAAACGCTTGATGCTTTGTATGCCGATGACACTTGCCTGGTTGCAGCAGTAAACTCGGAACAGGTTATGTATTCCAAAGATGGAGGATCACATTGGTCGGCCCTGAACCGCGGATTGGAAGGGGTGGCTATTATTTGTTTCACCAGGAATAATAATAACATTTTTTGCGGAACTGATCATGGAGTCTACTTTTGGAACAGACCCGTTCTTACCTGGCAATCGATCGGATTGTCGGGAAACAGGATAAACTGTTTAGCGTTCAAAAAGGATTCTCTCTTTGGTGGAACCGAGGAAGATGGACTGTGGTTTACAAAAGACCAAGGATCTTCATGGAAAAAAATCAATATAGATCTTCAATATCAGAATATTAGTGATTTGTCGATAGTGAATGGTTCAATTGCGGTTGTCAGCTGGGAAGGACTTTTTCTCAGCCATGATTC
>CAINOB010000041.1 GCA_903851365.1 uncultured Bacteroidota bacterium
CAGGTCATAGGTTATTCATTTGGAAAGTCATTTGCGAAGTCATCGGCAAAACTCTGATAGGTAATCTCGCGGGAATAGAATTCTGATTCAAGGGATCTGCGATATTCGAAATCGAGGGAGTACATATATTCCTTGTCTATGCGCTGGGCGACCTTCGTTGAGGAAACCACGACCGGCATCAGTTTATCGCCCTTGATTTGAAATACTTGTTTGGACAGGAATAGTTCCCGGAGCCACGAAAGCTGATCACGGGAAATCCATCCGGTATTGGCTTTATAGGTTACCGTTTCCTTGACAAAGCCGGTGGCACTCTCATGATCCATGTATTTGAACCCCGCTGGGAGCGTCTTGTCAATATCAGTTCTATCATATTCCAGGGCATCTTCCTGATCTCCGGTTACACGAATAGTATCATACCCGCCCAATGAATTGAGAAAGAGAAAAAATCGTTCGTTTTCATAATAGGTCCGATCGATTTTGAAGGTTCGCAATTCGCTGATCCTCTCGGCACGGTATTCAATCCATATCTCAAAATAGTCAAGGGTATTGGCAAATGATTCACTATAAAATACTTGCCAAGGGGATATTGTCAGCTCGACAACACCTTTTGCCGGGGGTAAATCGATGGAAGATAGGGCCTGATCAAGGTGGCTGGTTCCATCGAGCATATAATAATTGAATCGAAGGGAAATCCTTGTCATTTCGGTTTGACAGAGGAAAAATAGTTTCTCAACCTGTGTGAAAGTGACTTTTTTATATTTAGGCTGCCAGGTCAGAAAATACAGGTTGTATGTCAATTTGTGCCAAAAGCTTGAGGCATTCTGGTTATATACGGCTTCCTGTGATTTAGATATTCCGCCGTATAGGGCATAGAATGAATCGGAACGGGTTATAATACCTGGAACAATGGGGTTGCCATACTGCTCGTAATATTCAACTCTGTATTCAGCTGTTGAGCGGGGACGGAGAGGCATCAGGTCATCCGATATTTCGGGCCAAAGGAATTCTGGGAAAACATAATCGGCAAACAGTGTATGAATATCAAAAACTGCATCACCGCCGGAATTTACAGGCAAAACGTCCTCCCCTACCCGAACCCACATTTCGCCCATTTTGATCAGAAGGTTCAATCCGATTTTATAAAATTCCCGCTGGGAAGCGAGCCGACCATCAGCAACCATCAAGGCTGGAATGGTTTCTGAGAACCAGCCAAAGAAAACCTCTGGGATTCCATCAACTGTTGGTCTGCCGTACATGCGTAACTGATCCCCGACCACACTGATGGTCCAATCGCGGTTAATATAGTAGTTACGAAGCAGGTACCCGGCCACAATATTTAGCCAGTCATTGACGGTGCCTCCAGTTGTTGCATCCGGGAATTGGTAGCCGGAATCATCCGGGGTTGGTTTGGCTGTAAATGTGATATCGACGAATTGCCATTTGAATTGAATAGTCATATCCTCGAAAGCCTTGGCAGGGAAGGCTATATAGATGTACGGCTGGATGGCAGATACTCCCATAAAATTGTCGGAATGAACGACAAATCGTATCGGATTTCCAGTCAGGGCAACAAGGGGCGGTGATTTGAGAACAGTGAGCATCCTGAGCAATTTGACTCAAGGATACTCGCTGTCAGGAAGTAATAAAAGGACAGCAATTTAGACCGCAAATGGCTGGTTAAGTTATTTCTGATGCTGCCAAAAAATATTGGCTACCGGCTTGTGCCTGTCTACTGCAACTCTAACCTACTTTGGTTATTGGGAGTAGCTTTTATCCTACAAAGCTTAAAGTAATCCATTTCAGAATACAAGCCTTGCGATGGATCATTTTAACCTGTAAAGAACAATGACCGGATTATCATCAACCGTAATTTTTTCTAATTGAGCGATTAGTTCAGGTGTGTAATCGAATTTTTTGTTGGCTTTTATCTTAGGCAATGCTGCAACCAATTCATCTGCCAGAATTAAAGACACCCATTCACCGGAAGGAGAAACACTTTTAAAATCTCCAGACCGGGTGAAAAGGATATCATCACTATCATTGGTCTGACTATAACCCAAATGCCAGGAATTCTTTGTTTTCTCATTGATAAGGACGTTTATGTATTCATATGCACCTCGACGAACTTCACGCAACAAATTAAGTGAATAATACCCTGATCCGTAAATCGCGCTGCTGTTAAGGGATAGTTTACCAGAAGGAAATCCTTTGGGGTTGGTGATTGATTTATAAAAGCCCGAAGAGGAAAGGTGTCCTGAGCCAAAATGACAGATTATTTTTGGTCGCATAGAGTCAGGCTCTATTTTCCAAATAGTATCTCTGCCTAGGGCTGAATAAAAGAAGCCCATCGATGAACTACCGCTGAGAAAAGGCATCCATAAACCCGGCTGAGGAGATGTTTTAAAATATTTGAGGGTATCCCCTGTTGACAGATTAATAATTTTTACTTCATAATCCTCATTACTGGTATAGGCGATGCGGGTTGAATCCAATATGGCACATAGATTTACCCCATTAGTCAACGGTATCTCCTGAATCAGTTTCCCATCAAATGAGTATTCCAGAATTTTTCGCATTTGCCAACTCCTAACATTGACCTTTGATGATTCATCTGATACCGTCATACCATGAAGGCTTATGAATTCCCCGGGTCCTTTGCCTATGGCGCCAATCTTATTCAAAAATTTTCCGTCTGCAGAAAATCGATATAGAGATCCATTAGTAGTTATGACAAATACTGAACTCTTACCAACGTAAATATCGAGGACGGTTTTGATAAAGCATGATTGATTTGTTTCGAGTGGAATTATTCTGACATTCTCAACTATTTCCGAGAGTTTGTTTAAAGGCGGAAGGTTTTTAGGATCGATAGTAAGATGCACTTCCCTCTCAGGACATGATTGAATGGACATCGACTGATTAGGCTTTGATTGACAGGAAATGAGGAAAAGTATTATTAGAATAGTTGGAACAATACGGCAATTAATCAGTGACAATGTTATCATACTGGCTACAATATTTAAAATAACTTTTTGAGACGGGCAATAAGATCACGTGCTCTTTTAACTTGGTCCTCAAGCAAGTTTGGTGCCATGTCTGGGAGCCATTTTTGAAAATCATTCAACCACCATTTTCCTGAATTAGCCTGAAACTGCTCTTCCAGGGTTTTTGATGTGGATTTTAACTGCCTACATATGGTTTCATAATCTGAATCCATTGGTATCTGATTAATAGCCCATTTTTGCGGCAGGTATTCGAGATAAGGTACCATTTCATAAAATATCATGGAATAATAGTCTTTGTCATTGAAGTTAAAATGATCAAATTTTTGCATTAACAAATTATACTCATTCCAATATTCAAGATTATCAGTGATATAGTGAAAATTGATATGGTTTATAAAAGGGAGATTATTTATATAAATAAGCTCGATATTCCCTTGGCAGTTCACGTCTTTACTGAGTGCGATGCTATAAATGGACTTTGAGAAATATCTGATATTCTTTATTTGATATGATTCGGCTAAAACCTGAAGATTGCCAAAATCAGAACCCTTTTTAAAACTAATATTATAAATTTTTTCATTATTGTTATAAGAGGTTGAGTCCAATTGAAAGGTAAAACTTTCCCAATACTTCTCTGAGATAGGACCATAATTCTCAATTTCCTGAAACAATTTTAAAGCTACAGTTGAAGATGATGTAACATCAGATAGCTTTTCGCCATTTAGGGCTTTTCGGGAGTACTTCTTCCAATTTTCCATGTTATCACTTTTTCTGGTATTCTCACAAAAAAATGAAAAA
>CAINOB010000042.1 GCA_903851365.1 uncultured Bacteroidota bacterium
ATGCGTTCTGACCTTTATTACAAGGCAATGGAGCTGACCAAGGATATGGAAAAATCAGGATTAAAATCGGGTCAGGAAACCTGGACCCTGGTAGGTCCAACAAATATCGGTGGAAGGATTACGGATATTGAAATGCCCTCCGATGAACCTAACACTATTTATCTGGCATCCGCTTCAGGAGGCATTTTTAAATCCACGAACCTTGGAACCAATTGGACTCCGATATTTGATGATGCAGTAGCTCTTTCGATTGGTGACATGGATATTGCGAAAACCAACTCAAGTATATTATATGTAGGTACTGGTGAGCCAAATGCAGGAGGAGGTTCACATACTTATGAAGGTTATGGCGTATATAAATCAAAGGATGCCGGCAAAACCTGGACCCAAAGTGGGCTCACCACGGCTGGGAGTATTGGCAGAGTGAAGATCGATCCATTAAATCCTGATACTGTATATGTTGCAGCAATGGGCCATCTGTTTTCTGATAATTCAGAGCGAGGGGTTTTTCGGACACAGAATGGAGGAGCCAGTTGGCAGAAAGTTCTTTACATCTCCGATTCAACCGGAGCATCCGATTTGTGCATTAACTCATCCAATCCCAGAATAATTTACGCTTCCATGTGGGAGCGCACCCGCCGTCCACCCTACCAGAGTTATGGAGGTAAAACTAGCGGACTGTGGAAATCAGTCAACGGTGGAGATACCTGGACAGAACTATTAAATGGGTTACCAAAAGGAAATGTAGGAAGAATAGGTATAGATATTGCTGATTCAAATCCATTGGTTCTTTATGCAACTTATACTGATTCAAGCGGTTACCTGAAAGGCATTTACAAAACCATTGATGGTGGAGACAGATGGACGCCAACAGCTGCTTTGAACGAAGGTTCCTCTTATTGGTGGTGGTTCAGTGAAATTGATATCGATCCGATCAACCCCAATATTGCATATGTTTCAGGGTTCAATGCCTATAAAACAACCAATGGCGGAACTTCATGGTCCCAGACTTTTAGTTCGGCACATGTTGATATGCATGGGGTTTTTGTTCATCCGAAGGATAATGCACTTGCCTTGCTTTGCAGCGATGGAGGACTGTACGTTTCAAAATCTGGCGGAACTACCTCTTATCATATCGAAAACCTACCGATCACTCAATTCTACTCCTGTGAGGTTGATTATTTGAACCCTGATCGATATTATGGAGGTACTCAGGACAATGGAACAATCAGGGTGATCAATGGAATGATAAATCGCTGGCAGTCAATTTATGGCGGGGATGGTTTCGTTGTAAAAGTTGACCCTACAGATAATAATTATGTTTATGCCCAATATCAGTATGGCGGTTTGGGAAGATCTACCGATGGCGGAGCTAGTTTTGCCGGTGGAACCCAGGGAATCAGCGGAGGAGACAGGATGAATTGGAAAAGCCCGCTGGAACTGGATCCCCAAAATCCTGCAATTCTATATTTCGGAACACAGCGCTTGTATAAATCCACAAACCGGGCTCAAACCTGGAGGCCTGTCTCGTCCGACCTGACTAAAGGTCCAGGGGTTAATGTCAACTATGGAACGCTCACAACTATTTCTGTTTCACCATTGGATGGAAATATTATATACGTTGGAACTGACGACGGCAGGGTTTGGAATACCTTGAACGGAACAACTTTATGGACAAACATTACCGGATCCCTACCCGATCGTTGGATCACCTGTGTACAAACAAGCCCCTTCGATAAAGCAACAGCATTTGTTACCATCTCCGGATACAGGTGGGATAATTACCTGCCACATGTATACAGGACTGCGGATAATGGTAAAACCTGGGACGATGTTTCCGGTAACCTTCCTGATTTTCCAGTCAACTGCATAGTCCTGGATCCTGATAGTAAAAACACCTGGTATATAGGTACTGACGGCGGGGTCTTTTTCACGCAAAATTCAGGTGCTACCTGGGAAATCTATGGTTCCGGACTCCCAAAAATTCCTGTGATCGACCTTTATCTGCATGCTCCTACCCGAACCCTCTCGGCTGGAACATTTGGACGTTCGATGTATAAAATCAAACTTCCTGCTGCAACGGGAACCGATCCTGTAACCAATTCGCAAATTGGATTGAACGCTTATCCAAATCCATTCGCAACCCAGATCAATTTATCATTCAGCCTGGAACTAGCAACTAAGGGCAATTTATCGGTGTATAACATTTCAGGCCAGCAGATTTGCATAATTCATCAGGGTTTATTCAATATGGGAGAAAATCAATTTATTTGGTCAGGAAATGATGACCAAAGGAATCCTGTTTCACCAGGTATCTATCTTGTGAGGTTGGTGACTGCAAAATCGATCACCACAATCAAGGTTCAAAAAAACTGATTTAACTTTATGTTCAAACAAAGATTTTCACCCGTCATTATTATCTTTTTTATGATCCTGGCAGGATGTCATTCGGGCATTGTAGAAAAAAAGGGGATAGACTTCCTTACTCTGAAAGGCCCTTCCGCCATGGGTATGATTTACCTTCTTGATTCACCAGGCACCACCGCTCCTGCCAAACTGAACATTAAAATCCTCGATGAGCCAATGCTCGTGAGGGCGGCAATGCTCAAAGACAAGCCCGAGCTGGCTGTTCTGCCATTAAATATGGGAGCTATACTCTATAATATGGGGCTGCCCTATCAGGTTGTTGCGATCCCGGTTTGGGGAACGCTTTACCTCCTGGGTTCCGATAGCGCTATCTCCGACTGGCAATCACTTAAAAACAAACGGATTTTTCTGATGGGAAAAGGGACAACTCCCGATATTCTTTTTCGCTATCTGCTAAGTTTTCATAAACTTACCCCGGATAAAGATGTTATTCTTGATTATTCCTTTCCAACCCATATAGATCTGGCAAATGCTGTAGCTGCTGGCAAGGCTGGTCTTGCTGTAATATCTGAACCGCTGGTAACATTGGCCAGATCGCGCAATCCTTCGGTAAAACAAATTATGGACCTGAAT
>CAINOB010000043.1 GCA_903851365.1 uncultured Bacteroidota bacterium
TCCTGTCGGAGTGATCAACGTTTATGACTCTTTTTGCATGGTCGAACCTGAAAAGGAACCTGGATATGCTATCTTGCGTAAAACTAAATTCCAATACTCCTTGTTTACCAAGTAAATCGTACTTGTATCTCAGTCCGGATATGTAATCCTGGTTGTTTAATTTACTGATCACCTCTTCGCCTTTGCCCATAACTTTATTCAGCTTGGTATAATTCCAGGCTTTAAGGATTACGAGAGGATCGAATGGAAAATTCTTGACATCCTGACCTCTGGCCGAAAGGACTCCCATGAAAATAATCAGTGTGGCTATTGATATTAGATTTTTTGACTTCATATTCAGATGTTTCCAATAAACCCGGTTTTACAATATTTGCATTCGCAGTATGTCGTCAATAAGGATTTTAGCTGTTCAAGTGCCTGGTCTAACCCTTTGCCTCCGAAAAATCCGGTGATTAGCATAAGTACCTGGCTTGTCACAATAGTAATTTGGGTCCTCTCGCTGTCGGAGGTAGGGTTGCCAATGGCCCCTGATTGATCACGGTAAACAGGCAATTTTTCTACATTTAACGGTCCCCGGCCAATGGCGATGAAATCCTCACAAGGAGAGCCGATTCCTAATTCTATGTAGCCGTCCACCTTATGAGCATCGAACCCCCCGATAGTGATGCCAGTGGTCAATGAAACAAGGTTTAGTGTATCAACTGCGCTGGAAATCGAATATAGCCCTTTCCCTTTGGCCGCTCTGCGCATCAACGCTTCAGCTGAGAGTCGGTAGCGGTTTGGATCTTTACCAATATGCCGATATGCCTTTTTCCCATTGCTGATTGCTTCAACTCTTCTGATACTTTCTTCATCCATGGAATCATGAATTTCTTGGCATCTCTTTGTAAGAAGATTCCACAATTCAGGATTTTTTTCATTATTCCGGATTTCTGCTTCTAACCATCCGATCACCAGATCAGGAAAAAGTAAAGCAATTTCACTACTGATACTTATCGAATCATGGTGATAATTATTGAATTCCATGGTTTTGAAGTTCAAATAGATAGCGATATTCTCCGTCGAGATTCAACAATTCTGAATGTGTTCCCTGTTCAGCGATTTTTCCTTCTTTAACCACGTAGATTTGGTCTGCGTTCTGAATAGTCGATAGTCGGTGGGCAATAATGATCGTTGTCCGATTTACCATCAGGTCTTGAAGAGAAGCCTGTACATAATTCTCTGATTCTGAGTCAAGCGAGGATGTTGCTTCATCAAGAATCAGGATGGGTGGATTTCTGTATATAGCTCTGGCCAGACAAATCCTTTGACGCTGGCCTCCTGATAATGTGCTCCCCCGATCGCCAAGATGAGCATTCAGACCTTCATCCATCTGACTGATGAATTCCCATGCATGGGCCACTTTCGCTGCAGTTTCGGCTGAAGAAATGTCGGCGTCGCTGCCGAAAGTGATATTCGCCAGGATAGTTTCATTGAATAATACCGGGTCCTGGGGAACGATGCCCATCAGGTTCCGTAAAGCCTGTGTTTTAACCGTTCTTATGTCTTTCCCATCAATCAGAATCTCGCCTCCTTTAACATCGTAAAACCGGGCCATCAGGTCCACTAAGGTCGATTTACCCGATCCCGACTGACCAACAAAGGCGACAGTTTGACCTTTATGTATCGTCAGGCTCACATTATCAATAACCACCGCATTTTCATAAGAAAAACTGACATTTTTCAGTTCGATTTTATCATTGAATGAATTGATATCCAAAGCATCCGTAGTTTCTTTCATCGGATCCACAGATTCTAAAACCTGGTTAATCCTGTCAATGGATGCTAAACCTTTATTTAGATGATAATAGGCGGTTGACACGGATTTAGCTGGAATCAGAAGCTGAGAGAATACAGCAATATAGGCGATGAACGACTCGGCATTCAGTCCACCCTGGCCTTTTAAAACCAAACTTCCCCCGATAGCCATCAGGCTGACAACCACCAGAGATCCCAAAAATTCTGATAGGGGAGAGGCAAGATCACGATGACGGGTAATCGAATTCATGATCTTGGTAAAGACCTGGTTTTCTTTCTGAAAATTCTTCTTGCTGTAATCCTGGGCATTAAATGCCTTTATTATCCGTAATCCCGATAAAGTTTCTTCAACGAGCGACATCAGCAATCCCATCTGCCTCTGACTCTTAAAAGAGGTTTTTCTAAGCTTCTGCCCAACCAAACCGATTAAAAAGGCAGCGAATGGTAAGATTATAAGCACGATCAAGGTTAGAGCGGGACTCATTATTACCATGCCAATCAAGAAAATAATGATGTTTAAAGGATCTCTGAAAAACTTTTCCAAAGACGACATGACCGACCATTCCACTTCCTGAACGTCCTGGGTAATTCTCGACATGATATCACCCTTTTTCTCCCTCGAATAATAGGAGAGGGGCAGGTCGACAATTTTTGAATAAATGCGGTTTCTTAAATCCCTGACTACTCCGTTCCGAATAGGCGCCATGAAAAAATTAGCGAAATAAATATTGGCGGTTTTTAAAAGAAAAAGTGCGACCGCCATGAGACAAACAATGATTAATGCATGGTGCTGCCCGCTTTTCTCTATCATCTGACCCAGGAAGTAGTCGAAATTCAGTTCGATGGAGTGCCTTGTAAACTCAAAACTTTGAGGGGCAGCTACAACGGGTGTTTTGCTGAATAACACCATCAGAAATGGACCAATCAAAACAAGACTAACCAGGGAAAAGATCACCCCGACAACATTAAAAAGGATATTGAGAACAACATACCCGCGATATGGATAAAGATATTGTCGTATGATCTGGAAAAAGGTTTTCATTCCGGCTGCTTATAAATCAATAAAACGTTTTGACTGGCATTTATTGCCTGAGATTCTTGGCACCCAGATAATTCCAGGGTGAAATAGCTTTTAATTCAGATTTGAGATCCTCTTTGATTTCAAGAGTGTCTATAAAATTATGTATCTGATCCTTAGTGATATGAACATTGTTGCGCGTTAATTCCTTCAATGCCTCGTATGGGTTCGGGTAGTTTTCTCTGCGCAAAATTGTTTGAATGGCTTCGGAAATGACCGCCCAGTTGTCTTCCAGATCTTTATTGATAGCTTCCTCATTCAACAAGAGCTTATCTAATCCTTTTTGCAGTGATTTCATCGCGATAAGACCATGTGCCAGAGGTACGCCGATATTCCGGAGAACCGTGGAATCCGTAAGGTCCCTTTGCAACCTGGAAATAGGAAGTTTCTGACTGAGATGGTCAAAAATCGCATTGGCAATTCCGAAGTTGCCTTCAGCATTTTCGAAATCGATAGGATTCACTTTATGTGGCATAGTCGATGAACCTACTTCCCCTTTTCTTATCTTTTGCTTGAAATAGCTCATCGAGATATAGGTCCACATGTCTCGGGAAAGATCTGTCAGAATAACCTGGATGCGCCGCAAACAGTCAAAGATTGCCGCAAGGTTGTCGTAATGTTCAATTTGGGTTGTTACCTGCGACCTTTCCAGTCTGAGAATATTATTGACCAGATGATTCCCGAATTCCACCCAGTTGATTTCCGGATAAGCAACCACATGTGCATTGAAGTTTCCGGTAGCACCGCCGAATTTGGCAGGGTAGGGCAGGCTTCTGAGAATTTGGGTTTGCTTCTCCAGACGTTCCACAAACACAAGAAATTCTTTGCCCAGACGTGTCGGGGAGGCTGGTTGACCGTGTGTGCGCGCCAACATCGGAATATCCTGCCACTCCTCGGACATGGCAATGAGTTTACCTGTAAGCTTAAGCAGAGCAGGCAGATAAACCTGGTCGATTGCTTCTTTTAATGATAGTGGGACTGCTGTATTATTTATGTCCTGTGAGGTTAGTCCAAAATGGATGAATTCTTTGTACTTGCCTAGGTTTAATTCGTCGAATTGCTCTTTTAAATAATATTCTACAGCCTTAACATCGTGGTTGGTAATGCTTTCTATCTCCTTTATCCTAATTCCATCGTCCGGAGCAAAATTCAGGTAAATCGATCTCAAGGCTTGCAGTTGCTGTTTTGGAAAGTTAACAAGTTGCGGAAGGGGTAACTCACATAACAAAATGAAATACTCTACTTCAACTTGTAACCTGTATTTTATAAGGGCCCATTCTGAAAAATAGGGAGCCAGATCTTGCGTTTTATTTCGATATCTTCCATCTACTGGTGAAATTGCGGTTAATTCCGTGAGATTCATGATCTTAAAATTTGTGGACAAAGTTACTAAAAACCGGTATTATCCGCTTGGTAAAATGCTTTCTTAATCAGTAACTGCATCCTCGGTCAAAGCTCATGTATAGCGAAGTAATCCCTATCTTTGAGATACCTATCTTAAGTCTATAATGAAAATCTCAGTTGTAAGTTATCTTAATTCAGCGCCTCTGGTCTATGGTATTCAGCATTCTGACATGCTTAAGGATATCAGGGTAACACTGGAGGTACCGGCTTTGGGTGCAGCAAAACTTGCTTCAGGTGAGGCGGACATAGCCCTTGTTCCAGTTGGTGCTTTTACTAAGCCCGGGGAAGTTCAATGGGTTGGCAAACACTGCATTGGCGTTGAAGGTACTGTCCGGACAGTCTGCCTTTTTTCAGAAGTTTCATTGGGAAAGATTCGTAAGGTTTGCTTGGATCCCCATTCAAGGACCAGTGTTCAACTGATTCGGATTTTAGCAAAGAAATATTGGAAAGTCAACTGGGATTTCATTCCGGCAGTGGAAGGATTTGAAAAGAATGCAATTAAAGGAGATTGTGCCGGAGTTTGCATTGGAGATAAGGTTTTTGGGATCGAAAATCGATATCCTTACCGATTTGATCTAGCTGAAGAATGGATTCGTTTTACCGGACTGCCATTTGTTTTTGCAGCCTGGGCAGTAAAAAGTAAAATTGATGAGGCATTTATACAATTACTTGATACTGCACAGGAACAGGGGATAAAAGCAATCCCGGACATTGCCCGGGATTGGAGTTTGAGAATAGGTTTGCCGGAATCTGATATCCGGGATTACCTTACCCGCAATATTTCCTACGATTTTACGGAAGAAAAGAAAAAGGGTATGGCAAAATTTATATCATTTATTCAGAACCAGTCATAATAAACAGTGGTTTGAAGTCAAATGCATTGTACTTTGGCCTCAAACGGTCAGTATTATAATGCTTTTCGATATCTACCAATTTTTTGGTGGATGTTACAACGTCCAATGGAGCATTATCATAACGGCCATTCTTCAGAATCACCAAACGTCCATGGATGCCCTTTAAAATCAGGTCGAGAGCGAGGTTCCCAAAAGCCATCGGAACAATGGAATCCAATGCATCCGGATCTCCGCCACGCACCAGGTAGCCAAGGTTCTGGTTGATGATATTGATTTTTGCTCCATTATTATATTTCGGGGTCAGATCCCTTACATGATTGCCGACAGTCAGTCCGATACCTCCAAGTTTAGCATGACCAAACATGTCTTTTTCTCCATCCATGAAACTCATATTTTCCAATCCTTCAAAAGTGGCACCTTCTGAAATCAGGCAAATTGAATACTTGGATGGATTATGATTACGGTCGGAGACCAGCAATTCAGTCAATCTCTCAATATTGAACTTGAACTCAGGTATACAACAACGATGAGCGGCTCCGGCCATCGTCGGCAGCATAGCGGTATAACCGGCATATCTTCCGAAAACTTCGATCATTAGGATTCGCTCATGTGATCCAGCACTGGTTCTTAAAGTGTTTACCAGGTGGATGGTACGTGTAACGCAGGTTGAGAATCCAATGCAATAATCAGTTCCGGGAACGTCATTGTCCATAGTCTTTGGGATCGCTACGACTTTGAGACCCTCGCTGTATAGCCGAACTCCGTAACTCAGTGTATCATCACCACCAATTGGAATCAAATAATCAATACCAAGCCATTCCAGGTTTTTAATAACCTCTGGAGTAAGGTCATTGCTATCAGCTGAATATGTGTCCCTTAAATGCTCGGGTACTGCAGCTTTTGGCATGTGACTAGGCCGGGTACGTGAGCTGTGCAGAAAAGTACCGCCGGTTCGACCAGCCCTGTTAACTACTTCTTCAGTTAAATGAATGAAATTGTTGCTGTTGTCATATTTTTTATCCCTGATCATTTCGGTTATGCCAGCCCAACCCCGGCGAAGACCGATCACATCATATCCTTCACGTAAAGCCCTGATAGTTACCGCACGGATGGCTGGGTTTAATCCAGGAACATCACCTCCGCCGGTTAAAATTGCAATTGTACCTCTCTTTTTCATAATAAATATTGTTGTTTGATCTTTGAACCGATTAAGGCGCAAAAGTAAAAAAAAAACCTGCTCTTTCGAAGCAGGTTTTCTTAATATCGGATCGGTTAGAACCTCTTTTCTTTGATTCTGGCTTTCTTGCCTGTTAAGCCGCGCAGATAATAAATTCTTGCTCTGCGAACACGGCCATGCTTATTAACTTCAATCTTGTCAATGAAAGGTGAAAACTCAGGAAAGATTCTTTCTACGCCAACACCACCAGAGATTTTGCGAACTGTAAACGTTGCTGTGGTGCCTTCGCCACGACGCTGAATAACTACACCGCGGAACATCTGAATTCTTTCCTTATCGCCTTCTTTGATCTTATAATGTACGGTAACGGTATCTCCTGCTTTGAATCCCGGATATTCTTGCTGTACTGCAAATTCCTGCTCTGCAATGTTAATTAAGTTCATTTCGCTATTCTTACTGGTTTATTACAAAATTGGCTGCAATATTAGTATTTATTTTGCGAATTCGCAAACCGCATTTTAAAATAGTTGGCTCTTATTTCTTCATTTCTACCACCTTCAGACGGTCACCTGTGCTTTCTTTCATCATTTTCTTCCAGCTTTCTGAATAGCCGGGCTGATCAGGTGCAACTGCAACACCGGTTCCATTGTCGAGGAATTTTCCGTCTTTCTCTTTTTTAATATTGCCGTCAATATACTTAACTAGCAGATATTCAGATAATTCCTTCCACCTATCAAATGTCATATTAGCTTGCTGGCAAGAATAATCTGTAAGAAATTCACGTGCAAGTTTCTCATCTTTTGCTAAAAGCAGCTCGGCAGCCTTATCAATTGCAGGAGTAAATACAGCAAATTTTTCGGTTAGTTCTTTTTGAACTTTTGCCACATCCTTCGACATATAATTGTACCTGAGATAACACATATTAGCTACCCGGTTGAAAATCCAGAAAGCTGAAGTTTCTGAATATTTGAGCATGTCTCCATTGCCTTCGGCATAATTCCTTGGTACATTCAGGATTCCGCAATACATAGGAACATATTGAGTGGTTGCTGCATCATCTACGCCAAACCAGAGAATTCCCCCGATTGGATTGGCCAGCCAGGAACGTGATTGAGCAATAAATGAAAATCCGGTTTGCTGAGTTGCTACGGCACGTTCATTCAGGAATTTCTGACCATCAACATCATAATTCATCGGTCTCCAACGATAGGGGCATTCAAATGCTCCGGCTCCCAGGTCCTTGGTCATGTCCATTGGTGTTCCTTCATAATGGTCGCCCATGTATTTCATCAGATCCTGTGCAGAAATCTTGTGGTCAGGCTTTATAAACAACGGCATTGGCTTACTTGCATCGTATCCCATCGCATAGTCGAGGTATTGTTCCATGCCCTTGGCAACGTGATTGAAAAATGCATAAACCCTTGCTTCACAGCCGCGAAGCTCACCGAAACTCAATGGAGCATAAGTATCGCGAAAAGAGAATTCTTCATCCTTACCGGTAAACCAACCCTTTTCACGGGCGAAGGTGATGACATCCTTTGAATACATACAATTATCAGGATCATTCTTCGGGAAAGTGGTTATTCGAGCCTGATTTGCATGTGCGCAGACATATCCGTCGGGCACTTTTCTTGCAACATACAAAATGCCGTTCTTACCAGGTCCTTTGCCAATTATTTCAAATATCCAGGCTTCGTTGGCATCAGCAACAGACATCGATTCGCCTGAAGAATAATACCCATATTTTTCTGTAAGGGAAACAATGGTCTGAATGGCTTCCCGGGCTGTTTTCGACCTTTGGAGAGCAATATACATCAGGCTTCCATAATCCATAATGGCTGATGGGTTCGTTAATTCAGGCCTTCCGCCGTAGGTTGTTTCACCAATGGAAACCTGAAATTCATTGATGTTCCCGATGACTGAATAGGTATGGGCAACCTGGGGTATCTTGCCAAGATATTTTCCGGTATCCCATTCATTAATTTCAGCCATTGCACCAATTGGCCAGTCTGCTGCCGGCCTGTGATACAATTCTCCATATAAAACATGTGAATCAGCTGCATAGGAAATCATTACAGATCCATCAACCGATGCTCCTTTTGAAACCAAAAAATTTGTGCAGGCGATAGAGCTAATTGCACCAAATGTCAGGAGCGTTGAAAGAATCAATGCTGTTTTCTTCATTGTGTATTGAAATTTAAGTAGTTATCTAAAAAATGAAATTTTATATAAACTGGTGTTTCCCAATTGATCCGTCACTTTAATTGTCATAACATGCTGCATCCCCGTTTTAATACGTTTAGGATCAAACTGATATTCCAGTAACTTATTCTTTTGGTCATATTCGAGCAATATCCATTTCCCATCGATTTCACCCCGGTAACCTTGGATACCAGAAAAATCATCCCTGGCCGTAAATTTAAAAGTATTAAGCGATTTGAGTTCAGCAGCCGTTGAAAAGTTCATGGGTCGTACAACAGGTTTTACTGTGTCGACCATAATGCAGAATGATCCAAAGTTCCTGGTGCGGGTAACCAGACGCTCACCTTCCCATGTGCCTCCAAGACTCGTATAGGAATTGTTTCCAAGGTATTGGGCAATTGTGGCACGGTTTCTTAAATTTTCCGGAAGGTTTTTAGCTTCAATTGCCAATCGGTAAAAAAGGTGAACAGGCACATCAGCATGATGAACTTCATGTAGAGGTGAAAAGCTTCCAGGCTTAGGATCCGATGCCGTATAATCAAAATATAGGTCATCGTACAATGCACCTGCTGGCAGGCTGATCTCAATCCCATCTGTAGTAAAAGTATTTGATTCCTGGTAATTAAAGTAGGCATCGTAAAGAGGTAAAAACCCCGGATCGTGTTTGAATTTCGTAGGATCAAGCCTGATATTACATTCTGCAGTGGATTGGTTTCCTGCAGCATCCTGTACAACAACCTTCAATTTGTGAATTTGCTTGTCCTTCAGCTCGATGCGACCTCTGTTTCGCACGAAACGGTAAATCGTTGCCTGATTATTTGGGTCGACAAACAGTTTTAAAATCGTTTTGTGATCATCAACATAGGATTTATAATCCATGAAACTGTTCATATACCTTGTTTCGGCGAAGGAGATCTCATCAAGACAGGTTTCAAAAAACCGGTCATTGTCCAGGTAACCGGTAATCTTATAAACGCCGCAATGATTATCTGTTCCGTTGATCTGGTCAAAAGTTTCAATCCCTAATCCGGAGATAGCATCAATGGCCACAGGTTCATCTGCTGATGGCTTGTAAATTCCATTCACTTTTTTGAAAACCGTTGTTATTGGCTTTACCCATGAGCGTCGCTCCTTTAATGAATAAACCGTTAGCCTTTCAATAACCGGTGGAATAACATCCTTTAAGATGATCGCCCCCACGAGTGGATTTACTGGATTCTCGGATTGGGTTTCCCGAAGTTCAAAATGAAGATGCGGCCCTTCAGAACTACCCGAATTACCTGAAAGAGCAACAATCTGACCTTTTTTAACCACCAATCGGGAAGGATCGGGGAACAGGTCAACAGCAAAGGATTCCCTACGATATTGTTCAGCAATGACATATTGTTTAATTGTCTCATTATAGGACAACAAATGGCCATATAAAGAAGTATAACCGTTTGGATGAGTAATGTAGAGTGCATTACCATATCCTCCTGCTTCGATTTTTATCCTGGAGACAAAGCCGTTTGAAACCGATTTAACGGGAACACCGGTCACCCCATTGGTTTTAATATCAATACCGGAATGAAAATGATTGATACGGGGCTCAGCAAAATTCCCTGCCAGAAAAATTGGGATGTCGACAGGCAAAGTAAGGGTATTCCGATCAGGTCCGACTAACGTCTGGCCAATGAGTGGAGCAAGGAAATTGCAGAATATCAAAAGTTTAATTGCGAACAGTATAGGTGCCAATTTTCTCATGGGTTCCAAAGATAGCGGATCATTGGTAATTCTCTCGAAATTTTGATTTGATTGATCTGTATGTTACCTTTGTAATAAAAAGAAACCATGACATTCGAGCAGGAGGAAATGGTCCGCCAGCTTACTTACAGGATTCGATTACTGATGGCCAGATATCAAAGCCTGAAGCACGAAAACGAAAGTCTGGTTGCTGAAAAAAATGAGATATTAACTTTAGTAGAAAAACAAAAGAAAGAAATAAGTAAACTCGAACAACAGTACACTACGGCTAAGCTGGCTAAATCGGTTCTGGTACCTACCGAAGACCGTGAAACAGCGAAGGCCCAGATCAGCAGGATTGTGCGGGAAATTGATGAATGTATAGCTCTTTTAAATAAATAGGAGGATTAGTGGATAGCGGGTTCCATATAAAATTGACAATAGCTGGACGAACTTATCCATTGATCATCGATCGTAAGGATGAAGAAAAAGTAAGAAAAGCAGCCAAGGTAATTAATGAAAAGTTTGGACAGTATCAGGAGCGTTATCGCGATAAAGATGGACAGGACTTCATGGCCATGGCAGCGTTTCAGTTTGTATTAAAATTAATTGAACTGGAAGAAAAATCAAACGAAACTCCTTTAGTAACAGCGATCGGAGAAATTACCGATGAACTGGAAGAGTTCATACAGAAAAAGATAGGCGTTCTTTGAATAAAAATATTGCCCGTATTAATCCTTGATCCTTGTAAAACTCAACATTTTTCATATTGGAGTTAAGCTCATAACTTAACAGGACAGGCCTCGGTTATCCCGCTCACCCGGGAGAGTTTCTTCGGAAACCAGTGGAAGCCCGACGAAGTTGGCAGCTCCATCCCTGTTTAACTGGGGTTTTCGTTGTATCAAGGTTTTAATACGGGTTTTTTTTAACTTTTAGTAATAGCATACACTATATATAATAAATTAAAAATGAATAGATTATGACGATAAGTATAATTATTGGTATTGCTGCTTTTCTAATCGGTGGTTCAATAGCGTTCTTTGTCGGGCGAAAATCGTTGCAGACAAAGTCGTCGAATATACTGAAGGATGCAGAAGCCGAAGCGGAAATGATAAAAAAGGACAAGATCCTTCAGGCCAAGGAGAAATTCCTTCAATTGAAAGCTGAACATGAGAGGTTGATAAATGAGAAGAACAGCAAAATTTTAATGGCCGAAAACCGGATCAATCAGCGTGAATCAGGACTGTCACAGAAAATTGAGGAGAACCAACGGAAGAATAAGGAAATTGATGCAATAAGAGCAAATCTGAACCAACAGATAGAGATACTCAATAAAAAGAACGAAGAGCTCGAAAGTACTCATAAACTGGCTGTTGAAAAGCTGGAGACTATATCAGGTTTATCCGCTGAAGAGGCAAAAACCCAAATAATCGAATCACTCAAGGCTGACGCAAAATCTGAAGCCATGGGTTATGTTTCTGAGATCATCGAAGAAGCAAAAATGAATGCTTCAAAAGAAGCTCGCAAAATCGTTATCAATACCATTCAACGTGTTGCCACTGAGGAAGCAATTGAGAATTCTGTTACTATCTTCAATATCGATAATGATGATATAAAAGGTAGGATCATTGGAAGAGAAGGTCGTAACATCCGCGCGCTGGAAGCTGCCACAGGTGTGGAAATAATTGTTGATGATACCCCTGAAGCAATTATCCTCTCTGCATTCGATCCGGTACGCCGCGAAATAGCACGGCTCTCATTGCATCAATTGGTTACTGACGGACGTATACATCCTGCTCGAATCGAGGAGGTAGTTAAAAAGGTTGAAAAACAAGTGGAAGAAGAAGTTATCGAGGCTGGAAAAAGAACATGCATCGATCTCGGAATACATAACCTTCATCCTGAACTGATCAGGTTGGTTGGGAAAATGAAATACCGTTCATCATACGGTCAAAACCTTCTCCAGCACTCACGCGAAGTGGCTAACCTCTGTTCAATCATGGCCGCTGAACTTGGATTAAATGCCAAATCAGCAAAAAGGGCAGGACTGCTTCATGATATTGGAAAGGTTGCAGAAGAGGAACCTGAATTGCCGCATGCACTGCTGGGAATGAAAATTGCCGAACGATTCAAGGAAAAACCTGATGTTTGTAATGCCATTGGTTCTCACCATGAAGAAACCGAAATGACTACCCTCTTGGCTCCTATTGTTCAGGTTTGTGACGCTATCTCAGGAGCTCGTCCGGGTGCCCGTCGCGAAGCTGTTGAGTCATACATCAAACGACTTAAAGAACTGGAAGATATGGCACTCAGCTATCCTGGTGTGGTGAAAACCTACGCAATACAGGCTGGCAGGGAACTCCGCGTAATCGTTGGAAGTGATAAAGTATCCGATAAGGAAGCTGAAACCCTTTCTTATGATATCGCTAAGAAAATCCAGGATGAAATGACCTATCCGGGTCAGGTTAAAATTACAGTGATCAGAGAAACTAGGGCTATTAGCGTTGCCAAGTAATGATCGCCATCGACGAACCCATCCGGACAGAATTTGAAAGGCTTTTTGAGGAATGGTCTGGGGAGAAACCCCAGGCCATTTCTGCTTTACCTGAATCAGGATCCTACCGTTTATACGCCCGGATCAGCGGAGCAACCAAACATGTGGTGGCTGTTCATTACACCGACCTGAAAGAGAACCTTGCTTTTATCGGATTTGCAAAACACTTCCGGCAAGCAGGTATACCGGTTCCTGAAATCTATAATTGTTCGGCCGATTTGCTATCCTATCTTCAGGAAGATTTCGGCGATCACGACCTTTTCGAAATTCTCCAACATCCTGATGGATCTCCAACAGATTCCCTACGTTCAGAATTGCTGATCAAAGTCGTTAAATGGCTTCCTCGCATCCAGATCGAGGGACACAGAGACTTAAATTACGCGCTGGCTTATCCCCGCAAGGTCTTCGATAAGCAATCGATGCTTTGGGATCTTAATTACTTTAAGTACAATTTCCTTAAGTTGGTAAAAATTCCTTTCGATGAACAGGCTCTTGAAGATGATTTTCACACGTTCACTTCTTTCCTCGCAAGTGCTCCTCAGAACGCTTTCCTATATCGTGATTTTCAATCGCGGAACATAATGATCCGCGATAACCAGCCTTGCTTCATTGATTTCCAGGGTGGCCGTATGGGTTTTCCGGGTTATGACCTGGCTTCCCTCCTTTTTGATGCTAAAGCAGGTCTCTCGCCAGAGGAGCGTTCATTACTTTACGAAACCTATCTGAAAGTAATAGGCTCTTATGATGCTTCTTGGCCGCCAATGATGGAAAAATACTTTCCTGCATTTGTGCTGATCAGGAAAATGCAGGCCCTCGGAGCTTTCGGTTTCCGTGGATTAATTGAAAATAAAAAAGGCTTCCTGCAAAGCATACCCCCAGCTATGGTTAATCTTAACTGGGTGACTGCCAATTATAAAATGATACCGGAAATTCCGGAATTGTGGAGAGTACTTTCTGATTTGCCCCATTTTAAGGGAATGAAACGAATTATTGCGGAAATTCTGAAACACCCTGAAGAAAAATGAAAGCAATGATCCTGGCTGCCGGTATTGGCACACGGCTTAAGCCTTTGACAGATAATTGCCCCAAAGCCCTTATAAAAATTGGTGAGTATTCCCTGTTGGAAATCATTATCAGAAGGTTGGCAGGTGCGGGTATTAATGACCTGGTCATTAATGTTCATCATTTCTCTGGACAAGTGATCGATTTTTTGAGGGCCAGAAATAATTTTGGACTGAATATAAGTATCTCCGATGAAACCGACGAACTTTTGGATACAGGCGGAGCCATTAAAAAAGCAAGTTCATTTTTTGGGGGGGAGGAAGCTGTGCTGGTCCATAATATTGATATCCTCAGCAATCTGAATATTCATAACCTGATCGGATTCCATCAGGAAAAAAGCGCCTTACTTACTTTGGCTGTTAAAGACCGGCCTACGACAAGAAACCTGCTTGTAGATGCCTCGGGACGATTGTGTGGATGGGAATATCCTGAAAAAAATCTTTCTTTTATTACAAGGGATAATCGTAAGGGATTGAAAACTACTGCTTTTAGCGGCGTTTATATTTTTTCGCCAACCCTTCTGACAAAATTCCCGGATGATACCGTATTTGGTTTTATCCCATGGATCCTTGACCTGGCTGCTAAGGAAAAAATCATGACATGGGACCAATCACCATCGTTCTGGTATGAGACAGGTCGCACAGATTCAATCCTACTCGCGGCAAGTTCACTGGAATTCGATGTTAATGATCCTGATTTTATCAGGGAAATTCGTTGATGTATTAGTATCTTAACATACTATTTTTCTGCCCATTGTCTAAATTCTTAGTCTATCGTGCTTCAGCCGGTTCTGGTAAAACCTTTATGCTTGTAAGGAATTACCTCCAGCAGGTTTTTAAAACTCCCGGTGATTATCGTAGGATTCTCGCAGTAACTTTTACTAATAAGGCTGCGGATGAAATGAAGAGCCGACTGCTTTTCGAATTGGATCTACTCGATAAAAACCCTTTGAAATCTAAACATCTGGAGTTTCTTAAGGACCAGTTCAAGGAATCAGATGCCTGGGTACAACAAACAGCTGGATTAATAAAGTCGCAGATGCTTCATGATTTTACCCGGATCTCCGTAGGTACAATCGATAGCTTTTTCCAGCAGGTTCTCAGATCATTTGCTCGCGAGTCAGGCTTGTCCTCAACCTTTCAGCTCGAGCTGGATACTGATCTTGTTCTTGTGAAATTCTCGCATTTTATCTTCAATGAAGCCAAAGTTAACCAACAGCTCATGAACTGGCTGATTGACTGGGTCAACGAAAGGATGGAAAATCGGGAAACCTGGCATAAGCTGGAAGCCGACCTTTTCAGGTTAGGAAATGAACTACTAAAGGAAGATATCCTGGCCCTGATGGTTTCAGATATAACTGCAGTTCCTTCGCCACAGGATATAAACACGCTTAAAAACGATTGCCGGAAGATTATCAAGGATTTTAACGATGCAAAAAGTGAGATAGCATCTAAAGCTACTGAAATAATAAATGGAAGTAATTGTACCATTAACGATTTTAGCTATGGGAGGAGTGGGGTGGCAGCCTGTCTTGTTAAATTTGCCGATTCCAAAGATGGACCGCATGATCGTGCCAGAGCTTGTCTGGACGATAAGGAAAAATGGGTCACGAAAAAGACTCCGACAGCTGTACGGGATAAAATTATCAATGTCCTTTATCCAGAGCTTAATGAGTTGCTGAAGAGGGCTATAAAACTTTACGATGATACGTCTGAACCCATAAATGCCATCGCTTATAATTCAGCCAAATCTGTCAATAAGAATCTTTATGCACTCGGGTTTGCTTCATTTCTGTTCGACTATTTCAAAACCTATTTCAACGAAAATAACCAGCTTCTCCTGAGCTTGGCCCAACCACTCGTTAATCAGATCATCGGGGATAATCCGTCGCCGTTTATCTACGAGAAAACCGGAACCTATTATAACCATTTCCTCATCGATGAATTCCAGGATACTTCTGATCTGCAATGGAAAAATTTTAAACCACTTATCGTTGACAGCCTCTCGGCGGGCGGTATGAGTATGGTTGTAGGCGATATTAAACAATCGCTTTATCGCTGGAGAAACAGTAATTGGCGACTGCTTCATCAAACCGCTGTGAACGACTTAAAAGCTTTTGGAAACGTCTTAACCCCACTCGATAAGAACCAAAGAAGCCGAAAATCGATTATTGATTTTAACAATCAGATATTTAATAAGTTGCCGTCGCTTGTAGCTTCAAATCTTGATTTACCTGAGATCGATGAGGATTCGCAAGATGGCCTGCAGCCAGATATTATTCGAAAAGTATTTGATCATTCAGAGCAGGATCCCGGGCAAAAAGCTGATCAGGAGGGTAGGGTGGAAATTCGTTTTCTGGACAAAACGGATAAAGCCGATGATTGGAATGATAAGCTTCAAAGGGATTTACCTCAAATTGTTCAGCAGCTAATTACTGAAAAGGGCTATAAACAGGAAGATATTACTTTTCTGGTCCGAAAAAACTCTGATGCCGATAAGATTACGACCATCCTGTCCAGCTTTAATAAAAACTGGACCTTTGTTTCATCAGATGTGTTTAAAATCGGAAATTCGCCTGTCATCAAAATTATCCTGAATGCCATGAGATTTATGGCAGATCCGAGGCAAACCCTCTACCGTGATCTTTTTCTCTGGGATACATTTGTTCGTTCAAATGACGGTAAAATCCCCTCTCCCGATTTTCAAACGGTCGGACAAGGGCAATTTCAAGAATTTATTGATGGACTGATAACTAATGATTTGCTTACGATTACCGACTCTTTCATTCGTTCTTATGAACTTGATCATCATGAAAACGACCTTGCCTATATTTATCAGTTCAGGGATCAGGTTAAGAGTTGCATGGATAAAGGAATTAGTCACCTTGATGGCTTCCTAACCTGGTGGGATACTACCGGTCAAAAGCAGATGCTGGTTGCCGAATCCCTGGGTTCTGCGATGCGGATAATGACGATCCATAAGGCCAAAGGATTATCCAGCCCCGTTGTAATTATTCCTTATTGTAACTGGGAATTTAATCATCAGGTGTCACGAGCTCCCTGGCTTTGGGTCAGCTCGGGTAAAGAGCCTTTTAATCAGGTAAAGATGATACCTGTCCGATACGATTCCTTATTGGAACAATCCTATTTTGCCGGGAGTTACATTAATGAAAAGATAGATTCATACCTCGATAATCTTAATCTGTTATATGTGGCATTTACGCGTGCTATAGATGTCCTTATTGCTTTTTGCCCTTATGGTAGCGGATTCAGGTCAGTGGCCGAAGCTCTTCATTTATGTTTAAAGGATAATCTTTCAGATGATGGAGTCTTTATAAAAGGGAATCCTGAATTCGAAAATCAGGCTGTTAATCCTCCTGCTGCAACAGAGGTGCATTTGAATACTCCTATGATTTCCGGGAAATTGAAATCGCGGATATCTCATCGACAAGAAATTGAGTCCGAAAGTACCCGCTTTGGAAAGTATGTCCACGAGGTGCTTGAAACTGTTGGATCCAGGGAAGATTTGTCCGATAGTATAGCACATTCAGTATCATCAGGTTTTTTTACTCCTGATGAGGCTGAGGCAGTCCAGGATGGTATCAGGCAATTATTCAATATTCCTCAAATTGACGACTGGTTCTCAGGAAAATGGGAAATATGGAACGAAACAGGAATACTGGTTCCTCGATACGGTGAAAGAAGGCCCGACAGGGTCATGATCCATGATGGAAAAGTTGTTATCCTGGATTATAAAACCGGCGTACAGGATCCGAAACATGAGAAGCAGGTAATTTCCTATATGAAATTACTAGAGGCAATGGGGTATCAGGAGGTCAGAGGCTATCTGCTTTACCTGGAAACCGGGACACTGATAGAGGTCAAATCCCAAGTAAGCTTTTATCAGCCTGGCCTGTTTGATCAAGAAGCTTAAATGGATTCTCTATTAGCTCTTTAATGGTTTTCAGGAATCCAACAGAATCTTTTCCGTCAATCAGCCTATGGTCATATGACAAGGCTACATACATCATTGGCCTAACTACAACTTGGCCATTCTCGGCAATTGGCCTTTCAACAATGTTATGCATTCCCAGAATGGCGGATTGCGGAGGATTAAGGATTGGTGTTGACAACAGGGACCCAAAAGTACCTCCGTTTGTGATGCTGAAAGTGCCACCTTGCAATTCAGCTATGGAGATCTTATTCTCTTTAGCTTTTGCGGCCATTTGTGAAATTCCAAGTTCGATTTGGCTGAGTGACATCGATTGAGTATTCCTTAAAACGGGCACCATTAATCCTTTTGGTGTTTGAACGGCGATTCCGATATCAGTATAATTAAATGATATCACTTCGTTACCTTCTATCTGCGAGTTAATTTGCGGAAAGGCTACTAAAGCCCTCGAAGCGGCAAGCGTAAAGGATGACATAAAACCAAGCTTGATCCCGTATTTCGCTTCGAATGCATTTTTATACCGATTTCGCAGCTCCATAACTGCCGACATATCGATTTCATTGAATGTCGTTAGCAATGCTGTTTCGTTTTTCACTGCAACCAGCCGCTGGCTCAATTTTTCCCTTAATAAACTCATCCGGGTACGCTCTTCTTTGCGCTCCAAGGTTTCGGCCTGAACCTGCGACTTTTCAATAACCATATTTACGTCTTCTTTGGTTATTCGCCGCAATCCGCTGATAATGTCATCTACAGAAAGATTGTGTGCATTCATGATTTCACGTGCAACCGGGGTTACCCTTATTCCTTTAACATCCTTAACCTCCTCTGCAACCTTAACCTCCTCTGCTTTCTTCGACTCCTTGGCTTTATTTGAAGCTGGCTTAGCTTTGTCAGTGTCTATTTTGGCCATAATGCTGCCGACAGCAACGCGGGTTCCAGCAGGAAAAATAATCTCAATTACGCCGCTTTCTGGAGCACTGGCAGTTAAGCTGGCTTTTTCACTCTCGAGCGAAACTACTTCCTGATCTCTTTCCACATACGAACCGTTTTCAACAAGCCAACTTCCGATTTCAACTTCCGAAATCGACTCACCCGGGGTAGGAACTTTTAAATCTGTCATAAGTATTCAAATTCTTTTAAAATCTCCAATCTTGATTTGCCTTCAACGCATTGTAATCCGCAGTATTTATTCTTCAATTCGCAGGTGCACTTTCTGAATACCTTATTAACAAGTTCCTGCTGCGTGATCTGATGAATCCGGTTCAATCCTGATGCCGGTGACCCGCTGGCTTTCCTGCACACCGGAATCCATTTTACGTAAGGAACCTCATTATGCAGGAACCTCCATGCTCCCATGTTTTCAGGCTCTTCCTGACACCAAATATGAAGCAGGGCATGAGGGTATTTTTTAATCACTTCCTTCAAACGTTTGTGGGGAAAAGGGAACATCTGCTCAATTCTGACCAGCGCTATATCCTTTGCATCCCACTCTTTTTTTGGTTTGTGTAGATCGTAATACATCTTACCCCAGCAGAAAACTATTCTTTTTACCTGGTCAGGTTCAGTATTAGGATCATCAATTATCTCCTGAAAACCACCTTCACTCAGATCCGAGATAGAAGAAACACAATCAGGATGCCTTAACAGGCTCTTGGGGGTGAAAATAACCAGCGGAATTCGGAATGGCCTAAGCACCTGCCTCCTTAATAAATGGAATAAACTGGCCGGAGTTGAAGGATTCGCTATTGTCATGTTGTAACTCGCAGCCAGAGTAAGAAATCTCTCGATCCTGGCACTGGAATGTTCCGGTCCTTGCCCTTCATACCCATGCGGTAGATACATTACTATTCCATTCTGAATACCCCATTTTTCCTCAGCGGAGCTGATGTACTGGTCGAAAATAACCTGTGCGTTATTTGCAAAATCACCAAATTGAGCTTCCCATACGGTCAGTGATTCAGGATAGGCAAGAGCATAGCCATACTCAAATCCAAGGACGCCATACTCAGATAAACTGGAATTATAAATCGTGAAATCAGCCTGCTTTTCGGAAACGTTTTTTAGTGGAAAATATTTTTCTCCGGTATCTTCTTGAACAAGGGCTGCATGCCGGTGTGCAAAGGTTCCGCGTTCACTATCCTGTCCTGAAATACGAACGGGGATATTCTGGTCAACCATGCTGGCATATGCGAGAAGTTCTGCCATTGCCCAGTCTAAACGATCTTCCGCAACAGACAGAATTCTTGCTTCAATTATCTTATGAACTTTTTGAAAGAAGTTTAGATTGCCGGGTAAGGTGTTGATTCTATCAGCTAGTTTCAACAAAGTCTTGCGGGAAACACCTGAGTTGGTCGGTGCGAATATCTCCTTTTCGGTCGCATGATGAAAATCTAACCAATCATCATGAAGGAATGGCTTAATCGTCACCTTTTCATTGGTTTTTATTGAATCATAAAACTTATCCAGGCTCGATTCAAACTCTTCAATAATGGCATCCCGATACTGGGTCGACAGAGCTCCTTCGGTGACAAGTTTTTCTCCATAAATCTGACGGATATCCGGATGAACTTCAATTGCTTTGTAGAGTAATGGTTGAGTAAACCGGGGCTCATCGCCTTCATTATGCCCAAACTTCCTGTACCCTAGAATATCTATGAAAATATCCTGCGCAAACTCTTGTCTGAACTCCATGGCAAGCCCGATAACATAAATCAGCGCTTCAACATCGTCGCCGTTAACATGAAATATCGGAGCTTTCACAACCTTTGCAACATCAGTACAATACGTGCTAGAACGCGCTTCAAGGTAATTGGTGGTAAAACCAACTTGATTATTTAGTACAAGATGTATAGTTCCACCAGTTTGGTAACCAGGTAATTGTGACATTTGCAAAACCTCATAAACAACTCCTTGTCCGGCAATTGCGGCGTCGCCATGTATAATTACAGGCGCAAGCAGTGATGCATTCCCTCCGAAAACCTTGTCGATCCGAGCTCGCGAAAGACCTTCAACCAGTGGTCCAACGGTTTCCAGGTGGCTTGGGTTTGGGAGTAATTCAACTCTAATTTTCTGCCCTGCATCGGTAGTAATTATACGATCATAGCCCAAATGGTATTTTACATCGCCAAGAACGATTCCCTCTTCATAATCTACAGCCTTATATTCCTTGAAAATATCTGAATAAGGTTTTTCCATGATATTGGCCAGGACATTCAGCCTTCCACGGTGTGCCATCCCAATCACAAATTCTTTGATGCCCAATTCCGAACCTTTTTCAATTATCCTGTCGAGTGCCGGAATCACAGCTTCGGTGCCTTCAAGCGAAAATCGTTTTTGACCGACAAATTTCTTATGTATATATTTCTCGAATCCTACCGCCTTGTTGAGATGTTCGTAAATGTGCACCTTCTGGTCAGTCGAAAAATGTTCCCTGTTTCTGGAAGACTCCATTTTTTTATACAACCACTCTAGTATTACAGGATTACGAATGAACATAAACTCAGCTCCAACGCTTTGGCAATAAGTTTCATTCAAATGCTCTACTATTTTTGCTAGCGAAGCGGGTCCGATACCTATCTGTTTACCTGCCTGGTATACTTTTTCAAGATCCTGTGTTGTTAATCCGAAATTCTCTATGTCGAGGGTGGGGAAGTACTTTCTTCTCTCTCTGACCGGATTCGTTTTCGTAAAAAGGTGTCCCCTCATCCGATACCAGTCGATAAGATTGATAACCTTAAACTCCCTGTCAACCAATTCATCCGAAATTTCTGCAACTGCCGGCTTGCTTCTTGCAAATTCAAAACCTTCAAAAAAACTTGCCCAGCTTGATTCAACCGATTTGGGATCATTCTGATAGAGAACATACATTTGCTGAATAACCTCAATATCAAGTTGGCCCAGGTAGGAATGCTTATCCATAAATAATTAATTGCTAACGCTAAAGTAGGAAAAGGAACAATTCAAACCCCTCATTAGTTCTTGTTCTGCTCAATTTCGCTAAATTTGGTCGATACGGATTTATGATAAAATCATTTATTTCCTTGGTTGCTAAGGATATTCTTCAATTAACAGGTAGTGATCTGAAGGATATTGCAGTTGTTTTCCCTAACAGAAGAGCTGGTTCCATTTTTCGAAATGAATTGGTTAACCAATTGAAGGAACCTGCCTGGTCCCCTGGTATTTTTAGCGTCGATGATTGGTTGATAGGGTTATCAGGATTGAAAAAAGCTGATAAGCTCGAAGAATTGGCATTACTCTTTCCAATTGCCAGAAAATATCTTCCCCATATCGAAGGTTTCGATGATTTCATGGATCTAGGAGAAATCGTACTTGCCGATTTCGAGGATATAGATAAGTATATGGCAGATCCGGTGAAACTTTTTACCACATTAAAGGAGGGTAAGAAAATCGATAGTCTCTTTGATGTAGCTCTAGACGAAGAACTGGTAGAGAGGGTAAGAATGTTTTGGAGTGGTTTTGGAACAGGACAGTCATCTCATCAGGAAAAATGGCTTCAGATATGGGAGAATCTGCTCCCTCTTTATCGGGAGTTTAATCAAAGTCTGTTGGAAAAAGGAATGGGTTCATCTGGCCTATGCTATAGAAAAGCAGCCGAAGATCTGACCAGCGGGAAAATCAGTACCGGTCGATATAAAAAATTGATTTTTGCAGGTTTCAATATCCTTACGATTGTTGAGGAAACTATCTTTAAGTATTTAAGAGATAACGGATTTGCTTTATTCTATTGGGATTACCATCCTTACTACCTGCAAAGTCCTAATGAAGCAGGTAAATTTCTCCAGCAATATCTGAAAACCTTTCCTCCTCCAGCAGGGTTTCAACCTTTTCCTGAAGGTTCATCTGATTTTTTTAATCAGGACGGTCCTGGCGAAAACATTCAAGTTGTGCCCGTAACGTCCAATACAGGTCAGGTTCAGGCTTTGTTAAATGATTTAAGAAAGAGGCCAGATGTGAACCGCGGCATTATTTTGTCAGATGAAGGGCTGTTTTCAGATTTGCTCTCTTCATGGCCTGATGAAATGCCTGTGAATTTCACTTCAGGGTATCCATTGCGTGATACACTAGCCTCAGGCTTATTTTATAACCTTGCCGTTATTTTTCAGGATTTCAGCCTATCCAAGGATCATAAGGCTTTTAAAAGTGAATTTCTGCTGACATTTCTTAATCATCCATGGGCAAAATGGCTGATAGGAGATTCCACTGGTTACCTGATTGAGCAGATCGAACGACGATTCCTTGATTCTGTACCAGCTGATTTCCTGAGTTTGGAAAGCGGATTCTTCCGTTGGATTGCCAACCTCGAAACAACTGATGGCTTTTTAGTGCGGGTTAATGAAATGGGAGCCAGACTCTTAGCCTATAAGCCCTTCTTTTATCCGATCGAACAGGCAGCGATTGAAATGATAATGTCGCAATCCCTTGTTATTAAAGATTTGATTAAAAAATATTCCATTAAGCTTGATTCCCGGTCGCTATCGAAAATATGGTCTCAGTTTTTAAATACTAATAAAATTACCCTGGAAACCGATAGGGAAGCCTGTAATCAGGTTACAGGTATTCTGGAGACCAGGTTGATGGATTTTGATGAAGTTTTTATTCTCTCCTTTAATGAGGGAATTTGGCCATCAAAAGCTTTACCGGGTTCTCTGATTCCCTATTCCATTAGAAAGATTTTCCACCTTCCGACAGCAGAGAACAGGGATGCCATGTACGCTTATTATTTTTATCGACTGATCCAGCGAACAAAAGTCCTCTATATATATTATCTGTCAGGCCACCGTGATGATGGTATCCGGTCCGGAGAGAAAAGTCGCTATATCACCCAACTTGAGTTTGAACTCCAAAGAAAAATAGAGGTGGTTCCAGAGCCACCGGCCCGGATTAATACTTCTTCAAGTGCTATTGTAATCAAGAAAGAAGGATTAGTTAAAGATTCTTTGGACCTTTTCCTGGCTGGCCACCCAGAAGGGAAGTCATTGTCGCCCAGCGCTCTGAATGAGTATCTTGATTGCAGGCTTAGGTTTGCACTTAGAAGGATTTATAAGATTCGTGAACCCGACGAGATTGCCTACGCTTCGGAACCAAAAGGATTTGGGATTTTGATTCATCAGGTAATGAATCGGTTATATCGGGATTTCGTTGGTAAGGATCTTGGTCCCGGATCTGGTTGGTTTAAAGGAATCTTAATTGATCAGACCAGTTTGTCTGACATTATCCATAAAGAATATAATCTCGTTCTAAAGGAACCTGGGGTAGTAGATCCCGGTGGAAAAGAAATCCTTGGCATGGAGGTGGTCAGGCAGTTTATCAATAGTATACTCGAATATGATAAACAATTTTTGCCGCTGAAAATTGTCGGGTTAGAACAGAATTTCCAATTGGAATATCCGATCGAAGTTGGCTTACAGAAAGTATCAGTTAACCTCAATGGGATTATTGACAGGATTGATCAGGTTGAAAATGTTATAAGGATTGTGGACTATAAAACAGGCAATTGCGATTTAAACGTTAAGCTGATTAGTGACTTGTTCAATCGTGGGTCTGCGAAAAGGCCAAAAGAAGCATTCCAGGTACTTATGTATTGCGAATTCTTTTGTGGTAAAATATCGGCGACTGAGGACCTGGTGCCTTCACTTTTCAGACCTGGTCGGTTCCGTTCAGGCGATCATGATCACCGGGTTCAACTTGACGGCAAAAATATCTTTTTTTCAGAAATCAGAAATGATTTCAATGATGGGCTTAAAATCGTTCTTGAGGAATTGTTTAACCCTGAAATTCCCTTTGACCAGTGTGAGGATGAACAGAATTGCAGGTACTGTCCGTTTACTGGAATTTGTTCCAGATGATATTATTCCTGAAGTAGGTCCGGACGGAGTCGTTTGGTCCTTTCTATAGCTTGATCCATTTTCCATTCTTCTATTTCACGGTCGTTTCCGGAAAGTAAAATATCCGGAACCTTCCATCCTTTGTATACCTTAGGCCTGGTATAAAGTGGTGGTGCGAGAAGATTGTCCTGAAAAGAATCAGTTAAAGCAGATTCTTCATCAGTGATCGCACCGGGCAATAATCTGACAATAGCGTCTGTAAGAACAGCTGCAGCTAATTCTCCCCCGGTCAATACATAATCTCCGATTGAAATTTCACGGGTAACCAAATTATCTCTTACTCGCTGGTCAACCCCTTTGTAATGACCACAAAGAATAATAAGGTTTTCCCGGCAGGATAATTGGTTTGCAATTTTCTGCGTGAGTAATTCTCCATCCGGAGACGTGTAGATTATTTCATCATAATCTATTTTAGATTTAAGGTCAGCAAGTGCAAGATCAATCGGTTCAACCATCATAACCATCCCGCCCCCACCCGAAAATGGATAATCGTCGATTGTTTTGTGCTTATCAAAAGCATAATCGCGAAGATTATGAACGTGAATTTCGGCAATCCCTTTTTGCCGGGCTCGCTTAATGATCGAGTGATCCAACGGCCCCGTCAAAAGTTCAGGAAGAGCAGTAATGATGTCTATTCGCATAATTGATTGAATTCATTGCAAATATAGCTGTTTGAAACGTTAAGTAAAATTTACTAAAAAAGACATTATGGCATATTTAACAAAATGTTGGGTGTCAAATTGGCATACAAATTCCATTGGTATATTGTTTGAACAGATTGAAATGATTAAAAACAATAAATAATTAACTAGGAGATTTGAATTATGACACACGTTAGATTTAACCATTGTATGCCGGTCCGGTCAAACTTTCAGGCCTCAAATGATCTGATGAATTGGATTTGGAATGATTTAGGAAATGAATACAGCGATAGGAATGTGCCTTCAGCCAATATCGTTGAAGCCAAAGAAGAATACAGAATCGAACTGGCAATTCCCGGATATGCAAAAAATGAAATCAAAATTAAACTTGAAGGCCAGATTTTAAACATCTCAGGCGAAGTTGTCGAAAACGACGAAGATCAGAATGAGCGCCTTGTAAGGCATGAATTTACTAAAAAGGCATTCAGCCGTAGTTTCCGCTTATCCAACTGGGTAGATTCTGCAAGTATTGCTGCAAAATTCGAAAACGGGATTCTTTTAGTTACGATCCCCAAAGTAGAAGAAGCGAAAGCAAAACCTGCAAAGGATATAGAAATAGGTTGATTGGACTAATTTCTTTTGTAAAAGCCATCTCTGAAAAGGGATGGCTTTTTTAATAAAAATTTAGATATTTTTGTCGGAATTGAACGTCTGGACTTTAGTCCGGTTTTCTGTTCGTTAGAACAACTTAGCATCGCTGAGGTATTATTTGATTAAAAACGATTGTTATGACTGAAAAAGATCACCTGCCAGAAGAAAATTTACAGGTTGAAGGGATTGAAACCCCTGAAAATGCAGCCACTGAACCTATTGCTGTGGATCCGATTGAAGTAGTTGATGAACAGCAAATTGAAGTATTAGAAGAAGTTGAGCTTGAAAAAGAGGAGGAGCAAGCTGAAGAAGCGCAGCCAGTTGAAGAGAAAGCTGAAGAAGAAGAAGAAGAAGAAGAGGAAGAAGTGATTGAAGTCCCTGAGATCAGCACTGAGCCAGAGTTAATACCTATAGAGACTGACCCTGAAGATCTGCAGGTTGACCTAGTAAAGGAAGCTGAAGTGGAAGTTGATATTCCTGCTCTTGATGTAATTGAACAAGAATCAGTTAATTCTGCAGAAACTGAACCTGTTCACTTAAAGGAAGCTCTTCCACCGATTAATATTGATTACTCCGGTTATTCTCGTCAGGCGCTGCTGGAATCGCTTGATATGCTTATTACCCACCGGACGATTCATGATATTACCCATGACGTTGAAAATATTCGATCAACTTTTTATAAAAAGTTGAAAATCGAATCGGAGGAAAAGCATAAAAAATTTATTGAAGAGGGTGGCGCAGAGGAAGAATATAAACCTGCTCCTGATCCTCTTGAGGAAGGCTTTAAGTCTTCTTATGAGAATTTTAGAAATAAAAGAGCTGAATATTCAAAAGCTCTCGAAGGAGATAAAGAGGGCAACCTTAAAAAGAAGCTCGAGATTATCGATCATATAAAGAACCTCCTGAATACTCAGGAATCTCTGAATAAAACCTTTAATGAATTCCGTGAACTACAGCGGCAATGGAGAGATATCGGACCAGTACCGCAGGCTGATTTACATAGTTTGTGGGAAAACTACCACCATCATGTTGAACGGTTCTATGATTATATCAAGATCAATCAGGAACTGCGTGATCTCGATCTGAAAAAGAACCTCGAAGCTAAAATGCATATCTGTGAAAAAGCTGAGGAACTGCTGCTGGAACCTTCTGTGGTTAAGTCGTTCGGCGATTTACAACAACTGCATAATCAATGGCGGGAAATTGGCCCGGTACCTGGTGAAAAAAAGGACGAAATATGGGATAGGTTCCGTGAAGCAACTAATCAGATAAATCGTAAGCATCAAGATTATTATCTGACACTTAAAGATGAGCAAAAGAAAAACCTTGATGCTAAAACCCATCTTTGTGAAAAGATTGAAGAAATACTCCAGAAACCAGTTCAGAGTCCGAAAGATTGGAACGATTTCTCCCAGGAAGTTGTGAAGCTTCAACAAATGTGGCGCAGTATAGGTTTTGCCCCCAGAAAAGACAATATTAAAGTATACGATAGATTCAGGGCCGGATGCGACGAATTTTTTAATCGTAAAAGAGAATATTTCTCCCGTCATCGCGATGATCAGCATGGCAACCTGCAATTGAAAACCGACTTGTGCATGCAGGCAGAAGCCTTGAGTAACAGCACCGAATGGAGGAAAACCTCAGAAGAACTGGTTACCATTCAGAAAAAGTGGAAAGAAATAGGCCCGGTTCCACGGAAATATTCAGATGCACTTTGGCATCGCTTTCGTACTGCTTGTGACACTTTCTTTAAAAAGAAATCAGAATACTTCAGCTCACAGGATTCAGAACAAATTGAAAACCTACGCCTGAAACTCGAACTTGTTGAAAAAGTTAAGTCCTTTACCTTGTCTGAAAATCATTTTGAGGACCTTACAACGCTGAAGGCTATCCAAAAAGAGTTCACTTCAATCGGTCATATTCCGATCGAGAAAAAAGATGAGGTTCAAAAGGAATTCAGGGATGCCCTGAGGAAACATTTTGACCATCTTGAAGTGGATGAACCAAAAAATGAAATTTTGCGATATAAGCAAAAAGTTGATACCTTTGTTCAATCCCCCAAAAATAGAAACCGTATTTCATCGGAAAGAGAGAAATTGGTGAACAAGCTTAAGCAAATGGAAAGTGATGTTGTTCTCTGGGAGAACAATATTGGTTTCTTTGCCAAATCGCAGAAATCTGAATCACTGATCCGTGAGGTGGAAAATAAAATAGCCCAGGAGCGAGAGCGGATCCAACTTCTCAAAGAAAAGATTGATTTACTGGATCGGTTCGAATCGTAAACCTTCATTATTTTGAAAATGAAAACATTTAAAGTCTTTGCAGCTATTGTTATTTGGGGATTGTTGCTGAGCTCAGCTGGTTTTTCGCAAACCGGCACGATCCGCGGATTTGTTTATGATAAGAAAACAGGCGAACCAATTATTGGTTGTAGTGTATATCTAAACGAACGTGGGAAATTTGTGGCAGGGACAGATGTTAACGGATACTTTACAATTAGTAAAGTGCCGCCTGGCAAATATACCATGTATGCTGCAGAGATTGGATATGAATCGGTCAACAAGCAAATTGAGATCATTGCAGGACGAGTTATAAATGATAAAATCTTCCTGGAACAACAGCTTAAGCAACTTGGAGAGGCAGTGATCTCCGGTGAAAGGCAGGAAATGAAAACTCAGGTGCAAACCTCAGTAATTAAAATTACCCCTAAGCAGATGGAGAAAATACCAAGCATTGGCGGCGAACCCGACCTTGCTCAGTACCTCCAGGTTCTTCCAGGTGTGATCTTTACCGGTGACCAGGGTGGCCAGTTATACATCCGTGGTGGTGCCCCAATTCAGAACAAAGTGCTTCTCGATGGTATGATAATCTATAATCCATTTCATTCCATTGGTCTATTTTCGGTTTTTGATACCGACATTTTAAAGTCTGCGGATGTTTATTCTGGTGGTTTTGGTGCAGAATATGGTGGAAGAGTTTCCTCAATTATGGATATTCGTACTCGTGAAGGTAATAAAAAGAGAGTTTCTGGAAAAATTGATGTAAATACTTTTGGAACTAAATTGCTTTTAGAAGGACCAATCGTAAAATTTAAAGATTCAACTGGCTCGAGTATTTCGTATATTTTCTCAGCAAAAAAGCCAATTACACGAGAGAAAAGAGTTGCACAATCTCAAAATAAGATATTTGAGGATTTAGATATTAACCAAAAAGAGTTTTTAGATTTCGTTTTAACTAAGTATGTTGAGTCTGGTGTCGAAGAATTAGA
>CAINOB010000044.1 GCA_903851365.1 uncultured Bacteroidota bacterium
CGTTAATGTGGACATGACCGGTAACTATACGATCACCTACACCGCTTCACCAGCCACCGGGGTCATCAATAAAATGGGTGTTACGGTAACTGCGGTTACTGCAACCAAAACCTATGACGGATACTTAAGTTCACTGGGTTCACCGGTAGTCGGCACCCTTGCCGTACCTGATGCCGTATTGGTAGCACCGATCCAGGTGTATGACAATAAGAATTATGGTACTTCGCATGTATTGACTGCTTCCGGTCTGACAATAAAGGATGACGTTAATGTGGATATGACCGGTAACTATACGATCACCTACACCGCTTCACCAGCCACCGGGGTAATCAATAAATTGAGCGCTACGGTAACCGCCACCAACGTCGACAAATCTTATGGTGCCACCTTGATCGGCGGTGCACTCTCAACAGCCTTTACTTCGCAAGGCATGCTGGATGGTGAAACGATCGGAACGATAACGATTGGTTACGGAACAGGATCAGCTGCTACTGCAACAGTAGGAACCTACACCGGATCAGTAACGGCATCTGCCGCTACCGGCGGAACTTTCGCTCCGGGTAACTATACCCTGAGTTATCTGCCGGGTAATATCATTGTTAATAAGACTGATCTTACGATTAGTGCAAATAACGTAAGCAAGACTTATGGAACTATCATTACTGGCGAAGCAGGCTCAACAGCTTTCACGACACTCGGTCTGCAAAACAGCGAAACAGTCGGAACAGTAACCATTGGTTATGGTACCGCATCGGAAGCTCCGGAAGCCGTTGGAACCTATACCAATCAGGTGACTCCATCAGCGGTTACCGGAGGTACCTTTGACATCAGTAACTATCAGGTTTCCTACAACAAGGCTACCATCAGCGTACAGGCAGCCAGCCTGTCGATTTTGGCCAGCAATGTGGATAAGACCTACGGTAATTTGCTCACCGGCGGTACTGGCTCCATCGCCTTTACTCCGATAGGATTACGGAACGGAGAAACCGTTGGTACGGTAACCATTGCTTACAGTGCAGGATATGCCGCGAATGCTGCGGTAGCAACTTACACAGATGCCGTAACAGCTTCCGTCGCAACCGGAGGGACCTTCACCCCATCGAACTATCTGATTACTTACACACCGAGCAGGATCATCGTACATGCTGCCGATCTGGCCATCACGGCTGGAAATGTTAGCAAAACCTTTGGTGCAGCTTTGACCGGTGGTACAGGCTCAACGGCCTTTACCTCACTGGGCTTGCAAAACGGCGAAACGATCGGATCGGTAACTATTGGTTATGGTACAGGATCTGCTGCCACAGCGGCAGTCGGAACCTATACCGGATCGGTTACGCCATCAGCAGCCACAGGCGGAACATTTACCGCTGGTAACTATGCAATAACCTATCCGACAGGTTCTATTACTGTTGGTAAGGCAGGCCTGGTTATTACTGCTGAGGACAATCAGAAATGCGCAGGTCAGGAACTCGTTCTGGGAAGCAGTGCTTTCCAAACTTCCGGACTGGTCAACGGCAATACCCTTTCCAGCGTATCGCTTTCGAGTACAGGTGCCGCATCAGGAGCCTCAACAGGCACGTATGCGATCATCCCAAGCGGAGCAGTCGGGGCAACTGGAACAGCACTAACCAACTATGACATATCCTATGTTAATGGTAGTTTAAGAGTTGTTTCAGCAGCATTGCTGGTTATCACCAATCCGTTGCCAATCTGTGCACCGGAAACGGCTGATCTTACAGCAGCAGCTGTGACAGCAGGATCTACAGCCGGGCTTACTTATACCTACTGGACGAATGGAGCAGCAACTGTTGCTTATTCAACGCCAAGGGCAGCCACGGCAGGTACTTACTATATCAAGGGAACCAATTCGCTTGGATGTTACGATATCAAGCCTGTTACGGTTACTTATAACCCGGCCCCGATCGTTTTGATCACGACTCCGTCAGCAGTCTGTTCACCGGCAACGGTTGACCTGACCGCTCCGGCAGTGACAGCAGGATCAACAGCTGGCCTGACTTATACCTATTGGACCAACGCTGGCGCTACGGCCTCTTATGCCACTCCGACAGCAGCGACGGCAGGAACCTATTATATTAAAGGAACCTCACCGGCAGGATGCTACAATATCCAGCTGGTTACCGTGACAGTTAATCCGACTCCGACCGTGGTAATCAGCAATCCGGCAACGGTTTGCTCCACCTCAACGGTCGACCTGACCGCCTCCGCTATAACCGCAGGCTCCACTTCTGGTCTTGTTTATACTTACTGGACAAATGCCGGAGCAACGGCAGCCTTTGCCAATCCGACAACAGCGACGGCAGGTACCTATTATATTAAAGGTGCCACTACGGCAGGATGTTACGATATCAAGCCGGTCATAGTCACTGTTGATCCGGTAACTGTGGGCGGTACGCTCGCAGGTGGCACCACCCCGATTATCCTGGGCCGCTCAACGGGTACTATCACGTTGTCTGGAAAAACCGGCACGATCCTGAAATGGCAGAAACGCCTGGGTAGCGGATCATGGGTTGATATCAGCAATACTACATCTTCACTGCTCGACTCCCCGTATCCTTACGGAACCTGGGAATATCGCGCAGTTGTTCAAAGCGGTGGCTGCTCGGTAGCTTATTCATCATCCAGGTCAATTGAAGTGCTTGATTCCAACCCGGGAGTATTAACTGGCTGGTCCACTCCAATATGCTATGGTAGCTCTACCGGAACCATGACTCTTACGGATTATACTGAAGCGATCGTTAAATGGCAGAAACGCCTGGAATCCGGCAGCTGGACAGATATCGCGGTTACGAGTGCCACCTGGAGTGACATTCCTTCAGCAACCGGTACCTGGCAGTATCGCGTAGTGACCCACGGAATGACGGATCTCTATTCCTCAACGCTGACAGTTCCGGTTAACCCGATTATGCCGGTGAGTGTAACCATAGCAGCTTCAGCTACAACGGTTACTTATGGTACATCCGTGACCTATACGGCCACACCAGTTAATGAAGGTGTTGCCCCATCGTATCAGTGGAAAGTGAACGGTGTAAATGCCGGTACTAATGCAGCCATCTTCACTTACAAGCCGATTTACCTTGATGCAGTAACCTGCGTGCTGACTTCCAGCATTGCCTGCACCTCGGGAAGTCCTGCCACAAGTAATAGCATAGCAATGACTGTTAACACCGCACCGGTGAACCTCTTTGCCGGATGGACCTGGTTTAGTGTGAATGTCTCGCGTCCTGATATGTCAATCTCTACGGTTCTGGGTAACCTGGTTCCTAAAGAGGGCGATTATATCAAGAGCCAGACTTCCTCTGCAACCTATTATAACGGTACTGGTTGGTTTGGTAACCTAACAACCGTCGATCCAAGAGAGATGTATAAAATCAAACTCAATAAAGCTGATGTATTGCGATTCAATGGATATCCCGTTGATCTGAATGCTACTCCGATTACCATCCGCAGCGGATGGAACTGGATCGGTTATCTGCCTCAGTATGCACAATCTGTCAGCAGGGCTCTCGTCGCTCTTGCAAGAGTAGATGGCGATTATATCAAAAACCTCTCGAACTCGAGTACCTACTACAGTGCATCCAACTGGTTCGGCGATTTAACCCAGATGGTTCCTAATGGTGGGTATATGCTGAAAGCTAAAAACACCGGCTCACTGGTCTTCTTGGAAGGCGATCCAACCAAAAACGGTTCGGTTCAATCCTCAGGACCTGGTGGTACCGACTTTAAACCGGAGAATTTCGAATTCTCGGGCCAGGTTACTGCCAGTGTTTACCTGAATGGTTCGAATTATGGCAGCGAAGACTACTGTCTGTTCTCGATGGTCAACGGTACCATCCGGGGCGTCAGCCGTGGGTTATGGTTTGAACCGGGTAATGAATGGCTGCATAACCATCTTACCTACAGTAATGTATCAGAGGGTGATACCGTAAGGTTCCGCCTTTATGATTCAGGTTCAGAAAAGTGGTATGACTTTAAAGAGTATGTAGTGTTTAAGGCCGACATGGTTATTGCCAACGCCTTCAACCCATTCAAACTTCAGAATTCATCCTTGCTTGTGCCTAATGCCTTGAGCCTTGAGCCTTCATTAGATGTCTGGCCGAACCCGGTAAGTGATTTTGCTACGATCCATTACATTATCACCGAGGATCAGCCTGTATTGATTCAGATTGTTGATTACTCTGGAAGGATAGTTAATGAGCTGGATTTAGGCAGACAGATCAGGGGCGAACATGTAGCTAAATGGGATACAAGAATGCTTAATAAAGGTGTTTACCACCTGAGACTCAAAAATGCACCTTCAGCTTATCAGCAGGTGATCATTACGAGATAATAATGTTAACTAACTTTAGAGCCGTCAGCTTACAAAAGCTGGCGGCTTTTTTTTATGACACCACGCGATAGAATATTAAAAATTCTGAATCATGAACAGCCAGATAGGGTTCCCTGGTTCGGCGATCTGGATTATTGGGCGACCTCACTCATAAAAAGGGGATTAAAACCCGCAAATTTTATTCAGTCTTCGGATTATATCCATTGGCATCGAGACCTGGACGTAGGATTTTATCTGCAGGGATATTTCCCTTTTAAAACAAATTATCTGAATTGTCAGGTCAGGGACTGGAATGAAGGAACACGCAGATTTCGCGAAATCGACACCCCAATGGGATCCGTCAGGGAATGCTGGGAATACATACCAGCTTCTTTCACAGAAGGCCCCATTGAGCATTTTCTGAAAACGGAAGACGACCTGCCAGCGATGAAGTTTATCTATGAGAATATCCTGTTTGAGCCTGATTATGATTTTGCCGCGGAGCGACTTTTACAGGTGGGCGATCAGGGAATTGTGCTTTGCTACCTTCCGAAAAGCCCATTTATGCACCTCGTTGCCCTGGAAGCGGGCATTGAGTCGGTTACCCTACTGGCTATGCTGAATCCCGAAGGGTTTTCGGAGTTGTTATCCGTCATGAAAATGGCTTTTGATAAGGCTGCACGGATAGCGGTCGACAGCCCTGCAGAAGTTTTAATGATACCTGAAAATCTTTCTTCGGAAATGGTGGGACCGCAGTTTTTCGAATCCTATATGAGGGAATACCAGGAACAATGGATCGGGGAAATCAGGAAAGCTGGCAAACATTCCTTCATACATATCGATGGAACTTTACGCGGATTATTGCGTGAAGAAGCTTCAACCGGATTTACCGTGCTCGAAGCCCTTACCCCAAAACCATCAGGAGATATGGCATTTTCAGATATTGCCAGCCTGGCCAATAATCCGGATACTATCTTGTGGGGAGGGATACCCGGAGTTTGTTTTACAAACCATATCAGCGATACGGAGTTCGACAGGCATGTGTGTGAAGTAATTGAAATCATGCGCCGCGAACCACGCTATGTCCTTGGTGTCGCTGATCAGGTACCGCCTGACGGGCTGGAATACAGGGTACGAAGGGTAGGGGAGCTAGTCAATAAATTGGGTCACTATAAATAAACAAATTGCGAAATTCGAGGACCAGTTAGAATTTTGGAATATCAAAATCAAGCACTGGCCCTGCAATCTCGTCATTCTTACTTCTCCTTCTCTTTTCCTTTTTCCTTCTCCTCCTTCAAGTCAACTTTCTTAATCAATAAACCATCAGGCGATAAAACAAGCTCAAGGTTTGTTTTGCCCTTTTTTACCGCAACTTCATATTTAACTCCGGTCGGCGACTCCACCTTAGCGGCATCCTTAACACTAAATCCCGGAGCACTTTGTTTGATCCCTGCAGTAACAGCTTCTGGGAGCTCTTTTGCAGTCAAAACTGATTCGGTTTCAATCCACTTTCCTTCAAGACTGAAATTGGCAGACATGTCTTTGTCTTTTAATTTAAATTCGGCTTCCAGTTCTGAGGCTGATTCGGATCCCCACTTAACATTGATGGCAGTTGGATATTTTGCCTTAAATGCCTTTTTGGCCGCGTCAGTGACCACCGTTTTCTGAGCCATCGACGGTAATACAAAGATTAATGAAGCAGCTAAGAGGCAAGGAATAAAGAATGATTTCTTCATGTGAATTGGTTTAAATAAATATTTCATGTAAAGGTATTTCAAGATTCTTTAGGAATTCCATTAAAGCTGACCGTAACTCTATGAATACCGTCCGCAAATTGATAATTTACATTCCATCCGGCAACAATACAGATTTTTTTCACCAAAGTCAATCCCAATCCGAGCGATCCGCTGCTTTTACTTCCTTTAACAAACCTGTCAAAAAAAGTTTCAGGATCTTTATTAACGGTTTCGCCGGCATTCGTGAATGAGATTGACTGTTGGTTTAGAAGAATTTTGATGTCGGAATCAGGACTGGCATGTTTAATACAATTACTCAACAAATTACCGATAATTATTTCGAGTAGATAGGGATTGGAATTAATAACCACACCCTGAGGTAGATCGGTGATCAGGTTCAATCCCCTGGCTTTAAAAAGATCTGCGGTTTGTTCTATCTGAAGACGAGTCAACTGACCTAAATCGATGGGCTGAGAATCAGAAAATTGCCGGTTTTCAATCCTTGTCAGCATAATTAATGCCTGATTTAATCTGGTTAATCTCCTGATTGCCTGCTGAATAATTTCAACTTGATTGCCTTGTTCCTCATCCATGGTTCCGCTGCCAATCAGAGCATCAAGCCTGGCTTGGATGATTGCCAGTGGAGTCTGGATTTCATGGGACGCATTTTCTGTAAACTCTTTCAGGTTGGTAAAATCTTTCAGGGCCTTTTCAGTAAACCTTTCAATAACCAGGCGTAATTCACTGAATTCCTCTATTTCAGAAGGGGCTAGCTGAATTTGTGTATGATTGTCAAAGGAAAATGATTGAAGTTGATCGAGGTATTGCCGGAAAGGCTTCCAGGTCTCCCTGGCCAGACGCCGGTTAAGAATAATCAATCCTGTTACCAGTAATATCATAGCTCCGAGCACAGTCATCAGTAAAAGTCCAAGAAATTCAGAGGTCGGGATCATGGAAGTGCTGATTCTTATCTTATACCCAACACCACCGACAGTATCGCATGCAGTGACCATCCGAAACCCTTCGGCATCATTTTCAGGTGGTTCCGAAAGCATTGTGTCTGAAAATATGGGTACTGAAACAGAAGGAATTGATAAACGGGTGATGTTGACCATCGGATCAAAACATGCTTTTTCTGGATTTCTTCGGATTCTCTGCTCCACCGACTTTAATTCAGATACTAATTGCTCGTCGATTTCATTCTGGGTGATGGTTTTTAAAATCAAAGTCAATCCGCCCCCAACTAAGAGAATCACGAGCATAGAATACCCGATGTAATTTCGGTTGATCTTTTGTAATAGTTTCATTCCACCAGGTATTTATAACCCAATCCATAAATAGTTTTAATACAGTCTATTCCTCCCTTTTCGCAAATCTTTTTCCGGATATTCTTAATATGTGAATAAACGAAATCGAAACTGTCTGAGCTGTCGATAGCATCGCCCCAGAGATGTTCCGCAATGCTTTCCTTTGATAGGACACGGTTTGGGTTTGTTAAAAAGAATTCCAGTAATTCGAATTCTTTTCTGGTAAGTTCAATAGGCTCATTGTTTACCAGGGCGATCTTTTCACTCAGCCTTAATTCAATATTCCCAAATTCCAATTTTTCACGGCCACTGAAAAAGCGCCGGCGATATATTGCCCGGATCCTGGCATTCAGCTCAGCGAGATGAAACGGTTTACCCAGATAATCGTCGGCACCGGAATCTAACCCGGCAACCTTGTCATCCATGGAACTTTTTGCTGAAAGAATCAGTACCCCGGTTTCAGGACAACGTGATTTTAATTGTGGGATCAGATCCAATCCGTTCCCATCAGGAAGTCCTACGTCAAGTATCAGTAAATCATAGTTATATAGGTCGATTTTTTGTGATGCATCAAGATATCCTGATGAAATTTCGCAGGTATGGCCCTCCTGTCGGATAAATGAGCTTAACGATTCCAACAAAGGAACCTCATCTTCAACTACTAAAATCTTCATGCAAAACTTTCTTGCCTAAAAGTAAATACTGAATCTGTATAAAGTCTGTACCATTTGCCAACTTTTCCTTAAGTTGCCAACTTTTCCTTAAGTTGCCAACTTTTCCTTAAGTTGGCAACTATATACTTTAACTTCCAACTTTATATTAATTTCAGCGAGTAATCTTTAATCTATTCAGATATGAGGTTTTATTTTTGTATCGCATTAGTTTTCTGTGCTTTAAATTCTCAATCCCAATCGCTCGACCATTATCTGGATATCGGCTTAAAAAATAGTCCACTACTCAAAGAGTATAATCTACAGCTCCAGTCGGCGCTGATCGATAGTTTAAAGGTACTCGCCGGTTACAAACCGCAGGTTGGGGTATCATCAAATATTATGTATCCGACAGCCATTTGGAAATTCGCTTACGATAGTGCAATAACTGATGGAGGCCACTATTCTGCCTTGGTTGGGGTAAATCAGCCCCTCTTCAATAAGAGATTTATAAAGGCAAAAATGGAGAGCGTCGCGCTACAGAAACTGACCAGCCTTAATAATCAAAAAATATCAGAAACTGAACTTAAGGAGGCAATTACTTCACAATATCTGGAAGCCTTTGCACTCCAAAGTAAGGTTGAGTTTGAAAAATCCATCATCCGACTGCTGAATGAGGAGAAATCAACACTTAAAATGTTGGTTGATAAAGGAATATATAATCAGATCGATTACCTGAATCTCATTGTTTCTATCAGTTCGCGAGAAATTGAGGGAAAGCAATTTGTCATGGATCTTAAAAACAATATTGCAATGCTTAACCTCATTTGCGGCATTCATGATACAACATCAGTTAATCTTATAAAACCTGAAATCAGCAGGCGAACATCATTCGATCCAGCCAGTTCTCCCCTGATGATGCAGTTCCGTTTAGATAGCCTTAAGAACAGCAATGAAAAACTTCTCATCGATCAGCAATACCTTCCTAGAATAAGCGCTTTTGCCGATGCAGGCATAAATGCCATTAGCCCACAGCGTCTGCCCTATAGTTTGGGTGCCAGTTTTGGCTTGAATTTTTCCATGCCTTTATACGATGGGAAGCAAAAGCAAATGGATCAAAATAAAATCGATCTCGTCGAACAGTCACGAAAAAACTATAAATCAACCTATCAGGATCTGTTTCTTCAGCGTCAGGACCAGCTAAAACAACAACTTGAACTGAATGACGAATTAATGAAAGATATCAGTGACCAGATAATAAACCTTGAAAAACTATTAACAGTCTATAAAACGGAAATCAACAAAGGGCTGATTCGTTGGATGGATTACCTTGATATAGTGCATAATTATGAAGAAACAAAAAATAAACTGACCGAAGCCCAGATAACCCGCTTAACTATCATCACTCAATTGAATTACCTTAAATGAAGATACTTTTTATTCCTTCGATTCTGATCATTTTCGTTTTAGCCAGCGGTTGCAAAAACCAGACTGCACCTGCCGAAAATACCAGTGGAGCCGTAAAAACTCCCGTTTCGATCAGCACAGTTGAAAAAACATCCATCAGTGAAAGCATTTTGCTCAATGCCACATCTTCTTATTTGAGAAAAAGTGAAGTCAAGGCAACTGTCGGCGGTTATGTCAGAAGTCTTAATATCAGCATTGGCCAGTACGTTAAAGCTGGTACTATACTTTTTACGATCAAAACCAAAGAAGCTGAGGCTCTTAGCATGCTTCACGAAAAAGATTCACTATTGGGGATCGGCAGTCTCATATCCGTTACCGCACCGGTTTCTGGTATTATTTCGTCTGTTACTGCTCAAATAAATTCTTATGTGAATGATGGAGAGGTAGTTGCACTACTGGCAGATATGAAAAGTTTTGTTTTTATCCTGCATGTACCTTTCGAACAAAAGGATTTTACAAAAACCGGAAAACTTTGCCAGATCATCCTGCCTAATGAGACACGGATCAAAGGAACAGTGAGTTCTCAATTGTCGGAAGTGGATATTACCTCTCAGACTCAGAGTTATATTATTACCCCACAAACAAATCCTTCCTTACCTGAAAACCTTGTGGTGACAGTTGAACTGGAAAAAACTGCAAATGCCGATACCCAGGTCGTCGATAAGTCATGCGTATTATCAGATGAAACCATGGAGAATTTTTGGGTAATGAAACTCATCAACGACAGTACGGCAATTAAAGTACCGGTTAACCGGGGAATTTCGTCTGGTAACAGGATCGAGATCCTTTCTCCCTTGTTCAGCCACGGCGATCGTCTTATTAGCACAGGAAGTTATGGTTTGCCCGATACTGCTAATGTTTCCATCATAAAATAATCCGGAATGCGCGACTTTTTTGTTACCCATAAGAATCCCGTTACGGTTATTGTAGCGGTGATTATCATGGCAGGGCTTTTCACTTACACGAAAATGCAATCATCGCTTTTCCCGGAGGTCACCTTTCCAAAGATCAAGGTGATTGCGGAAAACGGCCTGCAACCGGTCAATAAAATGATGATAACCGTAACCAAGCCGTTGGAGGAAGCAATAAAACGTGTTCCGGACCTTAAGGTGGTCAGAAGTATCACCAGCCGGGGCAGTTGCGAGATTTCAGCTTTTATGGATTGGACTGCTGATATCGACCTGAGCAAGCAGCAGATTGAATCCGCAATTGCTGAGATCAACAATGAACTGCCTAAAGGAACCACAATCACGATTGAAAAGATGAACCCTTCGATCCTGCCAGTTATTGGTTATGTGATTGACGGACCGGGAAGAAGTAACATCGAAATCAGCCAGATTGCTAATTATATTGTAAAGCCATACTTGTCGCAGGTGGATGGAGTTTCACAAATCGGAACCATCGGTGGCCGGGTCAAAGAATATCATGTTGAGCTGAATCGCCAGAAAATGACGGCACTGGGAATCACTCCTGCAAATATTTCTGATGCATTAAGTAAAACGAACTTCCTCACGAGTAACGGATATCTTACTGATTATAAGCGGTTATATCTGACGATTACCGATGCTGCAGTCGAAAATGTGGAGCAGTTGCAGAATCTGATCATCACCAATGACGGCAAAAGGATTTTAAGGCTTGCCGATGTCGCAACTGTTCAGGTTGCCGAGCAGACACAATATATCAGGATAAATGCAAATGATAAAAGTGCAATTCTGGTTGTGGTTGTTAAGCAGCCAAAAAGCAATCTGATTAACCTAACTGATAATATTGAAAAACGCGTTGCCGACCTGAATGATCATATCTTACCGAAAGGGGTTCACCTTAAGTCATTTTATATTCAGGCAGATTTTGTAAAAGGCTCAATCAGAAGCGTTACCGACAGTCTTTGGTTCGGATTGCTTCTGGCTATTATGGTAGCTATACTATTTCTGCGATCCTTTAAATCAAGTGCAGTCATTCTCATCACCATTCCGGTTACCCTGGCTTTGACTCTCCTGATATTGTATGTTCTGCATTACAATTTCAATATCATGACCCTTGGTGCAATGGTCGCTTCAATCGGTCTGATTATCGATGATGCGATTGTTGTGGTGGAGCAAATCCATCGAACGCATGAGGAGCATCCCGAGACACCAACACGGGAACTTGTTTCAAAAGCTGTGAAATTTCTGTTTCCGGCAATGCTGGGTTCTTCCATCTCGACCATCGTTATTTTCTTTCCTTTCGTGCTGTTGAGTGGGGTAGCGGGTGCCTATTTTGAGATTCTTACCAATACCATGATCATCACCTTGGTATGCTCATTCTTTGTTAGCTGGATCGCTTTACCGGTCATCTATCTTGTCCTTTCGGGTAAAACAAACACAGTAAGGAAAAGAGATGATTCGAAGCTTCAAAAACAGGGCCGGTGGATCGCTTTTTTTATCCGGCGTCCTGCCATCAGCTTAGGATTTATTTTGGTCCTGATTGCGGCTATTCTGATTGTAAAAGGGAAACTCGAAACCGGGTTCCTTCCTGAAATGGATGAGGGATCCATCATTCTTGACTATGTATCACCGCCAGGAACATCATTGCAGGAAACTGACCGGATTTTGAGAGAGGTTGAGAAATTATTTGTTAATGTCCCTGAGATTGAGAGCTATTCCAGAAGAACAGGTACAGAAATGGGATTTTTTATAACCGAACCAAACACCGGTGATTACCTGATACAGCTTAAAAAGGAAAGGGACCGTTCAACTGAGGAGGTTATCGATGATATCCGTACCCGGATTGAAGCCACCCAGCCTGCTTTGCAAATCGATTTCGGTCAGGTTATTGGTGATATGCTCGGTGATTTGATGAGTTCCACGCAGCCAATCGAGATTAAAATTTATGGGGATAACCAATTAGTAATTCAAAACATTGCGAGGCAAGTAGCTGGAATTGTTGAAAGTACAGAAGGTACTGCTGATGTTTTCAATGGAATCGTGATTGCCGGACCGTCAGTCAGCGTATCTCCGGATAATCTGAAACTTGCTCAATTCGGCATAACTCCTGAAGATTTCCAATTCCAGTTGCAAACCCAGCTCGAGGGGAATCTCATCGGCAGCATTTATGAGAAGGAGCAGCAAACCGATATAAGGATGCTCTACCCTAATGCAGCCAATACATCACTGGATGCCCTGCGTGGGAGCAATTTGTACCTTCCCAACGGAAAGCCTGTTCCCCTCACCCGTATCGCCAATATAACGGTTGATGCAGGAGTTGCTCAAATCAGCAGGGAGAATCTGCAGTCTATGATTGCAGTTATTGCACGGCTCGATCAGCGAGATCTTGGCAGTGTAATGAAGGACATTCAGGAAAAAATCGGCACCCAGGTGAACTTGCCACAAGGTTATCATATCAGCTATGGCGGGGCCTATCAGGAACAGCAGACTTCGTTTGGTGAACTTCTTATGATTCTGATCCTTGCAGGGTTACTTGTTTTTATCGTCATGCTTTTTCTTTTCAAAGATATTATTGTAGCACTGCTGATATTATTTATCTCGATTCTAGGGATTGCAGGCAGCCTCCTGGCCCTTTATATCACCAATACCCCTCTGAACGTTGGAAGTTATACAGGTATGATCATGATTATCGGTATTATCGGGGAAAATGCAGTTTTCACTTTTCTGCAGTTTGCTCATAACCTGAAATCAGGTACGGTTCATGATTCTTTGGTATATGCCATCTCCACACGGCTCAGGCCAAAACTGATGACCGCACTGGGCGCCATTGTAGCTCTTACGCCTATTGCACTCGGTATCGGTACCGGAGCTCAGCTACATCAGCCACTCGCGATTGCCGTTATTGGTGGTTTTATTATTGCATTACCTCTATTACTCATCGTTTACCCCAGCATTCTCGGAATCATTTTCAGAAAGCATCACCTCAAAAAGGCTGACGAGAATTTTTAACTGACCGATAGCTGTCAGCTTTGAAAAAACGCCGGGAATTTCTATTGTCCATCGACAAGGTGAACAATTGCCGAAATTGTTATAGCTTTGGGGAAAACAGTTTTGTATGCTGGCAATGAAAACCCGATATGCTATGGTGGCACTGGCCCATCTGGCAAAAGAGTACGGTAAGGGACCTGTGTTAAGCAGTAGTATTGCTGCACAGGAAAAAATTCCACAACGATTTTTGGAAGTCATTCTTTTGGATCTCAAAAAGATGGGCGTCTTAGGCAGCAAGCCTGGAAAATCCGGCGGATACTTTCTCATTAAGGACCCGCAAAATGTGACCCTCTTAGATGTAGTCCGGCACTTTGAAGGCGCTATCGCCATGCTTTACTGTGTGTCCGAAAAACAATACCAACCTTGTGAGTTCTGCAAGGACGAAACCACGTGTAAAATCCGCAATGTTTTTTCCACGATCCGCGATAATACCAATGAAATCCTTAGCCAGACAACTATTAGTACCTTAATTTAAAATTAGTCAGCTGACGCTTTTCTTTAAGCTTTCAGCTTTAAAAAATCGCTTTCAGCTTCAAAAACTCCCTCTTATGAAATTCACCCAACTCGCAATCTCTAACCCTGCCGATCTGATCTTTGGTACTGCTCCCAATCCCGTTTTAACCCGACGTGGACTGCTTATTGGTGGTGGCATGGTGTATCCTGAATTGAACTTTACTCTTCCTCCGGTTGAGGTTTCAAAGTCAAATATTGCAGAGATTAAAGCGCATTATGCTCAAATTGTGCACGGAGCATTAACCCGAGCTGTTGAGTTAAACAGCCCGGGCCTGATTTTAGAATTTGAGACCGTGGTTGAAATGACTCTGAATCCGGATATCGGGGTTGAGTTGGTGAAAGTGATGAATGACATTTGTGAAGACTTTTACTCACGGGAAGGCTTAAAAAGTGAGATTAGGCTGACTCCTAATGATTTGCGCGATTTCGATCGTCCGCCCAGACAGCGTACCTCAAAATACATGGATCCCATGATGGAGCTTTTCGAACGCGGCGCACTGGCCGGTGGTGACCTCCTGTCAATTGAATCCACTGGAGGTAAGGAATTATCCGATGATGCCTTAATAATGTGTGACATCCGGCAATTTATTTTTACCCAGGCAGTCCTGGGAGTTCGGGATATGCAGCTGATTTGGTCGAAGATTGTTTCCCTTGCCAATAGGCTGGATAAAATACCGGGAGGTGATACTGCCTGTGCATTCGGTAATACTGCGATGGTACTGGCTGAAAAGAAATTCATACCCAAAGTTTTTGCCGCATTAGCGCGCGTTGCAACAGTTACACGCTCATTGGTCGCTTACGAGCAGGGCGCAAAGGGACCAAACAAGGATTGCGGTTACGAAGGCCCCTATATGAAAGCCATAGCCGGTATCCCGATTTCGATGGAAGGGAAAAATGCAGCCTGTGCACATTTCAGTCCGGTAGGAAATATCACCGCTGCGTGTGCCGACCTCTGGAGTAATGAATCTGTGCAAAATATTAAGCTGCTGGCGGGAATGGCGCCGACAGTGTCTTTTGAACAACTTGAGTATGAAACCCGCCTGATGAACGCGGCTACAAAGCAAGGAAAATCCTCGGCCCGCATGCTGAAAAGCCTTTATGTTGATTCCGACATTTACCATGATCCCCAGGCATTTGTTCTTGCGCCTGAAAATGTTGTGGAGATTGCAAAAGAAATCGTTGCTGGCCGTACCTATCTAGAAAGCACGGTAAACGGTTGTAAAAAGGCAATCTCAATGATCGAAAACGCTATGGCTGAGGGCCGGCTGAAAAATGATGAAAAGGAGTATATCTGGATCGACAAAATTCGTCAGGATCTGGAGACTATTCCATCCGATGAAAACCATTTTATTGAAGAGATGATTCCTTTGATCGACGCAGATAAAATCATACTTTCGGAGTATGGTTTATAGAACGATCCCGGATGAAATATCGATTTAGTCCTTCGGTTCTGGCTTATATAGCCGGAATGGTAATCCTTATGTTTGGAAATTCAATTTCTGCTCAAAAAACACCTGTAATCTGGCCAATTTCGAATTTGCCTGGAAATGCACATGCTAACCTCACTGGTAATCAATTGAAGCTTAATAATCAATTGATTGAATCCTCCTGGGTGGTTGATGGTAAGCAGCTGAAAATGAAAAGTTTTAAAGATTTATCGGCACACCAGTCGATTGATTTTGAACCCAATTCCATTTTTATCCTGGAAACCACTTCGCTGGGCAAATTGGACTCCAGGGATTTTGTGATAACAAAAAAGCCAGAGGTTTTCCAATTGAATGTCGATCCAAAAGCAGCACGGATTGCTGACCAAATAGCGGGAAAAGCTATCCGCGCAACCTTATTCAATGAATCTTCAGGCGTAGTAATCCAATGGCAGGCGGAACTTCGCGATGGGTCTAATTATATCCGAATGATTTACGATATCAGCCGACCCGGGCAACCCATAAGCGATACGGTAAAGCGTATTGTGATGTTACGGCTGCCGGTGGCCTATGTTGTTGATAATTCCATTGGTACAGTCCCAGGATCCCCTTATGCCTTGCCGGGAACAAATATTATTGCCGGAATCGAACAACCGGGTTATCTCGCCATTTCTGATTCATTAAATGACCAGGTCACGGAATTATCCATGCCAACACAGATGGCTCTTGGACCCAATGACCAATATCGGATTAGCACGATGATTGGCAGTTTTCCTGTAGAACAGAGGCGCCGGACTTTCCAATACTACATCGAACGTGAAAAAGTTTCGAGGTCTCGAATATACCTGCATTACAATGTTTGGTATGACCTGGAAGAGCTCACGGAATCAAAACTCATTGAGGTGGCAAACAGTTTTAATGAAGAGCTGGTCAGGAAACGCGGAATCAAGCTCGATGGATTTGTTCTGGATGATGGCTGGGATAATCCTGCAGTTGATTTATGGTCTCCCGATAATACCCGGTTTACCGATGGTTTTGGCACCTTGCAAAAATTGCTTAAAAGTACCAGCGGAGCAAATCTGGGCCTTTGGATTTCACCCTGCGGTGGCTATGGTGGGCAGGAAGAAAGATTGGCGCTGGCGAAAAAAGCAGGCGCGCTTCCCACCGCAGCAAAGACTTTCGACCTCGGTTATCCGGGTTACTTTAAACTGTATAAAGAGATTTGCCGGAACTTTATCAAAAAATACAATATCAATTACTTTAAATGGGATAATGCAGCTCCTTACGAAAATAGTGGCCGGACATTCGGAAACCTGAAGTCAACCTCTCATTTTATGCGTCTTTGCCAGATCTCGGAAGAATTGCATCAGGAATTTCCGGATTTGTTCATAAACACAACAGTTGGCACTTGGCCATCACCATACTGGCTTAACCATGTCGATTGTACCTGGAGAATGGGTGGAGCCGATGTGAGCTGGATTGGTAAAGGAGATAATCGTGAACGCGGAATGAATTACAGGGATGGCGAAGTATATACCATGGTGGTTAAGCGGGCTCCACTTTATCCGCTCAACAGCATGATGTTCCATGGAGTTATACTTGGGCACTGTTACCAGGCTAAAAAGACATCGGAAGCCGGTAATCATATGACCAGTGAATTCCGGAGCTATTTTGCGCTGGGAACAAACCTTCAGGAGCTTTATTTATCGCCCGATCTGATGGATGCAAAAGCCTGGGACGACTTGGCTGAGTGCGTCCGCTGGAACAAAAATCATTCGGAAATTTTGATTGATTCACATTGGGTTACCGGTGATCCCAACAAGAGTGAACCTTATTGTTATGCATCATGGAGCAAAAATCAAGGAGTTATTTGTTTCCGGAACCCTGATGATAAACCAAGGAATATTTCGATTGACATTGCAGTGGCTTTCGAACTGCCCAAAGGAGCTGTACGCACTTATCAATTGACTGGAGCTTATGCTGATCAGCGTATTCAGAAAGTGGATGCTAAAGGGGGTATTCCTTTTACAATCACCCTAAAACCCTTTGAAGTGCTTGTATTTAATGCCGTTCCGGATTCGATGCGAAAATGAAAACGATTTTATTACCGTTAATTGCCGGGTTTTTTTGGACCACATTGGAGGCACAGTTAACATTGGATACTCTCAAGCAAAAAGAGTATGTAGCAAAAAACATTTTTAAGACATCGGAATACACTCAATGCCCATTACCTGATTTTTCTCAAACAAAAGACCTTCTTCCGCAACCTGTTTTTGATGAGGATCCAGGCTATCTCGATATGTATTGGAAAACCTGGAAATTGGTATTTGGCAGGTTCAGGCAGCCGGCACCGGGTTCTCCTTTTGTATCAAACTATATTGATGAAGCCTTTAATGAAGCGCTTTTCCTCTGGGATACCAGCTTCATGACCATGTTTTGTAATTATGCCTTTCGAAATGTTCCGGGCATACAGTCGCTCAATAATTTTTATTACTCCCAAATGGCAGATGGCGAAATTGTTCGGGAGATAGATGAAATCACCGGACAACCGCGTGCGCAATATGCACCACCGGGTACGCCGGGCAGCCTGAATCATCCGATCCTCGCTTGGGCCGAATTGGAAAGCTTCCGGATCACAAATGACATTGAACGACTGAAAAAAGTATACTATCCTTTGGTCGCTTATTACTATTCTTACAACAAAATCAAGGATCCTGTCAGCGGTTTATACTATGGATCATGGGCCAGCATGGACAATTCACCACGTTTGCCGGGAATGTTGTGCAGTATTGATACCAGCTCCGAGGTTGTGCTTTTTGCCCGTTGCCTTGCCAGAATTGCTGAAATTATCGGAATAAAAGAGGATCGGTTAAAATTCTCCGCTGAAGCAGATGACCTGAGCAGTATCATCAATAAGAGGCTCTGGAACGCAACCACTGGATTTTATTATGATTTAAATGATAAGGAGCAGATTCATAATGTCAAAACAATTGCCGGATTCTGGACCCTCATAGCTGGTATCGCTGACAAGGCTCAGGCAGAATCGCTGGTGGATGAACTGATTAATCCAAACGAGTTCAATAGGAATCATATGGTACCAACGGTTCCGGCTAGTGAACCTGAATTTAAACCTCGAGGTGAATATTGGAAAGGCGGGGTCTGGAGTCCAACCAACGTGATGGTGATTGAAGGCCTTAAAAAATATGGCTATGATAAGCTTGCCAACGATATAGCGCTTAACCATCTTCAGAATGTTTACAAAGTCTATCAAAAGACAGGGACAGTCTGGGAATTCTATCAACCGGATTTTGTTGAAGTCGGATATCAGCCAGGTCATAACACACGTCCCGATTTTACAGGCTGGACAGCACTGGCCCCAATAAAACTCTTCATTGAGCATAAAATAGGTGTACTGATTGATGCACCCAATAATAGCCTTGTTTGGAATATTACCAGCCGACAAAACGTTGGAGTCCGGAAGCTTGCCTTTGGGAAAAATACCGTTGACTTGATTTGTAGTAAAGCAGCTAATCCCGGAGAAAAAAGATCTGTGTCCATCTCGTCGGAATCAGCTTTTACGCTGATAATCAACTTTCAAAATCGAAAAATTACAAAAAGAATAAAATCAGGGTTAACAAACTTTACAATCTAAAAAAATGAAAAAGCAGTTTGTGATAATGATTATCGTATCTCTGTTCGTAGGAACTGGCATTTTTGCGCAGAAAACAGTGGCGCCTGCAACCCAGGGTAAATTGGATTTCCAGTTCTCACCCCCTGAATGGCAAACGGCCATCTGTCTGCCCGATGATCCGTACAAAACCCTTGTTGACCGAAGTGGGGAATTACTTTATCATTACCAGCAAGGCGGACGGGAATTTGGCACCCGAATAAGTGTTCAGGTGACTGATGATGCAAAATGGATCAAGCAGGATCTGTATTCGCCGCGTGTTCCCATTGTTCGTACCTACTGGCAAGCCGATGGGTTGGAGGTCAAGCAGGAAGTATTTGCAATAACCGATGCTCCGGTAGTCATTACGTCTGCCAATATTCTAAAACGTACCGACAATGGCGGAGTTCTCCTGAACTGGGCTAAACCTGCATCAAACTTCGATCCTTCGCTTCGCAACATTGCAGTGAATATGGGTGGGAACATTAAATATGACTTAAGTGTTACTGCTGGCTCATTGCGTCTGATAGCTATGGTGGTATGTGAAGGATATTGGAAAGAAGCTGGAAAGCGGATCCTGAAGTTGTGTGTCGAAGGTTCCGATAACATAACCATTGACCCTGTGGCAAAAATTGGTCAGAATATTCCCAAGTCATTCTGGTTTGAAGCCAGGGATGCCAACAGTGATGGGAAAATAAGTATCTCGGTGGAAGCTGCAACACAAGCAACCGACAAAAACACCTTCCTTAACGGATTGTGGGTTTTTGATCCTAATGCAAAACCTGATGATGCGGCCTTGTTGGCAGGCAAGCTTAATTCTGTGGCTCAGGCTGATATTATTCAATCCAACAACGGAGGCCCGGGTCGTGATGATATTATGATGGTCAGGTTGAAAAATACCAGCTCAAAGCAACGTACCTATCACCCGCAATTGATCGTCAATACAGTTTTGGCAATGGATTATCTGGCTGATAATCAGAAAGTCGTCGTCAATAATATGGAGAATATTGAAGCTTCCCTGAAAATGACTGGCATCACCGAAGCCCCCGGAGGAATGCATAAAGTACAGCTCGAACCGGTTACTGTTGAACCCGGCCAGAGTACAGCATTTTTCATTCGCTTCACAAATGGGATTTTGGATGGCCCGCGTTCGAAATCATTTGATACCGCCCAACTCAACCGCAAGCATGCCATTGATTTCTGGGAAAAGAAATCGCAGTTGCCATTCGATAAGGTTCAGATACCAGATGCTGGAATACAATCACTGATAGAATCATCCGTAAGAAATATCTGGCAGGCACGCGAAATAAAAAATGGTTTGCCAGCCTTCCAGGTCGGCCCTACCTGCTATCGCGGCCTGTGGATTGTTGATGGTTCATTCCTTTTGGAGTCGGCAGCTATGCTTGGCGCTGGCGATCAGGCCCGCAATGGGGTGGCTTATGAACTGACCACACAGAAGCCGGATGGCCGGATCGAAGTATTGGCCCCTGATTTCTGGAAGGAAAACGGACTGGTTCTCTGGACCTGTATCAGGCATGCCCAGCTTACCCAGGATAAGGTCTGGCTCCAGTCGGTATGGCCAAAGCTTCAACTCATTGCTCAATATATCAAAACAATAAGACGAAATACTCTGCAAAATGCTTCTAAGCTCGATGATGGACTTAATCCTGCCGGTACCCTGGATGGCGGCATCGGTGGTACCCATGATGAATACACAAATTCTTATTGGAACCTGACCGGATTAAAAGCATTTATTCAGGCAGCGCGCTGGCTGGGTAAAAACGATGAGGCTGTGACCTGGCAAAAAGAATACGATGACTTTATGCTTGCCTTCCAAAAAGCCGCCAAACGCGATCTCGCCAAGGATCCAAAAGGAAATGCATATCTGCCTGCACTGATGGGCGAGGATGGAAAAAAGGAACTACCGCAGCGTGCCCAGTGGGCCTTTTGCCAGGCAGTATATCCCGGCCAATTGTTTGCCAAGGACGACGCCCTCGTGGCTGGCAATATGGCAATGCTCGAGGCTACAGAACATGAAGGAATGGTATATGGTACAGGTTGGGATGCCACAGGGATCTGGAACTACTTTGCTTCATTTTATGGCCACGCCTGGTTGTGGCAGGGTAATGGACAGAAAGCTGCCCAGATACTTTATGCCTTTGGTAATCATGCCTCACCGACCCTGGTATGGCGCGAGGAACAATCGTTAAAAGGTGAGAAATTTAAAAAAGTAGGGGATATGCCTCATAATTGGGCAAGCGCCGAGTTTATTCGCCTTACCATTCACCTTCTGGCTCTGGATCGTGGAAACGACCTTCATCTTTTTGAAGGATTATCACCCGAATGGACCAAGCCAGGCATGGTAACCAAACTGAATGGCGTTGCCACACCTTTCGGAGCACTCAAGATGGAACTTAAAATTGCTGCCGATGGAAAGAGTGCTCATCTTCGTGTAGAACCGCTCACCGATCCTTCGTGTAAAAGTATTATCGTCCATTTGGATGGCTGGACCAAAACTACCGGTGAAAAATTGAAAACATTGAATCCCGGAATCCTTAATGAATTAGATATACCAATAAAATAATTTTCCCATGAAACGTAGTGAAATCAATGAGATTCTGTTAAAGGCCAAGGAATTTATGGCAGAAAAACAATTTAGTTTGCCACCTTGGGCATTTTGGAGTATCGACGACTGGAAGAATAATAAAGTGGCCGCAAAGGAAGTCATCGACAACATGCTTGGATGGGATATTACGGATTTTGGCTCTGGTGATTTTTATAAACAGGGATTGTTTTTATTCACGCTTCGGAATGGCAAGCTAAATGCTGATAAAAAGCCCTATGCCGAAAAGATTATGATTGTGGAAGAAAACCAGGAAACTCCGTTTCATTGCCACGTTTATAAGATGGAAGATATTATTAACCGTGGAGGCGGAAATCTGGTTATTGATCTTTATATAGCCAAATCTATTGGCAAAATGGAACCCGACGATGTGCATTTTAAAACCGATGGAGTAAGCCATACAGTTCCCGCTGGCGGAAAAGTTATTCTTGGCCCGGGCGAAAGTATTTGTCTGGAACAATTTATGTACCATCGTTTTTACGGAGAACCCGGAAAAGGTAAAGTGCTTGTGGGTGAGGTAAGTATGGTAAACGATGATGCCACCGATAATTACTTTAATCCTCCGGTAGGAAGATTTCCAGTTGTTGAAGAAGATGAACTACCTGTTCACTTGTTGGTTAATGATTATTTAAATTTTCTTTAATTTTAACAATAAAACTTCTTAAAAGAAACCATTATGTCAGTTGAATCAGCGAAAGCATTTCTCAACAAGATGAATGTTGACAGATCATTTGCAAATGAGTTTAATAGAGCTCAAACTGGTAAAGAACGTATGTCACTGGCTAAAAATGCTGGGTTCGAATTTTCGCAGGGCGAAATGAATGAAGCTCTGTCGGATGTTCCTCTGACGGAGCAGGACCTGGAATCAGTTTCAGGTGGAGTCACTGCCGACACTATGAGTCCGGATGGCAGCTGCCCGGGGTGCTGGTGGTGGTAGAGTCTGGCCTCTCTGATCGAATACCCGCCGATGTCCAGGTAATACCAATCTCGGCATTGGTGCTTATGATATCCCAAAAGTGCAATCTTCGTTGCACTTATTGCTATGGGACCGACGGATCATATGGCAACGAGATGCAGATGAATCAGGCAATTGCCTTCAAAGCAATCGACTGGTTAATAAATCACTCAGGAAAAGAGAAAAACCTTCGTTTCGTTTTCTTTGGTGGCGAGCCCCTTCTAAATTTCTCACTCATGGAAAAGACTGCTGCCTACGCTAGAAAACGGGCTTTGGAATGTCAGAAAACAGCTGGTTTTGAGATTACTACTAATGCAACCCTGATTACTGAAAAAATAATCAGCTTTTTTAAGGAATACAATATCATTCCTTGTGTCAGCTTCGATGGTCCCGCTGAAATTCAGGATGCTCAGCGTCCATTAAGCAGCGGGAAAGGGTCATTCAATCAAATCGTTCCCCGGATTAGACTTTTACTGTCTTCGATACCTGAAACCGCTTGTCGGGCAACCTGGATCAAAGGATCAGATCCTGAGTTAATTCTGACTTGCTTACGGGAATTGGGCTTCAAAAAAATTATGCTGATTCCAGCATCCCTGGCTCCGGATTTAACTTGTGATGCATATTCAGATTCCATTACGGACGAATATCTGCCCTTTATTCAAACTTTTGCAAAGGAAACAGATGACCTTCTTCGTTATATTAAAGATCGTGATATTGTTGGTGTAAGGCTGGTTGCCACAGATACAGTCCTTTGGAATCTGACTGAAAGAGTTGTTAGGAAATTAAAAAAGGAAACCCCTTGCGGTGCAGGCCGTGAATTGGTTGCTGTATCCGCCAATGGCGACCTTTTCCCATGCCATAGGTTTACTGGTTACCCCGATTTTAAGTTAGGAAATATCGCCTCAGATTATCTTGACACTCGGTTCAATCCCTGGCAAGTTGTAGATGATATTCCTACCTGCAGCGAATGCCCAATTCGATATCATTGTTCAGGAGGTTGTTATCACGATAATCTGGCAAGTACAGGTGATCATAATAAGCCATCCACCGGATCTTGTGATAGGAAAAAAGCCATGATGGGGATTATTGAAAAACTATCGCTTCAGCTGACTGAATCGGATATTGAATTTCTTTATCAGGAAAAGTTTTTCAAACGCACACCTTGTCCACTTGATTTCCGGTAACAACTTTTATTTTGAAATTGTTTGTTTTTTAAGGATAAAATTTACTTTTGCGCGGCAAACTAATATGAACACTAAAATGGATGACGGTCCTGCGGGTATATTAATTATTAACCGGATGTAGCAGAGCTGCCGTCACGTTGTATGCCCTCGCTTCATTCTTAATTCAAGGAGGTGCATATGACATCTTTCACCACGTTTTATTTAGGACAGATCCTTGGGAAAAGGGTCGTAGATGCCGACGGGAGATACCTGGGTATTGTTAAGGACCTGCTTGTTGATTCGGATTCTACTGAGGAATCAGCCCTGCATCCCCAAGTCCGTGGGATTAAGCTGAAGTTCAAAAAGCAAATTACCGTATACTCTTTTGACAATTTCAAGATTGAGAAAATTAGTGACAAAATTAAAGTCATCTGCACTCAATTGACTGAACTGCCTTCCAATCAGACAAACCGTAATCTTTACCTGGTTGATTCCATCCTCGACAAACAAATCGTGGATGTTAATGGACGGAAATTGGTACGTGTCAATGATGTCCGGCTGGTGACTCTTGTAAACGGTACTTTCGCTTTAGCAGTAGACATTGGAATTGAAGGACTTATCCGAAGAATTGGTTTTGTAAAACCCGTTAAATCTGTTTTAGCCCTTTTCAACAAAACTGTCCCAGCCAAGTTTATCCTTTGGGAAGATGTGGAAGCAGTCGATTTTTCCAGTCTTAATATCAAACTTTCAAAAACCTTTGCAAAACTTCAGACTCTTCACCCATCAGATCTTGCGGATATTATTGAAGATTTGGGGAAAAAGGCAAGTGCGGATGTCTTTCAGGCTCTCGATGAGGAACAGGCTGCAGATGTTATGGAAGAACTTGAAGTTGAAACACAAATTCATCTTATCGAAAGTCTTCCGATTGAAAAAGTGGCTGATGTTCTGGAATTAATGCCCGCTGATGAAGTAGCTGATATTCTCGATGCTCTGGAAGACGATAAAGCTGAACTTTTGCTGAATGAGATGGAAAAAGATTCCTCACAGGAAGTTAGGGAATTGCTTGATTATCCTGCAAGATCTGTGGGGAGCATCATGTCGACAGAACTGATTTCCTTTGACGAGAATAAAACTATCAGGGAGGTCCTGGATGAATTGAGGAGGATCAAGCCTGAAACAGAAACTTTATACAACTTATTCGTAACGGACCCTAATGAGGTGCTCATCGCAACCTTCTCAATTCGGGATGTTGTAATATCTGATCCGGATGCAACAGTTAAGCAGATAATGAAACCATCACCGGTTCATCTTCATAATTATCAGAAGATAGATGATATCGCAGAAATCGTTTCAAAATACAACCTCCTGGCTATACCCGTTGTTGACTGGAACAATGTTTTGCAGGGAATGGTGGTCATCGATGATATAATTGATGACCTGATGAACAAGCGCAGGACCAATAAATAGGGGGGGAAGGCGATGTTTAAAAATAAAAGAACTTTTTTTAAACAACTTGGATTGTTTTTAGCCATCCTCGGTCCGGGTATTATAACCGGAAGCGTGGATAACGATGCCGGTGGCATAACAACCTACTCTGTTGCAGGTGCGGTTTATGGATATAATTTGCTGTGGACCCTGATCCCTGCATTTATAGTCCTTATGGTAATCCAGGAAATGAACGCCCGTATGGGTATTGTAACCGGTAAAGGACTCGCCGACCTGATACGCGAGAATGCAGGGGTTAAAGTCACCTTCTTCATATTTGTCGGGCTCCTGATCGCCGATATTGGAAATACAACCACCGAATTTGCCGGAGTTGCCGGCAGCATGGAGGTATTTGGAGTTTCTAAATATATTTCGGTTCCGATAGTCGGGCTTATGGTTTGGGTCCTCGTTGTTAAGGGGACTTACCAGATAGCTGAGCGTATATTCCTGATATTCAGTGTATCTCTGCTGATGTATGTCGTATCAGCGATCATGGGTAAGCCACATTGGGGAGAAATTGCTCATTCCATGGTTCATCCTCAAATGGAAATCAATGGCAAGAGCATGGCCATGGTAATAGGGATTATCGGAACAACAATTGCCCCGTGGATGCAATTTTATATGCAGTCGGCAGTAATCGAGAAAGGCTTGAAAATGAAGCATTACCGATATATGCTTCTTGATATTATTATCGGATGTCTGGCCACAGTGGTGGTTGCATTCTTCATCATTGTAGCCTGCGCCTCCACTTTGCATGAGAACGGTATTGTTATTAATGAAGCAAAAGATGCAGCACTGGCATTAAAACCGCTGGCTGGCGCTCTTGCATCGCAGGCATTCGCATTTGGACTCTTCATCGCCTCCATTTTTTCAGCCACCATTTTACCACTGGCTACTGCATTTTATGTATGCGAAGCTTTCGGTTTTGAAGCTGGAATCAATAAAAAATGGGATGAAGCCAAAGAGTTTTATGTCTTGTACACCAGTATCCTCATTATCGGAGCTGCAATTATTTTAATCCCTGGTGCTCCGCTGATTATCATTTCGTTATGGTCGCAAGTTGTGAACGGGATGCTTCTGCCAGTTGTCTTAATTTGTATGATCCTCCTTGTGAATAACAAAAAGATCATGGGTAAGTATGTCAATAAACCAATCAATAACATTATTGGCTGGTCTGCAGTGGTCGTTCTCGTTAGTTTATCTGCGGTAATGCTCCTGATGCCACTTTTCAATAAGTAGAAATTAAAAAAGCGGTCCCATTTTTATGGAACCGCTTTTTTCGTGGGCGCTACTGGATTCGAACCAGTGACCC
>CAINOB010000045.1 GCA_903851365.1 uncultured Bacteroidota bacterium
CTGATTTCTTGAAAAGACTCTAACATGGTCTATAATATTTCTTATCCGCGTTATATTCTCAAAGATTCTATCTGTCTTTTTCTTGAGATATTCTTTAGCAATAGGTTCCTCTTTTACCGCTTCGTAGAGGATATTATCCATGACCAGTGAGATGGTGTTTAAAGGTTGGTTAATTTCATGAGCAATACCTGAGGCCATCTCCCCAAGGTTGGCCATGCGGTCGGCATGTATCTGCTTGGTCACCATCTTTTTACGATGAGAAATATCACGGATGATGATCATGAAGGATAAGGGTGTTCCTCCCGGGCCCTGAATTAAAGTTGTACTTATTTCACTGGCAAAGAGTGATTGATTTTCCTTTTTGAAGGTGAGTTCGAAATTTTGGGCGAGACCTTCGCTCATTGTTTTGGCGAATATTTCATTAAGTATATTGTTATCAGCTTGTTGAACAAATTGAGGTAGCTCCTTGCCAACAATATCATCTCGGCCATCCGCTCCAAAAATCTCCAGTCCGATCTCGGATACTTCGGTAATTCTTCCATTAAGATCCAGGAGTAAAATTCCATCCGGAGATGCATTTAGCATCGTTTTATACTTTTCTTCACTAACTTTTATAGCTTGTTCAGCCATCTTGCGTTCCGTAATATCTTGTGCTGTTCCTAAAATTTTAATGGGGCGGCTAGTTTTATCGAATTGTATTCGACCATTGACAAAGATGTAATGAATGGAACCATCCTTGTGGATTACACGGTATTCCAATGATGGATAGCTGCCATCGGATAAATTGATTTTTAGAGATTGATTAAAGATATCTATGTCCTGAGGATGCAGTACTTCCAAAATGGATTCAGGGTTCCCATTGTGGTCATTGGGGTGGATATCGTAAACTAAGTACATTTCCTTGGACCACTTAACTTTATTGGATTCAATATTCCATTCCCAGCTTCCAAGATGGGCGATTTGCTGAGCCTCTGCAAGGCTTGATTCGCTTTCGCGTATAAATTCTTCTGCTCTTTTTCTATCGCTGATATCTATAACATTAATAAGACATTGAGTACCATTGGCGACCACCATCCCTTCAACATGAGCATAAATTGGCAGATTGTCAGCAGGTTGCAATAAAATCTCACAGATTTCTTTTCCCTTATTTTCAAAAACTGTATTCAGAAACGTATTAAAGGAGGGACGGATTTCTTCTGAAATAAATATTCCAAAAGTGCAGCCAATCAATGAATTGCGATCTTTTCCTAGCATTCTGGCGGCACTATGATTAAGTTCCAGAATGAAATTATCATTAGAGAGTGTAAAAAAACCTGAGGGAGCAAATTCATAGAGTTCGGTGTATTTTTCAGAAGCTATCTCCGATTTGATGATTTCTTTGGAGAGTTCTTCATTCTGCATTTCGAGCTCAATTTCATTTTCTCTTAGCTCTGCATTAACCCGTATTAGTTCTTCTGCAGATTTCTTCAGCAGGGCGGCATCATTTGCAATGAGTTTCTTTTGATTATAAAGGTCAAGAAATACATTGATTTTACTTACCAGAACCAATGCATTAAGTGGTTTGAAGATGTAATCAACTGCTCCGGAACCATACCCCTTGAATATTTGGATTTCGTTAACATGACTGGCCGTAATAAAAATTATGGGCACATTCATTTCACTTCCGTCGCTATTTAGTTTGAGTGCCAATTCATAACCGTTCATGATTGGCATACGGACATCGATAAGAGCAAGGGCAAGTTCAATTCCATTGGTTTTATCCAATGCTTCCTGACCGGAAAGCGCCTGTATCAGATTAGCTTTTATATTTTTAAGCAGATAGCTATATAGGACCAAATTATCATGGGAGTCGTCAACAATGAGAAGATTTGGCAGGGTTTCCATTTACCAAGATGCTATTTTGCGGAATAAAAGTACGATACTTTTTATTCTTTTACTCCTATTGCGCGCTTTACCGCATCGCTGCCATACCGCATCCGGAGTTTATCCATGGCAAGGTATAGGTTAACCTGTTCGGGGGTATCCTCGAAGAGATTGAGTTGTTGTGTGCCGTGGACGAGCTCGCTGAAACGAACGCCGATAAGCCTTACGAGCATTCTTCGGGTATATAATCGCTTAAATAATTCCTGTACGATCGGGATAAGGACATGATCGAAGCTTGTGTATGGAATTCGTTTTTGCAGGGTATGGGTATCGAAGTTGGCATACCTGATTTTTACGGTGACACAGGCGGTGAGCTTTTCCTGTTTCCGCAATTCGAAAGCGATCTTCTCCACCATTGTGATCAGTTTACGGTTAAGATCTTGCACATCAGTGGTGTCCTGTTCATAAGTGCGCTCGGAACTTATGCTTTTCTGTTCCCAGTAGGGTTCCACCGGGGTTGGGTCAATGCCGTTGGCTTTCTTCCAGATGATGATGCCATTTTTGCCCAATACCTGTTCCATCATTTCAGGTGGAATCTCACTGAGTGTATGGATGGTGAGCACTCCCATAGACCTGAGCAGCTGATATGTTTTAGGGCCCAGCATCGGGATTTTCTGGATCGAGAGGGGAGCAAGGAAATTATGCACTTCAGGCTCGGGCACTTCTTTCTCCCCGTTGGGCTTGGCGATTCCGGTGGCAATCTTGGAGACTGTTTTGTTAATGGACAAGCCGAAAGATATGGGCAGGCCGGTTTCTCTGATGATGCGTTGCCTAAGTTCGTGGGTCCATTTCAGGGAGCCGAAAAAGCGATCCATACCGGTGATATCCAGATAATGCTCATCGATCGAAGCCTTTTCATATACCGGGGCCGAATCGGCAATGATATCGGTTACGGTACGTGAATACTTACTGTATGTTTCCATATCGCCCCGGATATATATGCCATCGTTACACATTTGCTTGGCCATCTTCATAGGCATGGCAGAATGAACGCCGTACGAACGGGCCTCGTAGCTGCAACTGGCTACCACGCCACGGTCCGACATGCCCCCGATGATCACGGGCTTGCCTTGCAGACTGCTGTTCATCAGCCGTTCAACCGACACGAAGAAGGTGTCAAGGTCCATATGTACAACCGTACGATCCATTGGTTAAAAAATAAACAAAATATTGGTGATAATATAAACAAATTATCAATATCACAATCGTTATATTGGATTGGATGCAAATGATAATCCGGTGATCAGGTGGCGAGGCTAAATATGCAAAAATAAGGTCATGATTCTTACCTTTGTAAAAAACCTAAAGGTAATGGCTGAAGATTATAAAATCATCTTTTCAATGGTTGGAGTTGGTAAAGTTGTTCCACCTAACCGTCAGATACTGAAAGATATATACCTGTCTTTCTATTATGGTGCCAAAATTGGAATTATCGGCCTTAACGGGTCAGGAAAGTCAACTCTATTAAGAATTATAGCAGGTGTTGATACTGCCATCCAGGGAGAAGTTGTCTTTGCTGGAGGCTTTTCGATTGGTATGCTGGAGCAGGAACCTCATCTGGATAATACAAAAACGGTACGTCAGGCAGTGGAAGAGGGAGTTCAGGAAATAGTTGATCTTCTAAAAGAATACGAGGAAGTCAACAACAGGTTTATGGAGCCCCTCGATGATGATGAGATGAATAGGCTGATTACCAGACAGGGTGAAATCAGTGAGTTAATTGACCATCATAATGGATGGGAGCTTGATAACCGGTTAGAGAGGGCGATGGATGCACTTCGATGTCCTGAACCGGATGCAATTATTGGTGTGCTATCAGGAGGTGAACGTCGTCGGGTTGCTTTATGCAGATTGCTACTCAGCGAACCAGATATCCTTCTTCTTGATGAACCTACTAACCATCTCGATGCGGAATCGGTACAATGGTTGGAAATGCATTTACAGAATTATAAAGGAACGGTTATCGCGGTTACCCATGATCGGTACTTTTTGGATAATGTTGCAGGCTGGATACTTGAGTTAGACCGTGGCGAAGGGATTCCCTGGAAGGGTAATTATTCCTCATGGCTGGAACAGAAAACACAACGCCTGGCGATGGAAGAGAAAACAGAAAGCCGCCGAAGAAAAACTTTGGAAAGGGAGCTGGAGTGGGTGCGAATGGCTCCGAAAGGGCGACATGCCAAGCAGAAGGCCCGTATTGGCTCTTATGAAAAAATGTTGAATGAAGATACCCGTCAAAAAGAGGAGAAGCTCGAAATATTTATTCCAAATGGGCCGAGACTCGGATCCAAGGTGATGGAGGCAACCTCAGTCAGTAAAGCCTATGGCGATAAACTCCTGTTCGAGAACCTCTCATTTGCTCTTCCACCTGCAGGTATTGTTGGAATTATCGGCCCAAACGGCGCTGGAAAAACAACCCTTTTCAGGATGATCATGGGACAGGAATCGAGTGATTCAGGTGAATTTGTTCTTGGTGAGACGGTGAAACTGGGGTATATTGACCAGTCACATGTTGAAATCGATCCGGAGAAGTCAGTTTATGAAGTAATCTCTGGTGGTACTGAGCAGTTTATGATGGGTGGTAAAATGGTTAATTCAAGGGCTTATGTCTCGCGATTTAACTTCAGCGGGGCAGATCAGCAGAAAAAGTGTGCTGTTTTGTCGGGAGGAGAAAGGAACAGACTCCACCTTGCCATGACACTACGATCAGAAGCTAATGTTTTGTTGTTGGATGAGCCAACTAACGATATTGATATTAATACTTTACGTGCCCTTGAAGAAGGTCTCGAAAACTTTGCCGGATGCGCAGTTGTCATCTCTCATGACAGATGGTTCCTTGATCGCATAGCGACTCACATTCTTGCATTTGAAGGAAACTCTCAAGTTTATTACTTCGAGGGCAGTTTTACTGAATACGAAGAAAACAGAAAGAAACGGCTTGGTGACGAAGGGCCAAAACGGATCAGGTATAAAAAGTTGTTATAGTTTCCTCTACTTGGTTACAAATAATGTGAATTCACTGGAGAGGCCATAATTAAGAAATTGGTAGTCTGATCCCGGAGGTTGCTGTTCAGGTCCCATGTTCCAGCTGAAAGGAGAATCAATCCAACCTTTTTGGACTACGTGGTGATATCCCAGGGTGTTCTTGAGGCTTCCGGTTATTCGTAAATCTATCTGGTTATTCCCTTTAATAACATAACTTGTAATGTCGAGCTGATTTGGTTGCCACCCGATAATTCCTGTTTTTTTGCCATTTACCCAAACTTCGACAACAGAACCTTTCCAGGTCCCGGCTGACACGTAAAAAGTGCCAGAGGTGTCAGAAATTGAATAAGTATGACTGTAAGAAACCTTTTCACCAAAAAAAGGCATTCCGGTGGAACACCAAGATTTTAACCCGGGGGTTGTTGCAGGTTTGATCAGGAATCCTTTTTGAGCATTTTCCAAATTGAAATCCCCAAGAATATACACTGGCATTAGTTCAGAGAAGACAGTCATTCTGGGAGCTGAGAGTTCGAGGACATTATCTCCTTTTTTTACCAATTCTCCAATCTGATATACTGGAAAGTGGCGATCGAGCCACCATTTATCACCTGAGGGAGTGATAATTTTTCCATTGAGTTTTATCTGCCACTGATCAGGACGTTCAATAACCGCCTGAAATGATTTAAGGTTTTCATCTGCCACAGAAACATCAACTTTAAAATGGTATTTCGCCTTAAACCAGGAGTCTGTAGTGAAATTATCCATTTCGAGATATTTTTGCTTGTACTGAATCTTATGCTGCCAGGGATTACCCGTTTTCAGTCCTGATATTTCAAACAACTTATACATCGCCGTCATAAAATACATATCCTCCTTTTTAAAAGATTTTGTTTCCATGTCCAGATAATCAACTGTTAGAACATTGGGTGAGAGTCGGCTGGCTTTAATTTCATCAATTGGAGGAATCGCTCTTGGTTTCTCGGTGATTTCAACCGTTCTTGTTTTAGCCAGTACCGGACTTTTTCCTGAAAGGTACAAGCGACTGCCACCTGGTGGTATTGAAACCTTAAAGTTTATAAATCCGGGTTTCCTGGTAAAGTTCACTGAAGTAATCAAGCCCGTGTTAAGATCAATTTCAGAAAGACTATGTTGCTTAAGGCTGATTTCAGCATCTGCTGCGTGGTTGAGATCTGAATTGACCAGAAAAAGCAGCTCTCCATCGTCAAGGATTCGTCTTTGGTGAAATAGTTGACCTTTGGACTTATCAGGCTGATTGATTGTTAATTCCGGTTTACTGAGATAATTTTGGATATGTGGGGATTTGATGTCGTTACCTCGAATCCAGTTGACCGGATATTTTGAAGCCAGTTCTTTTGCCGCATTATTTATTGAACCATCAATATAATCGATTGAATCTGAAAAACTTAGAATCGAATATCCATGAGCAAGATATTCTTTAAGAGCGTTCAAGGTTGTAGTTTCAATATTTCGGATTCCGGGTGGTAATACGATACGATTGTAGCTACGGTTCCTGATCCTTAATCCTTCCTTGGTAATATTGCCGAATCTTTTTATAACTTGTTCTGAGCCAAGATCATATTCAACCTGATCCGATTCAAGCTCCTGAATGAACTTCTTGAAAGTAACTGAAAGGCTGAAAATCCGGCGATCATCCCTGACCGTAGTGTGATACATCCAGGCGGTTGTATTTGGTTGGATGATCAGCATATTGTTCACCTGCTCGCCTGCTGACATAGCCAAACAGATTCTACCTATATAATCGCCAAGAAGGTGGAAATTATCCCACCAGGGTTCCTGATAGCTGAAAGATGGAGGGTAATCGAATTTTCTAACACCTTGCATACTGTAATAGGAAAGATGGGGATTTACGAAATTAACACCAAGTACAACTTCCCAATCGACGAGCCTTTTGAGCTCGGCAAAACTGATTTGCCATCCAGCTCCCCCATATGTTTCACTTAGCCGGCGGTTTGATCCTGATTGGTTTGCAGCACTTCCTAATTCTCTTATTGCCCTCGTATTCCCAAATTGCCCTTCCATTCCAGTGGAGTCATACGACCGGCCAAGCATATCAACTCCGGGCATCTGGTGATACATATAAAATGACGATTCATCAATGCCATCGCCAGGATACGGCCAACCATGTTCCCAATAATGTCCAGTCCACATTAAGTTGTTCTTTGTGCAATAATCCGACCAGGGCACCGCCCATCTGTCGACAAACATTTCGAGCAGGAGTGTAAAATAATCGTGGCGAATTTTGGTGTAATTACCAGTTTCCTCGACTAAGGATGCCAGTTCGGGTTCGAGGCGATAACCGAAGCGATACTCGAATTGATCAAACAGGTCAGGAGTCCATCGAATTACAGTTTCCGGACCTTTAGCAGCTTCAAGATTGGGCTCGTCTGTAAAAATCCCTTTAAGGGTCTTGCCAAACTCCTCTTTATTGTATTTCTCATATCCTTGCATCGTTACCTTCATAAAAGTATCCGTTACACCGGGATACAGAAGGTCGACATAAGGGAACCCACCGTACCAGTATGAAGGCTGAGCGAATGTTTTGTAAAATACGTAATAGGTTGGTGTCTCGTTACTATTAAGGGATTTAGGAGGCTGCTTCAAAAGAACTTCAATAGGAAGTCCAACAATCTCTTTAAGGTTTTGCGTCACCTTAAGACCAAGTCCAGTACCATTGTTATAAGAATCCGGAAATCTTGCCTGGACATGACCACCAGCAAAGCCACTCGGATATGAATTTTCATCATAAATCCACACCTGCATTCCGAGTGTCTTTGCGGTTTGTACAGTGAACTGAAATAGTTCATTCCAATCCTTTGATATGTATTCTGTTACCAGTCCAGGCCTGGGATGGATAAATACTCCCCCGATTCCTCCTTCTTTAAACTTTTTAAGCTGAAATTCTATTTCATTTTTCGTAATACGGTCATTCCAGTCCCATAAAGGAGCTGCCCGATAAGCACTTGGAGGGTTCTGTATAAGCTGTAACAAGGTTTTGCTGTCGCTTATTTTAGATTGTTCTAAATCTGACTTTTTCGGTGAACAGGATATGATCAACAAGCTTGCGAAGAATATGGGGATCAACGAGGTGCTTTTCATGGGGAATTTATTTAACTCAAAAATATAAAATTCCCCGGAAGGGCGGGTAGGGCAGCGGTTTGTTTTAATCAAATTAAGTCATCTGTCCTTATCATTTTTTGTTATTACTTTTGTGCCAATTATTACGTTCAATATGGAATTCAAATGTTTTGATTGTCAGTTAATCTTTGAAGAAGTTGGTCTCAAGGTTGATTATATGGATCCGATGTATGGTCCTTGCAGTAAGATAGTTGCACCATGCCCGGTATGCGGCATTGACAGCAGCGAATATAGAAAACCCAAGCCTGCCAAAGTGAGCAGTAATCCAGAGAATTCCTGTCCATCGTACCATAATGGTTCATGCAGTTGCTGTCATTGAATCGGAAGCCCAATAATAATTTGGTTAGTATATCATCATTTTTTTGATTATCTTTCGATCAAAATTGATGATATGTATATCCGAACTAACATTAAATTTCTCAGGAAACGTCGCGGCCGTACGCAGGATGAAGTTTCCAACTTTCTGGGAATGAAGCGGTCGACCTATGCTGGATATGAAAGTGGTGTAGCACAACCGGGGATTAATGAATTGAGGCAATTTTCCGACTATTTCAGAATATCAATGGACACTTTAGTCAGAGTTGATCTTGCCACGATGCCTGAGAGCCAGATGAGACAACTGGAAGATGGATTTGATGTTTATGTAAAGGGAAGCCAACTGAGAATTCTTGCTACCACAGTTGACAAACAAAATAGGGACAATATAGAATTGGTAGCAGAAAAAGCCAAAGCTGGCTATAAGCGAGGATATGCGGATCCCGAGTATATCAGAGAACTTCCGGTCTTTCAGCTACCATTTCTTTCACCTGAGCGAAAATACCGGACCTTTCAAATCAGTGGTGATTCCATGAAGCCTATTCCTAACGGATCCTATATTACAGGTGAATTTGTCGAAAACTGGGAATTTCTGAAAAACGGTGATCCTTGTATCATTTTGACAAAAGATGAAGGCTTGGTTTTTAAGCTTATCGAGAAGGATTTTCGTCACAAACAGTTTATCCTGCATTCATTAAATCGGGAATATGAATCATTTAATGTTCAAGTAGATGAAATCACCGAAATCTGGAAGTTTATCAATTATATCAGTTCTGAAATGCCTGAAAGAATGCCATTGGAACATGAATTATTTAAGGTTATAGCAAATCTCAAGAAAGATGTTGAGCTAATCAAGGGCAGAGGATAATGTTTGCTGTTATTGATATCGAAACTACCGGAGGTAGTCCAAAAAATGAAAAGATCACAGAGATCGCCATTTTCATTCATGATGGATTAACGCTTGTCGATGAGTTTGTTACCTTGGTGAATCCCGAAATCAATATTCCCTATTTTATCACCGGATTGACTGGGATAACCAATGAAATGGTCGCTGATGCCCCCAAATTCTATGAAATTGCAAAAAAGATTGTTGAACTTACTGAGGGGCAAATCTTTGTTGCACACAATGTAAATTTCGACTATAGTTTTATTAGGCAGGAATTTAAAAACCTTGGATACGAGTATAATCGCAAAACACTTGATACGATAAGATTAGCGAGGCAAGTTGTTCCGGGGTTGCCGTCATATTCGCTCGGTAAACTTTGTGCTTCCTTAGGTATTCCATTGAACAACAGGCATCGGGCCGGTGGAGATGCCATGGCGACCGTTAAGCTTCTTGAAGAGTTGTTAAACAGAGATACCAAAAACATCGCCGCTAAAATTCTTAAGCCAGGACATCCCGAAGGACTTAACAATCATCTTACAAAAAAAATATTGAATAACCTCCCCGAAGAAACCGGCGTTTACTATTTCTGGGATGAAAAACAAGAGCTGATCTACATTGGAAAAAGCAAGGATATCCGAACTCGGATATTTCAACACTTGCATAATCAATCCACTCGCAAAGCTATGGAAATGCGGGACCGTATCGCCGATATTACCTGGGAATTAACCGGTAATGAGCTAATAGCTTTGTTACTTGAGTCTGATGAAATTAAAAAGCATAAACCTATTTATAATCGTCAACAGCGTAGGAGCATTTTTAATTTTGGATTATTTGCGACCATTGACAGAAATGGCTACATCAATCTGGCCATCAGCAATACCAACGATACTGATGCTCCATTGACCACATTTACTTCAAAAAGGGAAGGTCAGGAATTGCTTTCCCAATGGATTGAGAACTACAAACTTTGTCATAAATTATCAGGGTTATACGATTCAGGAGGGGCCTGTTTTCATCGAGGAATTGGGGAGTGCCTGGGAGCATGCACCGGAGAAGAACCGCCTGAAAGCTATAATGAACGGGTCCGGAAATTTATTCAACGATTTGAATACGATCATCAGGATTTCCTGATTATAGACCGCGGTAAGGCAAAAGGGGAAATAGGAGTCGTTTGCATTGAGAAAGGACAATACCGGGGTTTCGGTTATTCGGATGCTGAATATGAAAATAACACAGAAATTCTTCGTGATGCAATTCGTAATTATCCGGATAACCGGGATATTCATGCTTTGATTCGCCTATATTTGCGAAAAAACAAGGTGAAAGTTTTACCATTATGATAATCTGTGGCTCCTTCGGTATTACTGAAATTCTTCTGATCCTGGTAGTTCTGGTTATTTTCCTGTTCCCAATTTCCAGAATGGCCCTTAGCCGGCCCAGCAATATGACTGAAAAGCTTGATCAAATTGAAAGACTCGAAAGGATGTACCGCGATGGTACTTTGAATAAACGACAGTTTAACCGTCAAAAAGGTAAGATTCTTAGAAAATGAAAAATACTCTAAAGTTTAAAGTTCTGGTTATTACAATTCTTATTGGATCAACCATGGCATTAGAAGCACAAAAGACATTCGAGACAGATACTATAAAATCGTCTTCGGGCAACCTGGAAATAACGTTTGTCGGCCACGCATCGCTGGTTTTCAAATTCCAGGACAAATACTTTTATATTGATCCTGTTATGCAGATGGCTGATTATTCTGCTTTTCCAAAGGCTGATGCCATTCTGGTCACACATGATCACGGAGACCATCTGGATCCTGTGGCTATTGAGAAACTAACAAAACCTGAAACACAAATTTTTCTTTCTCAATTATGTTTTGATAACCTGAAGAAAGGGCAGATTTGCACTAATGGATCATTCTTCTTTGCCTGCGGTGTTCCTGTTGAAACAACAGCTGCTTACAATATTTATGGACTCAGGGGAAATGGAATGCCATTTCATGCAAAGAATGAAGGTAATGGCTATGTATTGACATTCGGGTCATTAAAAGTATATGTTGCCGGCGATACCGAACTCATTCCTGAGATGAAAAAACTAAAAGATATTGATATTGCATTTCTACCTATTGGCCTTCCTTACACCATGCAACCGTCAATGGCCGTTGAAATTGCAAAAATGTTAAAGGTGAAAATCCTCTACCCTTATCATTTCAATAATTCGAATCCGAATGAGGTCTTTAAATCCCTGACAGGATCTCCTATAGATGTCCGGATCAGATCCATGAAATAGATTCAGCTATAAATATCAATAAAAGCATTATGAAATTTTTGTTCAATCTTTTGATTGGGGTTGTCCTCATTACGACCTGCAATGCCCAGAATACAAAGTCTAAGACTGATTTGCGCAATTTGGTTGATTTGGTCAATCCTTTGGTGGGAACAGAGTCGACCTATAATCTATCGCATGGTAACACTTATCCGGCAGTAGCTGTACCTTGGGGAATGAACTTCTGGACGCCCCAAACCGGCAAAATGGGTGATGGTTGGGGGTATACTTATCAATCCGACTCTATTCGGGGTATTAAAGAAACACACCAACCTAGTCCATGGATCAATGATTACGGTGCATTCAGCCTGATGGCCATAACTGGAGAATTGCATACTGATCAATTCAAAAGGGCATCGAGTTTCAGTCATAAAACGGAGATTTCTAAGCCAAACTATTATTCTGTTAAACTTCAGGATTATAATATCAGTGTTGAAGTCACAGCTACTGACCGTGCTGCTATGTTCCGTTTCACTTTTCCAGAAAATGACCAGTCATGGATAATACTTGATGCCTTTAATAAGGGATCTTCGGTAACCATCTTTCCCAAGGAGGGAAGGATTATCGGGATAGCCAGAAATAATTCAGGTGGAGTTCCCGAGAACTTTGCCAACTATTTCGTAATGGAATTTGACCAGCCTTTTGTTGATTACGGGACAATTCTCGACGAAAAAAATCAATTTAACGCAACTTCAGCTGAAGGCAAGCACACCGGGGCGTTCCTGCGTTTTAAGACCAAAGCTGGACAAGTGATTCATGTCAAAGTAGCGTCTTCATTTATCAGCCCAGGGCAAGCCGCATTGAATCTGAAGAATGAAATTGCGAACCGGACTTTTGACCAGGTAAAAGATTTTGCTGCCCAATCGTGGAACGAGCAGATGAACCGTATTTGGATTGATGGAGGAACTTCAGATCAACAGATTACATTTTATACTGCACTGTATAGGACCCTGCTATTCCCAAGAAAGTTTTATGAGATTGACGAAACTGGCAAGATCATGCATTATAGTCCATACAATGGCAAGGTACTGCCGGGTTATATGTATACCGATAACGGCTTCTGGGATACTTTTAGGGCAGTATTCCCCTTCTTTACCCTGGTATATCCCGATCATGATGCCCGTGTAATGGAAGGATTGGCTAACACTTATAAAGAGAGTGGTTGGTTACCTGAATGGGCTTCACCTGGCCATCGAAATTGTATGGTTGGTAGTAATTCAGCTTCGTTGATTGCTGATTCATACATTAAAGGAATTCGGGGTTATGATATCAATACCTTGTATGAAGCTATTTTAAAGAACACGGAAAATGAAGGGCCCATGCATTCTGTTGGCCGTTTTGGTGTATCCTATTATAACAAACTCGGATATATCCCTTATGACGTTAAAGTAAATGAGAATGCTGCCCGAACACTTGAATATGCTTATGATGATTTCACGATCTGGAAATTGGCTCAAGAATTAAAGCGACCATCCGAAGAGATAGAACGATTCAAACAAAGAGCTGGTAATTACCGTAATCTTTTTGATAAATCTACAAATTTCATGAGAGGTAAGAACCTCGATGGCACCTGGCAAACACCCTTTGTGCCTGAAGCTTGGGGTGGAGCATTTACCGAGGGCAGTTCATGGCACTATACCTGGTGTGTTTTTCATGATCCTCAGGGTTTGGAAAACTTAATGGGTGGGGATAAAGCATTCGTAGGTAAATTGGATTCTGTATTCTCAATGCCTCCAATTTTCGACTGTAAATATTATGGCTTCGAGATACACGAAATCACTGAAATGGTAAATGGTAAAATGGGCCAGTATGCTCACGGAAATCAGCCTGTTCAACATGCCATTTACTTGTACGACTGGACCAGTGAGCCATGGAAAGCCCAATATCATCTGAGAGATGTTATGAATAAGCTTTATTCACCAAACCCGGATGGATTGTGCGGTGATGAAGATAATGGTCAAACTTCAGCCTGGTATGTTTTTTCTGCCATGGGTATGTACTCCGTTTGTCCAGGACAGCCCGAGTATGCACTTGGATCTCCACTATTTGATCAGGTCACGCTTAACCTTGACAATGGCAATAAGTTTATCATCCAGGCCAAAAACAACGTTGTTGAAAATGTATACATCGATAAGGCCAGCCTGAATGGAGCTGTCTATACCAAAAATTTCCTCAGGCATGAAGACATAAGGAATGGAGGAAAACTGGTTTTGGAAATGAGTAAAGAGCCTAATAAAACCCGTGGAACTTCGGTGGGAGACCGGCCATACAGTATGTCATCAGTTGGCAGTAAGCATTAGGCAGAAAGCAGCAGGCAGTCTGTGTTTTGCGGACCGCCTGCTGGGTATTGCCTATGAAAACCTTTATTCGTCGGTTCGGATCTTAATATAATCAATACCAACCATGTAGCGGTCGATAGCCTTAGGTTGTTTGCCGATGATTATGAACTGAAGGGTATTAATGCCTTTTTTCAGATGGAACTTTCCAAGTTTAATGGATTCGGTGATAACCGCTTTTCCCGGCTGAGTATGAAATCCAATAAATGTCATTTTAACCGGTTGGTCATTAATCTTCATTTTAAAATCACCATAATCCACAGCTTTCGTAAAGTTTCCGGTCATTGTGTAATCACCTTCCTGGGCCATCTCAAATTCAGCTTTTAGCTGACCTTTTGGACCACCATCCATCCACCAGAGTTGGGCATTATTGCTCCATCCCCAATCAGCAGAGTTTTGTACCTCCCATGATCCGGCTGAAACGCTTATTACCCGAAGGTGTTCTCCCTGAAGGTATCCGGCAACATCAGCCACCGGAGGATAAATGTTTTCCTTTTTCAGGGATACCGGGATCTTTACTATTGCAGGTTGAGGCTCGATAAGGCATTTCCCGCCAGGTTTTAGATACCAATAGGATACAATGGCATAATTCACCTTGGTTGCAGCCCAATGCCATAATTCCATATCAAATTTAAGCTGTTGAGTGAATGGGATGGCATCCAGCATTCTGCGGCGCATATTTATTGTCATTCCTGTATGGAAGTTACCTGATCCATCAGGTTGTGCGATGAGGAAATGGCTGAAAATTTCGGGTCTGCACCAGGCATAGCCAATATAGTCCTCTGTTCCTGTTCCAATGGCAGAAGGAAGTTTTTCGCCATCGACATACACTTTCTCATCTCCTTCGCCCCACCATGCATCAGCTGTATTAAAAATGGTGATAGCATCTCCAGCATACTGACCCTGACCTTCGAGCTTAACAAAATTGATGTCCTCGTGCTTGCCGTTAACCCAATCTCCATTATATCCTTTGGTTTGAATTCCGTTATATTCATGCCATATAGCTCCAAAGTGCATTGTATTCTTTGTACCCTTGTAACTGCCGGTAGCTATTTCCCCTGATTCGAGGACAACTTTCTGTTCACCATAATTTATCAGTTCAACGACTGCTTTTTTGTTGAATGGCATTACCCAATGGGATGTCATAAGACCTGTTGAATCAACTTCGGAATACCATGTATGGGATTTTCTGATCTGATAACCAGTACCAAAGAAATCTCCTATGGGGCACCAGACCGTGTGCTCCCCATCAAACGTGATGCTAAGTACGGTTGATCGCAAAGCCTGTGGTAGATTTTCTGCTTTGATTCGAAATGCCAGGGAGTAAATTGCCTTGGAACCCTTGATTTCATAATTCAGATTTTTTCCGGGTTCGATGGATTCGTCCTTAATTAAAACAACACCGTGATTCCCATTTTGCTCAGGGGTAAGATGTTCCAATTTCAGGAGATCATTCTGGGTCTGCTTTAATTGGTCTGCATAAGTTTTCAAATCACCCAAAGTGAACGAAGTAATTTTGGTACCTGCTTCATAAGTCCGATAATCGATGTTGTAATAAACAGAAGGACTATGTTTTACTGGATCAAGGGCTGGGCACTCATATGTAATTTTGAGTTGTTTTGAATAGGGGATAGGTAAATAGAGGTTATGCCCTCTTTGTGCATAAACCGTTAACGGAGATACAGATGAACTCAATGGCTCGCCTACCAGTTGTCCCCCACTGATTACTTTCAAAACTGGTCCTTCGATTTCAGGACTGGTACTTCCATCAACATAAATCCTAAGTGTTCCGGTATATGCCTTTTCATTGCCAAATGTCATCCAGAAGCGCACCACAGCTCCAGGACCGGCAGCATCCATCATAACAAATTCGCGTCGGCCGCTATTGGTTTCTTCTCTAATAAACCATGATGCATCGCCGTTCGCAAACCAGCCATCCTTATCTGGAGAAACTGTCCTTCGGTCATAGGAACTGAATTGTTTGCATTTAAATCCCGGGCTTGGGTATTCACTAAGCAAACGAGGGTTTATCATGTCGTTGATCAGGGTTCCAAAGGTTATCGTTTTTGGAGCGCTTGAACATTGAAATAAAGTGACTGCCATTAGACAGATCAGAATAATTCGACTTACCGGTGTTTTCATTTTTGCGGATTTAGAGTTTTTAAATTTATGAAAAGCAGTGTTATGATCCATGAGTTTTTTCTTTAACATTACCTACACCTATCAATACCTGTATGACATGAAACCAATTGTTCTTTTTTGCATCGGATTATTATTGCTATTCTTTGATTGTTCCCTTGATGCCCAGACCAATATGTTTATCAGTAATCCATCGGGACTTGAAATTTTAAAAGGCAATTATAATCCTGCTAAGTACCTTCCGGCAAAACTTATTCAGCACCCTGATACCGTTCGTATGGGGATAATTCATGAGGTGAGCACCATTGAACAAATTAAGCTGTTAAAGAAACTGGAGACATTCTATAACCGAAATTCAGGATCAGATACAATGAGTCTGGCCACTGGAATAGGAGCGTGCCGGACCTGGATCCTTTCTTATTTCGACCAGTTGAGCAAATTGAGTAACAATCGCCTTGTAACAGGCTATCTGGAATTTGACGCAGATATTTGTTCAAAAGGACATCATAAAAACCCTTTTGCAATACTTCCTGGTCTTGATACTTCGAACCATGAGATTCTTGTAATTGAGGGGCATTATGATACCCGAAATGAAGGTCGATGTGACACAGTTGGATATACTCCCGGTATTGATGATAACGGTTCAGGTACCGTATTGGTTATGGAACTGGCCAGAGTAATGAGCAAATACGGTTTCCGGCATACTATATTATTTACCACCCCAACTGGCGAAGATGAGGGACTTTTCGGTGCTAAAGCCTGGGCAGAATATTTATCGTTACAGGGAATTAAGATCAGGTCCGTGTTGAATAATGACATAGTTGGAGGAATCTATTGCGGAAAAACGTCATCGCCGCCTTCTTGTCCGTATTTTGGACATGTTGATAGTACTCATGTCAGAGTATTCTCCTATTCAATGGGAAACGATCCCTTTGTCAACTCAGCCCATAAGCAGCTTGCGAGATACATGAAATACGTTCAGGATGAATTAATTAATCCATATATATCGACTCCGATGACCATTAATATCATGCTTGGTGAGGATCGGTCGGGAAGAGGCGGAGATCATACCCCTTTCAGACAAAAAGGATACACAGCTGTCAGAATCATTTCGGCAAATGAACATGGAAACGGAACTGGAAAATCGCCTGATCGCAATCATACCACAAGGGATATTCTGGGAAAGGATCTTAACGGCGATGGAATTCTCGATAGTTTGTTCGTCAACCCAGGATATCTGCTAAGGAACACCATATTGAACGGGGTGGTAACAGGGTTGCTTGCTTCGGCACCTGAAAAGATGTCAGCAACTGTAGAAATTCAAAAAAATGATGCCATTATCGATTTGCCGGCAGTTTATGACAAAGCAGAAAAAGTTATAATCGGAATTCGCAAATTCAACAGCATTAGTTTGGATTTTGACTCAGTTTACGTACTCAAGCCAACCGATAAATTTGCTTTAAGGCTTTTCAGCGGCCAAAAGAATTTTATATCGGTGGCACCCGTGTGGCATGGTGCTCCAGGCCTGTTTTCTGATGAATATGAAGTCAATCTTACAGGTTCTGTGTTAATGAATAAAAATTGAATTAGCTTTGTAACTTTTGTTACAAAATACTTAATGATGAAAAGGATATTTCTTTTAATGTTGATTTGTTTGCCAATTCTGGCACAAGGTCAGGACTCAATCATGAAAAGAGTTCCGAAACAATTAAGCCTGGAGATGGGATATCGCAGGATTGCCAGTTCACAATTGACAAATAAGGCTTCCAACGGATATTCGGTACTACTCGATTATGCATGGCAATTATCAGGTTTTCATGGTGGTCATGCTTCCTTTATTTCTGTACCTCTGGGTTATACTCAAATGATTCCAGATACTGATACATCACATTCCGTTAGGGTGATCAGTTATGGTTGGACAGTGAGGCATGAATTGAAGTCTCAGAAAGGTTGGGTACCCTTTTTTGGATATGGCCTGATGCTGAATAATTATTCGGAAAAGGGGGTTGCCGGTCATCAGTTTGCACATCAAACCCGATTTGCTCTTGGATTGAATAATTACAATTCCTCAAATTTTCAACCCTATGTTGAACTGGATTATAGTATGACATATTATCCACAGTGGGGAACCAAAGGATCATTAGGTTATAAATTTATGGAGTTGAAAATCGGTGCCAGATTTCTAAAAGGCAGGAGTTAATTTTTAAGTTTTCCTGAGTTCCGTCATATGTCATGAGTGCCAAAAGGTCTAATTTAGGTCTTTCAACAACCTAAATATCTATCCGAAATGGCAACTATTAAAAAAGAAGCGGCACTTGACTATCATTCCAAGGGTCGACCAGGCAAAATTGAAGTAATACCGACGGTTCCTTACAGTACTCAGTATGATCTTGCATTAGCCTATACCCCGGGAGTGGCTTTCCCTTGTAAAGAGATTGAGGCCAATCCGGAAGATGCCTATCTATATACAGCCAAAGGAAACCTTGTTGCGGTTATCAGCAATGGTACTGCAGTTCTTGGACTAGGAGACATTGGTGCACTCGCAGGAAAACCTGTTATGGAAGGTAAGGGGTTGCTATTCAAGATTTTTGCGGATGTGGATGTTTTCGATATTGAGGTGAATGAAAAAGATCCGGATAAACTAATCGAGGTGGTAAAAGCCATATCACCGACATTCGGTGGTATAAATTTGGAAGATATTAAGGCTCCTGAATGCTTTGAGATAGAACAGCGATTGATTAAAGAGCTGAATATTCCTGTTTTTCATGATGACCAGCACGGAACCGCCATTATTTCATCAGCAGGTTTGATTAATGCCCTTCTTGTTAATGGCAAGAAGATTGAAGATGTGAAGGTTGTTGTCAATGGTGCGGGCGCTGCGGCAGTATCATGTATCAAATTATATATTTCCCTTGGTGTAAAAAAAGAAAATGTTGTTATGGTTGACAGCAAGGGGGTTTTAAACCGCAAGCGAACAGATCTTAATTCATCCAAACAGGCTTTTGTTACGGATCGAGATGTAAATACCCTCGCCGAAGCATTTGTTGGAGCCGATGTTTTCCTTGGCCTTTCTGTAGCCAACGTAGTTAGCCAGGACATGGTGCGTTCGATGGCTAAAGATCCTATTGTTTTTGCTATGGCGAATCCTAATCCGGAGATTCCTTATGAAGATGCCATGGCTAGCCGCGACGATATTATTTTTGCAACTGGCCGTTCGGATTACCCAAATCAGATTAACAACGTTCTTGGATTTCCATTTATCTTCAGGGGGGCTTTGGATGTCAGGGCTTCCATGATTAATGAACCTATGAAGATAGCAGCTGCACTGGCGCTTGCTAAGCTTGCCAAGGAAGATGTTCCAGAAACAGTTAACCTGGCTTATAATATGCAGAATCTGAGGTTTGGTAAGGAGTATCTTATACCAAAGCCCCTTGACCCCAGATTGATCACCACCATTGCACCGGCAGTCGCACAGGCTGCTATGGACTCTGGCGTTGCCCGGAAACCTATCGCAGACATGAATGCCTATATCCTTGAATTGCAAAAGCGTATGGGCTTGGACAATAAACTGATCAGGGCGATTACCGACCGTGCTCAAAGTGATCCGAAAAGAGTTATTTTCGGTCAAGCTGACAATCTTAATGTACTGAAAGCGGTTCAGGCAGTTAAGCACGATGGGATAGCAAAACCAATACTTCTGGGTAATATTTCTAAAATCAAAAAAATAATCAGTGATCTGGATCTTGATTTGGAAGATATCCCAATCATTAATCCCCGGTCCGATGATGAATCCAACAGAATTGACCTATTTGCTGAAGAATTCGTGAAAAATCGCAAGCGAAAAGGCATTACCTATGACGAAGCTCACGAGTTGATGCAGAATCAATCCTATTTTGGTTCCATGATGGTACAAACGGGGATGGCAGATGCCTTCCTTTCAGGTACGAGCTCAAAATATGCCTACACTATCAAACCGGCCATAGAGTGTGTTGGTGTCAGACCTGTTCTTGGACATATAGCCGGAATGTATATTTTGATGACAAAAAAAGGTCCATTCTTCTTTGCAGATACAACGGTAAACAAAGAGCCAGATGTTCAGGCACTTGTTGATACAACCCTTCTGGCAGCAGAGCAGATCAGGAAATTTAACGTTGAGCCTAAAATTGCGTTAGTTTCTTATTCCAACTTTGGAACCCAGCGTGAGGGTTCACCGGTTAAAGTTGCCGCAGCTGTTAAAATACTTCATGAAAAGTATCCCGATTTAATAGTAGACGGTGAAATGCAGGCGAATTTTGCCTTGAATAAAGAGATCAGGATGAAGAAGTTTCCCTTCTCCAAGCTAGCCGGACATGATGTTAATACGCTGATCTTCCCAAATCTTGACTCAGGTAATATTGCCTATAAGATGATGCAGGAAATTGGTGGAGCCGAAGTGATTGGACCGATAGTCATGGGTATGAATAAACCTGTTCATATTCTGCAGATGGAAAGCACCGTTAGGGAGATCATTTATATGACCTCCATTGCGGTTGTTGATGCACAATGCAGCGGAGATCCGCGTTGTGCTAGCAAATTTGCCTACTTGTTATAACCTGTTACATCCATTTTTTGCGTTTAAAGAAATAGTAGGACCCGAAGCCGATCAGAGCCATTATCGCAATGACTATGAGATAACCGTATTTCCACTGTAATTCAGGCATAAAACGAAAGTTCATGCCATATATCCCGGCGACAAAAGTCACAGGAATGAATATGGTTGAGACTACGGTCAGAAGTTTGATAACTTTGTTCATAGCCGTATTGATCTGAGTAAGATACATTTCCCGGATTGAAGCCAGGTTGTCGCGAATTTCGTCAAGCATGGTCATTACCTGATTTAAATGATCAAGGCTATCCTGATAATAAGGAAGATCATCCGGACTTATCAGGTGATCATGATCCTTCATCAATTTCAAAATACCATCTTTGACTGGTATTACCTGATGTCGAAAATATATTTGGAATTTCCTGATTTGATGGACAATCTGAGTTGGATCGAAATCCGAGTTGCCTTCCATGCTAAGTTCAAGTTCTTCTATCTGAATCTCAATATTTTCGCAAGTTGCCAGATACTCATCAATCATGATATCAATCAGAGAATAAAAAGTGAAATCAGCTCCATGTGTCCTGATTTTTGATCCGGGAACTTTCAATAGGGCATAAACAGGGTGGAAGAAATCAGATTTCTTTTCAGAAAATGACACAAGTAGGTCTGGCTCCAAAACAAGGCTGATCTGTTCGGAGGTCCAGGATAGGTCGGAGGAATTCCAATGGATGTTTTTCATGACGAAAAAGACCCATTGTTCCCCAGTATCTGTTTTGGCATTCTGATCTGTGTTTAATATGTCTTCCAAAACCAAAGTATTGACATGTAGCTTATTAAAAACAGGCTCAAGCATCGCATTATCAGAAAGTCCAGATATTTCGAGCCACGTGGTTAAGGATTTGTCAGTTTTAACTTCTATCAAAGATTTGCCGATTTGAGTATCGAGGCTCCACGATTCTGAATTGTAACTATGGCAAGTCAAGCTTTCCTGTCCGGGAAATTTAGAACCAATATGCACTAAGGATCCTGGTGGCAGGCCTTTTTTTCTGGAGCGGCGCATCATTGAGCCATTTGAGCTGTTCATTTTTGATCAATTTAGGTAACTTTGGTGCAAGCTAATAAACTAAACAATGAAAATAAAAATGGGGTTTGCCATCCTGGTGGCCGGGTTATTATTGTCCGGGTGTTCGGGGAGTAAAAATGTTATTTATGTGGATCAATTGGATTTAAAACAGATGGAGTCGGGCTGGGGCCAGAATCATATTGGAAAATCCGTTGATGGAAATCCGCTGAAAATAGCTGGCAAAACTTTTGAACGAGGAATTGGTACACATGCGGTGAGCAAGTTTCTAGTGAAAATTGGTGGGTCCGCTGAATCTTTCGACGGGTTGGTAGGAATTGATGATGAAAGCAGCAAACCTGGTACAGTTGAATTCATGATTTTAGGGGACCGTAAAGTCTTGTGGAGAAGTGGAATCATAAAAAAAGGTGATATTGCCAAGGAGGTACATGTCAGTCTTAAAGGCGTCGACAAAATGGCTATGTTGGTCACCGATGGCGGAGATGATATTAATTATGACCATGCCGACTGGATAAATGCCAGAATCACTTACCGTGATATTGCTCCAACTGTTACCTCACTGGTCCAAAAGGAACCTTATGTCCTTACTCCACAAAACTCAAAGCCAAGAATCAACGGTGCTTCAATTATTGGGGCAAAACCTCATCACGACTTTATTTTCCGCGTTCCGGTTTCGGGAAAAGCACCCCTAAAGGTAGTGGTTAGCGGTTTGCCTACCGGCCTTGTTTTCGATGCAAAGAACCGATCAATTTCAGGCAAAGCTCCAGCTTCCGGTGTATATGAGTTTACTGTAAATGCAGAGAATAGCGAAGGATCGGTTAGTAAAAAAATTGCTATTCGCACTGACAATGGACTCTCGTTGACGCCGCCACTTGGATGGAATTCATGGAACTGCTGGGGCCTAAGTGTGGATCAGAACAAAGTAAAGGCTGCCGCGGATGCCATGGTTAGTTCAGGTCTGGCTGATCACGGTTGGACTTATATTAATATTGATGATGGCTGGGAAGCAGCCGAGAGAACAAAAGATGGAGTACTGCTGGCCAATGAAAAGTTTCCAGATATGAAATCGCTGACTGATTATATCCATAGTCTGGGATTAAGGATGGGGATTTATTCTTCCCCTGGACCCAAAACGTGTGGAGGATTTCAGGCAAGCTATCAAAATGAACTTTCCGATGCCCGTACCTGGTCAAAATGGGGTATCGATTATGTTAAATATGATTGGTGTTCCTATGGGCAGATTGCTAAAGATCAGAGTCTCCCTGAATTGAAGAAACCTTATCAATTAATGAGAAAGATGCTTAATCAGGTAGATCGGGATATCGTTTTCAGTTTATGCCAATATGGTATGGGTAATGTATGGGAATGGGGTGGTGAAGTTGGAGGCAATTTATGGAGAACTACCGGTGATATTACTGATAGTTGGAATAGCATGGCTGGTATAGGTTTTGCTCAATCAAAGAGTTCATCATTCGCACATCCGGGCAATTGGAATGATCCTGACATGCTGGTTGTTGGAAAAGTGGGCTGGGGCCCCAGTCTTCATCCTTCACATCTAACTCCGGATGAGCAGTATACCCATATTTCACTTTGGGCCTTGCTTGCATCACCATTACTCATAGGTTGCGATATGACCCAAATGGATCCATTCACACTTAATTTACTCACTAATGATGAAGTACTGGAAATCAACCAGGACCCATTGGGAAAACAAGCGAAACAAATCTCCAATAAAGATGGCATCCAGATTTGGACAAAGCCACTTTCAGATGGATCCTTGGCGGTTGGTATCTTTAATCTTGGATCAGATAACGGAATTGAGACGATTCGGTGGGATGATCAGCCTAATCTTCAAAAAGTTTCGTTATCAGCCACTGATTTAGCATTAACTGGTAAATTAAAGGTTAGGGATGCCTGGAGGCAATCAGATATTGGTGAATTCGATGGTTCATTTGAAGCCCAGGTACCATTTCACGGGGTGGTTCTTTATAGAATCAGTCCAGTTAAATAGATATTGATAATTTGTTGCAGCTCTTTTTTTGATACCCTAAATCTAACACTATGGGACTACTTAATGATTTTAAGAATTTCGCAATGAAAGGCAATGTCCTTGATTTGGCAACGGCAGTCATTATTGGTGGGGCCTTTGGAAAAATTGTATCCTCTCTGGTGAACGACGTACTGATGCCACCCGTCGGCCTTTTAGTGGGCCGGGTTGATTTTAAAGATTTAAAGTTGATCATCAGGCATGGCTCGGAAGGTGCGGCGAATGTTACCTTGAATTATGGAATGTTTATCCAGAATGTCTTTGATTTTATAATCATAGCTTTCTGTATATTCCTAATAATCAAAGCATCGCAGAAGATGGATAGCATGAAGAAAGAAGTTCCTGCACCACCTGCACTTCCGACCAGACAAGAGCAGCTTTTGGAGGAGATCCGTGATTTATTAAAAAAGGAATAATCAAGATTTAAACGTACTCAGGCAGCCAGAGGGTAAAGGTGGAACCTTTGCCCAGGCTGCTTTTAGCAGTAAGTCTTCCATTCATTATTCCGGCGTAGCGTGCCGAAATATTCAATCCCAGTCCTGAACCTGTATGCTGTCTGGCTACTCCAAAATTAAATTGTCGGAATTCTTCAAAAAGGAACGGCATATTCTCTTCTGAAATACCAATGCCTGTATCTATAACTTTAATTGTCAGCCAACTTTGATTGTCGAAATTCTCTGTTGACTGCTCGATGCTGATAGAACCTTCGTTTGTAAACTTAAGGGCATTATTTACCAGATTATTTATGACTTTCAGTGTCAGATCTTCATCAGCAAGTGCAGCAAGATCTGAATGAATGGTTGTAAACAACTGAATACCTTTTTTTTCGGCAAAAACAGAATATAATCTTACACTTTCCTGAATTAAGTCCTGAACACGGACCTTTTTAGGGTGTACTACCAAACTGCCGGACTCGAGCAAGCTAATATCAAGAATTGAATTTACAGTATTAAGTAATCTGTTGCTACTATTAAGTATTATCTCTGCCATTCTCTGTAGTTCAGCATCTTCGGCAGCTTCAACCAATAATTCCGAGAAGCCCATGATCCCATTAAGTGGCGTCCTGATTTCATGACTCATATTAGCAAGAAATGTTGATTTAAGCCGGTTTGCTGTTTCCGCAATTTCTTTTGCAGCCAGGAC
>CAINOB010000046.1 GCA_903851365.1 uncultured Bacteroidota bacterium
TAAGAGAAACTATTGAAGTTGAGAATAACTCTCCGAGTTATTTCCCAACTTCAACAGTTCAACATCATCATCAATATGTTTAATTTGTAATAAAACGGTCAACCCTATTCAGGCATTGTCAGACTGAAGACTGCCAACTGAAAACTGAGCACTGTCATTTGTGCTTTAATCTGATTATCATTAATTTTAAAAAAAATAACAGAATATGGCAACTGAGATATCAAACAAAAGCACCAAGAATGAGATTCTTGAAGCCTATGAAGCTTTGCTGAAAGAAGCAAAGGAACAGAAACGGGAAGCTCCCCAAAAAATACAGGAGGAGCAGCAAAACAAGCAAATCGTAAAGAAATCCGGGGATTTATCGAATGAACAGATCATCAAAGATGTTGCGGGTTTAAAAATCAATATATCAGCTTCCCTGGATAAGCTGGCGGATTCGATGATGGATAAGTTTCGCGATTTCACTCATTTGCAGGAAGCCATAACCATTCAGCAGGCACAGCTTAAGGAGCTTTACCAGATAAATGTACAGATAGAAACGCTCGAAGTGTTGGTTGGCGCGCAAAAGGAGCTAAGATCAAAGTTTGAAGCCGAGATGGCTGCATCGCGGCAAGCATTGGAAACGGAGATATCGGGGAGGAAGGAAACCTGGAAAGCAGAGCAGGCGTTGTATGATAAAACCAGAAAAGAGTTTGACGAGCAGCTTAAAAAGGACCGGAAGCGCGAAGAGGAGGAGTACAGCTACAATCTGAAAATCAGCCGAAAAAAGGAAGAGGATTCCTATCTGGAAAAGAAATTGCAGCTGGAAAAAGACCTGGTGGGCAAAAAGTCTTCTTTTGAGAAAGAGTTTGCCGAACGCGAGACGTTGATCAAATCGGCTGAGAATGAATTGGCTGATCTAAGAAAACAGGTTGCACAATTTCAGGGTCAGCTAGATAAGGCGGTCCAGCAGGCAGAGAAATTACTAAAAGAAAAGCTGGATCAGGAATTTTCGCACCAGTCGGAGCTTTCGTCGCAAAAAGCAGAATCGGAGCAGAAGCTTAAAGATCAAATCATTGCTTCATTGCGCGATAAGATTAAAGAACAAGAACTCCTTATCCGGCAATTGAGTGAAAAAACATCTTCGGCTGAAACGAGCATGAAGGAGATTGCCATTAAGGCGCTCGACAGCTCCACCATGCGGATTATGGAATCGAAGGGCGACGAAGGGAAAAAGAAGTCGGAAGGTTGAGATTCGAGGACCAATTTCGAATGCCGAAGTGGGAGGATCAAGTGCGCACGGAAGTTGCCGACTGCGAACTGAAGACTGAGTACTGAAGAGACAATATATCGTGAATTCCTGAAGGATCCGGAAAGTCAGGAAATTGTTTCTTCTGATGAAAAGGCGTCGTTTGAAAAATAGATTCCTATCGTATAAAGATGGGTGATTACCGAATAATTCTGGTTTTTAGGGTTGTAGAACAGATTGCTATTTTCGAACTTCTTCTTTCACGGGGTGAAGTATATCGGAAGCTACATGAAACGAATTTGAGAAAGAAAGAAAAAGATTGAAATAAAATACACCCACTACATCGTTTCGTGGTAAGGGACAGGGTCCCGACTTTCGTCGGGATGACACTTCTTCGAGGGTAAAAAGGGCACTTAATACCTGGTGCTTAATTCTTAAAACTTTACTTTTTGCCCCCGGATCAAGTCCGGGGCAGGCTTTTTGCCGTATTACCTTTTTGCCTTGCGTTTAGCATCTACCTGAAGTACACAAAATACAGCACCCCAATCGTCACCACCATATTGATCACACTCAGCGGCAGTCCGATGGGGAGAAAGTCTTTGAATTTGTATCCGCCCGGCCCGTATACCATGAGATTCGTCTGGTATCCATGCGGGGTGATGTAAACGCCCATACTGGCCGATGCGGTAAGGAGTGCAAAAGGCAACGGATTGATACCGAGATTGTGAGCTGTGAGTAAAGCTACAGGGAAAACAAGGGTGATGGCAGCCTTATTATTGATATAAGCTGCAATGAGGGCAGTGGTGAGATAGAGCCCGGCAAGGATCCCGACGAGTCCGAACGGGCGCATGAGATCGATCATGCTCCAGGCGAATTTTTCGGCCAGACCGGTTTTATACATGGCTGTGCCGAGTGCGAGGGTCATTACGATGATCAATCCGAGGTTATAATCGAGACTTTTGAATACTTCCTTGGGATTGGCAATCCGGGTAAGCAAAAGTATCATCAGGTAAACGGTAACCCCCATGATCAGTTTGATCAGTCCGAATACCGATAACCCGATGACCAGCAATAGCCCGCCCAGTATGGCAAAATTCTTCAGGTTACCGCGCTTCTGAATCTTACGGACTTGCTGCAAATGATAGAAATCGCCGGATTCCTCCATCCGAAACCTGATCCCGGGATCGGCCAGCAGGAGAATCACATCGCCTGGACGAATGCGTATATCAGCCGTTTTTTCTAAGAGCTTTTCCCCATTGCGATGAATGCCCAGCACAACCGCTCCGTAACGCTGGCGGAATCGGATATCGCGTACCGTATTGGTAGCCAGTGAACTGTTATGGCTCACCACGACTTCAACCACTTCGAGGTGCTCTTTCTGATCGAAATGTCCGACTTCCAACAGTGCCAGGCCATCGAAGTGGTCGATGAGTTCGGAGATGGCCGCCGTATCTCCTGTAAAGATCAGAGTATCTTTTTCCTTCAGAGTATAATCGAGGTCAGTAGATGAAATCCGGTTAGGAGTAGAGGAGTTGAGGAGCTTAAAGGAACTTATTTCCATAAGGGAGAGGCCATTGAGATTGAGAAGGCCTGACTCCGGAATGGTTTGGCCAATCAGGTGGCTGGCGTGTTTGATGGTGGCTTCGACCATGTATTCACGCTGGTTGGTGGCGTAACGCTCGATGGCGGGTTCGCGTGATGGCAGGAGCTTATAGCTGAATAGCATTAAATAAATGATCCCGATAACGAGCATCGGCAGACCCACCCAGGCAAAGGTGAAAAATCCGATGGTTTCAAATCCGGGGATAATCTTTTGATCATGTATAAGACTACTGATTATCAGATTATTTGATGTTCCGATTAGGGTGATGTTACCACCGAGAATAATAGCGATGCTCAGTGGGATCATCAATTTAGAGGGCGGAACACGCATTTTACGGGTCCAGGCCTGCACAAACGGTATCATGATGGCAACCAGCGGAGTATTGTTAATGAATGCGGATACACCGGCCATCGGGGTCAGCACTTTAAAGATAAATCCGCGTGTGGTTTTGGCACGGTTCATCATATTCTCGAAAAATCCACTGATGGCACCGGTCTGCCGGATGACTTCTCCCACCAGCAGCAGCATGATTACCAGCAACATCGGCTCGTTTGAAAATCCTTCGAGAATTTCTTTGGTAGTTAAAACCTGTGTCAGCCCCAGAACTACCACCGCCAGCACAAAGGTGAATGTGGCGCCGATGAACTCGAAGTAGAGCGAGATCAGGACGAACGCGAGGACGGCAATGACGATGAGCTGCTGAAGAGTCACGGGTATCGGGTATCGGATTTACACGCGCAAAGATATCAGGTATGGGTAATAAATTATACGGGTGGGAATCGGTATTTTTACTGAGAAAGTCTGCAGTTTGCAGTCGGCAGTGAGCAGTTGCTTAGTTTCGTGGTCAGGGACGGGGTCCCGGCTTTCGTCGGGATGACAAGGCTAACGAGGGTCACTTGATTTTGGAATTTCAGCATTCAATACTGGCCCTGGAGCCTCGTCTTTCTTTCGTCTGCCGATCTTCTTCTTTGTCTAACGTCTACCGGTCTTGTATATCGTCGCAATCCAGTCGATGGTCTCTTCGATCGGCCTGAACCGGAAGTTAAGGGTATTGCAGATTTTGGCTGATGAATAATAGCTGATGCGTTGGGAGGCTTCGGCGGTTTCGCGGGTGAGGACGGGATTGCGGCCGGCCAGTAGCGCACGAAGGGTATCGGCCCGCCAGGCGACCTGGGTCATGAATTTACCGGCAAAGATGGATGGATTGGGTTTCCCATATTCATCGGTCACCATATTGAAGAATTCGCGGAAGCGGACGTTCGTACCCACTACACAATACCTTGATCCTTTAATGTTTAGAAGGTTAGGAGGTGAGGAGGTGAGGATGCAGAGGATGATGTCAGCGATGTCGCGGACGTCGACGTAACCGGTACCGCCATAAGGATAGTACTTGAGTCCCTGCCAGGCTTTTTCGAAAAGTTGTGAACTGCCTTTGGTCCACTGCCCGGGTCCGAGAATAATGCCGGGATTGAGTATGATGGCATCAAGACCGAGATCGGTCAGTACTTTTTCGGATTCGTATTTTGATATGGAGTATCCGTTATGCTTTCGATTCGGATCGCGCGGAGTATCTTCATCGATGAGAAATCTGGTATCATTTCCCGGCCCATCGCCCAGCGCCGCAATCGACGATATATGAATGAGTCGGCAGTCGACAGTTGGCAGTTGGCAGTCTTCCGTCTCCCGTCTCTTCGTCCGAATAGCCTCTGCCAGGTTGCGTGTTCCTTCCACATTATTGGATATCATCCTCTCGCGGTCCTTTTTCTGGTAGGACACGATCGCCGCGCAGTTGATTACACAATCGATGCCTTCCAATGCATTGATGATCGACTCTTTATCAAGCAGATCGCAGGTGCGCCAATCGATACGATCGATGAGCTGATCGGGATTTTTGGTATAAAAGGAGAAGATTTCGCGGAGGGTATCGAGATTGGCTGACGGGCGTTTCAGGGCAGCAACTTTTTCGTGCTTTTGAAGCAAACCGTATATCAGATGCCCCCCTAATAATCCAGTTGCCCCGGTTACTAATATCATGGTGAGGAGTTTAATAGGTTAGGTGTTGAGATGGCTTTTGCGGAGGGCGGTGAGCATAGCGGAGATTTCATCAATTTTCAATCGCGATTCAATTAACTGTTCTTTTGTAATATACTGTAAATCATAAGATATCATTAAATAGTTCAGAACTTCCATTAATGATCCGTAGGAAATCTGGCAATAGTAATCTTGCTCTCTGGCAGAAGATCTAGATGACCTTTCTGATAAATTGGTAGGTATCGAGGCACCTGCGCGACGAATCTGATCAATTATCCCGAACCGCTCGTCCTTTGGGAACCTAGCCGTTATTTGATAAAGGTACACTGTAAATGTTTTAGCCTTTTGCCAGACTAATAATTTCTCGAACGAATACACCCACATAATTTTTTATTAAGCTATTAAACTCCTATCCTCCTGACCTCTCTTCTCCATTCAAGTTTTTTTCCAAAACCAAGCCGGTTATCCGTCATTTTGAGGTAGTCGATATAGAGCACCCACAAATCGAGCTTGGCGGCGAGGGCAAAGGGAAAGCGGAGGAGATAGGCGGTGCGGCACTCGGATGCATTCACGTTGAGGGACGGGGTCCCCGCAGAAGAATTCGCGGTAAGGGACGGGGTCCCCGCTTCCGGCTTCGCCTCCGCGGGGATGACAACGCTATCGGGGGTAGATTCTGTGAAGAAAGCGCGGCCGGAAAGCTGGATACCTCTTATCAGGCCGATGGCTTTGGTCTCGAGGGCAATGCCGCAGGATACGTTGGGATTTAAGAGCATATTTTGTCCATGGCGGGTTTCAGGGCCAGAGGTGAAAACGAGCGCCTGATGTTCGGGCAGGAAAGCATAAAAGCAGTGGGCAACCCACACGCCCTGGTCGGAGGAAGTGGCAAGGTTGAGAACGTGGTGGTGTTTCAGGAAGCGGGTGATTCGTTGTTCCATAGTCTTCTTTGATTAGCCAAAGGTATTGTTTTTGGATAATGCCGTCGGCGAAAAGCTCTTGGTCAAAATAAAAATTTCCATCGCCGCCTCAAATGCACGCTGATATACAATTAACTCCTTATGACTAATTATTTTCCCCATTACCCTGTCTCCAGTCTTCTGTCTATTGTCTTCTGTCTATTGTCTTATTTCCAAAATCTCCTCGGTAAAACCAACCATTCGTTCGATTTTGGAAAAAAATTCGAGTAGCTGATCAACTAAGGAGTCATCGGATTTTGAATTTTTTTCAATGCCTGCGAGTTCAAGCCGCAGCACCGGATCGTGTCCGATGAGTTCCCATGCCAAATCTGTATCGCATTTCATAATATTGAATTTTAGAGTTCAATAATATAGATGCGATCCCGGCAGTAAAATGGAAAAATCAGGGCATTTATTTTATAAGCGGCTATTGTCTTCAAATCTCTGTTGCCCTGGCGATCAAGAATTCCCGGATTTGCGTTGCCGGGATAGGAGAACCGATGAACTCCACTTGTTCGGTATAGTCGATATCCTTATGAAATGCCAGTTGTTGACGTAACATTTTTTCCGAAAACAGTTCACCGAAACAAGCTTTTCCTTCGCGGCAAATATCAGCAATGGAATAATGATCCCTAAGGATGAAATACAGATCCACATAATCCTTCCATTTAGCTCTCCGGCCAAGTGCAAAAGCCTTCATGGCTGAGAGGGTGAGCAAGGTTGGCAGAGTGATGCATTTGTCGAGTTTTTCAGGATGAGCTATCGGGTATGGAAATTGGAAGAAGGTCACTTTGACTCCATTAATCAAGAGATGAATCTGATCAACATCCTCAAAAAGAAGAACCTTCTTAAAAGGAATCTTGCTCGTTTTATCCCGGATTCTTTTTTTAGCCAGCGTAACTGAAGTGAACAGATCAAAATCTATGGATCGCCGATGGCCCAGATGCAAAGCTATTGCTGTGCCGCCGACCAGATAGAAGGACCGGCTGAATTTTTCAACAGATGGCAGGAGTTGCAACTGTTCCTCTGTAAATATTTCTCTATGCATAGCGATTAAAAAATAGCGAAAAATAATTGAGGGTCAACTCGTGGTAATTACCCTTCTGCCGATCACTTAGATTAACCGAATCAAAAAAAATAGCAGCGACAGATTTTAACCCCATGATTTGAAACAATTTCCGCACTGCATTCATATCGCCGTAATTCAGGATAGTTTCGACCAGCAGTTCGGGGCTGATATTCTCTTTCTGATCCTCCGGTGTATACCAGAAGAGACTGCTTTGTTCCCTGATAAACTCTTTGATTTCAGGGGTATTATGGATATTTGAATGGTTCATTTTGCTCCACTAAGGTAGTGAAAAAAGGAAGACGTTAGACTGTAGACAAGATAGACAAAAGACGGAAGACAGTAATTTTGTAGCTTTGCGAAAAAACTGAATAATATGTTCTCGGGAATTGTTGAAGAAACGGCCAAAGTGGTGGGCCTGGTGAAGGATCAGGAGAACCTTCATATCACCATGACCTGCACTTTTGTTGATGAGTTGAAAATCGATCAGAGCGTGTCGCATAACGGCGTGTGCCTGACAGTGGTAAAAAAAGTGAATAATACCTATACGGTGACGGCAATCAGGGAGACGCTCGAGAAATCGAACCTCGGGCAGCTGCAGGTGGGCGATGAGGTAAACCTGGAGCGAAGCATGCGCATGGATGGCAGGCTCGACGGGCATATCGTGCAGGGGCATGTTGACCAGACCGCCATCTGCAAAAAAGTGGAAGAAGCCGATGGCAGCTGGTATTATACCTTCGAATTTGAGCCCATCAGCGATCAGCCGGGTTACATGGTGGTGGAGAAGGGCTCGGTTTGCGTGAACGGCGTGAGTCTGACCGTGGTAAATGCACAGAATAACAGTTTTCAGGTGGCAATTATTCCATTCACTCATCAGTTGACGAATTTTCACTGTTTCATGCCCGGATCAGTGGTGAATCTTGAGTTCGATATTCTGGGGAAATATATTGCGAGGATTTTACAAGCCCAGGGAATCGTGAAACGTGACACGTAACGAGTGACACGGAGGAGGGTTGTACAGCAGCGTAATGCTACCAACAAAAGGCTCACCAACGATATCGGTAATTATTATTACTGATTTTGCATGAAATCGGCAATAATTATTGCTACTTTTGACCTGTATTGGTAATAATTATAACCGATTTACTAATTTGCCATGATACAGTTAATACAGGAAATCATACTTGACGCACAGGAAAAATCCTGGTTTACAGGGACTAAGCGCAGTTTAAAGTTAAAGGTGGTGCCAAAGAAAGCTACCGTCCTGATCGGAGTACGTCGATGTGGGAAATCGACCCGTATACATCAGGTACTGGAAGGTCTGAAATCGGATGGAGTAAATCCCAAGAATATTCTCTATCTGAATTTTTTTGATGACAGGTTGGCAAATTTGAAAACTATCGGCCTGGACAAGGTTTTGGAAGCCTATTTTTTGTTGTATCCGGATAAAAGAAACCGCGAAAAAATATATTGCTTTTTCGACGAAATTCAAGCCGTACCCGGTTGGGAATCTTTTATAGACAGGCTGCTGAGAACCGAAAATTGCGAGGTATATATCACTGGTTCTTCTGCGAATATGCTATCAAAAGAAATCACCACTGAAATGCGTGGCCGGGCACTTTCCTGGGAATTATTCCCTTTTTCATTCGGAGAATATCTCGACTACCGGGGTCTGGCAAGCAATCCGCCATTTTCGGTTCAGAAAAAACTGGAGATTCAGCATGCTTTTGAGTCGTACTGGGACTGCGGTGGGTTTCCTGAGGTCGTTGATGCGGATAAATTTTTGCGGATTAAAATCCATCAGGAATACTTCAATTCCATCCTGTTTCGCGATCTTATAGAACGATATGACATTCCGCATCCGAGAGCTATTGTCGATCTCGCAAGGCGCCTGATGGATAGTGCATCAACGCTGTACTCTTTGAATAATCTGACTAATTATTTAAAGTCGATGGGGCATAAAGTCCCTAAAAGTACCGTTGCCGATTTTCTGATGTGGCTTGAAGACGCCTATTTTCTGTTTACCGTCCGGCTTTACGATGCATCTTTCAGTAAATCAAATGCCAATCCCAAAAAGATCTATGCCATAGATCATGCCTTTATCCGATCGATATCCTCGGGAATTCTGGTCAACTCCGGACATCTTCTGGAGAATCTGGTCTTTATCGCTTTGCGCCGGTTAAACGGGAAATTGTTCTATTACCGTACAGAGAGAGGTACCGAGGTTGATTTCTTAATGATCAATGAATCTGGGGATAAGGAGTTATTTCAGGTGGTAGAATCGATGGAGAATCCCTCTACCAGACAGCGGGAAATTCATTCGCTAAAGCTGGCCATGTCGGAGCTGGGGTTGAATCGCGGAACTATCATCACCCGAAGTGATGAGGAGCAGATTGAAACAGATCGGGGAAAGATTGAGGTGGTGCCGGTTTGGAGGTTTCTGCTGACTATTTAGGGCAGAGGGCAAAAGGTAAACATTTTACAGGTGAATTTCTCGGTAAGCTAACCCCGGGTTGAAACCCGCGGCTATTGATAGCTTCCTTTTTTCTTAAATTTTACGACTTTCCTTTTTGCCTTTCTGCCCTCTTGCCCTCTTGCCATTTTTTTGTATCTTTGTGCACTTTTTTTTAAAGCAATGTTATTGTGAGTAAGAAGTTTCCTGAATATCGGCAGCTGGATCTTCCGGGCATAAACCTGGAGATGTGGGATTACTGGCTGAAGAATGATACGTTCCACAAAAGCCTGGAGATCCGCGAGGGGTATCCGGATTTTAAATTTTATGAGGGACCGCCCTCGGCCAATGGTTTGCCGGGCATTCACCACGTGATGGCACGTGCTATCAAGGATATCTTCTGCCGCTACAAAACTGCCAAGGGTTATCGGGTTCTTCGCAAGGCCGGATGGGATACTCACGGGTTGCCGGTTGAGCTGGGTGTAGAGAAAATGCTGGGTATCACGAAGGATGATATCGGAAAAACCATCAGCGTATCGGACTATAATGATGCCTGTCGCCGCGAGGTGATGAAATATACCGAACAGTGGGAGGACCTGACACACAAAATGGGTTACTGGGTGGATATGGATCATCCGTATATCACTTACGATAACCGCTATATCGAAACTCTCTGGTGGATACTTAAAGAATTCTATAATAAGGGATTAATCTATAAGGGCTATACCATTCAGCCTTACTCGCCAGCCGCCGGTACGGGCCTTAGCTCGCATGAGCTGAATCAGCCGGGGTGTTATCGGGATGTGAAGGATACGACGGTGACGGCGCTGTTTGAGATCGAAGATCGTGACGCGAAACGCGTGACGCGAAATACGGAAGAAGGCGAGTCACGTGTCACGAGTCACGTGTCACGTCTTTATTTCATGGCCTGGACGACGACTCCGTGGACCCTGCCGTCGAATACGGCCTTGTGCGTGGGTCCGGATATCAGGTATGTTCTGGTGGATACGGTAAATCCGTATTCGAATGAGCCTATCAGAGTTATTTTGGCTAAGGAGCTGGTTAAGAATTATTTCGATGCGGCAAAGCATCCGTTTGAGATTCTTGCTGAATTCTCGGGCCGGGAGCTGGAGGGCATACGTTATCATCAGCTGATCGACTGGGTTAAGCCGCAGGGTGATGCTTTCCGCGTTATCACGGGAGATTTTGTGACTATTGAGGACGGTACCGGGATCGTTCATATCGCCCCGACTTTTGGAGCGGACGATGACCGCGTGGCCAAACAGAATGGCATCGTGCCACTGCTGGTACTGGATACCGACAATAAAACTCAGCCGCTGGTTGACAAGAGGGGTCGGTTTTTCCCGATAGCCAATCTGGATAAAAAATATGTTGATGAATTTGTTAATCAGGATACTTACGGTGCTTTTGCCGGTAGGTACGTGAAAAATGAATATGATGCAACCTTTGCTCCGGGTGCTGAAACAGCGGACGTGGAGATCTGCGTGATGCTGAAGCAGCAGGGCAAGGCGTTCCGCATTGAGAAGCATGTGCATAACTACCCGCACTGCTGGCGGACCGACAAGCCGATCCTGTATTACCCGCTCGACAGCTGGTTTATCAAAACTACGGCTGTGAAGGACCGGATGATCGATCTGAATAAAACCATCAACTGGAAACCCGAATCCACGGGTACAGGTCGTTTTGGGAACTGGCTGGAAAACCTGGTCGATTGGAACCTGTCGCGGTCGCGCTACTGGGGCACTCCGCTGCCGATCTGGGCAACGGAAAATGGTACGGAGCGTATCTGCATAGGATCAGTTGCTGAATTGAAAGCTGAAATCGACAAGTCGGTGGCGGCTGGATACATGGCGGCCAACCCGCTGGCGGATTTTATCGAAGGAAATAATACGGAAAAGAATTATTCGCTGCTCGATTTGCACCGTCCGTATGTGGATGATATTTACCTGGTTTCAGCCACCGGCAACAAGATGTTCCGCGAGCCGGACCTGATAGATGTGTGGTTTGATTCGGGTGCGATGCCGTTTGCGCAGTTGCACTATCCATTTGAGCATAAGGATGATCTGGATCATTTTTTCCCGGCTGATTTCATCGCCGAAGGAGTGGACCAGACTCGCGGATGGTTCTTTACGCTGCATGCCATCGCAGTGATGCTTTTTGATTCGGTATCGTTCAAGAACCTGGTATCGAACGGATTAGTGTTGGATAAGGATGGCAATAAAATGTCGAAGCGACTGGGCAACAGTGTGGATCCGTTTGAGGTGATCACGAATTACGGATCGGACCCGCTGCGCTGGTACCTGGTAACAAATTCGCAGCCCTGGGACAACCTGAAGTTCGATATGGCTGGCATTGATGAGGTTAGAAGGAAGTTTTTTGGCACACTATATAATACGTATGCATTTTTCTCGCTGTACGCCAACGTGGATAATTTCCACTATGCCGAGCCGGAAATCCCGATGGAGGATCGTCCGGAGCTTGACCGGTGGATATTATCGTTGTTGAACAGCCTGATTCATGAGGTGGATACGGAACTTGAGGACTACTCTCCTACCCGCGCTGCACGGGCGATCCAGGATTTTGTACTGGAAAATCTGAGCAACTGGTACGTGCGTTTGAGTCGCAAGCGTTTCTGGGGTGGCGATTACGATTCGGATAAGATATCGGCTTATCAGACGTTATATACCTGTCTGGAAACTGTTGCACGACTGGCAGCGCCGATCATTCCGTTCTACACCGACCGCCTGTTCCTCGACCTGAACGCCGCTACGGGCCGGAATACAGCTGAATCGATACATCTGGTGAACTTCCCGGTGGCTAATCATCAGGCCATCGATTCGGAGCTGGAGGAGCGTATGGCACTGGCACAGCGGGTATCATCGCTCGTGCTCGGCCTGAGGCGCAAAGTGAATATCAAGGTTCGTCAGCCGCTGACAAAAATAATGGTGCCAGTTTTGAGCGATCGATTTGAGAATCAGCTACGTACAATATCTGACATTATTAAGACCGAAATCAACGTAAAAGATATCACCTTCCTGGATGACACTTCGGGGATTTTAGTGAAGAAGATCAAAGCAAATTTCAAGCTTCTGGGCAAGAAGTTCGGTAAGCAGATGAAAGAAGTGAGTGAACTGATCGGCAGGTTTGATCAGGCGGATATTGCCTTAATCGAAAGGGAAGGCCGGTATATGCTTAATCTGGCTGATGGTGCGAGTGAACTGTTGCTGAGCGAGGTGGAGATATTATCGGAAGATATTCCCGGCTGGCTGGTAGCAAATGATGGAAATCTGACCGTGGCGCTGGATATCACGCTGACACCGGAACTGATTGAGGAGGGTATGGCGCGCGAGTTAATCAACAGGATACAGAACATGCGCAAGGACCGCGGATTTGAGGTAACGGATAAAATCAGGATACTGATACAGAAGCATCCGGGGTTGAATAGCGCTGTCGAGAACTTTGGGGAATTCATTGCTAATCAGACATTAGCCGTTGAAATAAGATTAGCAGAGGAGGTTAATGGTGAGGAGTCGAAGGAGATCGATTTAGATGAGGAAATGAAAACTTTTATTCAAATCACACGTATATAGGCAATCGTTTTACAAGTAAAAATTTATATATTTCGAAAAACATCGGAATCATGCAAGAAAGAACAAGATATTCGGACGAGGAGCTAGTTGAATTCAGGGAGCTGATTGTAAATAAAATTGAGAAGGCGAAAAAAGATTTCGATTTGCTTAAGCAGACACTGGCCAATCAGGATGGTAATGATACTCAGGATACCTCACCAACGTTTAAAGTTTTGGAGGAAGGTGCCACTGTTTTATCGCGCGAGGAAGTAGGCAAGCTGGCTCAGCGCCAGGCTCAGTTTATCCAGCATTTGCAGGCAGCTTTGGTACGTATCGAGAATAAAACATATGGCGTATGCCGTCAGACTGGCAAGCTGATCTCGAAGGAGCGGCTGCGTGCTGTTCCGCATGCCACCTTATCGATTGAGGCGAAGAACGAGCAGAAGTAGTCGGCAGTCGGCAGTCGGCAGTACTCAGTCTTCAGGAGGCAGTGAGCAGGAAGCAGTCTCGGAGAGTTGTCATTCCCGCGAAGGCGGGAACCCCGTCCCTGACGACGAAACTTCGCAGGAGGTCCATTTTGTAACAATTTATAAATCTGCCTGTCCAATCCACTAAACCCGATACCCGATACCCGATACCCGATACCCGATACCCGATACCCGATACCCGAAACCCGAAACCCCAATCAAAGATTTATGTCAAAACAGTTTAAGGTAATTTTGCTTGTTATCCTGGTGCTGGTCCTGGACCAAGTAGTTAAGATCCTGGTTAAGACGCATATGTCGATTGGGGAAACTATTCCGGTAATCGGCAACTGGTTCAAAATTCATTTTGTCGAGAACCGTGGGATGGCTTTTGGTGTGACTCTCGGTGGAGTTTGGGGCAAGATTGCGCTAACGGTTTTTCGTTTGATAGCGGTTGTCGCCCTGGCAATTTTCATCAATAATATGATCAAGAAGGGCATGCCGATCGGGTTTATCCTTGCATTGGGACTGGTTACAGCAGGTGCTGCGGGCAACATTTTCGACAGTGCTTTTTATGGTTTGATATTTAACGAATCGACCTATCATAATTCAATGATTCCGGGCAGCGGCGTTGCTGAGCTGTTTCCGAAGGGTGGCGGATATGCGCCGTTTTTGCAGGGGTCGGTAGTTGACATGTTATATTTTCCGATTATCGATACGACCTGGCCAAGCTGGGTTCCCATTTGGGGCGGTCAGTCGTTCACATTTTTCCGTCCGATCTTCAATGTAGCAGATTCGGCGATCACTTGTGGGGTGATCTGGATACTGATATTCCATCGGAAGGCGTTGAAGACTATTTAACAGAATGCCGTGGTAAGGGACGGGGTCCCGACGTTCGTCGGGATGACACTTCTATCGATTAAAAATTAGGGTGGAAAATTCCATTTTGGTTGGATTTGTGCATCTATTCTCTTAAAAAGAGAAAGTGATAGTCTACCAATTTTTTGTTTACATCATGGCTACGGAAAATAACCGGGTCATTTATATTGGGGTCACAAGAGATCTCAAAGTCAGAGTTGAACAGCACCGCGATCCATCGAACAAGGGTTTTACAGGCAGATATAACATTCATAAGCTGGTTTACCTGGAAACCTTTGGCTTCATCGAAGACGCGATACATCGGGAAAAACAATTGAAAGAGTGGAGGCGCACCTGGAAGGATGACTTGATTAACAAATCAAATCCACAATGGCATGATTTGTCAACAACGTTATAATTACTAAAGCATTTGGGTGCGTCACTGAATCTCCCTCGGCAGAAGTGTCATCCCGACGAACGTCGGGACCCCGTCGCTTACCACGAAATTACGCAGGCGCACCACTACCACTTCACTGTCCCACCCACAGAGGCTGCCGTTACGGTACCACTGACGGCCACATTTTGCGTGGTAGCGCCGGTGGATGCGAGTGTGATGTCGCCTGATGGAGTGCCGGCAGCCGCATTGGTTAATCGAACATATATCGTTGTTGAAGAAACCGTCCCATTGGTTTGTGGAAGGGTGACCGAACCGGCAAAATCGGAAGTTCCGGAAATCTTTGAAACTTCAAATCCGGTGGGAGCAATGATGGTAATATCGGTTGATAAATCGGACCCTGAAACTGTAAAGTTCTGTGCAGCTGAAGCTGTTCCGCTGCAGGATGTGAAGGCTGAGAGTGTTGCTGTTATAGAAATTGATGATGTTGCGGCAGCGCCATAGGTGATGACTACGAGGCCATTGCCTGAATTTACGGTTGCAGTGTTGATCTGATTTTCGCCCACATTGTAAGAACCGCCGCCACCGGATCCGCCGTCGCCGCCGGCCCCGCCACCCGAGTATCCGCCACCGCCACCGCCGGTATATCCGCCAGCACCGCCACCGCCGAAGCCTCCCTGGCGACAGGCGCCAACAGCCATAGTTGAGCCCTGAAGCCCGCCATTTGCTCCATTTGTGAAAGATGACCCTCCGTAATTTATTGTACCATAGTTTGTTGCGCCCTCTGAGTTTCCACCGTTACCTGTCAGTCCACCACCACCTGATCCGCCCTGAAAGCCACCATTGGCGCATCCGCCGCCACCAGTGCCATCGGCACCACCGGCGCCAGGTGAGGCCGTTACCCCGCTCCCGCCGCTTGTACCGGTTAATGCATCGCCGCCAATGGCCCCCGCATAACTCAGGCGGGTGGTTGCTCCGCCGCCGCCGCCAGCTACTATCAGCGCTGAATTGTTGGATAAAATAACATAAGATGCTCCGCCACCTGAACCGCCAACTTCCTGGGGAAGTGTGGCAGTAGCATAATCATCCTGTGTGCCGTCGAGGCCACGTTGTCCGACTACAATTTTAAGTACCTGGCCAGCCGTCAGATTAAAATCACCGGTCATCCGGGAGCCATATCCGCCCCTGACACGCAGTGTATTATAGTTTGCTCCGCCACCGGCACCTTTAACATCGATATGATAGGTTCCATTTGCCGGAACTGTCCATTCCTGGATGCCTTGAGTATTGATTGTCACCTTACTGTCGAGGCTGGTGCCTGTATAAGCAGTGTTGACCTGAGCCTGGGTAGGACCGGTTCGGCCGGTTGCCGAGGCATTTGTAAAAGAGCACGATGTATAGGTAATCGTAACCAGACCGTTGCCTGACCGGACTCCGGCAGTATTGACCGGTTCAGTTCCGGCATTATAAGATCCTCCACCACCACCTGATTCCTGGCCACTCCAGGTGCCACCCTGACCGCCGCTGTAACCCCCTCCACCGCCAGAACGGTTTAATGTATTATGCCATCCACCGCCGCCGCCGCCAAATCCTCCGTCGCCACCCTGATAGCTTCCTAAATGACCTTCCGTTCCACCAATAAGACCATTGATAAATGATTTCCCTCCAATAGGATAAACATCTCCTTCAGCTCCACTACCTCCATCGGTAAGAAAACCGCCGCCACCGGCAGCTGCTCCATTGGCAACACCTGAACTCCCACCATTCCCGGAGGTTCCGCCACCTGTTTGATAGGTACTTCCTCCCGAGCCAGTTGCGTATGCATTCATCGTGGCTGTGCTGCTTCCAGCATTGGTATACCCTCCACCGCCACCCGCTATCACCAGTATCGATGCCTGATTGTTATATGGTGACCTGATCACGAAAGATCCACCGCCTCCACCACCGCCGGTTGTTCCAGAAGTGGTACCGTCGGACCCGGTTTGGCCGACTGCTATCTTAATAATTTCACCCTGAGTTAGGCTGAAGGAACCCTTGATATCGGCACCGAGTCCGCCGCTTCTGGCGCCCTGTGCCCCGTATGCCCTGATGATGTAGATCCCGGAAACGGGAACTGTCCATTCCTGTATTCCCTGAGTATTTACGGTAACCTTGCTGTCAAGGCTGGTGCCTGTATAAGCAGTGTTGACCTGTGCCTGGGTAGGTCCGGTTCGACCGGTTACCAAGGCATTGTTAAAAGAGAAAACTGTTTGCCCGAAAGCGGATGTTGAAAAGGTCAAAACGATGACCTTTAAAACACACAGAAGATATTTAATTTGATGCTTCACACCAGGGTGCGGTAAAAAGGGTGCCATTAGCCGGAACCGGTAAATACCGAATTGGAAAATTTATTTTTATTTGCTGATTAACAACAACATATAACCAACCAGGAATTGGTATTCAGATCCGGCAATTGGCTTAAAGGCAAAAAAGGAGCTGAGTATGATCGATAATGATCCTCACATAGGGCAGAGGGCAAAAAATTAGTGAGCGAAGCGAACCTATTAGGAGCGCAGCGACAATTAGCGAACACAGTGAGCATAGTTAGCGAGCGTCAGCGAGCACAATTACCACTTCGCCGTCCCACCCACCGAAGCTGTAGTGACTGTTCCTGTGGCTGCAAGGGTTTGTGTGGTTGCATCGTCGGAGGCAAGCGAATTTTTGCCTGATGGCGTGCCGGTAGCAGTGTTGGTGAGGCGAACATATATTGTTGTGGAAGAAACTGTTCCACCTGATTGGGTCAGGCTGACGGAACTGGCAAAGCCGGAAGTCCCGGATGTTTTGGAGACTTCAAATCCGGTA
>CAINOB010000047.1 GCA_903851365.1 uncultured Bacteroidota bacterium
CTCTTTCACATCAGGTTCATTAAAAAATATTGATGATGAAAATTATGCCCTTACTGGTGACCTTACCATCAAAGGAGTTACTAAAACAGTGAACTTGGATGTTGAATTTGGTGGCGTATTGAATGATCCTTGGGGAAATACCAAAGCTGGATTTACACTCAACGGTAAAATCAGCCGTAAAGAATTCGGTCTGGTTTGGAATGCAGCCCTCGAATCAGGTGGCGTTCTGGTTGGCGACGATGTAAAGATTATCTGTGAAGTTGAGCTGGCAAAACAAGCCTGATCGATGAACCGAAAGAGTTTTTTAAATTCCTTAGCACTAATTCCATTAGCAGGAGCTGCCATGAATCTTAATGAACTTACAAAACTAACTGATCCACTGAACAGTACAGAGCTTATGCCTGTACTGTTCGTTGGACATGGCAGTCCGATGAATGCCATCGAGGATAACGAATTTTCGAGATTCTGGAAAGAAATCGGTAAATCCCTACCAAAACCGCGTGCAATACTTGTTGTATCAGCGCATTGGGAAACACGGGGCACCATGGTCACTGCCATGGAAAAGCCGCAGACTATCCATGATTTCGGGGGATTTCCTCAGGAACTCTTTAATGTACAATACCCGGCTCCCGGCAGTCCGATGTTTGCCACTGAAACCAAGAACACCATTACAAAAACCCAGGTTGGTCTCGACGATAAATGGGGCCTTGATCATGGTGCCTGGAGCATTCTGAAACATTTATACCCCAAAGCCGATGTGCCGGTGGTCCAGCTTAGTCTCGACTACCTGCAGAAGCCTCAGTATCATTTCGACCTGGCAAAGGAGCTCGCGGCCCTTCGTCGAAAAGGAATTCTGATCTTGGGAAGTGGAAATATAGTACACAATCTCCGGATGGTTGCCTGGGATAAAATAAGCGAACCCGAATTTGGGTTTGATTGGGCAATTGAAGCCAATACAAAGATAAAAACCCTGATTCAAGCCGGAGATATTGATTCATTGATCAATTACACATCGCTTGGAAAAGCTGTAAATCTGGCGGTTCCCTCACCAGAACATTTTCTTCCCCTCCTTTATACACTTGCCCTGCAGAAGAAAAACGAAAAACTCTCCTTTTTCAATGACAAAGCAGTCATGGGGTCACTGACAATGACGTCTTTAAAAATAGGATAATCTGTAGGTCTGAAGTAATTTCAAGTAATAAATTACTTATCTTTATGTGTGCCCCCCGCATAAAGATAAGTTTTCATGATAATCAATCAGTGTGTTGCGTCTAACCTGTCACTCAGGAAGGCTAGCGTTTTAGCTCTTATTTTGTGCTGTTTTGTTGCCTGCAATGAGGATGTAGATCTTTATACCAATGGTTCACCCATTCCGATTGTGTATAGTCTGCTTGATCCCACCAGCGATGTACAATATGTGAGGATTGGCAGGTCATTCATGGATGGAACAATCAGTCCCGATCATCCTCCGGTTTCCGATTCTACGGTTTGGAGCATTTCGCATCAAGTTTATATCGAAGAATATGCAAATGGTCAAAAAGGAAAAACATTCTGGTTTAAACCTGACACTACCATCACAAAGGATTCCGGGTATTTTCCTGCATCCAACCTGAGGATCTATTCTTCAGAATTTAAGCCTGTTGTTGGAAATACCTATCAGCTTTATGTCTACTTTCCGGACCTTGATAAAATGGTTTTTGCCAAAACCGTAGCCAATGGATTGCCCCAGGTGGTTGATCCATTTCCGCTATCAATCCGAAAGATCAATTTCGAAGCCGGACAACCGTACACGGTCCGCTGGTACCCCGGACAATATAGCGGTGTTTATCAATTGGTCTTCCGTGTTCATTATCGGGATTCATCGGATTTAGGGGAGGAGTTTAAAACAGCGGATTACTCAAGTCCGGGAATTTACAAACTGGAGACAGTTCAGATGTTGGAATATGGCATGGGTGGTCCTTCGTATTTTGAAGCCATGGCTAACCGAATCCCAGTTATCCCGGGGATGGTGCGGGAGGTAATTTCGTTGGAATTCATCATTATTACCGGTGGCACGGATTTGGGTATTCACTATCAATCGACTATTGCCATGGGTAACAATTTCACGAACCTGATGGATTATTCAAATATTGATAATGGAATAGGGATTTTCTCATCCAGGGCCGAGCTGCACCTGCCCAATTTAGCCTTGTCCGAAGTAACCATTGATCAACTAGCCCAGGGTGAAAAAACGCACGCACTAGGATTTAAAGATAGCAGAGGGAACTGATATGAAATATCTGAAATTATTCATATTCAACTTTATGTGATGGACAGGCGCTATTCTATCGGGATTTTTCTTTTTCTGCTGGTTGCCATAGCAATCCTGATACCTTCCTGTCTTAAGGATCAATTTGCCTGGAAACCTGAGGTTCTGCTGGTCATGAAGCCGGATAGCGGCCTGACAACGCAGACCTTCGATTTCAGGGTGGATATACCGAATCTGCCAACCAACCAGCAAGAGTTCTTTCTCCGTTGGGATATGAATGCCGATTCCGTGTGGGATGCTGCTTTTACCGCTTGCCCAACGCTGTCTTATCGTTTCTATCAGAAAGGATCTCATAAAATAAGAATGGAGATCCTGACTAAAGACGGAAAGCGTTTGGCATTTGATAAAATTATCAAGGTCGATCAGGGGTATTCGGCCCCACATGCCGCTTTTACAATTGATCCGCCGGTGGGCAATTATTTAACTGAATTCACATTTGACGCCAGTTCTACTATCGATGATGAAGATGCCTTTTCCTCCCTTCAATTCAGATGGGATTTTGAGAATAATGGAATTTGGGATACGGAGCTGAGTGCAAGTCCAGTTGCAAAACATAAGTTTCCAAAATCAGCAGATTATTCTGTAAAACTTAGCGTGATGGATCCTACACACAGAGTTTCGACTGAAACAAAAACTTTGTCGGTTAACCTGATTGATACATTAATAAAGGTTGATTTCACCTGGCTGTCAAAGGATGGTACCGTAAAGGATACTTTTTTGCTTGACGCATCGGGCACCCACCATCTGAAAGACTCAAGTAGGGTATTCTCCTATTCCTGGGACATTAAGTCGGAAGTTGTTTTCGGTCCTTTTACCGACCCAAAGTTCCTGCACGTTTTTTGGAATGCCGGAATGGAAAAAGTAACCTTAACTGCTAAAGATCAATTTGGCCTGTCGAACAGTATTACTAAAGAGTTTTATGTTATCAGGGAAAATAAACCTCCGATCCCTCAGATTCAGGTTTCTACCCCATACGGTAACATTACGACTAATTTTTACCTGAGTGCCTGGCCCTCATTGGATGATGTTACGCCGCCTTCGCGGTTATTGATCCGTTGGGATTTTGATGGTGATGGGAATTGGGATACTGGTTGGTCGTATGATAAGACGTTGTTCCATCAATTCAGCATTCCCGGTGAATATTGGGTTGCCTTGGAAGCTGAGGATGAAGGTGGCGAGCGGTCTGTAGTGAAAAAAAGGATGTTGGTGTCGCCTTACAAAAATCAAACGGGCTATATTCAGGATAAGAGGGACGGTAATTTCTATGGAACAGTCAAGATTGGAGAACAATGGTGGATGTCGGACAACCTTGACTACCGCACCAATCCAAAAATGGATATCCCCATGTTACAAAGATGTTATGATGAAGCTAACGGAATGTGCGATTTATATGGAGCACTTTACCTGGGAGATAGGGCTGTCAACTATACTGAATCGGGTCAGAATATTTGTCCCGATGGTTGGCGGATACCCTCAAGACAAGACTGGCTAAAACTGGGTGAAAATATACCAAACAATGGGGCGCGAGATGCCATGATGGTTGGTGGGCGTCTGGGATTCAATGCCCGCTATACCGGTTATGGTACCCATTATGAACCCCCAAGTAACCCATCGGTTCGATTTTTTGGATTGTATCAGGAAGTCCAGTTCCTTTCGATCACTACGAGACCCTTTCAGAGTGAATACCAAGCCCAATTTTACATGGGAATACAAAGAAACTTTGATGGAGTTAATTTAATGTGGGGGAATCTAAACGGGTATTTTTATGCCCGGTGTTTAAAGAACGACCAATAGATTTTGAATCATGAACCCCTCATGAGCCAAGCTCGCAAAATGCAATGAAAATAATTGAGGGCTCCATGAGTACAAGCCAATTTATTTGAAACAATCAACTATTTACGAATGAAAAAAATAATTCCAGCTTTTGTCATTCTTTTATTGATGTTGGGTTGTGTTCGAAATCACCAGCCAATTATTACTGGTATCACCTGCAGCCCGGAAATTCGGAATGCCGGTACTGTTTTCACGTTGAATGTAACTGCCACAGATGAAGACGGCGATTTGCTGAATTACTTATGGAATGTCGGGGAAGGTAGTTTTACGACCACAACCAATTCGATGCAGGTAAAATGGAAGTCTCCAACGGATGGTGCCGGGAAAACATATACTCTGTCTGTAACAGTTTCGGACGGTAAAAATGAAGCCACTGGTGAATTCCAGATTCAATTGACTGAACCCCAAACCGGGAACGTTATTGGACATGTTTATTTCACAAAATTCAACATACCGATACCTGAGGCTACCGTGACTATCGGTAATAAAAGCACTGAAACAGATCAGTATGGTTACTTTTCTATATTGTCCGTACCTTCCGGGGATAATACTGTGACAATTTCGAAACTTGATTATAGTACCTACACTTCTGTGATAGAGGTTACTCCAAATACTACAGTGAACTTGACAGGAGAAATTTCTTCAGTTAATCATTCCACAAAATTGTCCGGCATGATTTCCGATCAGGATGGCCTGCCACTTGAATATGCACAAGTTGTAGTTCTGAATCCTGATGGAACAGAAAGCAAACTTGCCTGTACAACAACCGCTACAGGTTACTTTCAGCTTTGGTATATCCCGCATGGAGAAAGAACACTGCTGGCAAGGAAGGCTGCATTGGACGATTATTACTTTATTGAACTGAAGGAAAGTTTAGTTTTTCAGGAGATTGAAACACAGTTGAATCTGGTGCTGCAAAAAGTGGCCTTTAATGGACAATTCACTGATTCACGGGACAATCATTTGTACAATTTTAAGACAATAGGAAATCTGACCTGGATGACAGAAAACCTATGTTACCTTCCCAGAGTAAGTCCATCAGCAAGTGGCTCCAATACTGAATCCTTCTTTTATGTTTACGATTATCAGGGATCAAAGACATCAGAAGCTAAAGCGACTGAAAATTTTAAATTATATGGCGTGTTATACAATGGGCCGGCAGCACGGGAGGCTTGTCCAACCGGCTGGCATTTACCCTATCAATCAGAATGGACTTCTTTGCTTAATCAATTTGGCACACTGGCTGGCAAGAAATTGAAATCAAAAACAGGATGGTCGAATAATGGGAATGGTGATAATACCAGCGGATTTTCAGCATTTCCAGGAGGTTTTGTAAATGAGAGCGGATCCTTTAGCGGTGAGGGTAATTCGGCCAAGTTCTGGTCATCAACATACTTCACAAATTCATCATATATCTATGTTAATGAATTGCTCTATGATGACAATGGCGCATCCACATTTGGAGCTAAAGATAGATTTGGTGGTTCAATAAGATGTGTGAGAAACCAATGAAATATCGCAATGGTCGAACTTCCATTCAAATCGGATATGAAGGGGTGCTGATCGTAGCAAGATAGGGAGATTACCGCTTCACGGGGTTCTAAGAATGAATAAATAGCTGATCGGATTATTATTTATGTTTCGCTATCTTTGGGAAAACCCCCGATCATGACCGGCAAAACCAAACAATTTCTGTTATTTACTTTTTTTCTGCTATTATCAGCAACTGGGATAATTTTTATCGATCGCTTTGCACTAACTAATTCAGATCGCGGGCTTGATCCGATTCTGGGTCTTATACTCGGAACCGTTTTGATTGGCCTGATTCAGGAATGGCTGGCTCCGCGCTGGATTTACCAAATTCGATATCTTGTTTATGGCGTGGGATTTGCAATCGGTATGGTGGCTGTTGGAGTTCTCGATTTTGTTTTTCATGCAGGTCATAGCAGCCTGGCACGGGTTCTTCTGTTCGACGGCATTTTTGGAATGGGAATGGGACTCGTAGGAGGATTATTCATGCTGATCGCTGATGTGGTGCGGGAAAGAGCCACTCCATATAGCGGAGCTGAAGTGCCACTAATGACAAGCAATTCAACCATGTGGTATGGTCCCCATTCCTTTACCAAAGGAAGATTACTACTCCTGTCGGACAAGATGGTGTTTCTGGTCCCTGGTTCACCTGAACAGACGATTCAATTTGCCCATATCCGAAAGATAGATTTTCTTTATACCCTGGGATTTACAAACAAATTGAATTTTCTGCTGAAAGATGCCGGATCGGTAGTGATTGGCGTTCCCATGGCGAAATGTTGGAAACGGAAAATTGAATCGCATTTATCTCACCCTTTCTCCTTCAAAAGTCCCGCTCCAAGCCCCAACCCCTCCGGAATTGTAACCCTTCCCCCAAAGCCATAAACAATCCCTCCTTCAATGGGATCCTCTTCCAGCATCAACGGAGTATCAAAATCGCACCAGGTTACACATTCCGAAGCCAGGGCCAGGTGAGCAGAAGCGGTAAAACCGAGTCGTGATTCAACAAAACCACCCACCTGGACCTTCATTCCATGTTCCTCCGCGAGTCTGATCATTTTCATCGCATTGAATAATCCACCCGATTTGCCCAGCTTGATATTGATATAATCGCAGGCATCCAGCACGATCAGGCGATCGAGATCATGATGATCGCTGCAGGATTCATCTGCCATGATAGGGACCTTGCTGGCTTTTCGCACCTTTGGTAAGTTCATAAAGTCCCACCTGGCTATCGGCTCTTCGCAAAAATCAATATTCATTCCATCTAAAGTGGAAAGCACTCCAATGGCCGTTTCCACCGACCATCCCTGATTGGCATCAAGCCTTAATGGAATCGATGCATTGACTGCTTTTCTGATTTTGCCGATCCGCAGAAGATCATCCTCCAGCGTTCCCCCTACCTTAATTTTAATAGCCGGATATCCTTGTTCAACAATGCTGATAGCCTCCTCAACCATATTTTCCACCCGACCAAAACTGACTGTATAATCAGTGATCAGCGGTTTGCTATTCTTTCCTCCAAGAAAGGCGTATAATGGCAATCCGGCGGATTGGGCGGCAATATCATGAAGCGCTATATCAAAAGCGCTTTTTATAGAGCGATTACCGTAAATCACCAAATCCATTCTCCGAGTACAACCCTCAATATCAACAGGATCCTGATCAATTAAGGCATCCGAAAGATATTTCCCCACAATCATTGCTGTTTCCATGCTTTCCCCATTTATCGAACGGAATGGGCAACATTCTCCAAACCCTGTGATCCCCGACCGGGTACTGATTTTAACGGCAACATTTTCGGCATAATCAACCCTTCCCAACGAAATCACAAAAGGTTTTTTCAGCTTAATCCTCAATGGAATCAGCTCAATCTTTGCAATGGAATCCTGCATAGGTATTTGTTTTGCAGATAAAGGATTAAAGATAGAAAATTCGTGCAAAGCTCAATTTTCAAATTAGCAAATTAGCAAATTGGCACATTGGCACATTGCTTTATCTTTGTGCGATGGAGATTACGATTCACACCGACGGCGCCGCACGTGGCAACCCCGGGCCAGGCGGATATGGAGCCGTTTTACAGGCACCCGGTCAACGCAAGGAACTTTCAGCCGGATATCGCCTTACAACCAACAACAGAATGGAATTACTCGCAGTAATTGTCGCGTTGGAGGCGCTGAAAATTAAAAAAAGTAAGGTCACCGTGTATACTGACTCCAGATATGTGGCCGATGCCGTCGAGAAAGGCTGGCTTAAGACCTGGGAATCAAAGAATTTTAAAAATAAAAAGAACCCCGACCTTTGGATACGGTTTCTCGAAATATACCGTCAGCACAATGTATCTTTCATCTGGATTAAGGGCCATGCCAATCATCCGGAGAACGAAAGATGCGATCAGCTGGCTGTAGAAGCTTCTTTTGGCAAAGAACTCCTGACAGATAGCGTTTATGAGGAGCTACAAGCTACGGATAAGGGAAATCTTTTTTAACTTTCGCCCCTCAACTATTCGAATCAGAAAACATTAAAAGACATACTATGAATTTCAACCGTCTTAATATCATAACCGGATGGATTATTTTCGCAATAGCATCAATAGTCTATCTGCTTACTATTGAGCCCACTGCATCGTTCTGGGACTGTGGAGAGTTTATTGCAACGGCCAAAAACATGGAAATTGGCCATCCCCCGGGAGCATCTTTCTGGATGCTGATAAGCAAGTTCTTCTCGCTCTTTGCCGGTGGAAATATCATGCATATTGCCAAAAGCATCAATGTGATGTCGGCCCTGGCATCTGGATTTACTATTCTTTTCCTCTTTTGGTCGATTACCCACCTGGCTCGCAAAATCGTCAGCAAAGACGGTGAACCTGGACCGGGTGAACTTTTTGCCATTATGGGAGCCGGAATTGTTGGTGCCCTGGCTTATTGCTTTTCTGATTCTTTCTGGTTCAGTGCTGTTGAAGCGGAAGTGTACGCAATGTCGTCGCTCTTTACCGCAGCCGTTTTCTGGGCCATACTTAAATGGGAAAGCGTGGCCGATGAACCGCGAAGCGACAGGTGGCTGATCCTGATTGCCTACCTGATGGGGATATCCATCGGTGTGCATATCCTTAACCTGTTGGCAATTCCCGCCATCGTTCTGGTATATTATTTCAAAAAATTCAAAGTTACCCGTAACGGTTTGATCGTTACCATATTAGGCTCATTCGTGCTGCTGTCGGTGGTATTGCTGGTAGTGATCCAGTTCACCCTAAAAGTGGCATCATGGTTCGAACTGTTCTTTATCAATGTTGTTGGGCTACCATTTAATTTTGGTGTCCTGATATTTGTTCTTGCACTCACTGCCGGTCTTATCTACGGTATCTGGTGGAGCCAGAAAAAACAAAAGGTCATGTGGAATACTGTTTTTCTGATGCTCACATTTATTATGATTGGCTACTCATCCATTCTGATACTTCCCATACGCTCAGCTGCCAATCCACCTCTCGATGAAAACAACCCGGATAATACCCTGAGCCTCCTCTCCTATGTAAACCGCGAAGTTTACGGCCAACGCCCTCTTTTATATGGTGAGTATTATAATGCGCCGGTTACTGCGTATAAGGATGGAAAGAATTTCTATTATAAGAAAGCCGGGAAATATGAAGTAGGTGATACAAGGACTGAATATGTGTATGACAGCCGTTTTACCACTTTCTTCCCGAGGATGTACAACGCCCAGGAGCCTAAATACGAATCAGCGTACAAAGCCTGGGGCAGAATAAAAGGCCGGCCAATCACCGTGGAAGGTCAGGATGGGAAAAATGAAATCAAGATGGTCCCAACCTTTGTCGAAAACATGCGGTTCTTTTTCAGGTATCAGCTCGGTCATATGTATATCCGCTATTTTATGTGGAACTTCTCCGGTCGCCAGAGTGATGAGCAGGGAGATGGCAGCGTTAAAAGCGGAAACTGGATCACAGGCATCAAGTTTCTCGATGCGATGCGCCTTGGACCACAGGACAATCTTCCAAAATTCATAACGGAAAACAAGGGCCATAACCGCTATTATGCACTGCCATTGATTCTTGGACTGTTGGGTGCCTGGTTCTACTATCAGAAACACCGCAAAGATTTCTGGATCATCACCCTGTTCTTTATTATGACGGGTGCAGCAATTATTGTTTATCTGAACGAAGTGCCGATGACTCCGAGGGAAAGGGACTATGTTTATGTGGGATCGTTTTATGCCTTTGCGATATTTATCGGCGTAGGAGTTCTTTATCTGTACGACCTTCTTAAGAAAAAGTTTGACCCGAAATTAACTGCTATAGCGGTTACCGGAGTATGCCTGCTGGCAGTTCCTGTAGTGATGGCATCGCAGAACTGGGATGATCATGACCGGTCGGGACGAAATACTGCTCATGATTTCGCTTATAATTATCTCATTGGACTCGATAAAAACGCCCTGCTTTTCACAAACGGGGATAACGACACTTTCCCGCTCTGGTATGTTCAGGAAGTGGAAAACGTACGCACCGACGTAAGGGTTTGCTGCATGCCTTTCCTGCCGCAGGACTGGTATATTGATCAGCTCAAACGTACCTACTACGGCTCAAAAGCACTGCCGATTTCCATGAATTTCGAACAATACCGTCAGGGAAAACGAGGATATGTGCCTATCCTGGATAAATTGAAGGTCCCGACTGATTTGAAAAAGATGATGGATTTTGTCAATAATGATGATCCACGGGCTATGGTCCCATCCTCATCTGGACGATCATTCAACTATTTCCCGGCTGCCACATTTATCTTGCCGGTTGATAAAAACAAAGTCATTCAGAACGGAACAGTTTCAGCCAGCCGTGCCGCACAGATTGATAGTGCAATCGTTTGGAATATGGGCCAGGATGCAGTATACAAAGACGAACTGGTTGTGCTCGATATCTTAGCCAATAACAACTGGGAACGCCCGATGTATTACACTACACCCGGCCAGTCTGGCTCGGTTAAGCTTGATAATTATCTTGAACTTCAAGGTTTAAGCTATCGTCTGATCCCTATTAAAGGAATCAAGCAAAACGGCATGCAAGGCATGGTGAATACGGATATCATGTATGACAACGTGGTCAATAAATTCAAATACACCAACCTGAATAACCCGAAAGTATATCAGGATGAGACCTGCCGCCGCATGGAGCAGAATATGAAAAACAACTTCAATCGCCTGGCGGAAGCACTGATTGCAGAAGGTAAACCCGAAAAGGCAGCCGAAGTGCTTACCAAACTGGAAAAATCAATACCGATGAAAGTTCTGGGTTATGTTCCCCAGGATGTAGAAACGGTAAATCTTTGGTTTGAAGCAGGCAATAAGGAAAAAGGCCGTGAAGTGGCAAAATTTGCTTTTGAAAACATCAAGAATCAAGCAGATTTTTACCTGAGTCAGCCTGCGGATATTTTCCCGTCGGTAAGCGATGATCTTCAGTATGTTTTGTATGAGATGCGCAATCTTACCCAATGGGTGACAAATAGTAAAGAAGAGGATCTGGCTAAAGAAATTGAAACCAAATTCAATGAATATTACACCCGGTTTGTTACAAGAACGGGCGGCCAGAGATAACACCGGGATGAAACGAATTATCCTTATTTTGATCATGGCAGCTGCAATTTTAAGCAGCTGCCATAAATCAGGATTAAAACCATGCGAATCAAAAATCTCAGGTATTATTTCACCTGTCGTGCCTGGATATGTGAACATTACTGCAGGGCCTGTGCTCGACAGTGCCCGGATCGATAAAAACGGAGAATTCACCATTACAATTCCGCTTGCTTCTCCGGGAAAAGCAATGCTCTTCTTTGGTAATCGTCTTACTGATGTTTTTCTTGAACCTGGCAAAGCAGTTTCGCTGAACATCAACTCCATCGTTTTTCCTGAAAACATAACTTATGGCGGAGAGCTGGGACCGGTTAACCATTATCTCACCCTGGCACGAAAACTCGATCAGCAAGCATCTGTCCAGGCAATTGACCTCAATGCCATGGAGCCGGAACGATTTATTAGATTCACTGATTCTGTCAGACAACTAAAAATTAAGTTGCTCGATGAATATCAGGCAAAATATAAAGAAATTGACCCGGCATTTGTTTCAAGTGCACGTTCCGACATAGAATTTTCCTGGGCCGATCAGCACATTCTGTATCCAGGAAAATATGAGATGCTAAAAGGAAACTTTCCCGTTCTTCCTGCAGGGTATCACATTGATTACCTGCATCAGCTGAATCTTAATTCCGCCGTAAACCTGAATAGTGCGATTTACAAGGCGTTTATCCAGAATTACCTTAATTACAGGCAATCGGTTTACCTGGCTGATCATGCCAATGTTGCTTCCTTGATTTTTCCGGAATCAGTAGCCCGTTTCCGGGTTATTCATGAGGAATTTACGGATCAGAAGGTGGCCGATTATCTTTTGTATACCGCCATGGATGATCATCTGGCAAATTTTGGCACCACGAGGGTCGAATCCTTTGTCACCGATTTCAGGATCTCCTGTAAGAATCCGGAATATGTAAAAACCATCGACGGTATTGTCACCAACATGGAGAAAGTGGGATTGGGTAAACCGGCTCCAGATTTTACTGCTTATACACCCGATGGAAAAAAAGTTAAACTCAGCGATTATTTCGGTCAGCTACTTTATATAGGTTTCTGGGCCTCATGGTCCGACTGGAGCACCCAGGAAATTCCCTATTTTGAGCAGCTTCGTAAGGATTTTGCTGGCAAACCAGTCAAATTCATCATGATATCCCTGGATTTTGAAAAAGATAAAAACCGCTGGGCCGCGATAATCAGTAAAAATAAATTCGGCAGCATACAGCTGATCCAGGATCCAAAATCGACCGTATTAAAAGAGAATTACTATCTGAATGACTTTCCCCGATATTTCCTCATCGATAAAGAGGGGAAAATTATTTCAGTTTATGCACCCCGGCCGACAGAAAATATTGCTGAAACCCTTTCCAGGATTATCGGTGGTGCACACTAAATGTAATTCGGAAATTCGAGGTGAACCAGACCGACGGTGTTTTGTATCTCCCTGGCAAATTGCAAAGTATCGGTAAAAAGATGGATCTCGCTGTACACCGAAATTCCAGTCAAACCCTTTAAACTTTCATTGGCCGGATCATCCTCATGGATCTGGAGTTGGATGATAGAATATTCACCACCGATATTTTTGTTATTTACATAGCGGAATAAGGCCGAAAGTGCCTCATTACAATGATCATGCGCGTAGAGCACCAACGTGAGCTGCTTCAATGGCTGATTGATTCGGATGGGTTCAGGCATGCGGCCGAAAAAGGATAAAAATTTCACCAGTCCGGATATCAGTTTGACTTTGAAATTCGATTTTATAACCATGAATCGCTTGATCGAACCGGCATCCCATGCAGCTACCACCGCTTTTATTGAGCCCTGTTCAAGAGCGACATAAAAACAACCCAGGCTCAGTCCATCGATCTGTGTGATATAATGACGAAACTTTTTTTCAGTCATTCTGGGTGCCAGCCGATAGGTACGGTAGTAACGGTTGTACAAGTCAACCAGATCAGGGATATCAGCCTCTACAGCCGGCCGGATTACAAAACGGGAATCAATCTTTATCTTTCGTATTGGCACAAAATTGTATATCCTGTTGTCGCCCAGATACAATGAAGCCGGAAATCCTCCCCTGCCCTTGGTGAAAACCATCGGGTCGTCATTGTTCTTCAAAAGAGTGGCAAGCGCCATTCGCGTCCCTGCCTCATGCTCCAGGTCTATGGAGGTTTTCACCAACCTGTAAGCAGTGATTCCCAGACGAAAATCAGGATCCACCTTAAAATCCATGAAATAGGCTGTTCTGACCGGCTCATCCCGGAAAAAATAATCGGTATGCATGGTGCCAAGCGTACCCACAACCCGGTTTCCATTTACAGCTAACATGTGATAGGATCCGGCATCGAGGAGGTGATGTATCCTGTTAAAAACTGGCGACCGATCAGGATACATGGTAATCATTCCAAACTGGGCGCACTTCGGCGACAGCTCGAGAACAGATTGATTATCTCTATCTTCCGCTTTCCTGACTGTAACCCGCTTATCGATGGGAAACCCTGACATTATTTGTTTGTCGAAAATCAACTAAAAATAGAAAATCAAATCCGTATTTTAGTAAAAAATCAATGTCATGAAACGGTCGCTGTTTTTATTCCTCTCTTCCCTCACCTGTCTTATTCTTTTAAGCTATTTAACCTCCTCACCTTTGTCCGCTCAGAGTGCATCGGTGCGCGAATACAACCGAACCTTTCTCACCTATCCCTATGGCGACCCCAACCCGGTTGCCCGTACAGGTAAAATCTATCCATATTTCCGTTTTGATGGTTTTTCCACCAAGGGAATTAACCACGACTGGAAAATAGTGGAATTGGAAAATGATTGGATCAAAGTGATGATCGCACCGGAAATGGGAGGTAAAATTCTTGGAGCAATAGAAAAATCTACCGGCAGGGAATTCATCTATCTTAATAAAGTAATCAAATTCAGAGATATATCCATGCGCGGCGCCTGGACCTCGGGAGGTATCGAATTTAATTTTGGATCGATAGGTCATGCCCCCACAACGGCTTCACCAGTTGATTATTTAACTCGCACCAATGATGATGGAAGTGTCTCCTGTTTTATCGGGGCGATGGATCTTACTTCCCGGTCGGAATGGAGAGTGGAAATCCGGCTGCCAAAGGACAAAGCATGGGTAGAGACAAACATGTTCTGGTACAATCCAATGGACCTCACAACATCGAAATATCATTGGGCCACGGCAGCTGCCGATGCTGCTCCTGATCTGACCTACTATTTTCCTGGTGATCACTACATAGGACATGCCGGGGAAGAATCGCCCTGGCCGGTTTTAGCAGATGGCAGGAATATCTCAAACTATGCCGAAAACAATTACGGAAGCGATCATAGCTACCATGTTCTGGGCACCTATACCGATTTTTTTGCCGGGATGTATGCTTCACGGAATTTCGGATTCGGACACTGGAATGACTACACGGAAAAAGTTGGGAAAAAAATCTGGATCTGGTCGCTGAGTCCTCAGGGTGCCTTGTGGACAGACCTGCTGACTGATCAACCGGGAAATATGCAATATACCGAGATACAAACAGGGCTCCTGTTTAATCAGGAAGCAGCAGGTTCAACTTTTACACCGTTCAAGCATCTTGAATTCCCCGGTAACAGTTGTGAGCGGTTCAGTGAACATTGGTTTCCGATCGCCGGTACCGGAGGAGTTACTGAAATTGGTAAGGCTGGCATACTGTATGTCAATGATGGCAAGGCACCAGCCGGCTCATCGGAAAAGATCGGCGAAATTAAATTTTGTGCACTGGAATTTATCAAGGATACACTGGTTATGAAAAGTGGTAAGGACCCTGTGGTAAAAGTCCCCGTGAACCTGAAACCAATGGAACTGTTCACTTATGCATTTCCTGCCGGTCATCAGGCAACCGCTGTTTCACTGGCCAATGGCAGGCTTAACTGGTCGCCTGAGGATGAGGCAGCCCGCAACTCCGACCGTCCAGTGATTTCACCTGCTTTCGACTGGACCTCCTTGCAGGGTTTGTACCTGAAAGCCTTGGAATTCAGCCGGCAGCGGGAATACTCACAAGCTCGCGATTATTACCGGAAATGTCTGGCAAAAGATCCTCATTACCTTCCTGCGCTAACCGGTTTGGGAGAGGAATATATCCGCATTCAAAAACCAAAATTGGCTGAAGAGCTTCTTTCCACAGCACTGTCATTCGATACCTATGATCCGAAAGCAAACTACTTACTCGGGGTGGTTAAAAAAGGTGAGGGGATAAAAATTAGTGACGGGGTTAAGGGAGTTAAGGAGATTAGAGAGCTTTACGAAGCAAAGGAAGCATTTGGTCTGGCCACAAGATCTATGGAATACCGGTCGGCTTCCTATACCGGACTGGCGGAGATCGCCTTGATAGAGAAGGACCTTGATCGGGTATTCAAATACGCCCGTTCGGCCCAGGATTATAACCGTTATGATATTAAGGCCATACAATTGGAAGCAATCGCCTGCCGGCTGGCAAACTTGCCCGGTCAGGCCAGCGAAGTACTCAACCGACTTATATCGATGGATCCCTTGAGCCATTTTGTGGCTTTCGAAAGATATCTTGGCCAACCTTCGACTGAAAACCTCGACTCATTCAAGAAAATGATCCGTAATGAATTCCCGGAGCAAACCTATCTTGAATTGGCTATTTTTTATCACAATCTTAATCAGGATAAGGAGGCCATCAGCTTGCTGAATTCAGCTCCTGATCAGGTTGAGATTCAGTACTGGCGCAATTACCTCCAGACTATCAGCAAACAGCCGTCAATGCCAGGGGCAAACCCGATTCCTGCCTTGGAAGCAATTGCCTCCTCTCCCACTAAACTGGTGTTCCCTTATCGTCCCGAAACTCTTCGTGTGCTGGAGTGGGCTGAATCAGTGAAACCTGCATGGCAAAACCGGTATTATATGGGGCTGATCAGATTGAGCCTCGATGATACCCTAAAAGCCAAGGACCTCTTGAAATCATGCCGTTATGAACCGGTCGAAGCACATTTCTATCTGACCCGTGCTAAACTTTTTGAGGGAATGGAGGAGGATCTTGTTTTACGGGACTTGAACAAGGCACTGGAGCTTCAGCCTGATAACTGGCGTTGCTGGAACGCCCTCGGTAGCTTTTATGCACGAAACCGGGGCTGGTCGCAATACCTCGAAGTGGCGCGCAAAGCTACATCGAAAATCCCCGGGCATATGATCCTGCAATTTGATCAGGCCAAGGCCGAGCTGTACAATCACAATTTTACCGAATCGGTTGACATACTGAACGGCATGATCCTTCTACCAGCCGAGGGTGCCAGGGAAGGCCATGAAATCTACCGATCGGCTTTGGTGCTGAGAGCACTGGACTACTTCCGCCATCAACGGTATCTTAAAGCCCTGTCCGACTTGGAAGATGCCCGCAAATGGCCGGTTACCTTGGGTGTTGGCAAACCATATATCACAGATGAAAGGGTTGAGGATTATCTGACCGGATTATGCTACCTTCAGATGAATCAGGCGATGGAGGCTGAAAAGTATTTCCACAAGGTCATCGCATATACTAATGAGCTAAAGCCTGTCTGGGATACTCCTTACCTATTGGCAGCCCAGAGTTACCGGTTGCTGAGCCTCGAAAAAGAGGGCGACAAAGTATTGACCGGCTGGATGAAATCGCAACCTGCAAATCCTTTAATGTTGTGGTCAGTTGCTACATACACCCATAATGATGCCGCCAGCCAAAAAGCTCTCGAACGGCTCGGGTGGAAGCCAGAGGAAACACCCTGGGGCCTGGGTGACAGCCAGCTGGCACTGGTTTATGAGATTATGAAAAAAGTAACCGTCAAATAACAGGAAATGAAAAAGCTGACAGCTTTCGTTTGTCTTTTGCTGTTGCTGGGAATTCCGGCTCCCGCACAATCCCCCATCAAGCTCCTTCCTTCAGGATATGGACCGGAAGATATCGTGATTGACTCACTCAGCACTCCTCCCCGTATACTCGTTTCATGCTCCTCCCGCCGCGCCGAATATCCTAAATATGGCGAGATCGAAGCAATTGATCCGGTTAAGGGTTCGCGCATCGTGATGAAACGCACCGGTGAGCCCGCCGGCCTAATATTCCGGCCCCATGGCATTTCCCTTGCTACCGCAGGTGAAATCCAATATTTATACGTCATCAGCCATAATGATGCCGCCGGTATTCATCCAGTCATCCGCTATCAGATTGATGGTGATAATCTTGTGTTTGTTGAAGAATTGAACTCCAGGTTACTCGTTTCACCTAACGCCCTCCAGGCATTTTCTGATGGAAGTGTGGTTGTTTGCAACGATGCTGCCGTAAGAGGAGATATTAAGGAAACCATCCTACGCCAAAAAAAGGGTAACATTCTCTTTTATGATGGTCAGGGGAATTGGTCAATCATGGCACGCGAAATTGGCATGCCCGCCGGATTGGCTGGTTTGGGAAATAAGATTTTTGTCAGTGCATCTACGGAAAACAAGTTATATTCCTTTTTGCTGAAAGATGGACAACTTAGCAATAAAACTGTTTTAGCAGAAATTACAGGACCGGATAACATAAGGTTCTATAAGGGCAGCCTGATTACAACAAGCCATTCCAAAACCCTGAAATTTGTGAGGCATGTAAAGAATACAAAAAGCAAATCTCCATCCATGGTACTTTCAGTGAACCCATCATCGGGTAAAATCACAAGATTACTTTATGATAATGGAAAAATAATCAGTACTGCCTCAGTAGCAGTAATATTAGATAACCAGTTGATAATAGGACAGATCTTTGAGCCGTTTATTGGATTAGTCAATCTTACAAAATAAGCGATGGGTCGTATTTGCCTGATAGTTTTGTCGCTGGCCTTGATTTTCGCATCCTGTGAAGCGAAGGATCCCAGTGATGTTAGGATGTTCAGTCGTACCAAAATCCTGAACCAGATAAACAAAGCCAGGTCCGCAGGTCAGCATTGCGGGAGCAAATGGTATCCTGCTGCAGGCAAACTGAAGTATAACGACAAGCTGGAAGCTGCAGCTAAGGTTCACTCGGAGGACATGTTTCAATCGAACCTTTTGAGTCATAAGGGTACCGACAACTCTTATGTTGACGACAGGTTGCTCGATCAGCATTATTTATGGAAGGCCTGCGGAGAAAATGTAGCTTATGGAGTACTTTATGAAGACGAAGTTGTAAAAGCCTGGATAGAAAGCGAGGGACATTGTGTGAATATTATGAATCCTAAATACACTGAAATGGGTGCATGGATCACAGGATTATACTGGACACTTGTGCTCGCCCAACCTGATACCTGAAACCTGATACCTGATACCTGATACCCATTACCGATGTCCACCCGAACACTCCTCCTGATCTTGATCATCTCTTCGCTGGTTGCTTGCAAAACGGTTAACCCGCCAACCAATAATCCAGATAAAAAACTCAGCTGGGAGCATCCTTTTACCGGAACTTTTCGAACTAAAGCGGGCAATCCGCCGACATTTAACCTGTTATCAGTGGCAAACCGTAAACCACGCGCTGAGGCTATCAACACTCTGCCTGATACCCCTGTTCCTATCGATTTAAAAGATATTGAAGCATCGGTGATTAATGGGCGTACCTGCCTGAAGTTTCCGCTCGGCAAGGAGGAGCAGATTTACGGTTTCGGTTTGAATTTTAAAACCGTGGCCCAACGGGGAAGGATCTTCCGCCTCCACGTCGATCATTATGGCAGCGAGGATAATGGCCGCACCCATGCCCCGGTTCCATTCTTTGTTTCCAGTAAAGGATACGGCGTACTTGTGAACGCAGCACGATATATCGATGTTTCAGTGGGATCGGCTGTCAGAAAGGACAGTAAAAACCCTCCGGTGGCACGCGATCGGAATACCGACCGGGCTTGGGATGCACAACCCTATTCTGATAATATCGAGATGGTAATTCCGGAAGCCGGGGTTGAGATCATTCTTTTTACCGGCAAAAACCTGATGGAGGTGGTGCAGCGATTCAACTTATACTGCGGAGGAGGCATAATACCGCCAAAATGGGGACTGGGTTTCTGGCAGAGAACGCCCACGCTTTATAATGAGGAGGATATCAGAAAAGAGGCAGCAGGATTTGAGCAAAATAAATTTCCGCTCGATGTGGTCGGACTCGAGCCCGGATGGCATAGCAAATCCTATCCCTGCTCATTCGAATGGGATCCCGGTCGTTTTCCTGAACCCGCCAGTTTCATTAGCGAAATGACCTCGAAGGGCATCCATCTGAACCTCTGGATGAACCCCTATCATAACCCCGGCGGTACGCTCGATAAACTTCTGAAAGGTTACACCGGTTCTCACACCGTCTGGTGCGGAACCGTTGCCGATTATACCATTCCGGAAGCACGAAAGATTATGCAGGACCACCTCGTTAAAAACCAGCTGGATATCGGTGCCAGCGGTTTTAAGATCGATGAAGTCGATGGTTTTGATTCCTGGCTATGGCCCGATGGCGCAGTTTTTCCCTCTGGCCGCGATGGCGAGCAAATGCGCCAAACCTATGGGCTTCAGATGATGACGCTCATGGATGAGATTTTCCGTAAAAAAAATCAACGTACCTATGGTCTCAGCCGGGCAGCCAATGCCGGATCAGTATCTTATCCATATGCTATTTATAATGATAACTATAGCCATCAGGATTTTATCACCGCACTGGTAAACGCAAGCTTTTCCGGAATCCTCTGGGAACCCGAAGTCAGAGCCAGCGGTTCATCCGAAGAGTGGGTCCGACGTATGCAGACTGTCTGTTTCTCGCCAATGGCAATGATCAATGCCTGGGCCGACGGCACCAAACCCTGGTCGTTCCCGGATGTTTACAAGGCTTGCCAGGATGTTGCTTTCCTGAGAATGCAGCTTTTGCCCTATCTGTATTCAACTTTCGCACAATACTATTTCGAAGGAAAGCCACCGTTCCGCGCCATGCAACTAACCGAGGGATTTCCTGCATCAGGGGAGATAAAAGATCAGTACATGGTAGGTGACAATCTCCTTGTTGCACCTCTATTTAAAGGCGATACTGGACGAAAAGTGATCCTTCCTCCTGGCAAATGGTTCGATTTCTACACAGGCAAACTGGCCGGCGAAGGAACATTCACCATAACTTCCGGATTGGACAAGATTCCATTGTTTGTTCGCGATGGCGGCATGATTCCAATGATTTCACCTATACGCCAAACCTCAGAATGGACAAACGATAAACCATTGATTGTAAAGGTTTATGGCAAAGCCGATGGCCATTTTGCTCTGTATAATGATGATGGTAAAACCTTCAATTTCGAGAAAGGGGAATACTCCGTACAGCTCCTTGAATTGAAACAGGGTAAGGGTACTGTCAAACACAGCGGTGACGCAGGATTTGGATATTCCGGTATCACTTGGAAATTTATGACCCAGTAACCCATGCCCGATACCTGATACCTGATACCTGATACCCGACACCGATACCCGATACCCGACACCCTCATTTCTATTATCTTTATCGTCAAATTTGGCATTATGACCTCCAAAGAACGTTTGCTCGCTGCATTAAATCGTGAAAAGCCCGACCGTTTACCGGTATCAATACACCAATGGCAAGGCTATCATCTGAAAGAACATATGGGTGGAATAACAGACCTGGAGGCATTTAAGCTCACAGGCCTCGACGCTCAGATACAATATTTTGAAGAGATGGACCAGTTTTGGGTGGTTGATGCCGATCCAACCCAGTTTAACACCAAAACATGGAAGGATATTCCTATAGTTATCAGTAACAACCCCGATCAGCGAATCGTTCATCATTCCATCGAGACTCCCGGTGGTGTTCTTACCTATAAAACTGAGGGAAACCGAAAAACTACCTGGATAACCGAATACCTGATTAAAAATGATGACGATATCCGGATTCTCGATAAATATATGCCGGTTCCAAAGCTGACACATGCTCCTGTAACCAAAAGATATGATGAGGTAGGCGACAATGGCATTCTCCGTGGATTTGTCTGGGGTGACCAGGCCGGATGCTGGCAACATGCTGCCTGCCTGTTTGATATTACTGCCCTCATCTATGCAACTTTTGAAAAGCCTGACTGGGTGCACGAATTCTTGCGGATCCTTTCAGATAAAAAACTGCGGTTTATTGAATCGATGAAAGGTGCCCGGTTCGATTTGATTGAGACTGGTGGCGGCTCAGCCTCCTCAACAGTAATCTCACCCGACCTGTTCGAAGAATTCTGCCTCCCCTACGACCGGAAAATGCACGATGCTCTCCACGATCTGGGATTTAAGGTTTCTTACCATACCTGCGGAGGTACTGTGGGTATAGAAGAATTAATTATCCGAACGGGTGCTGATGCTTCGGAAACATTGGCTCCTATGAGTGTTGGCGGCAATCAGGAACCTTGGGACTTTAAAAAGAAAGTGGGTAACCGCATAGCTGTAATCGGTGGGGTCGACCAGTTCAGCACACTTTCCGAAGGACCGGCCGAAAAGATTCGCAAAAACGTTCATGAGCTGTTTGAGAAAGTGGGTAATGAAGGAGGATATATTTGCTCAGCATCTGACCATTTCTTCGAAACCGACCCAAAAAACCTGGTGACTTTTGCTGAAGCAGCAAAAGAATGTATTTACTAAATTCGGTTCAGCGCCTCTGCAAATCCGATCCTCCCTAATCCCAGCCGAATAGCTGGCTTTGGCATATTGAACAAATGCGAACCAATGGCCAGCACCTGTTTCTTTTCCAGAAACTCCTGGCAGAATTCTTCAGATGACTGCCCGGTCAGAATATTCAACATGGCTACACTGCCGGCCTTGGGTTCTGTCCATGAATATTGTGAAGGATACCGTTTTACAAATTCATTCACCAAACTGATATTCTTCCTGATGATAGCCAGATTCCTGTTCAGGATCATCTCCCTGCTCTGGAGCGCTATTAATGACAGTATCTCACTCGGAGCCGATGAGCAAATAGTGGTATAATCTTTCAGGCGGAGCAGCTTTTCAAAAATAACCGGATCACCACAGGCCAGCCATCCAATCCGCAGCCCGGGCAAGGCAAACGATTTCGACATACCCGACAGGGATATGCAGAAATCACTCAGACTTGAAGCACAGGGTAAACGATCAGCAGAATTCTGTTCCAGACCGCGATACATCTCATCCGAAAAGACAAGAATACCCTTCCTTTCACAAAACCAGATGATCTCCTCGAGAATCCCACTGGAAATCATTGCTCCTGTTGGATTATGAGGAAAATTTATCACTACCAACCTGGTTTTGTCATTGACCAGCGATTTGAGTGCTTCCACCTGATAAATTCCTGCCGCGTCGGCTTCCCAACGGCTCACACTGCAACCCTTATCAATAGCCAATTCAGATAAGGATTGGTACGAAGGGGAGATAACAACAAGATGATCACCCTTTTCCAACAGTGCATTCATGGTCAGAAAAATTCCCTCTTCCGGTACACACACCAGCAGATCTTCCTGTCTGATATTACCATACCATGCAGCAATCTCCTTTCGAAGCAATGGATGACCATTCGTATCCGTATATAAAAACTGCAAATTCTCCCACATCCTGATTGAATCCGGCGATGCCATAGCCAGAAGTTCTGGCATCCTCAAGGGTTCGCAATCGGAACAACTAAGCTGATAAGGCACATCAAACTCGTACTTGGCAAAATGGCGTTCCAGGACGAAAGGGGTCAGGTTCATAATTGTAGCTTCAGTTTTTCTCTTTCATCCACCAAAGATACAATCTGTAACCACAAACAACCTTTCACCTACCTGTTTGTTACAATCTCGAACCACTTTGCTTTAAGACTTTGATATTCTTTGTTGGTTTCGTTCCTTTGCAAAGTCATTAAATAAGGACTATTTGTATGAAATTACCAGGCCAAACCCGGCTTCCACTTAATGAGGAAGCAAGGGAACTGATCAACCTCTATGCTTCCTTGGGCGACCGTGCCACAAATATTCTGCCCGATGGAGTGTTTGAAAAGTTGAAGAATTTCATCCGCATCTGCCATGACGAGCAGATGGAGCCTGCCATCCAGAAAGCTGCAGTAAGTCAGGCACTCCTTGAAGTAAAAGAGGCTCTGCCCGGATATTCCGATATCAGCCTCATGCTCGCACCTCACAGGAACTCAAAAGCCTTTGAGTTTTCGGCCCGCCGCCAGGTTTTTAAAAAGCGACTTCGCACGATCATCGATCAGGAACTTGTAAATCCTGCCGAAAAGCAACAACTCGAAAATATTCTTGCCCTACATGATTTTTCCGTTGGAACACCACCCACTACACAGCAAACAATCGATTTCCTCTATCGGATTTTGGTGGGTGACGAAGTCCGGGTGATACGAAAATTTCGCGATGTTCTTGGTATTAATGAAGATGTGGAAGAGGCTCAATGGAACTATCTGCTCGATGTGCTCGATCAGATGGTTAACCAGTCCACCCATTATACTACCGGCGCAGAAAAGGAAAATTTCCTCGCCCGAACTGAATCCACTGTAAACTTTAAAGGACTTAACGGCCTGATCAGAACTCTTGTCTCGGGAAATGCCGACACTACCATCAGGCTCCTAAAGGAAGAGGTCTTTACCCCTAACTCTGTTAAAGTCCTCGAGTTTACCGATGCCGAATCCTTGCTGCAGACCATGCAGGACGATCCGGTTTCCATTTTTGCTGTCCGCATCACATCCATGCGCCGGAATATTTTCAGCAAGTCCGAAATGGCTAATTACCTGGTTCGTTGCGTATTTATCGATGACTCACCTGAATCCCGCGCCACAAATACCAGCCTTGTATTTGCCTTCCACAACGGAATCATTAATACCTTGAACAAGGTGCATACCCGCAAAATGGGTACTCCGGCAAATACCCAGATGAACCTTCGATTGATTCTTGATAAAGTCAATACACAGAATATCAAGAAATTCAAGGATAAAATCGATAAGAAAATCAAGGACTACGACCAGGAAATCCTCGACCTTAAAAAAGAACAGCTGGCCGAGCCTGACAGCCCTGAACAGGATGTGATTCTCTATAAATTCGATGAATTTGCCAGCCAGCTGATCAAGGACAGATATACCCTTTCCAAGCTCCGCCAGTACATGGTGCTTATTGAGCAAGTGCGCGAACCTGCCGCACAAAAAAAGGTCAACAAGGAACTGATTGCAGAATTTGAGGAGCGTACACTCGACTATTTCTATTCTGGCAATAAAAACCTGGGCATCGCAACCATCGTTGAAGGTGGGGGCCGCGCTCAAATCCGCACCTATGGCGAATATCTGCTGCAACGAAAACTCAAGCCTGTAGGCGAAGAAATCGTACACCGCTGTGAGGTGATTCTTGATGTTATCCCGAATACCTATCAGCGTACGCTTCATAATCATTTCCATAAGAACTTCGGATTTAACCTTTTCCTCGAAAAATATAAGGCATTCCTCACCAAAGTTGAAAATGAGGCTGATAATAAGGGCCGCTTCCGGAATTTCCTGATTGATCTTGGCATCAAGGACCGTTTTGATCAGAAGAATCCTGCCGATCAGGAGATCATCAAAGACTTTCTGAGTAAGCTGGCTACTCTTGATAAAACCTCGGTATCCGATGACGTTCAGATGATTATACGCGACCTGCTCTTCTGGAAAGGACGCCAACCTAACCCGTTTATCTATTTTGTGGAGGAAGCTTCCTGGGAATATCGCGATCTTTTTCCACCTGACCGATTCGATATTAATCCATTTGATATCAATATCGAACTCTATGAGAATGGCCGGGTAGATTTCGAAAGGCTGCAAACCAAGCTCGAACTGATCCGCGATACCTTCCACCTTTTCGATGATACCGGAACACTCTGGGATCGCTTCTGCGAAAACACGGTTTTTGTGATCAACGACCCGTCGAACCCAACTGGTTACACTGATTTCAATAATCAATCACTGATCGCCTTCCTGAAATTCCTGAATAAAACACAGTTCACGTTGTTCCTGGATGAAGCCTATAACGATGCCGTAAAGCTCGAAGATCCTGAAGAGCCTAAATGGCGTACGATTTCCAGGTATATCATGAACAATTTCGCCTCCTTCCCCACCCTTGGCATGGTGACCTCTCTCTCCACCACAAAAAATCTGGGTGCCACCGGCGACAGACTGGGATCTATAGCAGCCACTCCGGCAAGACAGGACGTTATCGATTATGCCAGGAAAATTTTCTCTTCCGACAGGGCAAATACAAATTCCCTTTTCATGCTCGTAAATGTGCTGGAAGTAGCTGAACTGGCCAAAACCATCAAAATCCGGATGGACGAAAATCTGCCGAAAGATGCTTCACGCCACAAAATAAAATTGAAACTGGAGGAGTACATAAAAACTGCCATTCAGGCTAACAAACCTGAAAAAGGATCAGGCAAAAGCGTAAAAGGTCGCCGGGTATCTCTTTTTGAAGGGAGTCCACTCCACCTTTTCCTCCTCGATGAGCTCCGCTCGCTCGATCAGCTGGACGTGCTGGAACTGCCGGATGATTTCAAATATAAGGGTGAGCCATTTTTCTCATATTATAAAGAACACATTGTCAGATCATTAAATAAATTTCGAATCAATAAGGAATTCCGCGGTGAATCGAACCGTCGGATGGATATCGCAAAACAGGTGGCCGAGGAAGTTCTCGCTAAAAGACCTGATTCAGGGATCACCTATCTCGATTCCGATGGTTCCTATCTTTTTAACCTGCATATCCTGAAACTTGATTCGTTTCACGAACTTGAAGCATTTGCAACAGCATTGGCCGGCGAAAGGGGCCTGGCTATCCTGCCCTACCAAACCGGTTTTGTCCGCTTTGCAATAGGCGATTATCTGGATGGCACGGAATCATCCTACAAGATCTTCCGCAAGGAGCTTGAAACAGCCATGGAACTATTCCTTAACTATTGGGAGAAATACCAGCAACTTTTGTCAGGCGATCCTTTACGGACCAAAGATCCATCTGCCATTCTTTCGGTTATCTTCCCGAAACAGTCGGGCACCGCTATTGCACGGTCCATCCTGGCCGATTATGCCGCAGTTTCGCAATTGAAGAAAATCGTTAACCGGTCACTGAGGATCCGTGATATAAAATCAGTGAACCTTCCATTCCCTGCCGATTGTGGCGTGACTATTCATACCATTGCCACCTCAAAAAACAGTGTGATTGAGTTTTTCGACCAGATTGGGAATTGTCCGGATCTGGAATCATTCGTTGCGAGCAAAGCTTTCACTAAGGTTTATGAAACCTTACTGCCACAGGTTTACAAGAATATTCCTTCACTACGCGATCTCGATTACAATGAGGTAACTGCCCGGTTCGGAAAGAGCACCATTCTGAAATATATCCGTTCCAAAAAAGAATTCCAGCCCGATCACCATATTCTTGATGAACTCGATGAACTGCTCACCATGAAGGAAATACTCATGGAACTGGAGACTCTGCTATTTTCTGATTTCAAAGTAAAACTCCTGGCCCTCAAAGTGAACGGAGAGGACTTAGGTGGTGACCTCGCACGGTTGGAAGGATACAATAAAATTCTGCGCAAATATATTGGTGAACTTTTTCTTCACTTTGGATTGCCTTTTGACCAGCGTGCCACAGAACCCGGCCTGAAAGGACTCTTTAGCCGTACGCTTGGCCTCTTCAGTGAGATTACCGGCCTTCAGGCTGACGCTTTTAATCATTCGCTCGGTTTGATAGAACTTCGCGATCGTCTGAACCATTTTGATTCTCCTTTTGCAGCAGATCCAAGACCGGCATTAGTGGAACTGACCTGGCGATTTTTCAAGGAGGAAGTATTCAGCGATGCCACCGGACAGGAACTCCTCTGGATGGACTATCTATTAACTGGAACTGAAGTATTTGTCAAAGCCTGGAAAGCCAGAGTTGAAAAATTGGCTGATGGCGTGCGCAAGTTTGGCGAAGGCGAGGCTGCGTTGCTGGCTGCATCGTATTTACAGGATATCTTCCCCGATGAGTGCCGATATATCTGGCAAAGCTGCATGAAAGCCGGAGGACAGCTGATTACTACCGCCGACCTTTCTGAAACTGTTAGATCGCAAGTGCTTTTCCTTACTGGACGAATAAATGCCACCAGGTCGACCGACCTCTTTACGCGCTACAACCATTACCTCACGAAAATGCTGCAATATGAATACCTGCCTCAGAATTCCTCGGTTAACGAGATGATACAGCACGGTTATTCCCTGCACACAGGTTTCAAAATGGATAACCAGCTTTCCCGAAAGCCCGGGTTTGGTGAGTTACGATGGATCAACCGTGTAATGGAACAATGTGGGGTCATTGCCGCCGAAAAGGATGTCCAGACCCATACACGCATTGCCACGGATGCAAAAAAGAGGGAATATCCATTCCACAAAATCGATCGCACCGGACATGAGCCGGAACCTTTCGATCAGTCGGGTAATGGCACTCCCCGGGATTTTATCAAACAGATGAAAACCCGCCCTACCTCGGCTTTCTTTGGAAACCGTATTGCCAAATTTACGGAAACACTTGATCCTGAAGATTACAGATGTAAGATCCATGATCAGGGTCTGGTTCGTGAACTCTATATCTTCCATAAATCTTATCTTAAATATCTGACCGATAATTTCAGACTCCTCGGACCCCAAACAATCTCATTATCTGAGGTTAAAGAGTTCGTTCCGGATATCGTCCTTTTTTATGGCGCACCTGAAAAAGTAATCTCTTATCCCCGGATAGGATATTTCGATTTGAAAGGGCCGAACGGAAACATCAAAACAATAGTAACCCCGCTTAAACGCAAGGTGGACTACTTCGGCGATATTAAAAAGCCACGGCTTACCCTTCTTAATGAGAAAGTTAAGGAACTTGGAGGCATGCCCGTACATGGATCTTTATTTGCAATTGAAGAGGAGGATGGCAGCCTGTTCGTTGTTTTGATCAGCGGCGACAGCGGCGTGGGTAAATCGGAAATGCTCGCTGCGCTGATGTTGAAATGGCTGCGTAAAAATCTTCAGGGAATCCGGTCGATTCGAATGATAGCGGGTGATATGCTTCACGTATTCCCCGACCAGCAGGGAAATCTCTATGGTATTGGCAGTGAAATAGGCGACTTTTCGAGAGTAACTGATTTCGATCCCGATTTTATCAGGCAATATAAAAGCTTGTTCGAAAGCAGTGCCGACAGTAATAAGGAGGATCTGAACTCACGCAGCACTATTTCCGGACTGTGTGATATCAGAATGCCATTCAAAATCGACATATTCCTGACAGCCAGCAACTTCTCGAGAGATGAAGCCGGAATCAGGAGATATGCCAACCCGGAAAACTTTATTCTTTATCGCGAAAGTCACGGAGAACGTAAGGAAAAGTCCACCAGTTCCGATTATCCCCATATCCAACGCACTCTTCTGAGATATACCGCAGATAAGCAGATTGTTGAATTACTCGGCCGGCATGGCTCCTATTTAGACGATATTCTCGATTGGATTCCAGACACACAAACCGGCAAAGTCTATCTGGGTTCCTCTTTTAAAATGATGGATAAAATCGATCTCGAAGAGGTGGTTTCTGAGATATTCCGAGGGAAGACGTTTGCCAGGAATAGTCAGATATACACCATCGGAAAAATCAGGTTCGACATTATTAAAAACAGGTTCCTGGCTACCGCTTCATCGGAAATTGGAGAGGAAACATTACTGATCGATCGCGACTTCTTCGGTAAGATGTTCAATGCTCTGGCAAGTACACCTGCCGGCAATCCATTTATTGCCGAAGAGGAAGAATTGGCTATCCGCCAACATCTTATCAGGATATTAAAAGGTGGATCCGATGGATGCGGCCTGGGTAGGAAAATTCAGTTGGGCATTCTGTCTACCGATCTTGGAAAAAAAGGAAAAGAAATTTCCGGGCCCCAGAAAGCTGCCGATGACTTACTCCGGCTTATCAGGGAGGTCCGATTGCAGAAACCGGAAATCTCCAGGCATAAACTGCTGGTCCGTCAGGCTATCCAGGAAAAGTATGGACAAATCCTGCCAGCCAATGAAGTGAGTGCCGAAATCTTCCGTTACAATTTCTACCTCTACCAGATTGAAGGCATGAAAAAGGCACGGTTTGCAAGGCTCGATAATCAGGATATTCAGGTCGATCTAAGCCGTCTCCGCGGATTTAGTCCGGTGGATCCTGCAAATGTTTTTAGCCCTCTGCTGCTAACTCCTAACTTGAATATTGAGCTGAACGCCATCAGTGAAACTTACAGGCAATTGATGGCCCTCCCTAACAGTCCGGAATTTGCCGCAGGATTCAGTGAGCAGGTTCCTGGTTTATATTTTGCTAAAGGTTATAGTCAGGAAGTAGTAATTAATAACCTGATCATACAATTGCTGCTCCTTAACGGATTCATCAACGTAAATGACCTCGCACGAGGCAGAATCAGTGAAAAAGTGAACAGGGAAACCGTGGCCTCAGCAAAATATGCGATCTGCGCGATGTTAATGCCAAAAGGCTCTGATGACAACAAAAATACCTAGAGCCATCAGGACTACACCGGTTATGCGAAATAATTTGGTCATCACATTTTCGGTGACCACTTTTCGCAATTTGTGAGAAAACATGATCTTCAGCAGATCAAAGGTCATCAGAGTAAGTATGGTGCAGGCGAAATAATACAGGATTTGAACTCCATGAAGATCCAGACTGGATACCGCCACCACCATGGCGCCAAACCAGAATATCAGTACTCCGGGATTAAGGGTATTCAGTGCAAAACCTTTCACAAGCAGAATCAAGATCCCCACACCACCCAATGGCTTGACCGTTTCTGCTGGTTTCCGTAGTATGTAGGTGAGTCCGAAAAACATAAAGGCACCACCGGCTACGAGTTTGAAAATGATATTATTCTCTATGGGTTCCATGAGCTCCGATGCTCCGTAATAGGCAACCATAATACAGGAAATATCACTGAGCCATACCCCAATATTCAATACAATAGCAGCCCTGGCACCACGTCTCATCAGTGTTTCCATGACCGTAAAAAAAGCGGGTCCTAAATATGCGCTCAGCAAAAGACCCGTGAGAATTCCCTTTATTACTATCATCAAGAACATAGCGCCCAAAAATAGACTTTTTTACTATAACCCGGATGGTTTTATATCTTCGTAGTTACAACTTGAAACGACACGGATGGACTTAAATTTTACACGATCTTTCTTTCCCGGACTGGAATCGCCTTGGATTTTTATGGATAATGCCGGTGGTTCACAAATCTGTCGAACGGTTACTGAACGAATGTTTGATTTTTACCGTAGCTCCCATGTTCAGCTTGGAGCAAGTTATGGCCCTTCGGTAATTGCAACCGAAAGGGTAGCTGAAAGTCAGCGATGGATGGCTGAATACATCAATGCTTCTGACCCTTGCGAAGTGATTATGGGCAGCAGCACCAGCCTCCTCCTGAGGATGCTTGCCTCTAACCTCGGCCGGGTTTTACCCAAAGGCAGTGAGATAATCGTTACCAATTGCGATCATGAAGCCAATATTGGCTGCTGGCGGGAACTGGAAAATTCGGGCATGATCATTAAACCCTGGAAAATCAACCCTGAAACATTCAAATTGGAATTGCCGGAACTTGAACGGCTGCTAACCCGTCAGACTCGCCTGGTTGCTTTCACGCATAGTTCAAATATACTTGGAACCATTAATCCCATTGCTGACATAACAAGGCTGGCTCACACCCATGGCGCCATGGTGTGTGTGGATGGAGTTGCTTATGCCCCGCACAAGCCTGTAGATGTGGCCCTTTGGAATGTCGATTTCTATGTATTCAGCTTTTACAAAACCTATGGACCTCATTACGCGATGCTTTATGGAAAAAAACAAATACTCGATAATCTTCCGGGAAACAACCATTACTTTATCGGTAAGGACCAGTCACCATACAAGTTTCAGCCCGGAAACGTAAATTTTGAGTTTGCCTGGGGCATGTGCGGATTGCGCGATTATTACAATGCACTTTTTGAATTCCATTTCCCCGGCGACAATGCCTCCGATTTTCGATACCGCCTCAACAAGGTATCTGTCCTGATCAGCAATCACGAACACTTACTTGGAAACACTTTACTTGCATTTTTAGCCACTAAGCCCAGGGTAAGGATCATTGGTCAGCCAACCGCCACCGAAACCCGCGTACCAACCATTTCTTTTATTGTCAATGATACTGATAGTGAATCAGTTGTATTAAAGATGGACAAGGAAATGATCGGAATTCGATTTGGGGATTTCTACGCCAAACATCTGGTCCGGGATCTTGGGATTGAACGTTACAACGGAGTCGTAAGGATATCAATGGTTCACTATAACACGATTGAAGAAGTCGATAAATTAATTCTGGCACTGGATAGAATAATCTGATCAATTTACCCACTGGTCCGCACAATCTTTATTGGTTTAACCTCCGAACCTGCGGGTTTGATGAAATATATCCCTGGAGGCAACCCTCTCAGCGAAATTGTATTCTCAGAATCCCCTCTGGCTTCAATTCTTTGATGGTAAACCTCCTTACCCGTAACATCAGTAACCGACAAGTCATACTTGCCAGTTATTGAAAAAGACAGATGAATATAATCGGAAAACGGATTGGGATAGGCTGTAAAGAAATTATCAGAAAGCTCCTCAGGCAATTCTGATGTGGTAACTGTCGTTGATGTGATTTTCAATTCATCCACATAAAACCTGTTTACTGAGGCTTCATCTCTGTATTCATCCAATTGACCCGAAAACTCAATGCTTTCAGTATGGATAATTCCTTCTGGCACCATCCAGGGCTCGTTGATTAGTATCTGATTGCCGGCCCTGGCATATATGCTGTTGTTCCTTGCATGCCCAAGAATTTCATAGTTCATCCAGCGCTGATGATCAACAGTGAAGGTATTGAATAGCTCCTCATTAAGATAAAATCTGCCGATATCCGAGGTATCCCAAACCACCATAAGGCTAATGCCATTCATATTTTTAACCGTAAACGAACCATGCTGACCTGCCGGTACAAAAACAGAGAACTGAATGCATAAATAAGGCACCTCGAGATGATCTGCTGATAATACCGCACTTGATTTTCCTACTATTTCCAAGCTTTTTAACCCTTCATCGGAATTGGTCGAAACTACACGGGCTTTCTGATTAGCCGGAACATCATCGTCTGCGTTAAACCAATAATCCGATTGGTCGGAGAGTGGCTCCCCTTCACGGTAGTCCTCAAATCCATCCTTGAAAGGAAGTTTCCATGCAGAAGTTGAATACACATCATTCACACCACTATAATAAGTGGAATCAGAGGTGCGTGAAGCCACAACCCAGGAAAAGGCAGATCTTGGTCGCTGGGAAAGAACCGCCTTCATCGAGCTAAGCCCTTGCATCAGAGGCGCCAGAGTATCCCCCCTGACAATAAAAAGATCATAAACGCAGCTCTGCCTGGCAGTGTCCGCAATCCATTGCAGCTCAACCTCCTGACCAACAAGCCGGCTGCCATCCTCAGGGATCACATAACAAGGACTTAAGGGCTGATAATTAGCTGGCCTGCTAACAGAATCTACAGCCTCAATTATTATCGGAAGCCAATCATGAAAGCTCTGCCTGGAAATTGGATTCTTATCTAAACCCAAAAAATCGAGCTGCTTAAAAATGTTGTTTCTGATTAATCCGGATAAATCACTGATCAGGTTATGCTCCAGGTTTATTTTTCTCAAATTGGGCTGGCAGGTAATCCAGTCAGTCGATATTAATTGATTATAGGATACATCAAGCTCTTCGAGATTCTGACACCTCTGATTACCCATGGTCCTGATCTGGTTCCTGCAAAGATCAAGCACTTTTAAAAAGGGAGTATAGATAAAAAGCCTGCCTGGAGTATTCAATTGATTTCCTGATAGGTTTAGCTCGACCAGGGAAGCCAGTTCGGAGGTCAAGTTTATCGAACGGATTCTGTTATCTGATACATCAAGCTTGTTTATCGACTTCAATCCATCCGCTAAAAGTATCTTGGTCAATTGGTTATCAGAAATATCAGCACTTTCCAGGTTGACTAGCGAAGTCAGAAATGAGGACTCCGACAGACTATTGTGTGAAAGATCCAGCCTGATCAGTTCATTCAACCCTGATACAAAACTGGCATCAGCCAGGCCGGTATGCGAAAGGTTAAGCTCCTCAAGCAAAGGAAGACCACGAATTGATTGATAACTGTTAATCTGGGCATTCGAATATTCTAAAGCTAAAAGACTATGATAACCCTTGAGGAATTCCAGCGACCCCAACTGGGTTTGCCGGATCCTTAATTCCGATAATCCGGTCATTTTTTCAAGCGCCTCGGGGTGTAACATTTCACGGCCTGTCCATTCCAGAATCTTCAGCTGGGTCAGGTCTTCCAGGGGCCCGGCATCAAGCGCAAGCCCCGGAAAACCATCAATGACCAACCGTTTTAGGTGATTGCATAAACTGATGCCTTTCATGTTGATAACCGGTTGATCAATCTCTATTGAAATAAGCCTGCTCAGATCGCCCTCGTAAACATCATGTATCTCAGTGTCGAGAGCAAACTTCGCCAGGCTCTTTTTTATAACCTGATATAATGCCGGATCATCAGCCGTAAAAAGGTTTCCCCTGACGAACGGCTCCACCGGCCCGATCCATCTGGATTCCCCATCCTGATAAACGGCCGAAACATATACAAGATGCGTTCCCGGACCTAAAGTGTTGATATCAAAAATAGTGTCCGCTGTTTCCATGAATAGCTTATCATCAGTGTAAACCCGGCTGAGCTTTGGGCTTTGATCTTTCTCATAGGTCCACGAAATAATGCCGCCTGTTCCGGATGATTTTAGTGTAATATTTTTAGGAGGCTTCGGCCATGACATGGGCTCAAGTTCAGTAAAAGCTTCGTTCACCGGCATCGTCATCACCGCAGATAAAGGATAATAACCATCAGCGTAGCCATCCCAGCCAAGGTTGAAATGGAAAAATCCATCTTCCCTAAATCCGTCGCAAACAAAAGCATGACCTCCGCCGGTTACCAGAACTGGTTTGAAATCTGAAAGGTTTTGTAAAAAGATTTCGGCCCAGGATTCCGGAGAGAATTTTGATTTTCTCAAAAGTATACCGTTAATATTTCCCAGTTCATGAAAAGCCTCAAGGGTACGATGGCTGATTGCTGTTGACCCGGAGGGGCCGTAAGTAGTGTTGAGCAAGATGCCAATATCACTTAAAAAATCACTGGTTTCCAAACTGATTGAAACCGGTGAATTCTCCATTTCCGCCCATTTATATGTGCTGATCCTGGTGCTTAGGGTCCCGTAGTAGCCACTTTGGAAAGAATGCTGCGTATCAAAAGAATTAAAATTCCCATAATACCTTAAAATCTGACCCATGGCTACGGCAACGCATCCAACATACACCCTGCCGTTCGGACCTGTCGGATCGCGCGGACAATAGAAATTAAAGTATGACCCCTGGCCCCATTTTGTTTGAATTAATGGACCAACATTATTGCTAATCGACTTTAATCCCTTAAGCTTGCCTGGATCCTGCTTTCCTGCATCTTCAATGGCCTCCAGCATTTCTTTCTGGGAAGTTGATTCAGCATTGTCTCCAAAAAAAAGATTCTGAAATGAATAGCCAGCAGGAATGATCTCCTCTTTCGACCTCATCAGGATAACAAAAGAGGCGGGGCAATATCTTTCGTAAATAAACAGGTCACCGTGGCGGCTAATCCTGTCGAACTTAAACTCCCCATTACCGGAGTGTTGGGGATTATTTTGCAACCAGAATTTCCGGGCAGCATCACTCATCAGGTTATCCTGAGATTTGAGCGCAGGCCACCCGCAAATACCTGCAAGAAACACCAAAATCAAGCCAATTCTAAAAATAGGTTTCATATCCTTTGTTATGACTCATTTTGTCATACAAACATTACATCGGGAGTAGGACTAGTTTGTAAATGACCAGCTATTCTTGATAAAAGGGCGATTGAAGAAATATTTTCAAAATCAATTACAACTTTTAGCTATTCAAACCACTTCTGCTGTACCTTTGCCCAATATTCTAATACAATATGTCTGCTCTTAAAATTGCCGTGATTGGATTAGGTCAGTTTGGCCGCGCTATCGCAACAGCATTGACAAAATGCGGTGCTGAAGTTCTCGCCATCGATAACCGTGAAGAGGTTGTCGACAATATGTCGGACCAGGTATCTGCCGCAGTTACCCTTGACGCTACCGATAAAAAAGCGCTCCAGTCGGTAAATATTACTGATATGGATGCCGTGGTAGTTGCCATCGGTCAGGATATGGAACAGCTCCTTTTAACCACGGTTTTGGTTATGGAAATGGGCTGCAAACGGGTAATCGCAAGAGCAACAGGAAAACGGGTAAGGGTAATCCTCGAAAAGATCGGCGTTCATGAAGTGCTGAGTCCGGAGGTCGAGGTCGGGCAGATCGTCGCTGAGCGGCTCACTAATCCTAACCTGGTGTCCTATCTTCAATTACCTGATAATTATAGAATTGCTGAAATAAAAACCCCACGGCAGATCATCGGCAGAACCTTAGGAAATGTGAACCTTCGTGAAAGATACAGGCTATCATTGGTTACCATTAAATCGATAAAAGAAGGAGAGAGCCATATTGAAGGGGTCGTGGATTATGAATTTAAAATTGAGAGTTGCCATACACTTGTCCTTTTCGGTCTTCATAAGGACATTGAACGGTTTGTCGCCATCAATCAATAGATTCCCAAATGCTGTCAACGGAAGATATCCAGCAATTTAGGGAACGTATAAACCTTCGGCTTTTTTCAAGCAAAAACCGGATGTTGGGAATCCTTTCCTGGGGTACCTTTATTTTTTCCGTAATTTCTTTAATGGCTATCGTTTACTTGCATGGTTATCATCAGACCGATGCAACGAGACACACCGTACAGCTCCTCATCCGGACCAGTATCTGGTTTTTCATGATTAAATATTTGGTTCGGATATTTTACGATTTCAATCCGATAGAATTTATCCGTGATAACCGGGCGGATTCTCTTGCATTTGCATTTATGGCCATTGAAGAAATCTTCTTTATCATTTTCGGCCACGACTCAATAAACAGCCTTTTTCAGAACACCTTGCATATCCCCGTCACCGATAGTTATATGTTGATCATACAGATCATCTACCTTATTATTATTGGCCTTGAACTGGGTAAGGCAGCAATGAAGCTTTCAAAAGTAAAAATCTCTCCCGCCCGGCTGCTGGCATTATCTTTCATAATACTTATTGGTTCCGGAACAATGCTTCTTATGCTCCCGGAAATGACCACCCACGGTATCAACTTTATAGATTCCCTATTCACCTCAACCAGTGCAGTGTGCGTGACCGGCCTTACTGTGGTCAGTACAGCCACCGCTTTTACTCATAAAGGTCATTGGATCATTATGATGCTTATTCAGTTTGGCGGTATTAATATCCTCGCTTTTGCAGCATTTTTCACCATCTTCTACCGCGATTCTTCAAGTATAAAATACCAATCCCTCATCAAGGACCTGCTTGATACCGATGAGATGTCGAAGTCGCGATCGATTTTACGAAGTGTTATCGTTTTCTCGATTATTATTGAAGCAGTCGGTATTGCCTTGGTTTACTTCTCATGGGGACCCACAGTGGTTTTCAAGGAGGGAGAAAGCCGTTTCTTTTTCTCGATGTTTCATTGCATTTCGGCTTTTAATAATGCCGGATTCGGTTTGTGGACCGACAACTTCTATGAACACGGAGTGCGACTGTCATGGGGTGTCCAGGGAGTAATAGTTTTGCTGGTCTTCCTTGGAGGTATCGGGTTCCCTGTTCTCCAGGATTTTGCCTCCCTGCGAAAAAAACCATTCAAATCTATTTTATTCTTTAAACATCTTCAGCCAAGCTCGCGAATTGCCGTTCGTACCTCCTTTTTCCTGATTGTCGGGGGTGCCTTGGCATTCTTTTTCCTTTATCCTGTTTATCCCGATGATGTTTCAACCGGCGGCCGGGTTATGCAATCGGTATTTCAATCTGTAACTGCGAGAACGGCTGGATTTCACTCCGTGGATATCGGAAAGTTCAGCGAGCCGCTGATACTGATTTTTTGCTTCCTGATGTTTATCGGTGCCTCCCCTGGATCAACCGGCGGCGGGATCAAGACGACTACATTGGCCGTGATTTTAAAATCAACTTTCAACGCTGTTCGGGGTACCAAACATCTCACTTTTCTACAGCATACCCTCCGTCCTGCATTGGTTCAACGAGCCCTTTCAGTTGCCATAATCTATTCCTGCTGGTTCCTGATTGGTACCGTTGGTCTCTCCATTGCAGAACCGCATATCAATGTTATGCACCTTGTATTTGAGGAATTATCTGCTCTGTCCACAGTGGGCCTTAGCATGGGTATCACCTCATCATTGGGTGTTGCAGCTAAAACCATTCTCGTACTGTCAATGTATATCGGTCGTATCGGTTCCCTCACCATTGTGCTGGCCCTCATTCGCAGAGCAGCAAACGTGGAATATACCTACTCCCACACAAACATTCTTATCGGTTAATTTTCTCTTTTGTAACGTTTGTTACTATTTGGAATGATTCTAAATTATTCCTTTACCGATAATTTCATTCCATTTATTAATTAATGAAATCTTATGAGCGAGCTGATTAACAATTCAGACCAAAGGAAGCAGATCCTTAAAGGATTGCTTCTGAAGATTCACCAGGGTATCGAACCTGAAACAGTAAAAGCCGAACTGGTGGAGGTACTGAAACAAGTACCCTATGGTGAAGTTGTGGAGGTTGAGCAACAACTGATTCAGGAAGGCTTACCAGCCGAGGAGATTCAGAAATTCTGTGATGTGCATTCACTGGTTCTTGACGGCAGCATCGACCACTCCGGAGCAGCTGCAATCCCGCCTGGTCATCCTGTTGATACATTTATTCAGGAAAACAGGGAACTGCTTAAGGTTGTGGATCAGGCAGCCGAATGGCTCGACCAGCTAAAAAAGCTGACTGTGAATGACGATCTGGAACCGGTTGTTCTTAAACTGCTGTCCGCATTTAACAGCCTTCTCGACGTTGACAAGCACTATCAAAGAAAGGAATACCTCTTATTTCCATTTCTCGAAAAGGCTGGAATTACAGGTCCTCCAACAGTTATGTGGGGCAAGCACGATGAAATTCGAACCCAAATAAAGGGATGTATCGAAATATTAAGAAGCAGCGGGCTTTCGGCAGAAGAAATCCTATCGGTCTCCGATATTCTCTTTAATCCTGTTTTGGCCGGAGTGGAAGACATGATCAGCAAAGAAGAGGAAATTCTATTTCCCATGAGTATGGACAAACTTACTGATGAAAATTGGTGGGATATTTACCAGCAAACGCTAACCATCGGATTCTGCCTGTATGATCCTCAAATAGAATGGAAGCCTGAAGGATTGGAAGAAAAACCGGATGATGGTTCACAAGTGCATGGCAATTCGATTCAACTGCCTTCGGGAAATTTTACTGCGGCGGAATTAATGGCTGTTCTGAATACACTGCCTGTGGATTTGACTTTCGTAGATAAAAACGATAAGGTAAAATATTTCTCCCAGGGCAGTCACAGGATTTTCACCCGTAGCCGGTCAATTATTAATCGCGATGTGCGCCTTTGTCACCCTCCGGCCAGCGTCCATATTGTTGAGAAAATAATCGATGATTTTAAGAGTGGCAAGGCCAGTCATGCACCATTCTGGATTCAGATGCAGGGCAAATTCATTTATATCGAATATTACGCACTCCGCGATGAGCAAGGAGAATACCTTGGAACACTCGAAGTTTCACAGGACCTGACAGAATACCGCAAACTCGAGGGCGAACAACGAATAGTATCCTACAAATAAAAAGTAAAACCATGGACCAGAAACTGATAATAACCCCAAAAACTAAAATCATTGAATTGTTAACTGATTATCCAGATTTGGAGGAGATCCTTTTCGATATCAGTCCGGCTTTCAGACAATTAAAAAATCCTATCCTGCGAAGGACGGTGGCCCGGGTTACCACTTTACAACAAGCCGCCCTTGTTGGGGGCATCAAGGTTGAGGATCTGGTTAACCGCCTCAGAAACGCTTCGGGTGCTTTAGAAATCGCTGATTCGATCAAAGAAACTGAGTATGACCCATCCATTCAGGAAGCTCCAGCCTGGTTTTCGGTTTCAAAAGTTAAGCACCAGCTCGACGCGCGTGAGATGCTTAACCGGGGAGAACATCCTGTCGGTCAGGTACTGGCAGATCTTCATGATATGCCTGATAATGAAATTTATGAACTGATTGCCCCCTTTTTCCCGGCGCCGCTGATCGATAAGGCCACTGCTATGGGATTTCTTAATTATGTGATTGAACTAAGTCCCGAAGAATTCAGGATATTTTTCGTTAAAGGGTAAAAACCTTCAGTTTTCATTTTTGCCTATATTCGCTCCATGATTACTTTACTGATCATTGAGGATGAAAAGTCATTACTGGAATCCATGGTTTCCTATCTCGAACCAGGCGGATATCGGTGCATGACTGCAGGCACCTTTCATGATGCTCTGAAAATGATCGATCGCTATGACTATTATTGTTTTGTGGTCGATCTCAATTTACCCGATGGAGATGGTCTCAAGATCATTAAATTGCTGAAGGAGAACCAGGCCAAGGGTGGGATTATCGTTATCTCCGCAAGAGATACCCTCAACGATAGGATTCTCGGACTTCAAACCGGAGCTGATGATTACCTGGTAAAACCCTTTGACCTATCTGAACTAAATGCACGCATTCAATCGGTTATCAGGCGAACCCGCTATACCGGTCTCAATCATTTAATATTCAGGGGTTTGGTTATCGACCCCGAAGAAAAAACCGCTGTCCTGAACGGTGAACAGCTCGACCTGACACGTAAGGAATTTGAGATGCTAATGTATCTCATTACCAATAAAAACCGGGTAATTACCAAAGATGCAATCGCAGAACATATCTGGGGCGACAGTATTTATGGGACAGATTATACCGAAATGGTATACACCCATATGAAAAATCTGCGAAAAAAGCTTCAGATAAAAACAGGGACCGACTGGATCCAGACAGTTTACGGATCAGGTTACCGAATCGCGGAGGAATAATGAAGCTTCAAAGCCAATCCTCCATATATCTGTCTTCTTTTTCCCTGATCGTATTCATGATCACAGGGGTTGTCCTCTATTCCCTGCTGAGAAAACTCAGTAATGATGAACTCGATTCTATTCTCAGGCAGGAACGAACAGAGGTCCTTTCAAATCCGGAATTATTACTGATTGGCAACCAGGCCGGTGCACCATTTTTCAGCCGGCTTATCGCTACGGAAATTGTAAAATCTCCCGGTGATAAAGAATATTTCTATGATAGTGTGAGTGTTGTCAAGGAATCTGGCGAAAAAGCAGCAATTCGCTGCCTGAAATTTTACAAATCAGTCCAGGATCAGCCAATTGAATTCATTCTTTTCAAGTCAAAACTCCCTGCTCAACAGCTGGTCCATCAAATTATCTTCTCCGTTTCGATGATCGCATTCCTCTTTCTTCTCGGAATTTATCTGTTAAACAGATTTGCATTCCGAAGAATCTGGAGAGATTTTTATGATACCATACAAGCCCTCGATCATTATGACCCAAAACAAAAAGCCCTTGAATTACCTGCTTCCCGGATCAACGAATTCCGCACGCTAAACGAAGAGATCGAGAAAATGACGAGAAGGGTTTCAGATACCTACGATAACCTTAACAATTTTACATCCCATACCACTCACGAAATACAAACACCTCTGGCAGTTATCAGGTTGAAAAGTGAGCTACTGATGCAGACTTCAAATCTTGATGATGAGCAACTTCGCCTGATCGAATCTATCGGCGATAACAGCAGACATCTTTCTCAACTTAACCGTTCACTGGCTTTGCTCTTCAAGATCGATCATCATCATTACTCCTCATCTGGAATTTTCCTGCCGGCTAGTGGGATTTTACGGCAACTTGATAACCTTAATGAGCTGATTGAATTAAAAGAGATAAAACTCAGCACCATTCTCCCACCGGAAATCACGGTTCCCATGGATCCTTCCCTTGGAGATATTCTCGTTCATAACCTGGTAAAGAATGCAATTGTCCATAATCTTCAGGGAGGAGTACTGGAAATTGAACTTAAACATGGTAGCCTGCGTTTTACTAATGATGGCCCGGAACCACTTCATCCTACCGATCACTATTTTGCCGAATTCGTTAAAGGTCGTTATTCCAAGGGATTAGGTCTTGGATTATCCCTTATCAAAAGGATTTGTGAGGTATCCGGACTTATTGTAAAATACACCTTCGACAAAGGATTACATCAAATTGTGGTCACCTGGACTGAAAAAAATATCAAATTGGAGTAAATCTTCAGTTTTTCTTCAGAATTGCCCCCTACTTTCGACGCGTTGATTAGATAATTCATATTTGTTGATAGTTTGTGGTGAGGCGTAATGATCCGAACAGTCATTACGCCTTTCTGCATCTTATAGTTGCCAACTTTAAGAGGGAAACCTACCTACTAAAGTCGGCATTATTAAAGTTGGCAACTTTATCAGGAAGCTTTGCTAAATTAGCAAGCCTCCATCTTAAAGTTGGCAACTATAAAAACATGAAATACCTGATCTCATTCTGCGCAAGCATGCTTCTCAGCATAGCCATTCTTTCAGCCCAGACTCCTTCCTGGTCAACAGCATCCCAACCATGGCCCGAATCATTTGGAAGTCAACGAGCAGTAATTGATATAAAAAAAGCTGCGGGATCGGTGGAAATTGATCTCCTTTGGCGCCGCCATGATAAAAATCCTGACGAACGCCGCTTCCTGATTATAGAAGCAGCAACAGGTGATACTATAAAAAACATCGACCGGAATACCGTCACCGCCGAACGCTGCAATATTTGTTTCGGACCAGTCATGAAACCAGGTAAATACTACTTCTATTACCTTCCGTTTGAAGTTGTTGACGGATGGGGATACTATGGCAAGGGATACCTGAAAAAGGAATCCGCACCAGATACCCAATGGTTAAACCAATATCCACGAGAACGGGCTGTTAAAGCAAATATCCTGGGAATTGAGTGCCGAACTGCCTTCGATAATTTTTTCCCAATGGAAATTATTCCTACCCAAAAAGAAAAAGCAGCCTTTCTGAAAAAGAATTCGAACCCGGTACTATTCTTTACTGAAACACGGGAATTCCCTATCCGGATGAAAGACGAGATCCCTTTAAAATGGATCGAATCAGGTACTTCGGAGCAATTCACCGGTAACGCACTTCAAAATGAATATTATTCTTTCCAGATTGGGGTTTTTGCTGCCACTGGAGAAATATCACGACTCGAAGTATTAACAAGTAATCTGACCATCTCTGGGAAATCTGGCGAAGGTGATATTCGGATAACCTGTTTTAATACCCAGGGTGTCGATCCATATGGAGTTCCATTCACAAAAAAGCTGAATATAGCTTCCGGTGGTGTGCAAGCCTTATGGATCGGTGCCGATGTACCTAAAAATGCGAGACCAGGCCGGTATACCGGACATATTTCGATAATCGGGAAAGATATGCCCTCCAGGGAAATCACTATCACTCTCAACGTTTCAGGTCAATTGCTAGCTGACCGCGGCGACAGTGAACCCTGGCGTCATTCGCGACTTCGCTGGCTCAATTCAACAGCCGGATCCGAAGGAATTCCTGTCCCCCCTTATCTTTCTGTGAAACAAACAGGATCGGGCCAAATCGAACTGGCACATCATCAGCTACACTTTGGAAAAAACGGCCTGCCTGAATCAATCGATAATCAATCAGGTCCCTTGCTGGCATCACCGGTTACGCTGACAGCAGAAACCCCTGATGGCATTCTCGATTTTCCTTTTACCACCGCCGTCAGCAGTCTTACTGACGGTAAATACACGCAGTTATCAAAATCTAAAAAAGGGAATATCGAATCAGCCTGGTCAGTCAGGGCAGATTACGATGGATACCTGCATACTTTCGTCACATTTAAAAACATCTCCCAAAATAATCCTGTTACGTTTAAAGATATAAAGTTGTCGATCCCAATGGTGGAATCGCAGGCTAAGTATATGATGGGTATGGGACTCCCGGGATGTGCCGTGCCAGTTTCGCATGAATCAAAATGGAAAGGGCCCTTCGATAGTTTCTGGTTCGGTGATGCTGATGGAGGTATTTGGTGTGAATTGCGTGGCAGCACTTACCATGGGCCATTGTTGAACCTCTACCACCCTGCCCCGCCCGAAAGCTGGAACAATAGCGGCAAAGGCGGCTTCAGGATCACCCGGTCAGCAGGACGGGTAACTGCAGAGGTTTATTCTGGTGACAGGATCCTTAATCCAGGTGATTCTATCAGGTTCGAATGGTCGCTTCTCATAACCCCGGTCAAGAAACTTAACCCGGTGAGCCAGTTTACCGACAGATATTACCATACCGGGGCCAAACCAACTCCTGAAAAAGCGGATTTTGATGCCGGTGTGAAAATCGTTAATATCCATCATGCCAATGAATACAACCCTTTCATCAACTACCCGTTCATCGCAGTTAAAGAGATGCGTTCCATCGTTGATGATTTGCACGCAAAGGGTATAAAAGTGAAGATATATTACACGGTCAGGGAACTAACCAATCATGTAACTGAAGTCTGGGCGCTCCGCAGCCTTGGGTACGAGATTCTTGATAATGGACGCGGCGGTGGATATACCTGGCTGCGCGAACATTTTATTGATGGATATACACCGCAGTGGTACCAGCACTTTCCGGATGGGCGGGTGGATGCGTCGGTCCTTAGTTCACCCGGAGATTCACGATGGCTGAATTACTATATTGAAGGGCTGTCCTGGTTGGTGAAAAATGTGGATATCGACGGACTTTACCTCGACGATGTAACCTTTGATCGCAGAATACTACAGAGGATGCGATCGGTTATGGCTCAGGCAAAACCGGGCTGTCTGATCGATCTGCACTCAAATACCGGATTCTCCATCGGTCCGGCTAATCAGTATACTGAATTCTTCCCTTATGTCGATAAACTCTGGTTCGGCGAAAGTTTCCAATATGATAAAATGTCGGCCGAAAACTGGCTGGTCGAAGTATCCGGAATTCCTTTCGGATTGATGGGAGATATGCTCCAAGGTGGAGGCAATCGCTGGCTTGGCATGGTTTTCGGTATGACTGTCCGATATCCCTGGACCACCGAAGGAATTCTTTGTGACCCCAAACCAGTATGGAAAATCTGGGACGAGTTCAAAATTCAGGATGCCCGGATGACTGGTTTCTGGAATTCCGACTGCCCCGTTAAAACAGATATCCCTGAGATTAAGGCCACTGCATACATTAAACCTGGCAAGACCCTTATTTCCATAGGGAACTTCAGCGACAGAACGCAATATGTTAATTTGCAAATCGACTGGAAAGCGCTTGGCCTGGATCCTAATAAATGCAGAGTGCGGGCACCGGAAATAGAAAACTTTCAGCCAGCTACAGCCTTTGATCTGAAAACCCCTATTCCTGTTGAGCCGCGAAAGGGTTGGCTGATTTATCTCGAGGAGAAATAAGGTTAAATTTGAGGATTGGCAACGGTATTGTTCATATCGTTGTTTAAAACTCTTCCGCCCCCCTCCCGCCCCACTTTTGTATCTTTGATCACTTATGTCTGGTGATCTAATTGAATCTTATTCCGAAGAGTCCATCAAGACTCTTGATCCGAGAGAACATATTCGGCTGAGGCCCGGTATGTATATCGGAAAACTGGGCGACGGCTCAGCCCATGATGATGGTATTTATGTCCTGCTTAAAGAGGTAATCGATAATTCCATCGATGAATTCATGATGGGTAACGGGAAATCTCTGGAGATCTCCATTGATGATAAACTGGTTCGAATTCGTGACCATGGGCGTGGCATACCACTCGGAAAATTAGTGGATGCAGTCGCTAAGATGAACACCGGAGCAAAATATGATTCAAAGGTTTTCAAGAAATCAGTCGGTCTGAACGGTGTCGGTCTGAAAGCGGTGAATGCCTTGTCCAGTGAATTCCAGATCCGGTCCTACCGTGAAGGGCAGTTCAAGGAAGCCCTCTTCAATAAAGGATTGCTGATTGAAGAGAAAGTTCTTCAAGCCACTCCGGAAGATAGCGGTGTTGAAGTCATATTCAAACCCGATCGTGAAATTTTCGGCCATTACAGGTACCTGAACGACTATGTTTCAACCATGCTCAAGAACTATGCATTCCTCAATGCTGGTCTTGTAGTACACTTCAACGGAGAAAAATACGTCTCAAAAAACGGCCTCCTCGATTTGTTACAGTCGAAAATGTCGGAGGAGGGACTTTACCCGATCATCCACGTAAAAGAAGAAGATATTGAGATCGCAATAACCCATGGCGATCATTATGGTGAAGAATATTACAGTTTTGTCAACGGTCAGCATACCATCCAGGGTGGTACACACTTGGTGGCATTCCGGGAGGCACTCGTAAAAACAGTCCGGGACTACTATAAAAAGGAATTTGAACCCTCCGATATACGTACTTCCATTATTGCTGCCATCAGCATTAAAGTGGAAGAACCGATCTTTGAATCACAGACAAAGACCAAGCTGGGCTCAAAGGATATCGGTCCGAACGGCCCATCGATAAGGAACTTTATCCATGATTTCCTGGGTAAACATCTGGATAATTTCTTACATAAGCATCCTGAAACTGCCGATATACTTCTCAAAAAGATTCTGGATTCGGAAAAGGAGAGAAAGGCAATTTCAGGTATTCAAAAACTTGCGCGCGACCGGGCAAAGAAAGCCTCCCTTCACAATAAAAAACTCAGGGACTGCCGTGTACATTACAATTCACAGCATGAACAGCGGTTGGAGACCAGCATCTTTTTAACCGAGGGCGATTCCGCCAGCGGTTCGATCACAAAATCAAGAAGCGTAAATACCCAGGCCGTTTTCAGCCTTAAGGGAAAACCAAAAAACACCTACGGAGAAACTAAGAAACTGGTATACGAAAATGAGGAATTTAACCTCCTCCAGGCAGCGCTGAATATTGAGGAGGGCATTGATGATCTTCGCTATAATAATGTCATTATCGCCACTGATGCTGATGTTGATGGTATGCATATCCGCCTGCTTCTGATCACCTTCTTTCTTGAATTTTTCCCGGACCTGATTAAGCAGGGACATCTTTATATCCTGCAAACCCCACTCTTCAGGTGCAGAAATACCAAACAGACATTTTATTGCTATTCCGAGGAGGAAAAGCAGCGGGCTATAAAAAAATTAACCGGCAAACCTGAAATCACCCGATTCAAAGGTCTGGGTGAGATTTCACCGGACGAATTCAAGCATTTTATCGGTCCAGATATGCGTCTTGAACCTGTGCTTCTTAGAAAAGAGGACAATGTTGAGGCCATGCTGGAGTTCTATATGGGAAAGAACACCCCCGAGCGCCAGGATTTTATTATCGGGAAACTTCGGATTGAGGAGGATAAGATTTTTGATTAGGGAATGAGAAAATGAGCGAAGAGCAAATCAACGATACTGAACTGAACGGTCAAGCCGAAGCTCACGATAATGGCAACGGTCGAAAGGTTGACATCACCCACCTGCCAGGCATGTACGAGAACTGGTTTCTCGAATATGCCTCTTATGTTATTCTTGAAAGAGCGGTACCATACCTTTACGACGGGCTGAAACCCGTTCAGAGGCGCATTCTCTACTCGATGCGCCGACTGGAGGATGGGCGTTACAATAAGGTTGCCAATATCATCGGACATACCATGCAGTTTCATCCGCATGGTGATGTCTCAATCGGCGATGCTCTGGTCCAGCTTGGCCAGAAGGACCTGCTCATCGACTGCCAGGGAAACTGGGGAAATATTCTCACCGGCGATAGTGCTGCCGCATCCCGATATATTGAGGCACGACTGACGAAATTTGCCCTTGAGGTCGTCTTCAACCCGAAAACCACGGAATGGAAATCTTCCTACGACGGCCGCAACAAAGAACCGGTTTATCTCCCTGTGAAATTCCCGTTACTTCCTGCGATGGGTGTCGAAGGTATCGCTGTCGGTCTCGCATCGAAAGTTCTGCCGCACAACTTTAATGAGCTGATAGATGCATCAATTGCCTGCCTCAAAAACGAGCCTTTTGTTCTGCTCCCGGATTTCCCGACAGGCGGACTGGTAGATTGTTCCAAATATAATGATGGCCAGCGTGGAGGCAAAGTCAGAATCCGGGCTAGGATAAATAAGCTTGATAAAAAAACTCTGGTTATCAATGAGATTCCCTACGGAAAAACAACCGGAACACTCATCGATTCTATCCTCCTGGCTAACGAAAAAGGCAAAATCAAGATTCGTAAAATTGATGACAATACGTCTGGCACTGTAGAGGTATTGATTCATCTCACTCCTGGGGTTTCTCCTGATAAAACGATCGATGCACTTTATGCGTTCACCGATTGTGAAGTTCCTGTATCCCCAAACGCATGCGTCATTAATGATGGCCGGCCTGTTTTCTTTGGGGTGTCAGATATGGTGCGTATCTCCACTGAGAATACCGTGGAGCTGCTCCGTCAGGAATTACTGATCCGTAAGGAGGAACTTGAAAGTGAATGGCATACTTGCTCTCTGGAAAAGATCTTTATCGAAAACCGTCTGTATATCACCATTGAGAATTGTGAAACCTGGGAAGATGTACTGAAAACTATCGATCAGGGGTTGGATCCATTTAAAAGCGTTCTCCTTCGTCCCGTAACAGAAGACGATCTGGTAATGCTTACGGAATTAAAAATCAAGCGAATATCAAAGTATGATGCCCAACGGGCTCAGGAACAGATTGCAGCTATTGAAAAAGAATTGGCCGTTGTTCAACATCATCTGGACAATCTGATTGTCTTTGCCATCGACTACTTCATCAACCTGAAGAAAAAATATGGTGCCGATTATCCGCGAAAAACTGAAATCCGGAGTTTTGATACTATTGAAGCATCGAAAGTTGTTGTCGCCAATGAGAAACTTTATGCAAATTTTGAGGAGGGATTCATTGGCACTTCCTTAAAAAAAGACGCCTATTTGTTTGATTGTTCGGATATTGACGATATCATAATTTTTCGAAAAGACGGAACTTTCACGGTCACAAAAGTTTCGACAAAAGCATTCGTTGGCAAGAATATCCTGCACATCGCCCTATTCAATAAGAATAATGAGCGTACCATATTTAATGTGGTATACCGTGATGGGAAATCAGGGTTCAGCTATGCAAAACGTTTTGCCGTTAAAGGAATTACCCGCGATAAAGAGTACGATATCACACAGGGCAAGGAGGGATCAAAAATCCAGTACTTTACAGAAAATCCAAATGGTGAATCGGAAGTTATTCGTGTTGCCCTCAAGCCAAAGCCCAAGCTGAAAAAGCCGGTGTTCGATTTTGATTTCGGCAGTCTTGCCATTAAGAACCGCGCTGCCATGGGTAATATCGTATCAAAACATACCCTGGTTAAAGTGTCGCTGAAGGAAAAAGGAACTTCAACTCTTGGCGGTTTGAAAATCTGGTTCGACAACAGCGTAAACAGGTTAAATACCGACGGACGTGGACAATTATTGGGCGAATTCGAAGGGGAGGATCAAATTCTCGTAATTCTGGCTGATGGTCAGTTCCGACTGAGCAATTATGATATTACCAACCATTTTGAGGAGAATATCATCCGGATTGAGAAATTTAATCCTTATACCATTTTCTCAGTCGTTCTCCTCGATGCAGAACAGAAATTCCACTATCTCAAGCGGTTCCAGATAGAGACAGATACTCCGGAAAATAAATTGCACCGGATGATCGGCGATCACCCCGATTCCCGAATGCTGAGCCTTAGCGACCAGCTATTGCCCAGGTATGAGGTTATCTTCGGTGGAAAACACAGCACACGTCCGTCTGAGATTATTGATGCTGCCGAATTTATAGGACTAAAAAGCTTTAAAGCAAAAGGAAAACGCCTTACTACTTTTGAGGTGGATACGATAAATGAAATCGACCCGATTGAACCTGAAGATGAGGCGCTGCTGAAGTATTATGGACCAGAATTCGCAGAACTACTGGGGCGTATAACCGAAAATGAAGACGCTGCGGATAGTGAAGAAGTTACAGATAGTGAGGAAATTGAGGAAGGTGAGGAGACCAATAGCGAGGAACCCGTTGAAGAAGCGCCGGATAAAGAAAGCCCTCCAGAGACGGAAGACCAAAAAGAGACGGAAGACCTTAAAGACACTAAAGCGAATCTCACTGCCCTTGTTGAGGACATTCCATTTGAAGTTGAGATAGCACTGGGTGATGAAGCAGGTGAGGCTAACGGTGAAAAGGCCAAGAGAAAAAAGAAAGCTCCAAAAGAACCAAGGGAGCCGAAACCCGATACCCAAAACCCGACACCCGATATCCCTCCTGTTGACGACAGTGGTCAATTCACGCTCGGATGGTGATGGTCTCTTCAAAACCGGTTGTACTGCTGGGATTCATGGGCAGCGGGAAAAGCACCTTGGGCAAACAGTTAGCCGCCTTGTTGGGTTGGGATTTCATCGACCTGGATCGGTTTATTGAAACTCTTGAGAACCGTACGATACCAGAAATATTCAGTCAGGACGGAGAAGCCGCCTTCCGGAGAAGTGAATCCTTTGCCTTGCAGAAAGTCCTTTCCTATAAAAATAAGGTCATTGCCATTGGTGGCGGTGCACCTTGCCAACCCGAAAATCTTAAGCTGATAAAAGAAAAATCCTTGTCAGTATACCTTAAGATCAGCAAAGCTCAATTATCTATCCGGTTAGCTTATTCTAACACACCCCGCCCATTACTGAATGGGAAATCAGAGTCCGAAACCCAAACTTTTATCACCGATTTGCTTTCTGCGAGGGAGTCACACTACAGCCAGGCCGACATCATTATTGAATCGGATTCTATTTCAGCTGAGATGATCCTGTCCAGGTTGTAAAACCCTGCTCAGTCATTTAATCCCTTTCCATCGAGAATTTGCTGCAAGCTATTTTCAACTCGGGTCTCCCGGGTTTTGGATTGCTTGGGCTGAGTAAAATATAGATTATATGCTCTTTGCCTTCCGGGCGACAATGCTTCAAAAGCAGTTTTCAATGCCGGAATCTCATCAAGCTTATTTTGAAATTCTTCGGGGAATATCAGCTCAGTATTTTTTTTCAACTCCACTTTCAACCCGGCCTTTTCCACTTCAATGGCTTGACTGATATAGGCCTTCAAGGTGGGCTCCAACTTAACGATTTCCTGAATATTGGTGAACCGGATCTGGCGCCCCGCCTGCACATTCTCCGTTTGTTGAATCAGAATATTATGGGTATCGCTTAACAAGGCACCTTTAACAAACAGAATCGCACAGTACTCTTTAAATCCATGTATTAGAACTATGTTGGCATTATTAAAAGTATAACAGGGAACACCCCACTTCAATTCTTCGGTCAGTTGACAGTCAAGAATAATTTTTCTTAACGTCTCAAATTCTTCCCGCCAATTTTTTGTTTCCCGTAGAAAGTCATCAACCTTTGGATTCATACAATTAAGTTATTGAATTTCAAATTTTAACGCATCATCTGGTCAGGGTTTTAAGATAATCTTTTGCTAATTCGACTTTTGGTCCTTTGCTTTCATAAAACCTATAAAATGCAAAACGTTTACCTAAACCAAAAGTTTTACATTTATTGCTTTTATAAAAATAGTTTAACACTTGTTCTATTTCCTTGGCATTATTAACATGTTCATGTTTCATGAGAATTTCGTAATCGTAACCATATTTAAGCCTGAACTCTATCCCGGTTGTCAATTGCCATCCTAACTTCCAGATGAAACTACCTTCATTAGGAATACTGGTCCGAAGGGTTCCATTTGAATCTAATAATAAACAGGTCTTAGCAATCACTTTTGGTAAATCTGTAATATGCTCAAATGTTGCTATTGAAGTAATTCTGTCATACTTCGTTAATATATCTATCTCATCTATATCATTAAAAATGTTTTTGATTTTACTGCGAAATTGCGAATTCGTAAATAATTCAGAGAAAGGCTCCACAATATCATAGTGATCTGATTGTTCATATTTCAATTGATTAAGCGTACCAGCTCCAATTTCCAATGTTTTTTTGGTATGAATTGCAGGAACATCGGATGCAACTTTCCTATGTAACCACGATTCCATTTTCTGGGCAAGGTTTGATGCTTTACTTCCCCCCTCTCGATTTGATTTATAATGGCTTTTGTAAATATTTGAAATTCCTTCAGGAAGCTCTGTTCTTTTTTTTGGATAATTTTCAAACATGATTTTCTTCAATTTATTTTACAGCACAGATGCAGTGGATTCCTACTTAAGCCTGAACAACAGGATGATTTTCTATTCATGCAATAATTCCAAGCATCTAAACCACGTCCGAACAAATTGTGTTGCATTTTTCAAATTTTCCGGCAGATCTATTATTTAGCGCGAAGCGAACCTCTTAGTGAGCGCAGCGAGCCTCTTAGCGACCGAAGGAAGCCTATTCTATCGCATCAATGAAAGCCTGATTTAGCTTTCCGGCCACATCGCCAAATTTCTTCTGGTAGTCCTCAATACTTTTGCGGATCACACTATGAGCCTCTTCGCGACCGTATACTTCAGTGATCTCACACCTGCGGTGCAGTTTACCGGGCATATCCTTGTAAGTGAGGAAATAGTGCTTCAAGCGTGCAATGAGGGTCTCTGGCACCAGCTGAACATCGCGCCAATGTTGGTATACCTCATCATTCTTCAGGATAGCGATAATTTTATCATCAGCTTCCCCATTATCAATCATCCGGAAACCTCCAATTGGAATGGCTTTTACAATCAAGTTCCCATGCGAAATATTTCGCTCGGTCAGTATGCAGATATCCAAAGGATCACCATCGCCAATAATGTCCGTTCGACCGGTTTTCAGGCGGCACAAATCCGCAACGCCCTCCCAGCAATAGGTCTGCGGTATGAAACCATACAATGCAGGCAGGTAATTTGAATATTTCTGAGGCCTGTCGACTTTCAGATACCCGGTTTCCTTGTCGATTTCGTATTTCACTGTATCTGTCGGTACCACCTCTACAAAAACGGTAACCTCATCAGGAACATCTTCACCATAAGAAATACCATGCCAGGGATGTGACGTGAACCGCAGGTCCATCATCTTCCACAAATGCTTTAATTTCTCGTCACTCATAAAAATTATCCCTCTTTTCTCTTGATCTTCAAAACCTGACCGGTCTGAAGTTTAGATCCTGTCATCTGGTTGAGTTTCATGATATCTTCATGACTTGTACCCGGATATTTCTGGGCTATGGTCCAAAGATTATCACCTGATCGTACTGTATAAAGTATAAACTGTTCGGAAGGACCTGAAGCAGCAACGGTTGAAGATTGTTCGACCAACTGCCCTTTACTGTTCTCTTTTTCCACCTTCGGCTGATTTGCAGCCATGACCACTGCATTGGTATCGCGAGGTGCCTCGGTTATGGCTTTGGGTCCAAACACAGTCAACGACTGTCCGATGCTCAGATTGTTGCTGTTCAGACCGTTCCAATCCTTTATGGAATTTATGGTCACTTTATATTTTGAGGCAATTGCGCCAAGATTATCACCCGATTTTACGATATAGGTTATTGCACCATCCTTTCCAACCGTAGCATCCGGTATGCCCTTTGTTTTTGTCTTTGATTTACTGGAACGCACGGGTTCCTTATCCATGTTATTCTTGGCAAGATAAACCGACTGCTTAAAATTCTGGATTGAATCCTGATAAGTAATGAATAAAGTGATCTTTTCATCAGGCAAGCGCAGGTCATAAGGACCGCCGGCAGCAGGAAGAATCTTTCTCCGGTATTTGGGATTCAGCATCTGCAGGATCGCCAGATCCACTCCCAAAACTTCGGAAACCTGTCCGAGGTGCATTTCTGTGCGAACAAGTACAGTATCTGAATGAATGGGCATCAATGGTTTTACAGCGTAAAATCCGTGATCCTGTGCATAATTCATGATGTAAGTGGCTGCAATAAAGGCAGGAACGAAACCCCGGGTTTCAACTGGGAGATAGTAAAAAACATCCCAGTAATTCTTTTTCCCGCCAGCCCTCTGAATGGCCTTCATCATATTTCCCGGGCCACAATTATAAGCAGCAATAACCATGTGCCAGTCACCAAACATGGTATACAGTTCTTTTAAATACCGGCAGGCAACTTCAGTCGATCTCTCAGGATCAAGCCGCTCATCGATAAACGAGTTAACATTCAGCTTATAAAGTTTCGCTGTTCCCAACATAAACTGCCACATCCCCTGTGCCCCAGCTTTTGACTTGGCTATCGGATTGAGAGCAGATTCAATGATGGGTAGGTATTTCAATTCAAGAGGGAGACCATAGGCATCCAACTTGGCTTCAATCATCGGGAAATAATAATCCGACAGACCCAGCATAATGGAAACCTGTTTTCTGCGGCTTTTTGTATACAAATCCAGATAACTTCTGACCTGTTTATTATAAGTCAGTTCGATAGCTGACGGAATTCCCGCAAGCCTCTTAACAAACACCGAATCAGGGGTATCAGGAATACTGTAGTTTTTTACAAACGCCAATGCCGTATCCTGATAAAACCGGATAGGTAAGCGATTGGTCTGCCAGGCCAGGTACAGGCTGTCGAGACGTTGTACATATTGAATGTAAACCGGATCCTTTGCTGGATTAACGGAATCAATCGTAACCGAAGTTGCGATTTGCTGTCCCATTAACAAGGTGGAACAACTCAATAGAATGACAGTAAGTGTATTGCGAAATATGTTTCGTAGATCCATACTCATTTATTATTTAAAATTAAACTCAACCCTATGCCTGGTCTCATCGGGCCAACCCAGAGAGCACTGGGCCGGATACGCAAGCTAAGGTCCTCACTCACATCCCAATTGAAAAAATGGGCATCAACATTAGCATCAATAATAGTCAATCCATGCCAAGCAAGCAAGATCAGGACCGACATATCTCTGTAGCGTCTGTAATAATCAATATTGGCAATCAACTGGGTTGCATTCAAACCACTCTGATTTACAGTCGTTTCCAACCCATCAGTCTCTGCAATATAATTATTCTTGGAATCTTTATAATTTTTCTGGTTAGTGTAGACAGCATAACTTGCAGCGGCCCATCCGACATATACGATTGGTATTTTCCAATATTTTCGGTTGTAGGCCTGACCAGCGCCAGGAATAAGCGCAGCAAGGATAGTAGCTTTACTGGATGAATGTTTTTGAACGATTGGTTTAGCCTTGGATACAATGGTGTCATTAATGGTCTGCGCAGGGGCAAAACCACCCAGGCCAGGCGTCAGGATCAGTAAAACTGACAACGCCAGCCAAATAACTTTTTCTCTTACAAATGACAAAATCCGACTTTACTCTTTTATTTGGTCCAATTTGCCCAGAATCTTTTCAAGCTCTTCATCGGAATTGAAGGAAAGTATGATCTTCCCTTTTCCTTTGCTGCTCCGCTTAAATTGGACGCTAACCTGGAAGTAACGTTTTAATTGGTCTTGTAATTGCCCATGTTCACCGGGAACCGGTACATTTTCTTTAGGTTTAGGTTGACCCTTGGTTTGAATTTCACGAACAAGTTCTTCTATCCTTCTAACAGATAGATTGTTGTCGAGTATCTTCTGATAAATAACCAACTGTGTTGCAGGATCCTCAATATTGATCAAGGTTCTGGCATGCCCCATCGAAAGTTTTGCAGTCCTCAGCCCAAGCTGAATCTCTGCAGGCAACTTCAGTAATCTGAGGTAATTGGCGATAGTCGAGCGCTTCTTTCCTACCCGGTCGCTCATGCTTTCCTGTGTCAGCGTGCATTCATCAATCAATCGCTGATAAGAAATAGCTACCTCGATAGGATCAAGATCTTCACGTTGTATATTTTCAACCAATGCAAGTTCGAGCATTGACTGGTCATCGGCCGTTCTGATATATGCCGGTATCCGAGTTAATCCGGCAATCAACGAAGCCTTCAAACGTCTTTCGCCGGCAATCAGCTGATATCTTCTAACATCCAGTTTCCTTACTGTTATCGGCTGTATAATGCCAATCTGCCGGATCGATGCCGCGAGTTCCTCCAGCGTCTCCTGGTCGAAATGCGACCGGGGCTGGAATGGATTGGTTTCGATCAGGCTGATTTCAATCTCATTTATTGACGCTTCAGGCTTAATGGTAGCATCCTCTATCAGGGAGCTAAGTCCTCTTCCCAAAACGCTTCTCTTTTCCGTCATCCTGTATTTACTTCGTTAATCAATAACTTTATCGGTATCCCTGATCTGGGTCATGCCATTCTTTTGCAGCAATTCCCGTGCGAGGTTGAGGTGATTCAACGATCCTTTTGAGTTGGCATCATACATAACCACCGGCTTTCCATAACTCGGCGCTTCACCTAATTTTACGTTCCTGCTAATGATAGTATTGAATACCATTGACTGGAAATGTTTGGTTACCTCGTCATAAACCTGGTTCGATAACCTCAGCCTGTTATCATACATAGTTAGTAAAAATCCTTCAATCTCAAGCTCGGGATTCAACCTGCTCTGAATTATCTTAATTGTGTTGAGCAGTTTTCCCAGTCCCTCTAAAGCAAAATACTCACACTGAACAGGGATAATCACTGAATTGGCAGCTGTCAGCGCATTCACCGTCAGTAAACCTAACGACGGGGAACAATCTATCAGAACAAAATGATAATCATTCTTCACCTGATCGATCACACTTGTCATTAGCCGCTCACGGTTTGGCAGGTTCAGAATTTCAATCTCAGCACCAACAAGATCGATATTTGAAGGTAATACATCGAATCCGGGAACCTCGGTATTGAGAATAATATTTTTTGGATTAACATCGTCGACCAGGCACTCGTAAAGGCTGGTTTTTATATTCCTTACATCAAATCCGGCTCCTGAAGTTGCATTGGCCTGCGGATCCGCATCTACGAGCAAAACCCTGTATTCCAGGACCGCTAAGCTCGCCGCCAAATTGATGGCGGTGGTCGTTTTCCCTACTCCACCCTTCTGGTTAGCTATCGAAATCACTTTGCCCATAAACAATATTTTTAGCGCCGTAAAAGTAGCGATAAAACCGATATTATCCGGTTGTGGAAGTCAATTCAGTTATTGGAAGCGGATATCCTTAACCATCAACTGCATGCTGGTGGCCCCACGGAAAGTGTTCTCCTCCACAGTAAAGGCGATGTCAAACGGCTTGCCTAAATGAATATCATTAAAGAGATGTCCCATATTAAAAGCAATCCCTTCAAAATCGGGTTGATTCCCTTTAACAGAGGTTATGCTTAGTTTCAGATGCTCCCATGACCTTCCAACCTGCCTGCTTTTGGAGGTATCCCGAAGGTTACGACAAACAAAAACCGGTGAATTATTATCCGGACCGAAAGGCTCAAATTGTCTTAAAACCCTAAAAAACTTAGGAGTAATATCGGCCAGGTCGATTTCTGCATCGATCACTATCTGAGGAATCAACTGTTCGCTCGTGATGGTTGATGATACATATTCCTCAAAACGCTGGGTAAAAAGTTCAATGTTTTCCAGAGGCATGCTCAGTCCCGCGGCGTACTTATGGCCCCCAAAACTTTCCAGCAGATCTGAACAGGCACTGATTGCTTTATAAAGATCATAATTATCAACAGATCTGGCAGAACCTGTTGCCATTCCGCTCGATCGGGTTAACACAACAGTGGGACGGTAATAAAAATCGATCAAACGCGAGGCTACAATTCCAACTACCCCCTTGTGCCACTCGGGATGATACAAAACCGTCGTTTTCCTGGATTTCATATCATCCATACCGTCAACCATTTTTCTTGCCAGATCGGTAATCTCAACATCAATGTTCTTACGGTAATCATTATATGAATCCACTTTCCCCGCAAGTTCGTTAGCACTCTTCTCGTCTTTGGCGACTAGAAGCTCTACCGCACTTTCACCGGACGATATTCTCCCGGCAGCATTGATTCTGGGTCCGATCTTGAAAACTATATCCGAAACCGTGATCTGCCGGTCATCGCAATTGCTGATAGTGACCAGTGCTTTCAAGCCCGGTACCGGATTTTCATTGAGTTTTTTCAACCCATGATAGGCAAGTATCCTGTTCTCACCGCTCATCGGGACTAAATCTGCAGCAATGCTCACACAAACCAGATCAAGATATTTTGCAATATGTGAGAACGGAATTCCATTGCGTAAACAAAATGCCTGCAGTAGTTTGAATCCCACACCGCAACCCGACAGCTCTTTACAGGGATATCCGCAATCCGGCTGCTTTGGATCGAGAATAGCCACGGCAACAGGCAATTCCAGGTCAGGAAGATGGTGATCGCAAATAATAAATTCGATCCCCTTGCGCCTGGCATAATCCATCTTATCAATTGCCTTAATTCCGCAATCCAGCGCAATCACCAAAGTAAAACCCTCTTTGGCAGCATATTCGATCCCCGGAAAGGAAATCCCGTAACCTTCGGAATAACGGTCAGGGATGTAATACCCAACGTTTGGAAGCCTTTTCCTCAGAAAAGAATAGATCAGGGCAACCGAAGTTGTTCCGTCGACATCATAATCGCCGTAAACCAAAACTTTTTCCTGCTTTTCTATTGCTTCGTTCAATCTTTGAACCGCTTTATCCATGTCCTTCATCAGGAAAGGATTATGCAATCCCTCAAGCTGCGGCCTGAAAAAGTGCCGCGCATCTTCAAAATCCTTGATACCCCGTTGAACGAGTAAGGAGGCTAAACTTCTGCCTATTGCCAGCTCATTCGATAAGCTTTCGACAATAATTGGTTCTGGCTCAGGCAGTATATTCCAAAATTTAATCATAAGGAGTCTCAAGTGGTAAAAAAATAAAAATAAGCAAATTTCCCCTGTTTGTTATAACTCCGGCGAAAAGTATCTTTGCAAAAATATATACCACCCGATATGCCGGAACTTAGCGAACAGGAACAAATCAGGAGACAATCTCTTCAGGAAATAAGAAACATGGGTATTAATCCATATCCAGCCGCAAAATACCCGGTTGATTCCAGTGCTGCGGCTACACTGCTGAATTTTAATGACAATCCGGATGAATGGAAGGATAAGTGCTTTGCAGGCAGACTCATGACCCGAAGGATCATGGGTAAAGCATCATTTGCAGAGCTGATGGATTCATCAGGCAGGATACAGATATACCTGAACCGCGACGAACTCTGTCCGGGAGAAAACAAAGAACTTTATAATACTCTTTTTAAGCGCCTCCTGGATATAGGTGATATAATTGGTGTTAAAGGCGATGTATTCCGTACTCATGTAGGCGAAGTGACCGTAAGTGTTAAAGAACTGACACTTCTGGCTAAAACAGTCAGGCCATTACCAATTGTTAAGGAAAAGGACGGCGTTTTGTATGATGCATTTTCTGACCCTGAGCAACGATATCGTCAGCGGTATCTCGATCTTATTGTCAACCCATCGGTGAGGGAGGTATTCATTAAGAGGACAAAAATCATAACCGTGATGCGGGAGATGCTGGACGCCAAAGGTTACTATGAGGTGGAAACTCCGATTCTGCAACCCATACATGGAGGAGCTGCTGCCCGGCCGTTTGTTACCCATCACAACACCCTGGATATCGATTTATACCTTCGGATTGCCAACGAACTTTACCTTAAACGCTTAATTGTCGGCGGATTCGATGGAGTTTATGAGTTTTCAAAAGACTTCCGCAATGAGGGAATGGACCGTTTCCATAACCCGGAGTTCACACAGATTGAACTTTATGTCGCTTACAAGGATTATTTCTGGATGATGGACCTCGTGGAGGAGATGATCGAAAAAATCGCCATGACCCTGCATGGAACGACGCAGGTTCAGGTTGGCGAAATCCTGATTGACTTTAAGCGTCCATGGAAACGCTTTACCATGTTTGGCGCCATAGAGCATTTTACTGGTATCGACGTTAGTCAGATGGATGAGGAACAATTGGTTGAAACATGCAAAAAACTGCATATCGATATCGATAAAACCATGGGCAAAGGCAAACTCATCGATTCCCTGTTTGGTGAATGCTGCGAATCAAAATTGATCCAGCCAACCTTCATTATGGACTATCCGATTGAAATGTCGCCGCTGGCAAAAAAACACCGCAGCGTTGAAGGGCTGGTCGAACGGTTCGAATGCATCGTCAACAGCAAGGAAATATGCAATGCCTATTCTGAGCTTAACGACCCCATTGATCAACGCGAAAGATTTGAAGAGCAGATGCTTTTGGCTAAGAGAGGTGATGAAGAAGCAATGGCACTTGATGAAGATTTCCTGAGGGCAATTGAATTCGGCATGCCACCAACTTCAGGTCTCGGAATCGGCATCGACCGGTTGGCGATGATCATGACAAACTCGCAGTCAATTCAGGATGTACTGTTGTTTCCGCAGATGCGACCGGAATAGCAGTTTATTTTTTTGATTGTTCGAGAATCCACAAGGCATCTTTGGTGACCTGATCATCCACTGATATTTTATTGATCAGCGCCTTTTCGCGTATCTGGTTCATCAGGACTGCATCTTTCAGGATATTCATCCTGTAATAGGCTACATCGTGTGGAATTTTACCAGCCTGATCATCCATCCAGAACATATAATCGGCATTGCCAGCCATTTTTTCCTGCATGGTAACACCTGCATAATCCGCTTGCTGTTGAATATTGTCGAACCACTGGTAATCTCCGATGATCGCCCGGAGAAAATCATAGCGATATTCCCGGGATGCTGCCGGATAATAATGCTTGTATAAAACATCGGTAAAATTCCAGTCGAACTTGTGGTAAAACCGCTCGGTGACCATGATCAGCAAAAGATTCATGCTCTCTACTGTTTTCTGGATATTGAGTGAACCGGTATCCTTAGGGGCGGTCCAGCTATCAGGATAAATAGTTGAATTATAATACCAGAAAGCTTCATTGGCAAACGCTCTGGCTGGGATCTTTGCACCGAGGAGATTAAAGAAATAACTGTCGGAGATCGCCAGCACCCTAGGCTTTTTTATCGAATCAGCAGCGTTAAAATGGAAGGCCGGATATCCCATCTTCGGATGGCTCGGAGCCCTCAAAAGGTTCATGATATCGGCAACATCGCCATCGGTATCCTTCAGGCTGTCCGACATTTCGACCCGGTCAATAATCAGGTCAGGGACTCTCAGTCCAAGAGTTTTATCGATAAAGCCAAGTAAAGTATCAGCGGCAACAACCATTCCGCCTACCGACCAATGTATTCCACCTTTTGGGAAAAGAGGAAATGCTGCGCTGCTCTTTTTATCATGGAAATAACGATTCAGATCTAACATAGGAATTCCCCTTTTCTCAGATTCCTTTAAGATAGCCTGGTAGTTATTCTGATCCGATTTAAAATGAAGAAACCGCGCCGGTATGTATTCGGGGTGATAGGTGGCTTTACCTGGCTCCAGGACAACAGCCAGTTTAACCCCAAGTTTTGCAAGTGTATCTTTCACCATCTTAAGTCGGTTGAACTTCTGGTCCCAGAAATAATCCCCCAGATAATCTCTTCCGGTGTATGAACGAATATAATCTGATTCGTACAGGTATTTTTTCTTACCAACCACCACTCCTGAAGCATTGGCTTTAGAAAACAGGGCGTATTCAACCTGATTTTTCATCCGAATAAGCGTGGGACGAAATCCAACATGCTCCTCAGTAGCCTTATTAAACTGACCCTGAAACTCGTCAGTAAACCAGGTCTTCAGACTAAACTTCGGATAAACGGCCAGATCTCCCTGTCCGCGCAGGGCCTTTTCCCTGAATAAACCGGAGCTCTGCTGAATGACCGGTACCAGCAGCACCATTAGGAGCAGAATGAAAATCGCCGTTTTAAGTTTCTGGTTCATAAGCTAAAACCGGAAATATATAAATGGATTAAAGCCTGTCGTCGTAAGTGAAGCCATACAATAAACCAGCAGCAATAAGGCAATCAAACCGCCAGCCAGGGTTTTTTGAGTGGAATAAGGAACTTTAAGTTGCCTGTCCTGCCAACCCTCAATTCCCTGGATCACGCCAAAGAATGCAAAGAATGCTCCAGCCAGCAGAATGAACCAGAATTGAGTATCGAATCGCCACGACGGTAACCCGCCTTCAAAGGCAAACATTTTCTTAATATAAAGCCAGGCTTGATTAAGATCGGCAGCCCGGAATAACACCCACCCTATCAAGGTGATAAAATAGGTTAAAATAACCGATGGAATCTTTCCGATTTTATCGGTAAAACGTATGAGGAATAATCGGTCCAGAATTAAAAATAACCCATGAAAGCCTCCCCAGATGATAAAATTCCAGGCTGCTCCGTGCCACAGACCTGAAATAAGGAACACTATCCAAAGATTAAAAAAGAGCCTGGTCTTGGTTTTAACCCGGCTTCCGCCAAGCGGTATGTACAGGTAATCCTTCATCCAGCGCCCCAGCGTCATGTGCCAGCGCCTCCAGAACTCAGTGATGTTTCTCGATATATAAGGATTGTTAAAATTCTCCGGGAATGTAAAACCGAGCATCTTAGCAATACCGATAGCCATATCCGAATACCCGGAGAAATCATAGTATATCTGGAATGAATAAGCTACAATGCCGAGCCAGGCAACGGGAGTAGTAATATTCATTGGTCCAAGAGCAAAAATACGGTCAACTTCGGCTCCCAGAACATTGGCAATTAAAACTTTTTTTGCCAACCCGATTATAAATCTGAACATCCCGAGGAACCTGTTGTCGACAGTTTCAAAGGCCCTGCGGTCAACTATCTGATCAGCAATTTCGTGATACCTGACAATCGGGCCCGCAATGAGTTTCGGAAAGAGGATAATATATAACTGGTAATCCCAAAACCGGGTGAGTGGCGCCTGAACGCGACGGTAAACATCCACCACATAGGTTACAGTCTCGAAGGTGTAGAAGGATATCCCAATCGGCATGATCAATTTCGACCAATGCAAACCATTGATTCCAAAGACTTTTAGCAGTATATCGAAATTTTCGATAAAGAAATTGGAATACTTGAAGTAGAAAAGCAAACCCAGGTTGATCGATACCGACAGGGTCAAAAGGAGCCGCCGGTGCAGTTTACTTTTGGATGATGACATCCATTTAACCAAATGGAAATCGAGGAAGGTAGTGCCCAGCAGAACAAAAATAAATTTGGGGGCACCCCAGCTATAAAACAAAACACTGGCCAGCAGCGCCAGCCCGTTTCTGTATTTATATGGAACGAGGAAATAGGTTAAAAGGAAAACCGGCAAGAACCAAATCAGAAACAAACTGCTGCTGAATACCATATTCTTACCGGTTTACCCTTGGGCCTGTTATTTTATGTGCGTTTTAACAAAATCTTTCAAAACACTAGTCAGATCAGGTGACCCAATCTCCTGCAGATCATAGTAAACTCTGGTATTCGGTTTCTTGATCCGGATAATCCGGTTCAGGTCAATCGGAGTACCAATAATTACTGAATCGCAATCAGTATTGTTGATCGTTTCCTCCAGATCTTTGAGCTGTTGTTTTCCGTAACCCATTGCTGGCAATAATTTACCAATATTAGGATAAATACGGAAAGTTTCCGATAGCTTACCAACGGTGAAAGGTCTTGGATCGACTTCTTCGGCTGCACCGAATTTGCGGGCAGCAACTACACCAGCACCAATCTTCATTTCTCCATGGGTAAGGGTCGGGCCATCTTCAACAACCAGAACGCGCTTTCCACGTATCAGCGAAGGATCATCAACCCTGATAGGAGAGGCTCCATCAATGACAATAGCTTTGGGGTTCACAGCGGCAATATTCTCACGAACTTTCTGAACATCTTCCGGACGTGCAGTGTCAATTTTATTGATCACAACCACATCGGCCAACCTGAGGTTCACTTCACCCGGATAATAAGACAGTTCATGACCTGGTCTGTGCGGGTCGACCACCGTAATGGTCAGGTCAGGTTTATAAAACGAAAAATCGTTGTTGCCACCATCCCATAAAACTACATCGCAGCCTTTAGGATCTTTTTCAGCTTCGCGCAGAATAGCTTCATAATCTACTCCGGCATAGATAACATTTCCGCGTACTACGTGAGGTTCGTACTCCTCCATTTCCTCGACAGTACATTTATGTTTTTCAAGATCAGCCACTTCTGCATAACGCTGAACTTTCTGAGCTACCAGATCGCCATAGGGCATCGGATGACGCACAGCAACCACTTTGAGTCCCATTTCCATGAGAACCTCAATCACTTTTCTCGAGGTCTGGCTCTTGCCACAACCGGTCCTTGATGCAACCACCGCGATTACCGGCTTGGTACTTTCAATCATGGTCCCTTTTGGTCCGAGCAATGCAAAATTAGCCCCGCAGGCATTAACCAGCGCACTAATTGCCATAACACGCGGATATGGAACATCACTATAGGAGAACACGCAGCAATCGGCATCATATTTTGCAATCAACGAAGGAAGCTCATCCTGAGCAAAGATTGGTATCCCATCAGGATACAATTTACCAGCCAGTTCAGCCGGGTATTTGCGCCCATAAATATCAGGAATCTGAGCAGCAGTAAATGCCACTACTTCATACTCCGATTTATCACGGTAGTATGTATTGAAATTGTGAAAATCCCTGCCTGCAGCACCAATGATAATAATTCTTTTCCTGGACATAAAGCCTCCTTAATTCTTGTTTTTAAAATTTTTGATAATGCAGTAAATATATAAGTTTCAGTACAACTGAATCATGACAAAAGCCGTGTTCAGGAAACAATCTGATATCGATCCGTATCGAGTCTTAAAAATATAAAGAGCATCAGGGTAAACGCCCAAAGTGATGAGCCTCCGGAGCTGAAAAATGGCAATGGAATGCCGATTACCGGAACTATTCCTATGGTCATGCCAATATTAATGGCAAAATGGAAAAAGATGATGGAGGCGACGCTATACCCATATACCCTGGAAAAGGTTGATCTTTGCCTTTCCGCCAGGTAAATCAGGCGGATTATCAGGCCGGAAAAGAGGCCTAAAACCAGCAGGCTTCCCATAAATCCCCATTCCTCACCAACGGTGCAGAAAATAAAATCCGTACTCTGCTCAGGTACAAAATTCAAACTGGTCTGGGTCCCCTGCATAAACCCCTTCCCAAAAAAACCTCCTGATCCGATCGCAATTTTCGATTGATTAAGGTTATACCCCTTTCCAAGAGGATCGCTTTCCAGGCCAAGAATATTATTGATACGCGACTGCATATGTTCCTGAAGAACCTGGTGAAACACGAAGTCGACCGAAAAGATAAAGATGATTGCTCCAAACCAGGTTAATAAAATGATAAGCAGAGGATTATGCCTCTTTCTCAAAATAATGGTCAGCCAAATCATAAAGGCAAGGAAAGCTGCCAGAAAGAAAAGCCGCGACAACGACCAGTCTGAGCCCAAAAATTTCGATCCCAGAAAAGCCAATCCAAACAGTCCTCCAAGTGAAAGAAAACCTATATAAAAAAACTTCAGGTTTCGTTGATATAGCCAGGTCAGCCCAAGAGCAATCATGCTTATGACCCCGAGCAAGATGGGGATTGGCACCAGCATAGTCAATACAAAAAGAAGGATGGCCAGAGCTGCCACAAAAAGAAATACCCAGGATAAACCTTCGCGGAAGAGGACCAATACAAATACCAGGAAGACCAAAGCTGTTCCGGTATCCTTCTGAAGTAAAATAAGAACCATTGGAATTCCCAGTAAAGCCCCAACTTGCATTAAGTTTCGTGGTTTTTGAACCACAAAATTGTAGGTCGATAATAATTTCGCAATTGCAAGTGCTGTGGCAAACTTTGTAAACTCGGCAGGCTGCAGAGTGAACGATCCGATAAATATCCAGGCTCTGGCACCATTTATTTCTTTTCCTATCAGAATTGTTATCGGAAGAATCAGTAGGGTTACCGCATATATCGGGAAAGAGAAAAAACTCCACACTTTACCGTCAATCGTCAGGGTGGCTATCGCGATTACCAGGGCAGCAATGATAAAGTAAAACTGCTTGCTGAAGCGTTGACTGGCATCGAACAGGGAACCTGGTGTTCCTTCATTTCTTGAGGAGGCAAAGACGTTCATCCAGCCAAATCCAACCATCACTAAAAAAAGGATAATGGTTAGCCAGTCGAGGCGCGCAATGAAGCTGGTTCTTGGGTTTGCCATCAGAATTGTTTGTATTCTAAAATTGACAGTTCTTTGTCAGTTTGAGTAATGGTTCCGTTCAGATATTTTTCAATCATCAGACTCGCAATAGGTGCTGCATAAACGCCCCCGGCACCGGAATTTTCCACATAAGCGACAATGGCAATGCGAGGCCTGTCCTTTGGAGCAAAAGCAAAGAAACCTGAGTGATCTTCCTTGCGGCCGGAGTTCTGAACGGTGCCGGTTTTCCCGCACACGATTACACCCGGAACCTGGGCCCGCGATCCTGTTCCACCCTGGGAGTTGACAACCATCTGCATACCATCAGCAACAATATCAAAATATTTGGTGTCTACAGCGGTATGCATAGGCACTCTGAACTTCTCAGGTATAGAGTCAACACCCTCAATGGATTTCACAAAGTGCGGAATAAAATAGGTTCCACGGTTAGCGATTATGGCAGCAAGGTTGGCTATCTGAATCGGTACAGTCTCCACCTCGCCCTGACCGATAGAATTCGAATATATCGTACTGAAAGCCCAACGGTTAACTCCATGCATTTTATCATAAAAGGCTACATCAGGTATCAATCCTGGTTTTATTCCGGGCAAATCGGTCCCAAGAACCTGGCCAAGTCCGAAAGAACACACCATCTGGTACCATGTCTTCAGTCCGATCTGGCTATCCTTAAAAACGCTGGTACTCTTGCCCTGAAGGATGATTCGCCTGAACACATTATAAAAATATGGGTTACAGGAATACATGATTCCCTCACGCAACCCATGCGCATTCGGATGATTATGGCAGCCTATAATACTTTTGTTGCAGTCGACACTATAGAATTCATCGATCACTCCCTCCTGGAGGGCAATCAATGCCTGTATGGTTTTAAAAATAGAACCAGGCGAATATCTCGACATGGTGGCCCGATTAAAAAGGGGGTTCAATGAGTCGTTAAGCAATCGTTCAAAATTCTTTCCCCTGATACGGCCAACCAGTTCATTCGGGTCGTAACCCGGGCTCGATACCATAGCAAGAATTTCACCGGTGGAGGGTTCAATGGCTACAATGCTGCCCTTTTTGTGGGCCAGCAGCTTTTCCCCATACTCCTGCAACCCCGCATCAATGGTAGTAGTCAGTTTTCGGCCTGGTTCCGCAATTGTGTCGTACCTACCATTCTCGAAGCTCCCCTGCAATCGGTTATGGACATCAACCAGCATGTACCGAATCCCTTTTCGGCCCCTCAGGTACTGCTCATATTCTGATTCCAATCCGGATTTTCCGATATAATCCCCACCTTGATAATAGCTGTCAGCATTGATATCCGACTGGTTTACTTCACCCACATATCCAAGTACATGGGGAGCAATGGATTGTGGATACTTGCGCTGGGTACGTATCTGAATCGAAAATCCAGGATATTTATAAAGTTTTTCGTTCAGTGCGGCGATTTGCTCAGGCGTAATCTGCCTCACGATAGCTGATTGACGATACCTTGAGTAGTCGTGTGCTTTTTTTATCGATTCCCTCAATTCAATGGGATCCACACTCAAAATTCTGCATAACTCCAGAGTATCAAAGGGTTTTAATTGCTGCGGAAGAACCAATAGGTCATAAACGGCTTCAAAGGAAACCAGTGCCTTGCCGTAACGGTCGAAAATCATGCCTCTTCCCGGATACTCTACCACCCTTAACTGAGAGTTGTTTTTTGAAGAAAGCTGATAGGATTTATCAATTACCTGGATATAAAATAGCCGAAGCAAATAAATCAGAGTCACAGCAAGTACTATTCCTCCGACCACATATTTCCGGTTTGGATTCGAATTCTGCATAACTGTTTACCGGGGTATCCTGAATCGGATTCCCTCCCATAAAAGGACTATTATCAAGGTGAAAATACCACTCATGAAAACACGGAGTAGAGTTCTCAGAAAATCCCTGAGTGACAAATCCTCAAGAAAAAATAGCGTAAAATGATGAATTCCTATCATGATAAGAGCATAGGAAATAAACCAGAGGATACCGTAATTTTTAGTGTCCGGAAAAGTTCCGGGTTCATAGTCATCACGAGGATTAATCCAGCGGAGAATTGTTGGGCGCATGAAAGCAATAAGCAGGGTTGCCGCAGTATGGGTTCCTAAGGAAGAGCCATTTCCGGAGATTCCCTGCGGAAAAACATCAACTCCGAATCCGAGAAAAAAAGCGCACAACAACAGTGCCCAGCCAGGGGTATCAAACGGAAGAACCATGATATACCATATATAGAAATAGGGATTGATGTACCCGCTGAATTGAATATTGTTCAAAATCAGTACCTGGAAAAGAATTACCAGGAAAAATCTGAAAACATATCTGTTTAGCTGATCAATCATAGGTTTGCAACTCCAGTTTTTCCTGCTCTGTTTTATTAAAATTCCTGATCACGTATACCCTGGTCAGTTTTTTAAAATCTTGTGATAGTGTAACTTTCAGTTCATAAAAAGTGCCTGAGGGAGTATGATTCACCTCCTTAACAAATCCCACCCTTTCGCCATCCGGGAAAGCGCTTGTCAAACCACTGGTTATCAGAGTATCGCCGACATACACATTGATATGGCCCGGAATTTCAGTCAATACTGCTTCCTGATAGGAATGCCCCGGCCAGATAAGTGTGCCGAAATAGTTTGTGCTGGCAAGTTTTACGCTTCCCTTGAATTTCGAATTAAGCACAGAGATGACAGTTGAAAAATTTGCGGAAACGTTGCGAACGATGCCAACTATCCCCTCGGGCCCGACCACACCCATATCGGGTCTGACACCTTGCCGGTAACCCACGTCGAGTGTAATATAATTATTTTGCTTATTGATGGAATTATTAACTACCTGTGCTGCAATATAGTCATAAACATATCCCGGTTGTGAAAGTGTGGAAACAGAATCCTTTCCGGCAGATTTCAATGGGCGGCGGGCAAGTTCATTTCGCAGTCTTGCATTTTCGGTAACAAGGACTGAGTTTTCGTCGGAGAGATGAAAAAAACGAGCGAAATGATTCGTCTGGGTAGCGAAGAAACCATTCACATCCTGGGTGATCTCAAAAAACCGGGCATGAGGTAACGGATTCCTCTTAAAGACCATAGAAAGAGCAAAAATCTCCAGGATTACGAAGATAATCTGGAAACTAAACCGGATTATGAGTCGAAGGAGATTCTGCATTGCTCATCCTGCTATCGCATCAGGAACGGGAAACGATGGATGTTTTTCAGGGCCATGCCTGTTCCCCGGGCTACTGCGTGAAGCGGATCATCGGAAATATGGAAAGGAATATTCATCTTATCCGAAAGCCGTTTATCGAGCCCTTTAAGTAAGGCACCACCACCGGTCAGGTAAATCCCGTTGTTCACTATATCAGCATACAATTCAGGTGGAGTCCGTTCAAGCACGCTTAACACAGCGGTTTCAACTTTGGACAACGACTTATCCAGCGCATGGGCAAGTTCGCTATAGGAAACAGGGATCTCAATCGGAAGGGCTGTCATCTGGTTCGGTCCGCGAACCACATAATCCTGTGGTGGATTGGTCAGCAAAGGAAGTGCAGCACCAACGTTTATCTTGATATCCTCCGCCGTTTTTTCTCCAATTTTGATATTATGCTGATGACGCATATAAGCTTGAATATCGAGAGTAAATTCATCACCCGCAATACGCATCGACTCATTGCAAACGATACCACCCAAGGCGATAACTGCTATCTCCGTAGTACCACCTCCGATATCCACAACCATATTTCCCTCTGGTGCCAAAACATCCAGTCCGATCCCCAGGGCTGCGGCCATCGGTTCATAGATCATGTATACCTCGCGACCGCCGGCATGTTCAGAGGAGTCCCTAACGGCACGGATTTCGACTTCAGTGCTTCCTGAAGGAATACCGATAACCATGCGCATCGATTGAGTGCCGAACTTCGATTTGGTGTGAATCATTTTGATCATACCTCTGATCATCAGTTCAGCTGCATTAAAGTCAGCAATTACACCATCACGCAATGGCCTGATAACTTTAATATTATCATGCGTTTTTCCATACATCTGCCTGGCTTTTTCGCCAAGTGCAAAAAGTTTTCCGGTGGCGACATCGATCGCGACGATTGACGGTTCATCAACAACAATTTTGTCATTGTGTATAATGATCGTATTCGCCGTTCCAAGATCTACCGCAATTTCCTGTGTTAAAAAGGAAAATAGGCCCATATTTTGTCTCCCAGTTTTTTAATGTTTAAAGTGACGGATGCCGGTAAAAACCATCGACAATCCATTTATATCGCAATAATCAATTGTATCCTGATCTCTGACCGATCCACCTGGTTGAATAACAGAGCATACACCTGCCTGGTGGGCAATTTCAACACTGTCGGCAAAGGGGAAAAAAGCATCCGACGCCATCACTGCTCCATTCAGGTCGAAACCAAAACTCTGTGCTTTTGCAATGGCCTGCCGCAGGGCATCCACTCTCGATGTTTGTCCGGTTCCGCTAGCCAGAAGCTGTTTATCCTTAACTAATACAATGGCATTAGATTTCGTATGTTTTACCAGCTTATTGGCAAAAAGTAAATCTTCTATTTCCTTTTCAGTAGGTGCATTCCGCGTTACTGTTTTAAGGTCCTCAGGCTTCTCCTTGCCAAGATCGCGGTCCTGCTGGAGGACCCCATTGAGAATACTCCTGAATTGGACGGTGCTCCCTTTGCCGGTCGGCTTGCGGATAAGTATAATGCGATTCTTCTTTTGCCTGAGGGATTCGAGGGCCCGATCTGAATAACCGGGTGCTATAATGATCTCGAAAAACAGCAAATTGATTTCATTGGCAGTTGCCGGATCGATAGGTTGATTCGTAACAAGGATCCCACCATAAGCTGAGAGAGGGTCTGCTGCCAAAGCTTTTTTCCAGGCTTCCATCAGAGAGCTGTCGCAAGCTATTCCACAGGCATTATTATGCTTGATAACTCCAAAAGTCGTTTCATCAAACTCATCGATAAGAGCAATTGCCGCATCTATATCCAGGAGGTTGTTATAAGAAATCTCTTTTCCGTGGATCTGTTCAAATATCTGATTCAGATCGCCATAGAATGTCCCCTTTTGATGTGGGTTTTCGCCATAACGTAGATGATTTCCCGGACCTGCCGCTTTTCTGAAATTCTTCGGATTTTCTCCTGCCAGGTAATTACTGATTGCAGTGTCGTAACCGCTCGATACGCCAAAGGCAGCAATAGCAAATACATAACGGTCTGTCAACGAAGACATTCCATTTTTTTCCTCCAACAGATTCATTAACTGAGGATAATATTCGCGCGAGGGAACAATGATCACGTCTTCATAATTCTTTGCTGCTGCCCGAATCAGTGAAATCCCTCCAATATCAATTTTTTCAATTATTTCGGGCTGAGTCGCGCCCGAAGCAACGGTTTGCTCAAAAGGATAAAGATCAACAATCACCAGGTCGATTTCCGGTATCTCCCACGTCTTCATGCTTTCGGTATCGGACTTATTATTCCGGCGAGCCAGAATTCCCCCGAAAACTTTGGGATGCAAAGTTTTCACTCTACCTCCAAGGATACTGGGATAACCCGTTAACTGCTCCACCCGCTGAACAGGCAAATTCAAGGATTCAATAAAATCTGCCGTCCCGCCGGTACTGATCAGCGAAATACCCAATTGGTGCAACCTGAAGAGAATACCATCCAGGTTATCCTTGTGGTAAACAGAGATCAGCGCGCTGCTTATTTGCTTTTCCTTATCCACCCTCATAATTTTTAATCTGGCAAATTTACTAAAAATAGGCATATTATAACCTAGCGGCTGTCGCCATTGCCTAAAAAAAGACTAATTTTGCATTTCATGAAACATGGAATAAAAGCTGTAGTAATCTGGGTAAGGATAGTCAACGAAAGCGTTGCCTTTGCCGTTCAATCCCTGGTCTCCAATAAACTTCGCACGATATTATCGCTACTTGGCATCACCATTGGCATTTTTGCCATAGTTTCGGTGTTTACAGTCGTTGATTCGCTTGGCCGTACGATCAAGAAAAATATCTCCGAACTAGGTGATAATGTGGTATATATTCAAAAATGGCCAATCATGTTCGGTCCGGGTTTCCAATGGTGGAAATACATGCAGAGGCCGGAAGCCGAACTTCGCGAAATGGATGAAATTCTAAAGCGCGCTCATACTGTTGAAACTGCCGCTTTTACTATTCAGGGTCAGAAAAATGTAAATTATAAGAATAATTCAATCCCCGAAGTGTCGATTTTGGCCACCTCGGAAGATTATGAAAAGGTCCGGACCTTTGAAGTGGATGAAGGTCGATTCATTTCTCAAAGTGAGTTCAGAAGCGGGAAAAATGTTGCAGTTATCGGTCGCAAAATCGCTGATGACCTTTTTCCAGGGGAAAGTCCGATCGGAAAAACTTTTGAGATTTCTTCTGCGAAAGCCACAGTGGTTGGAGTGTTCAAAAAAGAAGGTGAAGGAATCAATTCGGGCAGCAACGACGAGCTTACTCTGATACCGCTGAATTATGCCCGCACGCTATTGAATATACGCAGTTATAATGTGCGTCCTACGATGATGATAAAATCCAAAGCAGGGGTTCCACTGGATGAAATGCTTGATGAACTTACGGGTATCATGCGATCGATCCGGAAACTTAAACCGATGGAAGAGGATAATTTTGCTTTAAACACAATGTCCATGCTCTCTACTGCTTTCGACTCCCTGATGGTAACACTTAACCTTGCAGGATTTATTATCGGAGGATTTGCCATCCTGGTTGGCGGGTTTGGCATCGCTAACATCATGTACGTAACAGTCAGGGAACGAACCCGGATTATTGGCATCCAGAAAGCTATAGGTGCACGAAACGTTTTTATATTATTTGAATTCCTTTTTGAAGCAGTGACTCTTTCTGTGTTAGGCGGTGCTGTTGGCCTACTGCTCATTTTTATTGGCTCCCTAATTGCCAATTCCATGATGGAATTCAAAATCGTCCTTGGATTGAATAACATCGTTCTTGGACTGGCCATCTCAGCCGGGATCGGCATTATCGCCGGTTTTGCTCCGGCCTGGAGAGCATCTCGGCTCAGTCCGGTGGTGGCAATCGCAACGGTGTAGAAGACGTGACGCGTGACACGAAACGCGAAAGAAAGATCGGAAGAATCTGCAGTCTGCAGTTGGCAGTAGGCAGTAGGCAGTTGCAGAAATTGCCCTCGGAGAGTTGTCATCCCGTTGAAAAACGGGACCCCATCCCAAACAACGACATTATGCAACAGCTGACTTTTATATCGGCCAATCAGCACATCAGCACTTCACCTGATCACTTTATCTTCAATCACCCCCAGCTCTAGAAACTGCGCTACACTCAGTTGCTCAGCCCGTTGCTGACCTAATCCGGTTGCTTCATATTCGGGTGTCCAGATCGCTGACAAAGCATTTCGTAAAGTCTTCCTGCGCTGATTAAAGGCCATCTTCACAATCCGTTTAAAAGTATCGGGAGAACAGGGCAAAGAAATATCGTTCCTGCGAACAAACCTGATCACCCCTGAATTGACTTTTGGCGGCGGCAGAAAAACATCTGGAGATACACTATACAGATATTCCGAATCATAAAATGCCCCCATCAATACACTCAGAATGCCATAGTCACGGTTGCCCGGACCGGAAGTCAGCCTCTGAGCAACTTCTTTTTGAAACATGCCTGTTATCTCCATCACCTGATCACGGTATTCCAGCAAGCGAAATAAAATCTGCGAAGATATATTGTAAGGAAAATTACCTATGACTGATATCGGTCCCTCCGTGATTCTTCGCAAGTCAAACTGCAGAAAGTCTTCAGCCAGAATATGTGGAACCAATACGGGAAACTTCTCGGTGAGATAATCGACCGATTCATTATCAATCTCGATCACCCATAACCTTTCACCAAATCGATCCAGCAGCCTGCCAGTCAGCACGCCCATTCCCGGGCCCACCTCCAGCACCACACCATTATCCAATGCTCCCAACCCATCAGCTATCCGATGAGCGGTCGGAATATCAGTGAGGAAATGTTGTCCAAGGTATTTTTTTGGTCTTACGCGTTTTGACATGGGAAGAAGGGTAAGGGGTGTAGGGTGTCGGGTATCGGGTTTCAGGCAGGAGGTGTTGCTTGTTAAGTTATTCAGTTATATTTACCTGAGTTAAACTTCGTCAAAAGTAGAGATTTTGAAAATCAGTCCGAGGCAATCTGCGATAATAAAGGCATTACTGGCTATTATAGCTCTTGCTTATCTGGTTTATCGGCTGGTTACCTTCGAACACTGGGACCAGGCAGGCCAGCGATTCTCTGATGCTTTTCATGGGAACAGGCTCTTTTTTCTGGCTGCTGCTATTCTACTGATCTTCCTGAATTTTTCCTCGGAGGCAATTAAATGGCAGCGACTGGTTAACCGACTGGAACCGGTAAACTACCTGAAAGCCATGGCAGGCGTATTATCCAGCCTGACAATGGCTATCACAACGCCGAACCGTATTGGAGACATCGTTACACGCGGGCTTATTCTTAAGTCTGGTCACCGGCTGGCTGGCACAGGGCACACCTTCCTCTGCATCCTGGCGCAAATGGTGGTTACCATCACCCTCGGCTTGGTCGGTGCCGCAACCTATCTGCCGCGCAATGAGTACCTGCTCAAGGACCACCCTGATTCCTGGATGGTTACACTGGCAGTTTCTATTTTGGCCGGACTAATCCTGGTGATCCTCTTCTTCAGCATTGATCGCTTGTCAGGTTTCTTTCAGCGCTTCCGCTGGTTAAAGGTTTTTCATCCTTTCCTGGTAGCTCTTCAAGGAGTTTCTTTCAAAGACAAGGCATTTCTGCTCCTCTTCTCCACGATTAAATTTTTTACTTACATCACCCAGTTCTACCTGATCCTTCACTTCTTCGGCATACATCTGGGTCCGTTTACCGGACTGTCAGCCATTGCGCTGATTTACCTGATCTTACATTTTGTTCCGGTGCCAACGGTCGGCGACCTGGGTGTCAGAGGCTCTGTTTCAATTTTGATCCTGGGACCGTACACTTCTGATGTACCTGCAATCGTATTCACTACTTTTGTGATTTGGATTATTAATATTATGCTTCCCTCTCTGATTGGATTGGTGCTGCTGAGGAAGATCCGCCTGGAGACGGTGGTCCCGGAAAAATCAGTTTCATCCAATTAACACTGAGGGCATGTCCGCCTATTTTACGATAGTTTTTACAATTATTCTCATTTATTTCCTGCTGATCCTTTCTTTCCTGATCGGGTGGCTGAGGACAAGAACCTACCGGCCTGATGGAAAATCACCTGTTACTTCCATCAGTATTTTAATTCCATGCCGGAATGAAGAAGGGAATATCAAAGAACTTTTTCAGGACATAAACAATCAGGAATATCCGCAGCAGCTGATTCAAATAATATGGATCGACGATCATTCAAACGACCGGACCCCTGACCTTCTTGATGAGCTCATTCAGCACACGAGCAACAATTACCTCATCAGGCTTCCCGATCAGATAACTGGTAAAAAGGCGGCATTGAAAGCGGGCATGAAAATAGCTACAGGCGAGCTCATCCTTTTAACCGATGCTGACAGCCGGCACAATAAAAAATGGGCGCTTACACTGGCCAGGTACTTTGAAGACACCGAAACTGACCTGATCCTCGGACCAGTGGTCATTGATCCCGCGGATAGGGACTTCGAAAAGATACAAAAGCTTGAATATCTAAGCCTTGTTGCCTCCTCCATGGGTGCAGCCGGAATCGGACAACCCTTTATGGCCCAAGGGCCGAATATAGCAGTCAGGGCTTCTGATTATAGGCGCCAGGTTGACAACCTTGATAATCGGTTTATTTCGGGTGACGACGTATTTTTACTACAGGCCATGAAAGCTATTCCCGGGAAAAAGATCGGATATGTATTGAACGAGGATGCAATTGTTACCGCAAAACCGGCCACCTCATTAAGACATTTCCTCCAGCAGCGCCAGCGCTGGGCATCCAAAGCTTCCGGATACCGCAATCTGTTTATGATCTTTGCAACACTATTGATTTTTGCCGCCAATCTGGGAATCCTGGCAGCGCTGATAATGGCCATTATTGGGAAAGTACCCTTAACAATCTTCTTTATTCTTCTGGGAATTAAAACACTGGCCGACCTACCATTGCTTATCGCTGCAATGAAATTTTTCCGCTGCCCGATTCTTCTCTGGTGGCTTTTACCGGTCCAGCTGCTTTACCCTATATATATTGTAGTCGCCGGGATACTTTCGCAGGTGAGACCAGTAAGATGGAAGCAGACTAGGCCGACAAGACCCACGGACTGAAGTCTGGGGTTAGCCATACCACCCGATACCCGATACCAGACACCTGATACCCGATAACCTCTCTACAAGTTCCTCTTCACCAATATTCGTCTGGTGATGAAATAGAATATCGTGCAATAGCCCAAAATCAGGGCAAGGTTAAGCCACAACGGCAGAGCTGTTGTCATATCCTTGAAATCCGTATTGGCCTTGATCATTTCGGTAATGGCGATGTCTGGAAGTGGAATAAACTTGGTTATAATCCGCATTGGAAAATACAATCCAATATTGACCAGCACATATTTATTAAGAACGAGCCGGATAATAGGCTCCAGAATATACTGGTAAATAATCAGTAGAACCATGCTGAGAGTCTTGTTCCTTAACCATACCGCGAACATCATGGCGACCAGCATATGACCCACCGCCTGAATAAAGTAAATCCCCAGGTAATATATCTGGGAGAATATATCATGAAAGGCATATCCGGATGAATAGATAAAACCGAATACCATACCAAAAACAAAAACCATCAGTGTATTGGCTAATGCAATGCAGAGGATAACAAGAACCTTACCCTGAAGCAGTTCCGTTCGCGACAAACCGTTAACCACATGCTGCCGAAATGTATTATAAGAAAATTCATTGCCGACAAGGAAAATTACAATGATAGCAAGAAAGATATTTGACTTCGCAGCAAAGTAGGAAAAAGTATGCCAGATCTGCGGGAAGTAATACAAGGTTTTCAGGTTTAAAATATCCTGATTATTAGCCAATTGAGTATTAAGCTTCAATAAAGGAAATACGCTGACGGAAAGCAGGAAAGCCCCGGCATATAAGATGGCAAGGATTTGAAATACCCGGTACGACAGCACCTTAACCGATTCGATTTTAAGTAGTTTCATCATGGCTGCAGGGTATTATCTTGTTTTACCAACTCGAGGAATTGATCTTCCAATCGGTTTTTTCTCACTTCGATCCGGTTGAGGGCAATACCCTTCTCCATCAATTCCTTGCTAAGATCCCCGGTTTTGGCTTCCCCTTTCAGTATAACTTTCAGATCCTCATGATCCCGGGTAAAGGATTCAACCAGTAATGATGCAGATAAGGCTGTAGTTAGCTGATCGAGGTTATCACCCGAGAGAATAATGACCTCTTTACCTTTGATCAAGCTGTCGACTTCACCCTCGGCTAGTTTAACGCCTTTTTTTAGAATCACGACATGAGTACAAACTTTCTCCACCTCATCCAGAATATGGCTGGCCAGGATGATGGTTTTTCCGGTAGATGCAACCTGACGAATCAAAGTCCGGACTTCAGCGATGCCCTCTGGATCGAGTCCGTTGGTTACCTCATCCAGTACCAGAACATCAGGATCACCAAGCAGAAGGCTACCCAGTGCCAGCCTCTGTTTCATTCCCAGCGACAAAGTCTGGAATCTTGATCTGCTGCGTTCCTGCAGTCCAACCAATCGGATTACCCGCTGAATATCCTTTTCATCGATGCCCTTAATTCGGCAAACGATTTTCAGGTTCTGCTCCAGGCTCAGGTAGGGGTAAAAATTCGGGGTTTCGATCAAAGCCCCGATACGCCTGTTGGCTTCCGGTCCCTGCAAGCCACCGAACCACTTAAAACCGCCCCCGTTTGGGCGAACAATACCCATCAACATGGAAAGAGTGGTCGTTTTACCACTTCCATTCGGGCCCAGAATTCCATAAACCTGGCCTGCACCCACAGTCAGGCTCAGATGATTGACAGCATGAACTGGCCCATAGGATTTATCCAGGTTGTCGGTTTCTAAAATGATCATGTAAATTGATTTGCTTGTTTAGTTCCCCATTTCAGAGATAAACTTGATTCGGATCAATCGGATGTCCTCTTCGGTAAACTCGTTTTCACCAAGTTCCTCCAAAGCTTCCTCAATGGATTCGGATTTTGCCTCTTCCTTAAAATAGGTATAGATATTATCCTGATGATCCTCATCCATCATTTCATTGATGAAATAGTCAATATTCAGTTTGGTACCGCTATTGACAATGGATTCTATTTCTTTAAGCAGTTCATTCATTTCCAATCCCTTCGACTCAGCAATCACGTCGAGGGGGACCTTGCGATCGATGCTTTGGATAACTGACACTTTCAGGCTCGACTTATTCACGATTGACCTGACAACCAGATCCTGAGGTCTCAGTATTTCCTTTTCCTCAACGAATTTCCTGATCAGGTCAACGAAGTCTTTTCCATAGCGTTGAGCTTTACCAAGTCCAACACCTGTCATGTTGGCCAGTTCCTCTATCCTTATCGGATAATAAATAGCCATATCCTCGAGTGATGGATCCTGAAAAATTACAAATGGTGGCAGGTTATGCTTTTTAGCAATTGTCTTTCTTAAGTCTTTAAGCAGACTGAACAATTCCGGGTCCACTGCCCCTGATCCACCGCCACGCGGCGCCTTTTGTTCATCTGATTCATCATAGTTCTGGTCCTCTGTCAGCATAAACGATTCCGGATTTTCCAGGAACGCTCTACCTGCGTCGGTAATCCTGAGCGTTCCATAATTATCAATATCTTTTTCAAGCATTTGAGCAATCAGGGCTTGCCTCAGAACGGCCACCCAGAATCTCTCGTCCTTATCTTTTCCTTGTCCAAAAATCTCCAGATGATGATGCTTATAAGTCCGGATAGCCGAATTAACCTGGCCGGTCAGTACTTTAGCCACATGCTCAGGTTTAAATTTTTCGCGAACTTCCAGAACGGCATCCAAAGCTAAAGCAACATAATCCCTTCCTTCGATCTGAGTTTTCGGATTGAGGCAATTATCGCAATTTTCGCAATTTTCCTGATGATATTCCTCTCCAAAATAGTGAAGAAGTTGCCGGCGCCGGCAAATCGATGACTCAGCATAGGAAGATGTTTCATGAAGAAGCTGACGGCCAATTTCCTGTTCAGCGACCGGTTTGCCCTGCATGAATTTCTCCAGTTTCTGAATATCCTTATAACTGTAAAAGGTAATGCACATCCCTTCACCGCCATCACGGCCCGACCTGCCGGTTTCCTGGTAATAGCCTTCGAGGCTCTTAGGAATATCATAATGTAGAACGTACCTGACGTCGGGCTTGTCGATACCCATACCAAAGGCAATGGTAGCAACGATTACGTCCACCTCTTCCATCAGGAACTTATCCTGATTTCCAGCACGGGTAACTCCATCAAGACCAGCATGGTAAGGCAATGCCTTAATGCCGTTCACCACTAAGGTTTCAGCCAGCTCTTCAACTTGTTTCCGGCTCAGGCAATAAATAATCCCCGATTTGCCGGTATTTTCTTTTATAAACTTAATGATTTGCTTTTCCGGATCAACCTTCTGGCGGACCTCATAATAGAGGTTCGGCCGGTTGAATGATGACTTAAAAACGTCAGCCTCCAGAATACCCAGGTTTTTCTGAATGTCGTTCTGGACCTTCGGAGTAGCTGTAGCTGTTAGCGCCATGATCGGAGCACGGCCTATCTGTTCGATTATTGGACGTATACGCCGGTATTCAGGCCTGAAATCATGGCCCCATTCCGAAATGCAATGCGCTTCATCTATCGCGTAAAACGAAATAGTTTCACCAGTGAGAAACTCGGTATAATCCAGCTTATTCAGGGATTCAGGAGCCACATAGAGCAGTTTTGTCTTATGACTCTTAACATCTTCCAAAACCCTGTTTATCTGAACTTTTGTCAGCGAGGAGTTTAAAAAGTGAGCAATTCCATCCTCCATACTAAATGCGCGCATGGAATCAACCTGATTCTTCATCAGTGCAATCAATGGGGAGATCACTATCGCGGTTCCCTCCATTACCATAGCGGGTAGTTGGTAACAAAGTGACTTGCCACCGCCTGTTGGCATAAGAACAAATGAGTCCCTGCCTGAGAGGACGTTTCGCATCACTCCTTCCTGATTGTCCTTGAATGTATCAAACCCAAAATGGGTTTTTAATATTTGGTGTAACCTTTCGGTGTCTGCAGTCATCCTTCAAATAATTAGCTCAAATCTACGTTAATAGTTTCGGAAACCGGTTCCTAAAGTTCATCCCCCGGTAAACTTTCTTATTACTACTTTTGTAAATTAAATTTAGTAAATATTCATATTCAAAACTCAAACGTGAAAAAGATATCATGATTGCCCAATCAGAAATAATATCTATTGCCAAAGAAACATTATTGACTGAGGGTCAGGCCATTATCAGCATTTCGGACCATATCGGGGATTCATTTCTTCGGATGGTTGAAAAGATTTATGCATCAAAGGGCCGTCTGATCCTGACCGGCGTTGGTAAAAGCGCTCATATTGCCCAGAAAATATCATCAACACTTAACTCGGTAGGTACATCTTCGATATTTATGCATCCAACAGATGCCACTCATGGAGACCTGGGAATCATTGGGCCCGAAGATCTGGTACTTATCCTTTCAAAATCAGGGAATACCAGCGAAATTAAGACACTTGTTCCGCTGATCCGGTCTATGGGAAATTCTATTCTTGCATTGGTTTCTGATGCCGATTCCTATCTGGAGAATCAGGCTGAAATAACTGTCCGCATACCGATAATCCGGGAGGCCTGTCCGAATAACCTGGCACCTACCACCAGCACTGCGGTGCAGCTGGCCATGGGTGATGCGCTGGCTATGGTTCTCTTGAGGATCAACGAATTCTCGAGTCAGGATTTTGCCCGTCTTCATCCCGGCGGATCATTGGGCAAGCGTTTGAATATTACCGTTTCCGACCTGTTCTCCCGCAATGCCTGTCCGCGCGTTTTGACGACGGATCCGATCAGGAGTGTGATTCTTGAGATCTCCTCAGGGAGGCTGGGTACAACAGCAGTATTGGATAAATCCGGCAAAATCATCGGGATTATTACTGATGGGGATTTGCGCAGAATGATGGAAAGGTTCGATGATACCCGCCAATTGACCGCCAAGGATATTATGTCAGTAAATCCCAGAAGGATTTCACCGGATGAACTGGCTGCAACAGCTCTCGAAACCATGCGTTCCAATAGTATTACCTCACTTCTGGTTGTCAGGAATGATGATTATCTTGGAGTAATCCATATTCATGACATTCTTAGAGAAGGCATCATTTAATCACCTATGAAATTATTTACCCAAAACCTGGTCAAGAAATACCGGCAGCGTACCGTTGTTAATGACGTATCTGTTGAAGTTGAACAGGGTGAAATTGTTGGCTTGCTCGGCCCTAATGGAGCCGGAAAGACCACGACCTTTTATATGATTGTCGGTCTGATCAGGCCTAACGGCGGAAAAATATTGCTTGACAACCAGGATATTACTCACGAACCTGTTTACAAGCGGGCACGCAGCGGTATTGGTTATCTGGCGCAGGAACCTTCCATTTTCCGTAATATGACCGTTGAGGATAACATCTTTTCGGTTCTGGAAATGACTAAAATCCCGAAGGCTGAACAAATTGAACGGGCTGAAGGTCTGTTGGCAGAATTCGGTTTGGAAAAAATTCGCAAAAATAAAGGCATCCAATTGAGTGGTGGCGAACGAAGAAGGACCGAGATCGCACGCGCTTTGGCACTAAAACCCATGTTTATCCTGCTTGATGAGCCCTTTGCTGGTGTCGACCCCATAGCTGTAGAAGATATTCAGGCAATAGTCTCGCAGCTGAAAAAGAAAAATATTGGTGTGATCATCACTGATCATAACGTACATGAAACCCTTTCCATTACCGACCGGGCATACCTGCTTTTCGAAGGCAGTATCCTTAAATCCGGAACTGCTGAAGAACTATCTCAGGATGAACAGGTAAGGAAAGTTTATCTTGGTCAGAACTTTGAACTAAGGAGATAAGATAGCTAAACAAACTGCTTTCGGCCGGTTTTCAAAAAAACACTATCTTTGCACCGCTTTTGCGGGTGTGTCGAAATTGGTAGACGAGCCAGACTTAGGATCTGGTGCCGAAAGGCGTGAGGGTTCGAGTCCCCCCATCCGTACAACCATTATTACTTATCGTATAGTTATCTTTTCATATGAATATTAGCAGAGAGAATCCCGACGAACTGAATGCCGTGATCCACATTGGATTTGAACCGGCTGATTACCAGCCGAAAGTAGATGCTGCATTGCTGGAATATCGCAAAAAAGCACGTTTTGATGGCTTCAGACCAGGTAAAGTACCGCCGTCGCTTGTTAAAAAAATGTATGGCAAGTCAATTCAAGCGGATGAAATTCAGCACCTTCTGACTGACACACTGAATAATTATATACAGGAAAATAACCTGAGGATATTGGGTGAACCATTGCCAAATGTCAACTCTCCCCAAATAAACTGGGATTCGCAGGAATCATTTGAATTTATTTTCGATATAGCCCTGGCGCCTGAAATCAACCTGAATATCAGCAGCAGTGATATGATCACCGATTATAAGATCACTATTACTCCTGAAATGATTGACAGGCAGGTAGAAGATTATACCCGCCGGTTTGGTTCACTTCAGCCTACTGATTCGATATCTGAAGAAGATGTCGTAAAAGGAGACCTCTGCGAATTGAGCGATCATGATCATGAACATACGCACGATGAAGAAGAGGAACACGATCATCACCACCCGATTCATTCCCATGATACACTTATATATATTAAGACGATTGGCGATGATGCTGTTAAAAATCAATTTTTGGGTGCAAAAGCTGGTGACAAGCTGGTTTTCAATCCTAAAACTGCCTTTCCAAGTGAAACTGACCGCGCCAGCCTGCTGAAAGTAAGCAAGGAAGAATTAAGCACTATCGATACAGATTTTGAATTTACCATAGTAGAAGCATCCCGTTTCACTCCCGCGGAAATTAACCAGGACCTTTTCGATAAAGCATTTGGCGAAGGTGAAATTGAATCAGAAGAAGCTTTCCGCAACCGCGTTGAAGAGGATCTTGAACGTCAGCTGATGCGCGACAGCCGCTATAAATTCCATCTTGACATCAGAGAAAAACTGATGGCTGAAACCAATGTTCCGCTTCCTGAAGAATTTCTAAAAAGGTGGATGCTATTGACCTCGAAAGATGAAAGCCTGACCACAGAAAAGCTAGACACTGATTTTCCGGCATTTGCTATCGATCTGAAGTGGCGGATGATCAAGAGTAAAATCATTGGTGATCAGAAATTAGAAGCCCTGGATGAAGAAATTCGCGAACAGGCCATATGGGCAGCACAATCGAGATATTACCAATATGGTATATATGATGCACCGGCTGAACAACTTTTCCGCCTTGCCGATGTTCTATTGAAAAATGAAGAAGAAAAGAACAGGATGGCAGATGTCATTCTGGAAAACAAAGTCATTGAATATGTAAGAACCGTTTGCGGTCTTGCAGAACAAGATATTAGTCTGGAAGATTTTAATCAACTGATGAATGAAAACAAAAAATGAATTCAGCAAGTATGCCACAGGTCACCTTGGCATCAGCAGTTTGAACCTGGAAAGATACCAGTCGCTATATAATTATTACGTTTCCCCTACCATCATTGAGGAACGGCAGCTGAATGTTGCCCAGATGGATGTTTTTTCCCGTTTGATGATGGACCGGATCATTTTTCTGGGTACCCCGATTGATGATGATGTTGCCAACATAATACAGGGACAATTGCTGTTCCTGGAATCCGCCGATCCAAAAAAGGATATCATTATCTACTTCAACACCCCTGGTGGTCAGGTTCATTCGGGCCTCGGCATTTATGATACCATGCAATATATTAATCCCGATATCATAACCATTTGCACTGGAATGGCTGCCTCAATGGGAGCGGTTCTGCTTGCAGGAGGTGCCAAAGGAAAACGCTCTGCCCTTAAACATTCAAGGATCATGATACACCAGCCACTTGGCGGGGCTCAGGGCCAGGCTTCGGATATCGAAATCCAGGTGAGGGAATTACAGAAACTGAAAAAAGAATTATACGATATTCTGGCTTTCCATACCGGCAACTCGTTTAAGAAAATCGAAAAGGACTCCGACAGGAATTTCTGGATGACTGCCGAAGAAGCTAAAGAATACGGTATGATTGATGAAGTAATGGTTCGTACCGCAAAAAAATAAACTGTGCCCAGACCAACATCAGGAAAATCAGATAATTGTTCCTTCTGCGGAAGACCGAAGGAAGATGTAAATCTCTTGATTGCCGGAGTTTCCGGTCATATCTGCGATGCCTGCATTGAACAGGCTTATAATAATATTATCAAGGAAGAGCTGAAATCCACCAATAAGGCTTTCAACATAAACGATATCGAGGTTAAGACCCCTATCGAAATCAAGCAATTTCTCGATCAGTATGTAATCGGCCAGGAAGATGCAAAAAAGGTTCTTTCTGTCGCTGTTTATAATCATTATAAGCGTTTGGGACAGCAGGATTCCAGTAATGAAGTTGAGATTGAAAAGTCAAATATTATCCTGGTGGGTGAAACAGGTACCGGAAAGACACTACTGGCCAAGACTATAGCTAAGATGCTTCATGTCCCTTTCACCATTGTTGATGCTACTGTCCTTACGGAAGCCGGCTATGTTGGTGAAGATATTGAAAGTCTTTTAACTCGTTTGCTCCAGGTGGCTGACTATGACGTTAAAGCTGCTGAAAGAGGAATCGTTTTTATTGATGAGATTGATAAAATCGCCAGAAAAAGCGATAACCCTTCCATCACCCGAGATGTATCAGGCGAAGGAGTTCAACAGGGACTTCTTAAATTATTGGAAGGTTCAGTTGTTAACGTTCCGCCGCAGGGTGGACGTAAACATCCTGAGCAGAAAATGATCCCAGTTGACACCAAGAATATTTTGTTTATCGCCGGTGGAGCTTTCGATGGGATAGAGCGCAAAATCGCTCAGCGATTAAATACTAAAGTCATCGGTTACGGCGCCCAGAAAAAGGCAGATGAAATCGATCGGAACAACCTTATTCAGTATGTTGCACCGCAGGATTTGAAATCATTCGGGATGATCCCTGAAATTGTCGGCCGACTGCCGGTAATTGCTCACCTGAATCCGCTGGACGGGGATGCATTACGACAGATCCTTACAGAGCCCAGGAATTCGATTATCAAGCAATATGTCAAGCTTTTCCAGATGGATAATGTTAAAATAACATTTGATCCTGACGTCCTGGATTACATAGTTTCGCTTGCCATCGATTTTAAGCTTGGCGCCAGGGGGTTAAGATCAATTTGCGAATCCATCATGATTGATGTGATGTACGAAACGCCATCGAACAAAAAGCAAAATCTAAGGATCACCAAGAGCATGGCTGAGCAGAAGATTTCCAAACTTACGGCTAACAGACTTAAAGCCAGCTAGCTGATTCGCTCATAAATCAGAAAAGTAAATCCGGGATCATTTTCGGGGTGTGGTTCCCGAAAGGTTTCTTTCCATTCTTTTGAATCCAGTTCAGGAAACCATACATCTGCGTCAAAATCTTTGTCGACAACCGTAAGATAAACTTTCTGCGACAGCGGTAAAAATTGCCTGTATATCATTCCACCGCCGATAATGAAATTTTCGCTTTCGGCATCCATTTGATTCATAGCACTATCTATTGATCCGACACAAATAGTACCCGGAAAGCAATCCCTGGGATCATCGGTGATCACAATGTTTTTTCGGCCAGGCAACGGTTTGTATGGAAGCGACTCCCAGGTTCTGCGCCCCATGATTACTGAACGGCCAGAGGTTTGTTTTTTAAACCATTTAAAATCCAACGGTATATGCCAAAGTAGCTGGTTATTCATGCCAATAGCCCAATTCCTTGCAACAGCTACGATAATCGATATGGGTTTTCCCGGTATTGGACTCATGCGGATATCTCAGCTTTAATGTGTGAATCAGGACTATAACCAGTCAGTTCAAAATCAGAAAATTCAAAATCCAATACTCGTTTTTTATCTGGATTGAGGTTGAGCAGGGGAAGAGATTTCGGCTCACGGCCAAGCTGTACCTTAGCCTGCTCAATATGATTCAGGTATAGATGTGCATCTCCAAGAGTATGAATAAACTCGTAGGGAATCAGCCCGGTTTCACGTGCCACCATCATCATTAAAATGCTGTACGACGCAATATTAAAGGGAACACCAAGGAAAATATCGGCGCTCCGCTGATAGAGCTGACAGGAAAGCCGGCCATTGGCAACATAAAACTGAAACAGAATATGACATGGGGGCAGGTTCATGTTTCCCAGATCAGCCACGTTCCAGGCGCTAACAATATGTCGTCGGGAATCCGGATTTTCGCGAATAGATTTTATCACCCTGGAAATCTGATCGACAGATTCACCTTTATATCCTGGCCATGAACGCCATTGGTACCCGTAAATGTGACCCAGTTCCCCCTCCACATCGGCCCACTCGTTCCAGATCTTTACCCCATTGTCGGTGAGATATTTCGTATTCGTCTCCCCTCGCAGGAACCACAGTAATTCATATATAATTGATTTCAGATGCAACTTTTTTGTGGTAAGCAATGGAAATCCATCCTCCAGATTAAATCTCATCTGATATCCAAAAGTACTGAGCGTACCAGTCCCTGTGCGGTCATCCTTACGGACACCGTTTTTTAGAGTATGATCGAGCAATGTTAGGTATTGCTTCATAATTAATCATTTAAGCTTATCCAATCATCATTCCAATAATTGTAGCTGAGAGCAGGGAAACCAAAGTTCCACCCAGTAAAGCCCTCAAACCAAACTCTGACAACCACTTCCGTTTTCCCGGCGCCAGAAGGCCTAATCCACCTATTTGCATCCCAACAGACGCAAAGTTTGCAAAACCGCACAACATATAGGTCGACATGATGATCGACTTATCCTGTAAAAAGGCCCCGGCATCCTTCATGGAAGCGAGGCTAATATAGCCCACAAATTCATTAGTAACCAGTTTTTCTCCTGCTAATTGTCCGACAAGAGCCAAATCATGCGGACAAATCCCGATCATCCACATCACCGGGGAAAAGCAATACCCCAGCATAAATTGAAGATTAAAATCATGATAGCGCCCGCTGGAGATAGTAAAGGCCCAGTTATTCAGATGAGTCCATGAGCCAATCCTGATCAATATAAAATTAAACATTGCAATAAATGCAAGAAATACCAGCAACATAGCCGCTACACTGGCAGCCATTTTAAGCCCTTGCCAGGTGCCTTTTGATATGGAGTCAAGCGCGTTTTCACCGAACTTCCCCTTATCCGGTTCAGCTTCTTCGCGGATTGTTTCATTCTGCGGATACAATATCTTGGCTATAACCACCGCACCCGGAGCTGCCATTACTGATGCCGCGAGAAGATGTTTTGCAAAAAGCAGCCGTTGGACTGGATCATTCCCTCCAAGGAATCCGATGTACACAGCCATCACCCCCCCAGCTATAGTCCCCATACCAGCTACCATGATCATCATAATTTCAGAGCGGCTCATTTTTTCCAGATATCCTTTTACCATTAAAGGAGCCTCTAATTGTCCAAGAAAAATATTCCCGGCAACTGTCAGGCTTTCGGCGCCCGAAATGTTTAACGCTTTTGTTAAAGGCCAGGCCAGGGTGCGGACAACCTTTTGGATAATGCCCAGATAAAACAGCAAACTTGTTATTGCTGAAAAGAATACGATTGTTGGCAAGACCTGCAAAACAAAGATCGATCCGAATTTATTTATATCCAGAAGTGATCCGAACAGAAATTGAGAACCAGCCCGCGAAAAATCAAGCACAGTGACAAACATTTTCCCGGCGAACTCAAAAAACAGCTGTACGGGAGGTACCATGAGCACTCCGATTGCAAGAATGAACTGTATTCCCAGTCCTCCAAATACTATCTTCCATGAGATTCCGCGGCGGTTGGTACTGAAAATCCAGGCAACAAGAATTAAAAATCCTAATCCCAGTATACCCCGGGCAACGCTTTTTACATTTATCTCCGGGGTATCGCTGACCCTTTTAGTTATGGGTAATGCGACAGGCTCAGATTTTGTTATCGAACTGGTATCATGGGGTGGAGTAAGCACATTTTGTGCCTTTCCGATAAATGAACCCAGAAAAACCAAAGCTGTAATCAAAAAAAGAAGATACCGTATACTTTTCATAAAGCGCGTTATCTCTCCTTGCCACCCCGTCGCTTCAATTCATCCCGTATTTTCGAAGCGGTCTCATAATCCTCATTTTCTATGGCCAAATCGAGTTCAGCTTCGAGTTCGAGGAGCGATTTTGATTCATAAGGTTCTTCACTGGATTCAACTTCCTCAGATTCCTTTTCTTCCACTTCCTTATCATCCAGAAAAATCCCAGCCTTATCAAGAATCTCTGTGGTGGTATAAATCGGGCATTTAAATCGCAGGGCAAGGGCAACGGCATCAGAGGTCCGGGAATCGATCTTAACTGTTTCACCTTCCCGAATAAATGTTAATTCGGAATAAAAAATTCCTTCTTCCAGCTTTGTTATGAGGACTTCTTTAAGCTCAACTCCGTATGCTCTGGAAAAACTAAGAAAAAGATCATGAGTTAAAGGTCTGGGTGGCTTAAGTTCTTCCAGGTGAAGGGCAATAGCTTGAGCCTCAAATGCCCCAATCATTATCGGAATTCTTTTTTTTCCAGTCTCCTCGGCCAGAACCAAGGCATAACTACCGGCCTGTGTCTGACTGAAAGTCAGGCCCATAACCCGTAATTTCACAAGATTGCCCATGATTCATGATTTTCCGTAAATGTATCAAATAAATATAAATCGATCACTTTGCATAATAGGAATATCTTTTCTACCTTTGCAGACCCAAATGATATCTGTAATTTTATATACTCGACATGTACGCAATAGTTGACATAGCCGGACAGCAGTTCAAGGTCGTTAAAGACCAGAAGGTTTACGTTCACAGGTTGGACGCAGCGGAAGGAACTGACATGGAGTTTGCAAAAGTTTTGCTTATTGATAATGAAGGCAAGATCCAGGTCGGTCATCCGGTTGTGGAAGGAGCGAAGATCGCAGCAAAAGTTCTCACACATGTTAGGGGGGATAAAGTTCTCGTTTTCAAAAAGAAACGCAGAAAAGGTTATCAGAAACTGAACGGTCACCGTCAGAATTTCACCCAGATACAAATTCAGGACATCATTCTCGGTTAATCAATAATACTCAGGATTATGGCACACAAGAAGGCATCAGGTAGTTCCCGTAACGGACGCGAATCAGAAAGCAAGCGACTGGGAGTAAAAATTTACGGCGGTCAGGTTGCAAAAGCAGGCAACATTTTGGTTCGTCAGCGTGGAACACGGCATCACCCGGGAATCAATGTAGGAATTGGCAGAGACCATACCCTATTTGCTCTTGAAGATGGTACCGTAACATTTCAGCGTAAAAAAAACGATCGCTCATACGTTTCTGTTCTTCCGGAATCGAACGAATAGGCGTTACCCCGTCTTATCCAGGAATCTCCTGAATTATCCCGGTAACGGTATAGTTCAGGAGATTTCTTATTTTAGAGCCACGTTAATCCACAGCTTAATTTCTCAAATATGCTTCCTTTAAAACTTATCCAGGAAAATAGTGACTTTATCATTGAGCGGTTGAAAATCAAAAACTTTGATGCAAAACCAATCATTGGGCGTATCCTGGCTGCCGACGATCGCCGTCGCGCTTTACAAACGAGTATTGATATCCAGTTAGCCGACCTCAATAACCTGGCAAGGCAGATCGGGCAACTTTTCAAAGAAGGCAAATCTCAGGAAGCAGAAGAAGCAAAAAACCAGACCTTTCAGATCAAAGAACAAAACCGCATCCTTAAAGAAGAACATGCTGCACTTGAAGCGGAACTTCAGGATATGGTTGTTCAGCTCCCAAACCTTCCCTATGAACTTGTACCGGCTGGAAAAACACCCGAAGACAACCAACTTATACGCACAGGTGGCACCATTCCCGAACCAGATGTAAATAGAAAGGCTCACTGGGACCTGCTCGCAGGCTCAGGATTGATAGACTTCGAACTCGGAGTAAAACTAACGGGAGCAGGATTTCCTGTTTATCAACGTGAAGCGGCCCGCTTACAAAGGGCATTGATCAATTTCTTCCTTGACCAGGGCTTAAAGGCAGGATTCACCGAGGTGCAACCTCCAATTATGGTTAATGAGGCTTCCGCTTATGGTACGGGTCAGCTCCCTGACAAAGAGGCCCAAATGTATCGGTCGGAAGCAGATGGTTTATATCTTATCCCGACAGCTGAAGTCCCGGTGACTAACATTTTCCGCGACGAGATTCTATCTGCCGAGCAATTGCCTGTCAGGTATATGGCGTATACCCCCTGTTTCCGCCGCGAAGCTGGATCATGGGGAAGTCATGTCCGAGGCCTGAATCGCTTACATCAGTTCGATAAGGTGGAAATTGTACAAGTGCGTCATCCGGATAATTCTTATGCCGGACTTGAGGAGATGGTGAACTACGTAGAATCCCTCGTAAACCTTCTTGAACTTCCCTACCGGATCATCCGGTTATGCGGCGGGGATATGAGCTTTACTTCTGCAATGACCTATGATTTTGAGGTTTTTGCAGCAGGACAAGGCAGGTGGCTGGAAGTATCATCAGTTTCCAATTTTGAATCCTTTCAGGCTAACCGTCTGAAATTGAGATTCCGGGAAAAGGCGACAAACGCACTCGCCTCGCCCACACCCTGAACGGCAGTGCACTGGCACTTCCAAGGATAATGGCTGGACTTCTGGAAAATAACCAGCGAGGAAACGAAATCATGATACCGAAAATCCTGCATACCTATACCGGTTTCGACCGGATCCGGCTATGAAACTTTTTCTCATCGGGTTCATTTTATTCGTGGGGCTCCAATCAGCCTGGGCGCAGAACACCACCGTTCAGCTAGCATGGGAATATTATAACCAACACGAGTATGAGAAAGCCGCACCTCTGTTTCTCAAGATGTATGAGGAAAATAACATTACAACTTACCTCTATAATTATGTAAACTGCCTTCTTGAAGCCCGTGATTATGACACTGCCATCAAAGCGGTAAAGAAAGCAATCAGGCAATCGGGTGACATCAACCTGAACATTGAACTTGGTAATGTTTATGAAATTTCCGGTGACAACAAAAAAGCTGAAGAAGCTTATCAGGTCCCGCTTAAACAATTTCCCCAGAACGAGGCCGGCATCCTGAATCTCGGGCATACCTATTCCTCTTTTGCAAAATATTCCTATTCCTCAATGGTCTTTGAACTTGGCCGGAAGGTTTTAGGAAAACCCGACGAATTTCGACTTGAACTGGCCAATGTTTATTATGCCCAGCGCCGATTTCCTCAGATGCTGGAGGAATATTACAGCCTACTGCTCGCCGACCCAAAGTATGTTCCTACTGTTCAGGTGATGATACAGAATGCATTAACGATGGATATCGACCAGACATTATTGCAACTGACGAGTGAAAAAACTTATGCCTATATACAAAAATGGCCAGGCATGCCAGCATTTTCAGAAATGCTCGTTTGGGTCTTATCCGAGGAAAAAAAATTCAAAGAAGCTGTTGACGAGGTTATTGCAATGGACCGACGTAACCAGACAACTCCTGACCGGGTATTGCAGATGGCCCGGATTTCAGCCGATGCCGGTGATATGGATGCTTCTATTACAGCTTATCTTTATGTAATAGGAAGAGGATCTACGGGACCTAATCGCCTGATAATTTACAATATAGCCAGGGTGGAATACCTGCTGACTCTGGCTGATAAATTAAAAAACACAGCAGGAACAAAAATCGATGAATGGAGCAAACTTGCCGTAGATATTCGCAAGACAATTAATGACCTGGGCAAAGAAAATGTTTTAGATCCTCTTTACATTAAGCTGGCTCATATCCAGGCATTTCAGATCGGAGATTATGATAATGCCCTGAAAACCATAGATGAAACCCTTGCCCTGGCGGGAAAACCTCCCCTTTACCGAACCGATTGCGAACTTGAAAAAGCAGATATTTTACTCAGCTCAGGAGATCCCTGGGAAGCCTCATTAGTTTACAGCATGGTGGATATGGAAAATCCTGACAATCCTGAAGGATCAGCGTCGCGCTATCGAAAGGCACAGCTATCTTGGTTCACCGGAAATTATAAATGGGCACTTGCACAACTTGATATTATTAAAGGAAGTACCTCAAAGCCAAATGCGAATGATGCTTTAGAACTTTCTGTTCTAATAAGGGAAAACATTTCGGAAAAAGATTCCACTCAATCAACGCTCTTGAAACTTGCGGAGGCAGATTATCTGATTTTCAGGCACAAAAACGATGATGCTATAGTTATTCTGGATTCCATCATTAATAATGCCCCTGATGATCCTGCAACAGACGATTGTCTGTTTAAAAAAGCTAAGATCCTGCTTGACAATAATGAAGTTAACCAGGGGATTGAACTCCTCAATAAAATTGTTGACAAGTATCGTTATGAATATTGGGGGCACAAAGCACTTTACGAATTGGCATGCCTATACCAGGATAAGCTCAATGAACCTGAAAAAGCGATCACCTTACTGGAAGAATTTATCAGGGAGTTTCCTTCTAGTTTCTATTTCATAGATGCAAGGGATAGACTTAAGACATTGAAATCCAAAATGAAAAAATGAAAAAAAGGGCAGTTTACCTATTAGCATTAACAGCAATCCTGCTTTGGTCCACTTCGGGGACTGCCTTTAAACTGGCCCTGCGCGGAATGGATTTAATAGAATTGCTATTTATTGCTTCAACGATTGCCTGGATATTTCTTTTCATTGTTTTAGCATTACGCAAGCAAACAGCGGAAATATGGTATAGCACACCGAAAGCTATTTTAAGGTCAGCTATAGGCGGATTTCTGAATCCCTTTCTTTATTATATGATACTTTTGAATGCCTACCGCGTTCTTCCGGCCCAGATAGCTGGACCGTTAAACTATACCTGGCCGGTTATGCTTGTCCTTTTGTCCGCTCCTTTTCTGGGACAGAAAATCAGGTTTTTGGAAATGGCTGCCATCCTCGTCAGTTTTTTAGGTGTTATCATAATCAGCTCCCAGGGACGGAATATTTTTACATCCCCAATAAATGAGCCTATTGGGGTGATTTTAGCTCTGGCTAGTTCGATAATATGGGCATCTTTCTGGATTTATAATGTTAAGGACTCCAGGCCGGAGATTATCAAAATCACTTTGAATTTCTTCTTCGGCAGTATTTTTTCGGGTATCGCATTCCTAATTTCATCTAAACCCATGGTAGTTAACATTTCAGTAATCCCTGCTGTTTATGTCGGATTAACAGAAATGGCCATAGCTTTTGTCTGCTGGCTCACCGCTCTTGAAAATGTCAGCAGTAATGCCAGGATAAGCAATCTTGTATTCATCTCCCCTTTTATCGGCCTGTTTTTTATTAACCTGATACTTGGCGAAAAAATATATTGGACTACGCCTGCCGGCCTTGCCTTTATTGTCGGTGGTATCCTGATTCAGCAATTTTATCCCGGTAGAAAAACGAACCCATGAGCGAGAAGCATATAATATTAGGCATTGATCCCGGGACTATAGTTTTGGGATATGGTCTGATCCTTATTTCAGGTAAGCAGCTCTCGCTAATAGAAATGGGCGTATTACGCCTTCAAAAGATCCCGGACCCATTTGCCAGGCTAGGTAAAATATATCAGCGAATTGATGCTATAATTGAAGAATTTCACCCGCACGAGGTTGCCATAGAGGCTCCGTTCTTTGGAAAGAACGTACAATCGATGTTAAAGCTTGGGCGCGCTCAGGGAGTTGCTCTCGCTTCGGCATTTAACAGGGGAATCCCAGTATTTGAATATTCTCCCAGAAAGATAAAGCAATCCATCACAGGTAACGGAAATGCCTCAAAGGAGCAAGTCGCTCTGATGGTTAAAAACATTTTAAAATCCGAAGAAGTCCCTGAATATTTGGATGCCACAGATGGAATTGCAGCTGCACTATGCCACTATTTTCAAACCAGTAAGCCTGTTTCGGCTCCTGGAGCAAAATCATGGGAAGATTTCATCCGGAAAAATCCGGACAGGGTTCATTAAAACCCTGCCCGAATGCTTTCGGTAATCTCAAGAAATTCCTCAGGTGAGAATTTCAATTTTGGCTGTTTGAAATCGATATCATAAATTCCGTTAATCGGAACCAGATGAATATGTGCATGTGGCACTTCGAGGCCAATGACCGCCACACCAACCTTTTTACAGGGAACAACCGTCCCTATGGCCAATGCAACTTTTTTGGCAAATACCATTAATTCAGCAATTTCTCCATCAGGCAGATCAAAAAGATAATCTACTTCTCTTTTCGGAATAACCAAAGTATGACCTTTGGCCAATGGATTGATATCAAGGAAAGCCAGAAACTTCTCGGTTTCAGCAACCTTGTAACAAGGAATCTCTCCACTTACAATTCTAGAAAAAATGCTGGCCATAACCAGAGATATTAATATCTTATAAACTGTTTAAATCCTGTGGTCTTAAGGCTCCGAAGAACTTAACCACTTTTTCACCGATTCCCGGTGCATTAATATGAACAATGTAAGCACCGCTGGCGATCGGAATACCATATTGGTTTTTCAAATCCCAATCGAGATAGGTGATTTCATTGTCCTTGGTAATGCGTCGAACCAGGTTGCCATTGACTGAATATATGGAAACTGTGCAAAGTCTGGGCAGGTTGGTGATCTTAACCAGGTTTTCCAACTGGCCAAATTCATAAGCCGAGTTACCATAGTATGGATTTGGAACCACCCTGATCAGATTCAGTGCAGCTTTTGCAGTTGGCAGATCATTACGTTTCGTAGCAATCTTTGCAGTATTGAACTGATACATTGGCTTGTTGTGATTCTGTGAAATGGAATCGGCCACTGCATAATCATATACCCCAACACAATACTGACCGATTACACGCAACCGGATCTTGATGTCGTTGCCTTTTTTCATGAAGCCGTATACATCGGTGGCCACATCTTCCGGCTTGATAAACCGGCTGTCAGCAATCGGTAC
>CAINOB010000048.1 GCA_903851365.1 uncultured Bacteroidota bacterium
GGGAGGCAGGGCTTTTGGGATCTTCCCCTCCGTTTTTTCTCCGGCCTTTTCTTTCATGATATGTGCGGCGATCATTTTTACTGTAGGAGCTCCTACTGCAGCCGATGTTCCGAACCAGGCATTTTCATAAACAACCCCGTTGGGGTCCTGTGTTCCCGGGAAACGACCGATTATTCCGCCTTCCGGATCTTTGGATGCCTTGCTGATATCAGCCAGTTTGAGTGCAGCGGAATTGTAAACTCCGATATGACCCGAAGCATGTACAAGGACAACAGGGTTATCCGGAAAGACGGGATCCAGGTCCTTTATAGTCGGATATCGTTTTTCAGTTAGCTGGTCAGGGTCTAATCCCATACCAAGGATTAATGCACCTGGTTTCATATTCATCCTCCGCTGAAGATCCTTCAGCTTTTTAATGATATCGGGTATGCATCTTACAGAATCAATAGGCGGTGAGCTTATATTGGTGGAGATTACCGAAAGCACAGCTGCAGCAAAATGACTGTGAGGGTCTACAAAACCAGGAAGCATTGTCTTACCCTCCAAATCGATCACTTTTGTGGAATCCCCTTTATACCTGAGAATATCTTTGGAAGTCCCGACGGCAAGGATCTTTCCGTCCTTTACTGCCACTGCCTCAGCCTGGGTTTTAACCGGGTCCATGGTTATAATTACTCCATTGACAAAAACCATGTCGGCTTTTTCGACAGGCTTATTACATGAAACCAAGCTGTTGAGAAGTACGAAAATGAAGAGGTAATATTTACTTGTTCCCAACACCAAAACTTGGGTCAATTTGCCCATTTTTATTATATTTAATAAGTGCAAAATCATTTGTAGTCCCACTGTTTGAATTCCCTCCTGCAAGCATAGACCCATCGGCCAGGACTATAATTGCAGATGCGAGGTCATTTCCTTTCCTGATATCAGTCAGCACAACCCCCTTATTTCCATAGGAATCATCCAGGGATCCATCAGCGTTATACCTTATCAAAGCGAAATCATAGTCTATGCCGTTGCTTGAACTGCCGGCAGCAATAATTTTACCATCGGCCTGGATACATAAGGTAGCAGCCTGATCATCCCCGTTGCGGATGCTTGTTACAACAATACCGGCTTTCCCAAAGGAGGCATCCAGTGAGCCGTTGGGATTATACCTGATGAGCGCAAAATCATTATTAAGACCATTGCTGGATACACCGGCGACAACGATCTTTCCATCGGGCTGAAGATATATATCCTCCGCCTCGTCTTCACCACTCCTGATGGATGTGATCACGATGCCATCTTTCCCGAAACTCTTATCCAGGCGACCATCGGTATTGTATCTGACTGTTGCAATATTTGTATTTGAATATCCGGTAAGAACTATTTTCCCATCAGGCTGGATAGCCATTGCCTCTGCCTGATCATATCCCATGCTGAAAGAAGTCAGGACTATACCACCCTTCCCAAAAGAAGGATCCAGAGTGCCATCCTGCAGATACCGGATAGTTGCAAAATCAGTAGTAGAGCCACTATTCGAACAACCGGCAACGACAATTTTACCATCTTTCTGAACTGAAACGTCAGTAGCATTGTCGTCAC
>CAINOB010000049.1 GCA_903851365.1 uncultured Bacteroidota bacterium
CTTTCGTTTGCTTATCATTACATTTGATTTGTTGCTTGAAGGTAAGAATAATGTATTTAATTACCTAACAATCAACGCATTAATGTTGTTTCTGTCGCAAATTTATATCGATTCTAAATAACATTTTGTCCCAGCCCCTTGTAACCAGCAGGTACTAACATATCTGAAGGTTTATCAGTTTTCGGAAAGCTCGCAGCGCATTCCTCGATTCCATCGATTCCCTCGCCATCAGCAGACAATCCTCAAAGGTAAGCGTTGGATGCATGAGTGTCAGCGCAATGGCAGAGTTGGCCAGCACGACATTCTTTTCTGCATCAGTGCCATTCCTATTGATTATCCGGTGGAATATCGATGCTGCCTCTTCAACCGTATCTCCGCCGAAAATCTGGTCGGCAGTGATCCGCTCGAAACCAATATCGGCGGGGTCTACAATGCGTTCGCCCTGTTTGGTAATTAGCTTGAAAGGCGAGGTGAGAGATATTTCATCATATCCATCCAAGGAATGAATGATGGCATAGTTGACATCAAGTTCCTGATATAAATATTGATACACGCGTGCGAGCTCCAGGCTGAAAACACCGACAAGCTGATTGCCAGGTGACGATGGATTGATCATTGGCCCAAGGATATTGAAAAAGGTTTTCAGTCCAAGCTGCCTGCGTACCGGAGCAATGTTTTTCATCCCGGGATTAAAAAGCGGAGCATGCAGAAAACAGATTCCGGCCTCCTCGATTTCCATTCGTAATTTGGCTTCATCGTTCGAGAACCGGTATCCGAAATATTCTAAAACATTGGACGATCCACAGGCGGAGGATACTCCATAATTACCGTGTTTGGCAACTTTTGCGCCTGCCCCGGCCAAAACGAATGACGAGAGCGTGGAAATATTAAAAGTGTTCTTTCCATCACCCCCGGTGCCACACAAATCAATAGTGTTATAAGGGGATAGATCGACAGGAACAGCCGTGGATTTTAGCGCTTCCCTGAATCCGATCAATTCCTCGATCGTAATGCTTCGCATCAGGAAAACGGCAACGAAAACGGCCATCTGGGTCTCATTCACTTGACCCGATGCTATTTCCCTCAGAACCTCTTCGGCTTCCTTGCGCGTGAGGGTTTTATATTCGAAAAGTTGGTGCAGTATGTCTTTCATGACTTTAGTACTAAGTGGTTACCTATAATCCCCATACTGAAGTCTGGGGTTACTCAGAGAACCCCTTGCTCTCTGGTCATCCCCAGGGTTTAGCCTGGGGTTATCCAGCCAGTTACTGATCATCGTTTTCCCATGCGGCGTTAGTACTGATTCAGGGTGAAACTGGACTCCACGCACATCCAACTTCTTGTGCCGCAAAGCCATGATCCGCCCGGTTGCATCGGTAGCGGTAATTTCCAGATCAGATGGAAGTTTTGTTTCATCGACCACCCAGGAGTGGTAACGGCCCACCTCAATTTTCGATGGCAGGTCGCGGAAAAGTACCTCATCCGTTTGTAAAATAGTTGCCGTAGTTGCCACACCATGAAATACCGATGGGAGGTTCAGAAGAGTTCCCCCGAAAGCTTCGCCGATAGCTTGCATCCCCAGACAAACGCCCAGAATTTTCTTCGTTGGCGAATATTTGCGGATTACCTCAGGCATGATACCTGCATCCTTGGGCAGACCGGGTCCGGGCGAGAGTACGATAGCGTCATAGGCATCAACTTCATCTATGGTGATCTGATCGTTACGAATAACATCGATGTATTCAACAGTCAGCTCACGCAGGTAATGCGCAAGATTGTAGGTGAAGCTGTCGTAATTATCGAGTAGTAATATTTTCATGATGGTCGGTTTTATTCTGATTTGTTGCTGGCAAGACGGATGGAATCGTGCAATGCACCCAACTTGTTATTAACCTCCTGAAGTTCATTTTTTTCCACTGAATCAGCGACGATTCCAGCTCCTGCCTGGAATATCAGGCGATTGCGCGATGAAAGGAACGAACGGATCATAATAGCTTGATTAAGACTTTTATCGAGACCGATCTGGCCTATGCAACCACCATAAAATCCACGGTTGGTTTTTTCATATCGGTGGATTAATTCCATTGCCCTGATTTTTGGTGCACCACTCAATGTTCCGGCAGGGAAAGTATCACCGAGCAACCTGAACAACTGCGGATTTTGGGTCAGGTCGCCGGAAACACTGGATACCATATGCAAAACATGCGAGAAGAACTGAATCTCTTTATAGGTGTCGACCTTCACATTTATGGCATGCCGGCTCAGGTCGTTCCTGGCAAGATCAACCAGCATAACATGCTCGGCATTTTCCTTGAGATCTGCCGAAAGCTGCTCCGCCAGCGCCCTGTCTTTATCATCATCCCCTGATCTGCGCAAAGTTCCGGCTATGGGTGCGATGGTAGCTTTACGGTTCCTCACCACGAGATGAGCTTCGGGCGAAGACCCGAAGATCTTGTAATTGCCATAATCGAAATAGAACAGATAGGGTGAGGGGTTGACCGACCGGAGGTGACGGTAAACATTAAACTCATCACCCGCAAAGGCCTGCTCATAACGCCGCGACAGAACAATCTGGTAAACATCACCAACATGGCAATGATGTTTTCCTGCAGATACAAGATCCATATATTCCTGATCGCTCAGATTCGAAGTGCATTCGCCCTTGGCACTGAAAGGGAAAAGTGAAAAATTGCGGTTGTTCAGCAAATCATGAATGGAACCGAGGGTTGATGGCTCATCATCGAACCGGTTTTCAATCAGCGTAACAGTATTTCTAAAGTGATTTATGGCAATCAGATAATGATACAAATGATACCTGATTTCCGGTATCGCATCCGGATCGTCGTATTCTTTTGGAGCTGGAACAGTCTCAAAATGCGAAGCAGCATCATAACCCATGTATCCGAAGAATCCATTCAGGCGATTTTCCTTCGATTGATCGGCAGATTCGAACTGTGAGATAAATTGATCGAGGACCTCCGGGATATCCGAACCGGAAATTTCACTGGTTACCTCACCTGGCAGTGTTTGTTTAACCCTGCCATTTTCCACAATAATGCCTGCCATCGGTTCAAGACAGATAAAGGAATAATTGTCGCGACCTCCGTGATAATCGCTGGATTCCAGTAGTATGGAGCGGGGAAATAGATCACGTATTTTCAGGTATAGGCTAACCGGCGTCAGAGTGTCGGCAAGGCTGGTAACTGTATGGGTTCTAATTTTGTACATTGTTTTATTTCATCTGGGGTAAAAAAAAAGCCCGTCGTGAACGACGGGCCTGTATATTGGAATAGGGGCAACACGTTTTCTCACGTTAACCGGATCAGGTTAAGTGCCACCACCAAAAGTTAAAGTTCATTTTCTGTTTCATTGAGGTGCAAATTTGCAGAACGGAATCGAAACTTCCAAATCATTCTTTAGTTTGCGGGAGCAGTGACTCTGGTTTTCCCACCAATTCCAGACCTGATCGACTGGCTGCGCCTTGAAAAATTGCCTTTCCCTGATTATCGGTCAGTCTGATGTCGACATCTGAATCGATGCTCTCCTTGATATATCGTTCCATCAGTCCCTTGACCGGCGCTTTCAGTTTACCGGCAATTTTTTGCCTTGCCTTGATTTCAAGCCGATAATTCCGGTGGATGAGGGTAACTGCAAAATCCTGTCCTTCCAGGTAAAATGAGGTAATACGACTTCCATTATAAGTGGCAAAACGAAATATTTTTCCCTGATGTAAAACGAAGGCGATGAACCCCGTAAAATGGCTTTTCATCCAGGGGATCTTGGCTATGGATAACATCACTGAGGTTCCCTGACTTTCGAAGGTGTTGGTGTGCAGCCAGATCCAGCTTTCGGGCATCGAGGTTCCCCAGTCTTTCTCAATGTACCCTCGTCCACCGGAAAAATTCATTTTGTGATCCTGATAAGTCAGTTCGCCCTGGATGGTATGATCCAACGAAACAACTCCATGATAGCATTCCATCTGAGGAACAAAGCTGTACCATCCCATAATCCCGGGTGCCCAGGGTTTGCCTGGCCAGGTGACCCTGTTCTGGAAATTGAGGTGTCCGTTTAATTTCAAATCGCGCTGGTTGATATGTAGATCGATTCCATATTCACTGAATTTATTGTCACCGATATGCAGAATAAGCCTTTTGTTATCGGCCTTAAAATCCGACAGGGGGTATTCGATATAATGGGTTTGTCCGGTTATGCCATTAATTACCTGGATAAACGCATGCCGGTTTTTGGCTAGCGATACGCCTGGAATTATCGATAAAACTTCGCTTGAATCTTCAGCCACCTGCTTAAAGTACCAACCTTCAAAATAGTTCGACTTCCGGAGGTTGCCCTGGAATATTTCAGGATGATACAAGGAATGCAGGCTCATTGGCTTAATTAATCTATATCAATAATACAGATAAATTGGGGAAAGGTTGCGCAGGAAGTCGTGACACGAAACACGTGACGCGTGACACGGAAGACGGAAGACACGAGATGCGTGACACGGAGGGCTGAAGACTGTAACTAGAATAGACTGTAAAATAAATTCACATTAAAGGAATGATTTAGCCCCTGTTCCACTGCCGATCGGTGAAACGGATAAAGTGGAATTTCCCATCGCCGGCTGGAGAGATTGTATCGTAAATCATAATTGATCTGAAGTCTGAGCTGAGGAGAAAAGTAGTAATTGAATCTCATTCCTACGGAGGGGAGGAGGTAAAACTCTAAACCATAAGAAGCATTGGGAATAGGTGTGCAATATTCTGCCACAAGTCCCGGATTCAGGGTAACATTTGTCTGCGAGCTTGGATACCAACCCAGATTATATTCGATTATTCCGCTAACAAAGGCATTAATTGGATTTTCCCTGGTGGGTTCAATAAATTGATTTTCATTATCCCTGGCAAATGAGGCAGATAGTTCAAAAAGATGACCGGTTTGCCAGTAAAGACTCACCGGTTTAGTTTGTTCCTGGCGGATCAAGGCTTTTAAACTGGGTGTATTTTGCCCTGGTTGTCTGACAATCGAGTCAGAATAATACGCATAGTGGTTAGAGGAGGTTAACCTGGGCACCAGACCTGCGGAGAATCGTCGGCCGACTTTGACCAGTTGGAGCTCCCCGACTCGCTTCCTGAAAGATTAAAATCGAGCATGTGGGTTTTAATATCGGCCATTTTATAACTAGCCAGATTAAATGAATCGAGTTGAGCAAAGAGGCCCATCGGTATAGTGCAAATCAGGATAATAACAGTTATGCGTTTCATAGTGGTGAACCCATCTGGATTGGAAATTCAAAAATAAATTATGCTGGGGGCACGGTTAAAGATAGCAAAAGAAATCACGGCCAATGTTAGAATCGCTGATAATTTGACCAATTTAGGATTTGGAAATTTAATCGGAGGATGTGACTTTTTTTCGTTTCGTGCATCTATCTTACGGTAACCAATAGTCGCAATTGAATCCAACCAAACAAGAGGTGTTCCGGGAGATGTACACTCCCTGTCACCCGGCGTTCCTGAGGTATTGCCGCGGTCTCACCGGTAACCGCGATGATGCCCTTGATCTGGCAGGTGAACTGTACTGATTGTCTTTGAGAATCTGGAACGGCTCCGGAAGAAAGATTCCTTCAAAGCTTATCTGTTCAGTGTTGCCCGTAGATTGCGACTGCAACATTATCGGAGAATCAGGTTCCGCGGGGTGTACGACGAAAAGGCGGCAGAATTACTGCCCGATCCGGGTGCTCTGCCGGATACCAATCATGATGTAACGCTACTAAATGAACTTCTGAGTAAACTGCCTGATAAGCAGCGTGAAGCCATTGTTCTTTTCGAGCTCTCGGGGTTTTCAATCGAAGAGATTCGTGATTTGCAGGGCGGATCGTTGTCGGGCGTCAAAATGAGGCTCAGCCGAGGACGGGATCAATTGCGGCTATGGTTAGAAGATTCGTCGAAAGGCTCAAGGCACAAGGCAGAAGGCACAGGTGGTGATAGTATAAATAGCCTGGGACTTCAGTCCCGGGAGGGGGAGGGACGCAAATGAAAACAAATAAGGATTTAGCTGAATTATTTGAGCAGGCGCGTCAGGCAACACCTGAAGCTCCGGCCAGCAAGATATTATCGCTGGTGGACCAAGGTAAAACTTCACCTCTGGCAGCCAACCGCTCCTTACGGCCCCGACGGATCAGGCAATTTTTTAATCCGTTAAAAATTTTAATCATGATCACACCAATTGTTATTATAACATCGGCACTGTTGATTTGGAACCCAAGTATCAAGGAAGATAAAAAGGTAATTGAGAAACAGAATTTTACAGAAATTGCACCTGCTATAAATTCTAAAAGGGTTGAAATGCCAAGTACTAAAGTTGAGAAGTTAAAAATATTAGTGAGCAATCAGCGAAGCGACAAAACTGAAATGGTTCAAGACAAATCGCCAGAGATTAATGGTACACAGGCAATTAATGTTCAGGGTCCTGCAACAATTAGCATTGATACTTTGCACGACCCGAAAAATACCCTTAGACTGAGCTCCGATGTGTTCAAGTGTTTTGGTTTTGCATTTGACCAGGGCAAATTGGTTGTTTTAGCAAACGGTTTTCAAAAGAAGTCTCGGAAAACGCCAAAACAAGAAATTACTAAAGCACTTAGAATCAGGGAGGAATATTGTGAAGGCAAATAATAATATCAAAACTTTAACTCAACTCATTGATGAGCAGTATGGTGAAAAAGGTTTGACGCAGGAAGAGCTTGCAGCGAAGTGTGGTACAACAAAATCCTATATATCCAGAATTGAGAACAATGTTAAGGAAGTTCGCATTTCCACTTTACAGAAAATTGTCGAACTCGGGTTGGGTGGACATTTGAACCTTTCGATAAAGCTTTGACTGAAGTTTGACTCGTTATTAGGTTAACTCCGGATTTGTGATCCAGCAACCATATGGGAGACTGACTAGTGAGTCGGTGACAAATTGTCACCAACTGAGCTTTGTGCCCTGCGCCTTGCGTCTTGTACCTTTATTTTATTGCCTTGAGCCTTTTCCCGCCCGCGAGCACGGCAATAACGATAATCAGTAATCCTCCTTCCACCAGCATCGGGATATGCTTGCCGATGCCGAAAAGTACTCCGGTAAGCGTGCTGCCAACAAAGGATCCGATATTCACAAAGGTGCTGTAAACGCCTGTCACAGTGCCGCGTATCGCACTGCCGGTCAGTAAGGTGACAGCAGCCGGAAGCGTTGTGTTCAGCGACATAAATCCGGCCATGAAGAAAAATGCACTGAATATCAGTGTATTAAGTGTTATCGGAAGAAGATATAAAACAAACATGCTGGCCAGAAAAAGGCTGAATCCGGATACGAGCACAGTGGTCAGTTTGCCTTTGTCCGCCATGATGCTGCTAACCCGAAGAAAAATCAGTGCGGTAAGCGTGGTTGGTACGAATACCAGCCAATTCATATCCGTCTTGCCTATTAAATCAAGATTAACAGGTATCAGAAAGAAAAACGAGGTGAGGCAGTAATTCATCATCATCCCGGCAAGCAGGTAGCCCCAGACTTTCCGTTGCTTGAAGACATCCATGAAGTCTTTTCTCTTGATGCCGGTATGCTTAGCTGGTATATGCGCCGGCAGTGCAATCTGGATAAAAATGATTACCCCGACGATCAGTACAAGAATTCCCAGAAATACCTGGTTCAGGCTCATGATCCGATGAAGCAAGGGGCCAACAATAAATGAAAGTATACTGGCCATTCCAACGAATATCCCAGGATAAGCCATAGCCCGACTGCGGCGCTCAGGCTCAATGCGGTCGCCGATCCAGGCAAAAAGTACCGTACCAATGGCGCCGGCTCCCTGTACCCCCCGGGCGATGATCAGCATCCATATATTATGGGCAAAAAATCCGATTAACAAGCCGATTGCATTGATAGACAGGCCAATGATGATCATTTTTTTGCGGCCAATCCGATCACTTAAATTCCCGTATGGAATCTGCAGAAATGCCATCGTCAATCCGAAAACTCCGATCGAAAAACCAACGAGTCCTGGCGTATTTCCCTCCAAACCTTCACCGAAAACGGCAAGAAACGGCATTACCAGCAATAGCCCCAGCTGCAGCAATGCCAGGGTGATGCTTATCCCAATCAGGAACTCCTTCTCCTGCCCTTTAAATAATTTCTCCTTCATTGGTCTCATTTTGTTCTGCCGGTTGAAATCGGCAGCTATTAATATCGGTTTTCAATTATCAAATTATCAAATTATCGAATTGTCAAATTGTCAAATTGCCTTCAAGGTAGGTCACCGCCTCCCCGCCGATCTCCACCCGCGCGCCGCGATTCCTGCAAAAAAGGTCGCCGCCACGCTCGGAGAGCTGGCGGGCAGTGAGTTCTGTTTTAGCTAATTGTCTCGACCAGTAAGGTACAAGTGTCGTGTGTGCCGATCCGGTTACAGGATCTTCGTTGATTCCTACCTGCGGTCCGAAAAACCGCGATACCACATCAACCCATTCCCCCGGGGCCGATACAATGATTCCACGTGCCTTTACTTTGCCCAGCTTGACAAAATCAGGCTTTATGTTTTCAATATCAGACTGTTTTTCATAGATCAGCATGTAATCGGTTTTGCCCAGATAGCAAAACATCGGCTCCTTACCGCCCAGCGCCTCAAGCATCCCATCCGGCATTTCGGCCGGATCAAATTCATCAGCAGGAAAATCAAGAACATATCTTTTGCCTTCGCGGAAAACCCGCAAAGGACCGCTCCTTGACGAGAATTTCAATTCGGTTCCACTGAATCCAAGATGGCTGAACAGCACATGGGCTGTGGCTAAAGTGGCATGTCCGCACAGGTCGACCTCAACCTTTGGGGTGAACCAGCGGATATGGAATCCTTCGCCCTGGGGAACAAAAAATGCGGTTTCAGCCAGATTATTTTCCATTGCAATCCTTTGCATTATCTCATTTTCCGGCCATTCATCCAAAGGCACAACCGCTGCGGGATTTCCGCTGAACAAGCGACTGGAGAAAGCATCAACCTGGAATATTTTCATTGGGTTTCGGGTGTCGGGTATCGGGTTAAGTAAAAAGTTCAAAGACGGATGATAGGGATAATAAATTCGATGTTGGTTTTTCTTGTGGGATCGCTCATATCTTGATTCAAAAGTAAAGAAAACCTTACTCCAAGCGGAATATCTATAATATTTAATAACCGCGCATCAAAGATCAGTTCAGCACCAGTGGATGCGAAGTTGCCATTGGAGGTGCTGTTTAAACTCTGTGGTATCGAAGCGCGACCGTAATCAGCAAATATTGAGCCTCTTACGCGGGAGCAATAAAAGATTCCCCAAAATCCCCAATCAGGATACACCAATGGGAAATGATACGAACCCTGAATCGTGATCATTTTGTCATTGACAGGTATCGAATATCCCCTCGGATAAATGAAAAGATCCATGTACTGATAATCATTTCCTGAGAGCTCCGATTTCCATCCGGCACTTAATACCAGATTGTGATTTGGAGCCAGTCCACGCAGGGCAAAATCCGCAATCACCTGTAATTGTCTTGCTTTGATTTCATTAACCGATTGATTGGCGCTTAGTTCAATTTTGATTCCCAACGGAGTAGTGATATTCTGATGCGCCTTTTTTCTTACGATGCTGTAGCTTGCTTTCCCACCAATCGAACTGATTACTGAGGTTGAACCATAATTATCCGATTCTGAATTCAGATTTTTCGATGAAATGAAATCATAGCCCGCCTGCACATCCGCCTGCCGGTAAAATTCCCCTTTGGTAAAGTCCAACGGAACTTCAACCGATGCGGAAATTGTGTTGTCCAGCGCCTGAAGCGAAGGATTGGTCCCGAATCCCAGAGTGTTTGACACCGTGTTGTACCGGTAATTTCTGGAGACTCCGGCTGAAATAATCGGAAATAATCCTCCATAGGCAATCGATGCGTTAATACCTGGGGCATGCTCATTGTAGAAATATTTCAATCCCCCCGCCAAGTGGACATTGTTAAGAATATTATCGGAAACAATGCTTAATCCTATGGAGGTGAGATCGGGCAAAAAATTCCAGGTGTGAATCTTGGCTGCATGCGCGAGCTGACTATATGGTTTAATTTCGAATTTGCGGTCTGGAATTTTGCCGAGTATGTCTCCTCCTTCGGCTTTTATGTAGTTGAAATCAAACGGATTCAATTTATCCTGACGGGAAAAGTCCGACACAATGGCGGTTAATGAATCCACGGGTGCAGACATCAACCGGTATCCGCTTTTTTGAAAATCGGAGTAAATCAATCTCTTTTTTAAAGGATCGACCGCCGGATTGTAGGCCCCGAACCTGGTGCTGGTGAGCTGCCGGATCTTACCATCCGATCGTGATAGTGAGAAGATATTGTTGGTTCCGGTCACGCCGGAGGAGAATAATACCGAATCTTTCATGACCATCAATTCCCCGATAATCTGATCGTTATCCTGGGTTAACCGTGTAAGTGTACCATCAGATATTTTCTGGCTGATAATCATCATGCTGCCGTTCGAAGTCCTGGCTGAACTCAGAATGTTATTGCCATCTAAGTCCCATTTGGGGTAGGTGTAAAATAGTTTATCCTGATTAGGTAATGCGGAGATCACCGCCCCCGTCCGGCTGTCGAGGATCTTTAACCGGCATTTACCTGTAGGATCAACCTCTGCAATAACAATCCGGGTGCCATCTGGGGAAATTGCCGGGGAAAAGTATCGCTGCTTTGAGGTGAGGTACTTTTTCTTGCAAACATCAGTCTGATAAAGGACTACATCAGAATAATTCTCTGATGAGTATCGTGCGTTCCAGGTTACTTCCGTCCATGCAATCAGGTTTCCGGAGGCAGAGAAATACGGATCCTGTGAGATTCCGGTATTACAAATCTTTTGCTCCTTGCTGTCGGGCGTAATACGATAAATTGCGCCGGGGGATTTATAGCTTGCTTTATAAACCAGCAGACTTCCGTCAGGCTGGATGGTTGGGAACTGATAATTGGTAACGGTTTTGCTCACCGGCGTTATCTGCCGTGCAGGAGTCAATCGCAATCGGCTAAGCTGGTCGGACCATTTCTGCTTGTAATCGTTGAATGCCTGTTTGTAAAACTGACCGGTAACCAGGTCTGTCTGCCCCCAAAGGGCCATTGCGAATGGATAAATAAGGACACCGCTCAATATTGTCGATGTGTTAAGTACCTCTTTCCAAAGGTTATTGCCGAATTTTTCCCTCCCATAACTGCAAAGGAGATATCCCAGTTCATATTCATTCGGCACCAGATCACGATAGGATCCGTTTCGGGCTTTCATGTAACTGTATGGTTTGCCTTCGGATAAGATGCCTTTATACTGTTGTAAAAATGTGGGAATCCGGCCCCTTCCCTGTTTTGAAAGGGCTGTTTCGGTGACTACGGCATCACCTTCAAAATACCAAGACGGGATCGTCAGGTTCAGGAGGGTCCCCCATCCGGCATCACCAGTCAGGACCCAGGCAAGCTTTGTAAATCCCTCACGGCCATTGATATATTGTAAGGCATGGCGATATTCATGAAGCGTGAGGAGGTCGAGCCACGGTAGTGTTCCAAGTTCAAATCCATCCTGAAGAGGAGTGGTATAAAATTCCGACCGAAATGGTGATACAGTAACATACCCGTTTGATATGATTCCCTGATTATTCAGGATCAGGTTGATCTTCTTGGTTTTCGGACCAACACTCGAAGTATTGTTCTGGTTGATATAAAGGATATTGGATGCCACCCGGGAAGCTTGTGCCTCCAGCCCTTCCGGAAAAATAACCCTGATGGCAGGATCGTTGATCTGTTTCCAATGAATGCCGGGCTTGAACCGTCCGAATTCCTGGGCCATTCCATTATCAGCCAATAATAGGATAAAGACCAGCGGGAGGAACCTGTAAAATGCAGTCCTGTAAGCGGAACAATCCGGTTTCATGCAGAAAGGTTTAGTTAATCTGCTAATTTATTAAACCCCCGGTTAAAACCGAGGGCTATTTTTAGTTTTTCATTAGCACATTAGCACATTAGCACATTTGGTTTATGCTGTTTTGTGCCAACCTTCCTGCTTTATCTTGCCATCAACCGAAACGATGATCAGTTTCATGGGAATCTGCCTGGTGCATTGCGACATGGCCAGCTCTGCCATCTGGAGCAACCCTCCGCAGCAGGGAACTTCCATGATCATTACAGTGAGCATGTCGATCTGACTTTCATCGATTAATATCTTCAGTTTTTCAACATATACTTCCCGATTGGAGTCGAGTTTCGGACAGGCAATAGCCAAAGTTTTTCCTTGCAAATAGGAAGGGTGAAAACTGCCCAGACTGAATGCGGTGCAATCTGCAGCGAGTAAGAGGTGAGAGCCCTGAAAGTGACCTGCTCTGGGATTGATCAGGTGCATTTGTACCGGCCAGTGGGTGAGGGCAGAGGCCAGATTTCTTGAAGATGGTATTTCTGCAACCGGGATTGGTGCGAATACCTGAGTCTTGGATCCTGCACAACCACAATTGCCGCCACTTTCTTCACTATGACCGCCACCGTGATGATGCCCATGGTGATGCCCATGGTGATCCTCATGTTTCGGTTGCTCTTGTTTTGCAGATGCGCTTTTTCCCATCGGCAGATCATGAACGGCTTCAAGAACTTCATCGGCATTAAAATCAAGCTTGTCCTGGTTTTCCAGCATATATTTCACCCCCTGGCGCAGAAAATCCTTTTCCCCATGCTCTTTCAGGTGGCCAAGGTGAGCGATGACCGTATTCTTTCCTTTGCTGATAATTTGCTGCATTACTTTAATCTCATCATAAGGTTCAGCTTCGCGTTCTTCAATCGTGATAGCTCCCTCCGGGCAGTGACCGATACAGGCACCCAGGCCGTCGCACATCAGATCGCTAACCAGACGCGCTTTACCGTCGATGATTTGTAAAGCACCTTCATGGCAGTTTGGTACACATAATCCGCAACCATTGCATAGCTCCTCGTTGATATTTATTATTTCCCTTTTCATGATCAAATATTTTCCTGTTTATATATTCTCTTACTTTGTGACAAAACTATTCTCTTTTTTTTGGGAAATTTGTTACAAGTGTTACAAAACTGTCATTAATATGGATTGGATCGAAAAGGCTTCACAATGTCCTATTTTAAAAGGAGTTGCACCCGATAACCTGCTTAATCTTTTCAGTAAATTGCAATTTCAGATAAAATCCTATCAGAAGGATGAAGTTTTAGCTATCCAGGGTGATGAGGTTAATCGGCTGATGATCATCATTGAGGGTTCGGCCAGAGGTGAAATGACTGATTTTTCAGGTCATATTATCAAGATTGAGGATGTTGCTGCTCCCAAGCCTTTGGCAGGAGCTTTCTTGTTTGGTAACGATAACCGGTTTCCGGTAGATGTACTCGCTAATGAACCACTTAAAGTTTTGATTATTTATCGCGATGAATTCCTGAAGCTTCTCAGAATGAATGAAATTGTCCAGATGAATTACCTCAATCTGGTGGGATCAAAGGCACAGTTCCTATCTCGAAAAATAAAGTTCCTTTCCTTTAAAACCATTAAGGGTAAGATTGCTCATTACCTTATAGGTTTGAAACCGGACCAGAACGGAACAATACACATTCCTTCTAGTCAGCAGGAACTTGCTGATTTATTTGGGGTTGCAAGGCCATCGGTAGCCCGTGCATTGGGCGAACTTGAGCAGGAAGGATTAATCTCCGCCCAGAACAGAACGGTTGATATTCTCGATAAACCAGGCCTGCTGAAGTACCTGAATGAATAGAACTGCCTTATTGTTTAAGTAAAACCTCGTCAATAAGTTTCTTGAACCTGGTCTTGTTCTCCTCATGATTCGCACTGGCCCCTGAGGATAGCGTTGGCTTGCCTTTCATCGGAATAATCAGGAAGGTTGGTATGTTCTGAACTCCGAACAGACCTGCTAATTCTGGCTCCTTATCGATATTAATCTTGTAGAAATATACTTTTCCTGCGTATTCAGTCGCCAGCTCATCCAATGCCGGGGCAACTTTTTTGCAGGGTCCGCACCAGTCAGCATAAAAATCAACAATTGCAGGTTTGTCTCCCTTATAAACCCATTCGGTTTTGTTTTTTTCAAAATCCATCACCTTATTGATAAACTCGCTTCTGGTCAGATTGACCGGCTTATTATCAACCGTACCGGCAGTTTTGACAGGTTGTCCGGAAAAGCTGTTCAGTGTGACTGCAATCGCCAATAAGGTTATTAGGAGGGACTTTTTCATCATTCGTTTCATTTTATACAACATATCTATATATATCGATAACGACAGAAATCATGCCAGATTATTGAGAACTCAGTTTTTTACCTGTTTTTCCTGAAAAAGAAGTTGGGTACGCGGATCGAGATGAACATCACTGACCGGAAATTCGACAGGCATCGAGTAATGAGATTGCTGATCCTTAACGCTGAGTTTGTAATACGCTGATTTTCCAGGTGTCAGGCCACCGGTTTTTGTGGTATCTCCAAGAAATTCTACCGGTAAGGTAAAATCAAAAGTCCTCTGAACCTGGGTTTGCTTCAGATCTATCTCCACCGTATTCTTCTTTTGGTCGAATTTCCACGACCACTCAATGACAGGTTGTCCGGGTACCTCGAGCCATTGTTTGAAAAAATATCCTAGTCTCCGACCGGATACCGTTTCCATAATAGCTTGGAAATCTGAGGTCAGGGCGTTCTTATTCCGATAGGTAGCATAGAATTTCCGGATTCCTTCCCAAAATATCCTGTCCCCGAGTTCCTGCCTCAGCATATGAAGCACCCAGGCGCCTTTCTGATAGGAATTTGTGCTTAGGAGATCCATCTTATTGGTAATAGTGGTGTCGATTACCGGTTTTGGACTCCTCTGGAACGACCGGATCACCTGTTTCCGCATATCCGACATACTGGCGCTCAACTTCCGGCCGGATATCATGGAATCGGCATAGCAGGCTTCAAGGTAAGTAGCGAAACCTTCGCTCAGCCAGATATGATGCCAGTCGTATTCTGTAACTGCATCGCCAAACCACTGATGAGCAATTTCATGGGCTAATAAGCTGCTTAACTGGTTTTTGCCTGTAACTGAGTTTTCATAATAGAAAATGCATCCTGAATTTTCCATTCCACCGAACTTGGTTTTCGACTGAACATTGGCCAGCTTCTCAAAACTGTAGGGTCCCACAAGATTCTGATAAAATGTCAGGATATCTGCCGCAGGCTTATAATCAACGAATCCGGCATCCCTGTTTTGTGAATAAACCCAGGTTTGTACCGGAATCCCTTTCGAGAATCCTGAGGTCGACCAGGCAAAATCGGCCACTCCGATTACCATGACTTTTGTCGGTAAGGGAACATCTTCTTTCCAGTGGGTAATCCTGATAGGCTGGTGATTAGCTAAGGTATCGTGGTATTCACCAGCCAGGTAGCCATTACCGACGACAGAATATTTTTCGGGGGCCGATACGATAAATTCCACCGTTGCCTTATCGGAAGGATGATCGACGCAAGGCAGCCAGTTACGAGCCCTGTCGGGCCAGTTATCACCAAAAAATGTACGTTCACCGTATTTATTTTTCGATATGATCAATCCATCAGCCGGTATTCCTGAATAATACACTGTCACTGCGAAAGTTCCGGGGATCTTTACCGTATCGGGAATTTCAATTTCAATAATGTCGTTTCTGTGCTGATAGGAGAGGGGATGGAGTCCGGATTCAACCCGGCTTACAGTCATCCCTGTTCCCGCACCTTTGGCTCTAAGCAAATCGAGTTTAAGAACATTTGTCCTGGCTGAAATTTTAGCCGTTATAGATGCCACTCCTTCAATGCGATCTGTACTGTCGTTGAGGCAGATCCGGAAACAATAATGAATAACATCTATATTCAGGTTTCGCTGGTAATCATCTTTAGCTGATAGTGCACCTGGAAACAGTGATAAGACCAGGACCGATATAAATAAAAACAGTTTAGGGGCCATATCCGACAAATCCTACTTGATTTTTTTCAGGTATTTATAGATCTCACTATCAGTAGTCAGGATCAGGCTGGTTTTATCATCGAATGATTTTTCCAGAGCCTCCATAGCCCTTGAAAATCCATATAATTCTCTTGAAGCGGCTGTTTTATTGTAAGCGGCTGCGTAAATCGCCGTTGCCTTGGCGTCGGCGCGACCCCTGATCTGTTCCGACTGTTTCACGGCTTCAGATTGTATCTGCGCCAGATCGCGTTCCTTGTTACCCTGAATTTTACGGGCTTCACCCTGTCCTTCAGATTTGAACCGGTCAGCAATCCTGTTACGTTCACTGATCATCCGGTCATATACATTGGCGCGAACTTCGGGCACATAATTAATCCGTTTGATCCGAAAATCAAGAATGATAATCCCAAGATCTTTACAGCGGGCGCCGGCCTTTTCAAGTATCATCTTCTCGATTTTTGCGCGTCCGACTTTTATAGTATCAAGTGATTCAATCTCCTGCAGATATTCCTCTGAAACTTCTGGTGTCCGGTTAGTGGAACGGATGATATCCAGTAACTCAAAGCTTGCCACAGCATTCCTGGTTTCTCCGTCAAGAATATCGTCTAACCTCGATTGACCAGAACGCTCATCGCGGAGGCGAACATAAAACTGGAGTGGATCAGTGATCTGCCACCTGGCGTAGGTTTCAACAAAAATGAATTTTTTATCCTGGGTAGGCACCTGGTTTGGATAGCCATCCCACTTGAGATAGCGTTTATCAAATCGCTGAACTTTTTGAATCACAGGAATCTTGAAATTTAGTCCGGGCTTGGTCCTTGAACCTCCTACCGGTTTTCCAAACTGGGTAACGATAGCCTGTTGGGTTTCATCGAGCACAAATGCACCGCCGAAAACCAGGATTAGCAATACAGTAATTGCAATTCCGTAAAGTAAAAGTCTTGTTTTCATGGCTTATTTGGCTGGGGGTGTGGTTGCAGGTGCTGTGGCAGGAGTTGTTGCAGGCGTAAGGGTCTTTTTATCAAGATTGAGCAGCGGCAAAACATTGTTGCCTTTCTCATCCACCACAATTTTATCTCCGATTTTCGGCAGTATCCTTTCCAGGATCTCGAAGTAGAGTCTCTTTTTGGTTACTTCCGGAGCCTTGATATACTCAGCATAAAGTGAGCTGAATCGATCAGCTTCACCGATGGCGCGGTTTACCCGGTTAAGCGCATAAGCCTCTGCCAGCTGGATGGTTTCCTCAGCTTCCCCTTTAGCACGGGGAATCACCTGATTGTAATCTGACTCAGCCTGGTTAATCAGCGTTTCCCTTTCCTGTTGTGCCTGGTTCACTGCATTGAACGATGCCTTAACCGGTTCCGGTGGATTCACATCCTGCAGAACCACTTGCTCTATCTGAAGTCCATTTTCATATTCAACGCACATCGATTGCAATAATGTTTCAACATTGGAGGCTACAGCCTGCCGGCCAACGGTGAGCACCTCATTCACCGTGCGATCTCCAACAACCTTGCGCATAGCAGCTTCCGACATATCCCTCAGGGCATCCTCTGCATCTCTTACCTTGAATAGATATTTATAGGAATCCATGATACGGTATTGTACCACCCATTCAACATCTGCGAGGTTCAGGTCGCCTGTCAGCATCAATGATTCAATGCTGAAATCCTTATCGGAATAGGTTGTGCGGACATCCGGGGTAAGGGTCCGAAATCCAAATTCCAGTTTTAATTGCCTCTGCACGGGAATTTTATACATCTTTTCCACTCCCAGCGGCGCAATAAAACTCAGTCCGGGGGCAACGGTGCGGTTAAATTTCCCAAGAAATAACACTACTCCCTGCTCCTCCGGTTTGATGGTCTTGATGGATGTAGCCAGGATGATGATAACGAGCAACCCGACCACCACCTGCCGCAAGTTAGCCCTTATCCACCTTATGATTTCTTCAGCTCTTTCATTCATGATTGCCTTTTGCTTGATTTAAACTATTCAAAATCTGAATAATCGTTTAAAATTAGCATTTTGACAATCATTAATCCACGCTGGAACGTAAAACTGCACTAGTTTGGCAAAATCTGCTGTACGTACCCCATCATTTCTTCCATCTGGTAAATGGTCTTGATCTTGATATCGCCCCGGATATCAATTACATTCCGGTCAGTAATTAACAGAAACTCATTATCAGCCGGACCGAATTCTTTCTTGAGGAAAAGTACCAGCGATCGGTTACTGCGGGCTTTCAGCAGTTGGGTGTAGCCTGTGATATCAAGGTTTTCGATCACCTGATTATAAAAGGTCGGGTCCACCTGTATTGATTCGGGATCGGCATTATCAATTGCTTCTTGTTCACCGGAAGTTCTTCTCTTATCCAGCATCTTAACCGATTTGATCTTTTTAAACAAGGCAATGGAGGTAGAATCCGCATTTTCCAATTCACAAAAAGCCTTAAACATATCCTCCCCAATTTCAACCAGACTGTAGCGGTTATCTGAGGAGTATTGGTTTAATAATTCTGATAACCTAGTTTTTGCATTGGTGGAGCCTGGTCCTGAGGTAAAACCAGCCGAACTCGCAACCTGGGCTGAAAGACCAATTGGCAGTAATACCATAATAATTATAAATAACTTTTTCATGGGATATAATTTTTAGTTGAATTTGACTCTTGCTTTTGATTGCTGCGCGAGGCGCCTTTTTTTGAAGGCTTAATTGCTGCTGACATGGCCGTGAGATCTTCAATCCGGCTGAATTCTTCCTTAACGGTTTTGCTGCAAATCGATAAGGCCCTGATCGTCTGCTCCAAAGATTGCCTGACCTCCGCTTCGGTGTATTTCGGTTTTGACCGGAAGGGACTATGATCCGAAGTGATCACCCAGGTGGTCGCAAAAAGGATCAGTATAGCAGCGGCTGCCGGATACCACCATCGGTTTATACGCTTATGGGGTAGTTCGATTTCTGAGGCAATCTCCTCATATATTTTCAGGGATTCTGCTTTTTCTGCCCTGATATATTGATCGTACAGTTCCTTAAAGTCGGGGTCGATGTGTTCATGTTCCATAACTGATCTCCTTTTTCATTTTTTCCGATATCGTGGCCCGACTCCGGGCAACATTCACGCGAACTGCATTCACTGTCATATTCAGCATGGTTGAAATCTCATCATAATCAAAATCCTGGAAGTCCCTGAGTTCAAGTATGATCTTCTGTTTTGGCGGCAGATTGTCCATAGCCATCCTGATTTGGCGAATCAGGTCAATGTTTTCAAAATCCCGGTCAATCCTGGTATTATCAAGGACCTCGATAAAATCGGTACCCGTGACCAGCCGGAAACGATTGCGCTTTCGGAGCCTGTCGATGCAGTCCCGGTATAATGCTGTGAAAGCGTAAGTTTTTATGTTTCCCGTGGTTTCCAATTTTTTCCTGTTATTCCAAAGTTTCAGCATCAGTTCCTGCATCGCATCCTGAGCATCTTCGCGGTTTCTGAGCATACGGAAGGCAAACCCGAACAGGTTGGGTTTTAATGGCTCAATTAAATTCAGGAAGACCTCTTGATGCATGCTTGAACTATTCAGATACTAATACGTATGAAATGGGATTTCATTACATCTGCCAACTGCCTACGATATCCTGCTCCAATCCTTAATCTCCCTCTTCTTTATCGCCAGCTGCTGAACAAGGATTTTATTTTCTTCTGATTCCAGCAGCGGGTCCTGCTCAAGAACCTCCTGGGCAACACGACGGGCGTGTTCGAGGATTTTTGTATCAGTTAAAAGATTGGCAATGGAAAGATTAAACGGGACCCCGCTTTGCTGGGTGCCTTCCAGGTCACCTGGACCCCTGAGTTTCATGTCGACCTCGGCAATCTCAAATCCGTCATTGGTGCGGGTCATGGTTTCGATACGGATTTTGGCCTCCTTCGATAGCTTGAATCCGCTCATCAGAATACAGAATGACTGATCGGCGCCACGGCCAACCCTTCCACGCAGCTGGTGCAGCTGGCTGAGGCCGAACCGTTCCACGCTTTCGATCATCATTACTGAAGCATTGGGCACATCGACGCCGACTTCGATGACAGTGGTTGCAACCATGATTTTTGTAATTCCCTTAACGAAATAGTCCATTGCCTTGGCTTTTTCTTCGGGTTTCATCTGTCCGTGTAACACCGAAACAGCATATTCAGGCGCCGGAAAAGCACGGGTAATGCTCTCGTATCCGTCGTATAAGTTCTTGAAATCCAGCTTTTCCGATTCCTGAATCAACGGATATACAATATAGATTTGCCTTCCGAGTGCAACCTGCTTACGTAGGAATTCATATACCACCAATCGTTTTGAATCATAATAATGAACCGTCCGGATAGGCTTTCGCCCGGGCGGAAGTTCATCGATCACCGAAATGTCAAGGTCACCGTATAGTGTCATGGCAAGAGTCCTTGGGATCGGTGTTGCAGTCATCACAAGGATGTGGGGCAGGATGCCATCGGCCTTTTCCCACAGACGCGCACGCTGAGCTACGCCAAACCTGTGCTGTTCATCAATCACCACCAGCCCGAGATTTTTAAACTGAACAGTATCTTCAATGAGCGCATGCGTCCCGATCAGAATATCAAGTTCACCTTCACGCAGCTCCTCATGCAGTGTTTCGCGGTGACTGTTTTTGGATGAACCGGTGAGCAGCTTAACCTGAATGGGCAGGTTTGCCAGCATTCTTGAAAAGGTCTGGTAATGCTGCTGGGCCAGTATCTCGGTCGGCGCCATGAGGCATGCCTGAAAACCGTTATCCAGCGCGATCAGCATACTCAGCATGGCCACCAGGGTTTTACCGCTGCCGACATCTCCCTGCAACAATCGGTTCATCTGCAAGCCTGAGCCCAGGTCCTTGCGGATCTCCCGCATCACCCGTTTTTGAGCGCCAGTCATTTCAAATGGGAGGTTTTCAGCATAAAAACGGTTAAAAAGATTGCCAATCCGAGGAAAGACAAAACCCTTGATTTTTCGGTTTTTCCAATTTTTCTGTCGGAGCAATCCCAACTGGATCATGAAAAATTCTTCGAATTTCAACCGGTAGCGTGCTCTCTTCAGTGAATCCTGATCCTTGGGGAAATGAACATTCAGGATTGCTTCGTTGATGCCTGGAAATTTTAAAGTGTTCAGCAAGCCGGCTGGCAGCGTCTCCGGAATTTTTCCATAAACTTTCTGCAAAAGTTGATATTCCAGTTTGTGAATCACGCGGGAAGTGAGAAAATTCGACTTCATCTTCTCTGTTGTAGGGTAGGCTGCCTGATAAGTATAGGGATAGGCTACCTGTTCAGCTTTGGATGATTCCTCCATTTCCGGATGCATAATGGAATACTTGCCGTTATAAAGCGCTGGCTTACCGAAAATCACATATTCAACGCCTAGTTTAACGGACTGCTGTATCCATTTAATCCCCTGAAACCAGATGAGTTCTATGGAACCCGATGAATCCTCGAACCTTGCAGTCAACCTCTGTTTTGGCCTCTTTCCGACCATTTCCAGCGTGACAACCTTACCCCGGATCTGAATGAATGATTCCTCTGCTTGAATCTCGCTGATAGAATAAAACTTTGTGCGGTCGGTATATTTATAGGGATAATGCCGCAAAAGATCTTCAAAGGTGCTCACACCTAGCTCATTAAGCAGCATCTCACCTCTGCGGGGCCCAACCCCGGGCAAGAATTTTATATCGGTTTGGAGCAAAGAATCCATGGCGGACGAATTTAGCAGTTATCGGCGGCTTTGTTAAATATTGTTAATAATTCCGCAATCTCACCACTTATCCTGATTTACAGGATATTTTTGCAGACAAACCGCTAGGATTATGGAACAAATGATTGCCCTTAAGGGATTGGTAAAGAATTACATGGTTGGAACACAGGTTGTTGAAGCACTTCGCGGCATTAATCTGGTGATTGAAAAAGGTGAATATGTCGCAATCATGGGTCCCTCAGGTTCGGGGAAATCAACTCTCATGAATATTCTTGGTGCATTGGATACCCCAAGCAGCGGCCATTATTTCCTTAATGGCACAGATGTTAGCCAGATGGTAGATAATGACCTTGCCATTATCAGAAATAAGGAAATTGGATTTATCTTTCAGACATTCAATCTTTTACCTAGATATGATGCTTTGGAAAATGTTATTCTTCCACTGATCTATGGTGGCGTGCCCAAACATGAACGCCGTGAGAGGGGTCTGCAGGTTTTGGAGAAAGTTGGTCTTTCCGACCGCGTCACCCATAAGCCGAATGAGTTGTCCGGTGGTCAGCGGCAGCGTGTGGCTGTTGCCCGTGCCCTGGTGAATAATCCTTCCATCATCCTGGCCGATGAGCCAACCGGTAACCTCGATTCAAAAACTTCTGTCGATATTATGAATCTCATTCGTGATATTCATGCACTTGGAAATACAATTATTGTCGTAACCCACGAAGAGGATATCGCTATGAGAGCCCAGAGAATCATACGATTACTCGACGGACATATCGAAAGCGATAAATTAAATATGCATCGTATCGCTTAAGGATTTTTTTTATCTATTGTATTTTATTTTAAATAATTTACATTTGCGAAAAAATTGCCTTAATAATCTACAGATATGTATTGGACACTTGAATTAGCATCCAAACTGGAAGATGCTCCCTGGCCAGCAACCAAAGATGAGCTCATCGATTTTGGAATTCGCTCCGGAGCTCCACTTGAAGTGATCGAAAATTTGCAGGAGATTGAGGATGAAGGTGAAATCTATGAAAGTATAGAGGACATCTGGCCCGATTATCCAAGCAAGGACGATTTTTTCTTTAATGAGGAAGAATATTAAATGAATCAGGCACCGGGAGGTGCCTGTTTTATTTCCATGTTCTGATATCTTCACGGGTTATTGGCCGCTTATCTTCCAGCCATTTAAACCCTTCGAGGTACATGTCTTTGACCCCCAGATCTTTAATCGGTGTAAGCTTCGAGTCTGGATCCTTGATGTTGGCTATTCTGTCAATCCTCTTATCCACAAAATAAATTCGGATATTACTGCATAATGCCTTGTTCTGCCCGATAATCTGTATTCCATCCTTTGGGTAATATAAGGATTCACAATTGCCCGTAACATCTACGCGGTCAAGTTTTTCAGCCTTGAAGAAACCCTTTATTAACTTTCCTTTTATCTGATTGTACAGTGTGCTGTCTTCGCGCGTGACCATTAAAGCATTGTTCCTCATCTCCATACGGTTGATACCTTTTTTTGCCAGAAAAATGCCAAGTGAATCCGATGTAAGCTGGTTGTTTTCCACCCAGATAAGCGGTTCTTTATATAATCTGATCACACTGTCAATAACCAGGTAGTCAAGCGAATCACATCGTCCCTGAATATCCGCACGGAAAAACTGAACATGTGGAAAAGCTTTAATCCGACGCGATTTCGATACTTCTTCCCTCGAGGATTCAAGCGTATCAGCATGGAGAAACAAACTGTCCTTTTCACCAGTCATGATGTATAGCACATCCTCCGTAACCCGAAAAAGGTTATTTGGCTCATCATAGAATAAATGCTGTCCCCGGATAATCATATTCTCAACCGTATCCCTCATTTCAATGTTCCGATAGGCATTCGTAAATTTGCCAGCCTGATTGTAAATGAGGCTGTCGGTGCGCAGATTCTGCTGCTTGGCCTGCATGAATACATTTTTGGAGAAGGTTGAGATCCGGTTCTTCGAATCGAGGACTCCCCGGTTGCACGAAATATAACTGCTATCGCTGAATATCTGCGACGGACCTTCGAACGACATCGCTTCCGTCTTGGAATTATAGCGAAGACTATCGGTAATGAGTGTATTATCAGGATTAGTAAAGGTTACGCTCTCCTTAAAAACAAATTGATCGAGCTTAGTATAATAGTAACCCCAAAAGCTCTCCACCGTATTGGCACTGTCTAATACCTGACCACCACCAAAATAATAGGCGATCTCTTCCTTCATGTTATAATCGAGTCGTGGAGCCTTAAGCGTTTGCTTTCCATTATCCATAAATACATTGCCTTCGAGCTGTGCAAGTTCAGTCTGGCCACTGTAATCCAGGGTTTTAGCATATATATTAAGAGTATCCGCCTTGATGATATGAACCCTGCTGAATCCTTTAAACTGATTGATTGTTTCGTCAAAATAGGCACTATCGCAGGTGAGGGTAAAATTTTTATGCGACATTCTCACATTACCGAGCAGACGCTTAATCCCATTGCCGATTCTTGGATCTACAGAAGATACATCGGCGCCCCAATCAACGATACGGGTCGCCTGCGACTGACCAGCCAGGGAAAACGACAGCGCAAACGCTGCCAGGAAGCACAATTTATGCCAGCATCTCATTGATAATGTCTTCAACCGATATGCCTTTTGCTTCGGCTTTGTAATTCCGGATAATCCTGTGGCGTAGGATTGCCGGTGCTATGGCCCGGATATCTTCAATGTCGGGAGAATACTTCCCATTCAGAACAGCATGGGTCTTGGCTCCGATGATCAGGAACTGCGAAGCTCTCGGACCTGCTCCCCAAACCAGATTTTCCTTGGCCAGCGGGTGGGCGAGTGAACTGGTGGGCCGAGTCTTGGACGCCAGGTTAACCGCATATTCTACAACACTGTGGTTAACCGGAACCCGTCGGATGAGGTCCTGATAAAACAAGATCTCCTCTTTCGAAATTACTTGATTCAATGTAGCTTCGATATCTGAAGTGGTCCTTTTTACAATGGTGATTTCATCTTCAAAAGCCGGATAATCAAGAAGGATATTAAGCATGAACCTGTCGAGCTGAGCTTCCGGCAAAGGATAGGTCCCTTCCTGCTCAATCGGGTTCTGCGTAGCCAGAACAAAGAATGGATCCTGCAAAACATATCGTACCCCGCCTGAAGTAACCGATTTTTCCTGCATGGCTTCGAGTAGCGCAGATTGGGTTTTTGGCGGTGTCCGGTTGATTTCATCCGCAAGTATCATGTGGGCAAACAGAGGCCCCTTAACAAACTTGAATTGTCGATCCGAATCCAGAATTTCAGTACCGATAATATCTGAAGGCATAAGATCCGGTGTAAACTGGATCCTTTTGAAATCCAAGCCCAGAATTTTCGAGATCGTTGTTACCAGTAGAGTCTTGGCCAATCCCGGCACACCAACGAGCAAACAATGGCCACGGCTGAATATGCTGACTAATACCTGTTCAACTACTTCATCCTGTCCGATAATGACTTTGCGGATTTCATTAAAGAACTGCTCATAAGAGTTCTTTAACTTATCAACTGCTTCTTTATCACCCATATTACTTGATCCAACCTTTATGTTCAAACTCACATCCCAGGAAATCACGGTCGATGCGGATATACATGGACTGCTGCTTTTTATTGATCCACTCGTCCAGTTTTTTTTGTTTTTGATTCAACAGGGCTAATGCCTGAAGGTATTGATAGTCCTGTTTAAGATCTGCCTTGTGAGCCGGACGGTTTGATTTAACCGAGAGAATCTTGTAAACGGCCTGGCCATTGGCGTCCATAGTTTCAATGACTTTCGATATTTCACCGATCTTAAGGTTCTTGACAGCGTTAAATACTTCAGGACTCAGTTCCTGAGGTTCGTACCAGGTGGTATTGACATTCTGAGAGTTTGGATCCTGCGGATTTCCCTTATTAACAAGGAGACCACCATTTGCGCGGGTGTCTTTTTCTGAGCTGAACTTCAGAGCAGCTTCCTCAAAGCTGATTTTATTTTCCCTGATCGCCTGGGCAATGCTGTCCAGTCTTTGACGTACCAACGATTTCTCCTGTGCTGTTGGTTTAGGGGATAATAAGATATGACGGACATTGATCACATCGCCTCTCCGGTCGATCAACTGGATAATATGAAATCCAAAGTCAGTTTTAACCACCCGGGAAATTTCATTGCCTTTCAGATTAAATGCAACGGCTGAAAATTCTGGTGCCAGTGAACTTCTGGGTGTCATCCCCAATTCACCACCATGCGGAGCCGAACCCTTGTCTTCGGAATACAAAACAGCCAGTGTGGTAAAGCTTTCGCCTTTTTGTATGCGCTCGCGGAATTCTTTCAGCCGGTTCTGAACCCTTAGCGTCTCTTCATCAGATACCTGCGGCTTGATTACAATCTCTCTTATTTCCATCGCAGCCGGGCGTAGTGGAACCTGGCCCGAGGGAATCTGCTTGAAGTATTTCTGAACATCTGCAGGCGTGACAACGACTTTACCGGCAATCTCGCTCTGCATTTTTTCGGCAATCATTATATCTTTCTGCGGTTTGAAAAGGTCCTTTTTAATTTGCAGCAGAGGTTTGTTCTTAAAATTAGCTTCGAGCGCTTCCTGAGAACCTGACATCATGATAAATTGCTGCAGTTTATTATCAAGGGCCCTCTGAACGTCTTCATCGGTAACCATAACGCTATCGATTTCAGCCTGAATAATCAGGAGCTTGTTCACCATCAAAGTTTCGAGGCTATAACACCGTGGATCACCCGGGACGCTTTGACTTTCGCGCTTCCACTGCATGATCTGGTTTTCCACGTCAGACTGCAAAATCGGGAATTTACCGACCACTGCAACGACCCGGTCGAGGATTACAGTGTCATTCTTGCTGATTATCTGAGCCTTGGAGGAATTATAAAAACCTGAGGCCACAAGGATCAGCATCAGGGAAAGTATTCTATTTTTCATATACTTCAACATCATTTTGTATAACCGCTTCATTGTATATTGATTCTTCCAGTTGTTTCAGGAAATCCATTTTGCGCTGATTAAGCATGATATCCCGTATTTCCTGTTTTACATATTCAGGTGGTGCCGGTTCACCCGGCAACTTGTAATCGATGATTCTGGCAAAGTGATAATAATGAACATCCTCAGCTTCGAGGTATTTATATCGCTGCAGAAATTGTTTTGGATCAGCAACATTGCCCGGCATTTTTTGCAAAAGCAGCGGAAACGACAGCCAGTTTTCTTCGAATGAGTCAGTATATTCAGCGACCTGGGCACCCACATCAACCAGCTTTTTATAATTGAGTTCACCCGAGGAATGGGCAAGATTGCGAAACTCGCTTAACCGGCTTGAGGTCCTCAATATCCTGAAATAAACACCTTTAATTATTGGGTCCTGAAGAATAAAGTCCTGCTTATACTGATAGTAATATTTCTGAACATCGATGTCAGTCACAACTGTATCAAGCTTTTGGGCTACCATTTGCTTCTCATATTCATAGGTAAGAAGCGAGGTGCGGTACTCTTCAAGGAGATTGTCAATATTTTTCTGAGCTTCCGTAAGGTTGAATTCTGCCTTATTGACTACTGCTTTCTTTTTTAGCCAAAGCTCGATATAGGATTTCACGAGCCTGGTACTATCCTCCGGGGCGGTTCCGGCCGGGACTAATCCTTGAATTTCACTTCTGGTGAGGTAATGGCCATAGGCACGTGCCAAGGTTGCCTCATTTTTCCTTTTATGATCTGATTTGCAAAAGGTTAAAAAAGGTACCAGCAATACCAGGAGCAACAGGCAAACAAGAGTTTTATTAGAGTTTAATCTTGGAAAGTGCATCCTGATTGATTTTTACGGGATATTTTTCTCTCAGTTCCTTGATCCATTGTTTTTCGAGATTATCCTGGTAATCAGCTGTGACCTGACCGCGAATATCATCCAGTTTTTTTGGTTTGGAATCAATGAGTTTGTTGATCCACACAATGATTTTTGCGTTAGTTTCATTGATGATATCCGAAGCTCCCGGTTTCCATTTCACCTGGTCAACCATCCAGTTATCACCTTTGGCAAACAGCTTATCTTCAATTTCAAAACTATTACCGGAATAACGGGCCATCACCTCACCCAGAGCATTCTGAACAGAAACCCCATCGCAACCATCTTTGCATTTTTTCTGCAGGGCGGTGCGGAATTCTTCCATCATTTTCTGCAGATTATTTTCGCCTTTTCCAAAAATCACCACTGCGTCCAGCCTCTGCGGCCACAGGTATTTTGATTGGTTGGCAGCAAAGAATGCAGTCAGTCCGACTGTATCCTTCGATGCTTTCGACCAAACCATTTTATCCGTTATCTCGAATAACAGGTTTCCGTCCCTGAACTCATTATACAGATCGCGGAATTCAGGATATTTTTTGTCGAGCTGAGTTTTTTCATACTCGAGGATCCTGGTTTTTGCAAATTCATTGAATTGATCATCAACGAATTCTGCGATGGTTCTTACCGTTCCCTTCTTAACGTAGAGAGCAAGGTATTTTGCAAATTCATATTGAAAAACCTTAAGATCGCCCAAAGTGAAAAGAATGCCCATTTTTTGCATGGCAGGAGTTGCATCCCACTTACCTTCAAAAACGGTTGGCTCAACCAGTTTGTAAAATTCTTCAAGGTTCTTGGTGTCCAGTTTATATCCGTAGCTTTTCTTCAGCTTCTCGATGACAACTTTTTCGCTTTTTTGCGACCTGGTATCTCTCGAAATCTGAGCAGCCAATACTCCTTTTGCCTCATCCCAGGTATCGGGGCTCTTTTTGTCGAGCAATTTGATGATAAACCAACCCAGGGAGGTCTCGATCGGTTGGGTGACGTCACCGCTATTTTTTAAGCTGTAGGCTGCCTGATCAAAGGCGACTTCGCGCTGATTAGGACCGATCCAGAAACCAGCATCACCCCTGACTGCCATGGTACGGTCGTCGGAGTATTTACGCGCCAGGTCGTTAAAATCGGCTCCCGATTTCAATTGCAGGTAAATATTTTGAATATCCTCTTTCGCTTTAGCTTTTTCCTCATCTGAAGTGGTCATGTTAATTGATTTCCAGATGGTTGCGATATGAAGTTTTCCACGGGCGGGTTTCTTATCGGTAACAAGGATTATATGATACCCGAATTCTGTACGGACCGGCATGGAAATTTCACCGATTTTTGCCTTGAAAATTGCGTTCTCAAAAGGATAAACTACGCCAAGAACCGTAATAAAACCAATGTCGCCACCATTGTTGGCGGCTGAAATATCATCGCTGACTTCTTTAGCTACCACATCGAATTTTTCACCTTTAATAAGGCGGTCGCGAATGCCCATTGCCTTGCGGTAAGCGAGGAGTGTATCACCTGCCGGGGCATCGGGTTTTAACCCTACCAGAATATGGCTGGCTCGCACTTCCCATTTACTCCGGTCAAATGCTTCCTTGATAAGCTCATCGGTAACCTCCTGATCCATCAGGTAGGGGCGGGCAAGCTGATCACGATTGCTGGCAAGTTCTTTCTTAAATGATGCGGAAGTATCAAGCCCCTGGGCCTCAGCTTCCCTCACTTTAAGCTTGAAATTAATAAACATATCCAGGGATTCCTGAAGCGTCGGTTTTTGTCCGGTAAGGTTGTTTTTATTTTTGTTTAATATCCTGGTAAACTCGCTGGTATATACTGGTTTATCTCCAATGGTTACAAGAACTGATTCCTGATTAAAAGCAGCTACACCAGGAAGGAGCAATAGAATTGCGCAGACGGTACGTAAGCAGGGACGGTACTTCATAATTAGTTACTTATTTTTAAGAAATGCCTTTTTATAACGTTTGGCTTATTGATTTGGTATTGGTATTATGCTTCGCGGGAATAATTTGGTGATTCACGCGTTATAGTTACATCATGCGGATGACTTTCAACGATTCCGCTGTTGGTGATTCTTACAAATCTGGCTTGCTGAAGTTCTTTGATATTATTGGCTCCGCAATAACCCATTCCGGCCCTTAAACCGCCAACCATCTGATAGATAACTTCATTCAGGCTTCCTTTATACGGAACCCGGGCGGCGATACCTTCCGGCACCAGTTTCTTGATATCATCTTCAACATCCTGGAAATAGCGGTCTTTCGAACCTTCGTTCATTGCTTCGATAGAGCCCATTCCCCGGTATGATTTGAATTTACGACCCTGATAGATGATCGTTTCACCTGGAGATTCTTCGGTACCGGCGAAAAGTGATCCTGCCATAACCGAATCTGCACCTGCAGCCAGGGCCTTAACGATATCACCTGAATAACGGATTCCGCCGTCGGCAATCACCGGAATATCATCATGTTTTAAAGCTTTGGCAACTTCATAAATGGCACTCAGCTGAGGAACACCTACACCGGCGATTATACGGGTGGTGCATATTGAACCTGGACCGATACCTACTTTTACCGCTGATGCTCCTGCCCTTAAAAGAGCTTTTGCCGCATCACCAGTTGCGATGTTACCTGCAACAAATTCGAATTCCGGATATCTTGATTTGGCACTTTTCAGGATATCAATTACCTGACTTCGGTGTCCGTGAGCAGTGTCGATAACAATCGCATCCACTCCCGCTTCAACCAGAGCAGCAATCCTGTCGAGGGTATTGGCAGCAACGCCAACAGCCGCAGCTACTCTAAGCCTGCCACGTTCATCCTTGCATGCATTAGGCCTGTCCTTTGTGATAGTCAGGTCTTTATAAGTGAGCAGGCCAATGAGTTTATAGTTTTTATCAACTACTGGAAGCTTTTCTATCTTGTTTTTTTGAAGGATGTCGGCGGCGGTATCCAAAGTGGCATTGGCAGAGGTGGTGATCAGATTATCCTTGGTCATTACCTCACTGATTGAGCGAGAAAAATCTTTCTCAAACCGGAGATCCCGGTTAGTGACAATGCCGACTAAAATATTATGGCTGTTTACGACAGGAATGCCACCAATCTTGAACTCATTCATCAGATGGCGTGCATCTCCCACAGTCTGATCAGGATGAATGGTCACCGGGTCCATGATCATGCCGTTTTCAGCTCTTTTTACAGATAGCACCTGCCGAGCCTGTTCTTCGATGGTCATGTTCTTGTGGATCACGCCAATTCCGCCTTCACGGGCGATTGCCATAGCGGTTGCGGATTCCGTGACCGTATCCATGGCGGCAGAAACTATTGGAGTATTTAAAATAATTTTTTGAGTGAAACGGGTAGATACGTCTACCTTGCGGGGCATCACATCGGAATAAGCCGGTATTAATAAAACATCGTCGAAGGTTAGTCCCTCGAATTCAACTTTATCTGAAACAAATGACATATCGGAGATTTTATGTTCTGCTAAATTTGTGCTAAATTACAAATTTCTTACTGAATTGGAGACCTATCGGAAAATACTGTCCCAGTATTGGGGTTACACCGGCTTCAGATCTTTGCAGGAGGAGATCATCCGCTCAGTCATGCAGGACAAGGATACCCTCGCGCTACTGCCCACGGGTGGAGGCAAATCAATAACTTTTCAGGTTCCAGCCATGGCCCGGGATGGACTATGCCTTGTAATTACTCCGCTCATATCCCTCATGCAGGATCAGGTTGACCATTTAAAAGCCAAAAATATCCGGGCTGTGGCCATTCATTCCGGACTATCGAAATTTGAGCTGGACATCGCTTTGGACAATTGCATCTATGGTGATTATAAATTCCTGTATCTGTCGCCCGAACGTCTTTCGACTGAAATTTTCCTGAAGCGTCTGGAGAGCATGAAGGTGAACCTTATCGCTGTAGATGAGGCGCATTGCATCTCACAGTGGGGATATGATTTCAGGCCCTCTTATCTGCAAATAGCTAAAATACGTGAATATTTACCGGGAGTGCCGGTTCTTGCACTTACTGCCACCGCCACTCCAACAGTGGCTGATGATATTCAGGTGAAACTGAATTTCAGGGAGAAGAATGAGATACGCCAGACATTCGAGCGTAAAAATCTGATTTATCTGGTCAGAAAAACAGAGGATAAAACAGCCTATTTGCTGCGAATACTCAACAAGCAAAAGGGGTGCGGGATAATTTATGTCCGGAACCGCAAGAAAACAAGGGAAATCGCCGATTATCTAACATCCAAAGGTGTTTCCGCTCAACATTATCATGCAGGTCTAGATCAGAAGGAACGAAGGATACGCCAGGAAGACTGGACCAAAGGTAAAGTCCGGATCATGGTGGCTACCAATGCCTTTGGTATGGGAATCGACAAACCCGATGTAAGGACGGTGATTCATATGGATCTGCCCGAATCACCGGAGGCCTATTTTCAGGAAGCTGGGAGAGCCGGTCGGGATGGTAAAAAAGCTTATGCCGTTTTGCTTTACCAGCCGGCTGATAAACTCTCGATCGAGAAGAGCCATAACGTCAGGTTTCCAGATATTGAGCTGATCAGAAAAGTATATCAATCACTGGGTAATTACCTTGAAGTAGTTCCCGGTGCCGGGAAAAGTCAGGTTTTTGACTTCGATCTCATGGATTTTTGTACAAAATTCAGCTTTCACTCCTTAGTGGCTTTTCATTCACTTAAGCATCTGGAACGTGCAGGATACCTGGAGCTTACAGAAGATATTGACCTTCCGGCACGTGTTCATTTCAGGGTAGACCGCGATGAATTATATAAGTTTCAGATACTTAATGCAGGATATGACGGGATAATAAAACTTTTGCTTCGTATGTATTCCGGCATGTTTTCGGATTTTGTCAGGATTGATGAATACAATCTGGCAGCCAAAGCCAAAGTTCCGGTCCAGACGATCGTTACGGTTTTGGCCACACTCAACAAGATGGGTGTAATATATTATATACAGCCAAAGAAAACTCCGCAGATCATTTTTACGGCCGAGCGGCTCACCGATAAATCACTGATTTTCCCAAAGAAAGAATATGAGGAGCAGGAATCCCTGACCCGCATGCGGATGGATACAATGATTCATTATGCGACGGAGGAACACAGGTGCCGGAGTCAGATGTTGCTGATGTATTTTGGTGAAAAGGATCCTTTTCGCTGCGGGCAATGTGATGTTTGTATGGAGAGTGAAGATAAACCGCTCAATCGTTACGATAATGACCTGGTAGCTGATCAGATACGCGAAGCTGTACGGTCAGGAAACCTGACTGTGCAGGAAATAAATTCCCGGATTGACGCAGATCCGGAGAAAATTGCACGTGTCCTTGATGATATGTTTGACGAAAAGAGGATAACCTGGTCAGACGGATTCCTGAAATGGATGGGTGAAAAGGAATAAATCCGATATATTTGGACCGGTTAACCTTGATTATTAATGAATTTTGCGAGCCATATCGAACCTGATGAACTGAACTTGTTGCCTCTGAGGAGTTTTGAGGGGACAATCCATGTAATCTCCAATAAAGAAGAAGCCGACGAAGCTGTTGAAAGATTATCCTATGCTGAAATTGTTGGCTTTGATACTGAAACACGGCCTACTTTTAAAAAGGGAAAACTTAATGATGTAGCGTTGCTTCAGCTGGCAACGCGATATGATGCTTACCTCTTCAGGGTAAGCAAACTGGGCTATCATGCAGGACTTGAAAAATTATTGACCGGATCAAGGCCAATGAAAATTGGTGCTGCCATTCATGAGGACATCAGGGCACTTAAGGCGATTTACCCCCATCCGGCCAACGGATTTATTGATTTGCAGGATATTGTTAAAAACTATGGTATCGAAAATATCGGGGTTAAGAAAATGACCGCGATTGTATTAGGCTTCCGCATCTCGAAATCGCAGCAACTATCAAACTGGGATGCCGAAACCATTACCGAAGCCCAAATGGTTTATGCTGCTACTGATGCCTGGGTTTCGCTTGAGATTTATCTGAAGCTGATTCAAAACGGCACACCATGAACAAGCAGGAAGTGAACCTTCCGGAACTGGCACAGGAATGGCTGAATAGTTATTTGTCGGGTTTGCCCCTGAATGACGCTGGTCAGATCAGGTCAAAAGTTTCTGAATTAATCCCCATCATAACTATTGAACTCGGCTTAGGCGATGTTTCTCATGTTGCCAGCCTGCTCACTATTCCCTATAACAGTGGCTGGCTAACTGCTCAACGCGTAATGGAGTCCTTTGGTTCACAGATGGTTAATATCCTTGATGGACTGAAGAAAATCGAAAACCTGAATACCGCCAGGACAAAGATCCATGCTGATAAATTTATCCAACTGCTGCTGAGTATATCCGACGATGTCAGGGTTATCCTGATTAAGACAGGGGAACGACTCCAGGAGATACGCTCGATCGAAGGACTTTCAGAGGATATCCGCCTCAAACTTGCCCATGATGCCGGTGACCTTTTTGCTCCGATTGCGCATCGATTGGGCCTTTATCTGATAAAAAATGAATTTGAGGAGGTATCCATGAAATACCTCTTTCCGGATATCTATCGCGACGTATCCAGGCGGTTGGCTGAAACAAGGTCGAACCGTGACGAATATGTAGCCCGGTTTATCGCACCGCTGATGCGTGAACTTAAAGCAAAGGGCTATCAATGCGATATCAAGGGCAGAACAAAATCGACTCCTTCGATCTGGAGGAAAATGGTCCATCAGGCGGTGGAGTTTGATGAGGTTTATGATTTGTTTGCCATCAGGATAGTATTGAAAAATCCGACTGAAAATGAGAAGGCCGATTGTTGGCAGGTATATTCCATTGTTACCGACCAATATCAGCCAAATCCCAATCGCCTGAGGGATTGGATCTCATCGCCCAAGCCCAATGGATATGAATCCTTGCATACTACTGTTATTGGTCCTGAGGGCCGATGGGTGGAGGTTCAGATCAGGACGCAGCGAATGGACGCCATAGCTGAGAAGGGGCACGCAGCACATTGGCTTTATAAGGAAAAGAAAAGCGATACAGAAGGCGTTGAATGGTTATCTGAAATCAGGGATGCCCTCGCAACTTCCGTAGAGCCTGAAGTTGCTGAAGAATCCAAGGCAAAAACCGAACTCTATTCCGACCAGATCTATATTTTCACGCCCAAAGGAGATTTGCTTAAGCTTTCAGCCGGGGCTACTGTTCTGGATTTCGCCTTTGCGGTGCATTCCGATGTCGGCTACCATTGCACTGGCGCCCGCGTAAACGGACAGATGGTACCAATACGGCATAAACTGGTTAATGGCGACCTGGTTGAAGTAACCACCTCGACCAATCAAAAGCCAAAAACAGACTGGCTCACCTGGGTGCATTCTTCAAAAGCCAAGGCGCGGATAAAAAGATTCCTGAAACAGGCAGATTATGCTGATGCGGATCAGGGAAAGGAAATGCTCATCAGGAAACTGAACCAATGGAGAGTTAAAGTGGACGTTTCAACGATCCAGCGGATTGTTAAATGGCTCAATCTTAAGGATGCACTAGAACTTTATCAGCAACTTTCGGAAAATAAAATTGATCTTTCCTCGATCAGGGAATATCTTAAGGATAAAGCACCTGCAGAGCTGATTAAGGAAAAACTCTCGACCATAAAAACGGTTGATAGTTTTGTTAAAACGACGACGCAATCGCAGGATTATCTGGTTATCGACGATACTTTGGGGAATGTCGATTACAAGCTTGCCAAGTGCTGTAACCCGATTTTCGGAGATGAAGTATATGGTTTTGTAACCGTTAAGGAAGGAACGAAAATCCATCGGGTGAACTGTCCTAATGCCCGTCAGATGATCGAACGCTTTCCTTACCGCATTGTAAAAGTAAGATGGACAGAAAGCCATGGTTCAGCCCAGGGATTTACTGTAAATATTCAAATTACAGGAAAAGATAATATAATGGTAGTCAATGAAATAAGTCGTCTGATTGCTACAGATCTTAAAGTCAGCATGCGATCGATGAACCTTGCATCTAAAGATGGGCAATTTGAAGGGACCTATACACTTATTGTCCAGGATAGATCGCATCTGGAAACAGTCATCAACCGTTTAAAAAAGACCAAGGGAGTTTTATCAGTCCGACGAACCGACGAACTAATCTCATGAACGACAATCACGTTAAAATAATTGCCTCCACCTTAAAGGTAGAGCAGTGGCAGGTTAGAAATACTCTTCACTTATTTGAAGAAGCTGCCACAATTCCATTTATCAGCCGTTACCGTAAAGAAAAAACCGGCAGCCTCGATGAGGTAGCCCTCATGGAAATCAAAAAACAGTCGGAAAAGCTTGCCGAAATGGATGCACGGCGGCAAACAATACTCGAAACCATTACCGGACTTGATTTACTGACACCCGAGCTTGAGGCAAAAATCAATAATGCCATGACAATTACTGAGCTTGAGGACCTATATCTGCCCTATAAACCCAAAAAGAAAACCAGGGGTACCAAGGCGAAAGAGAAGGGTCTGGAACCGTTGGCTAAAATGATTATGAATCAGCGTGATGGAGATCCCGTTCAGCTCGCACGAAAATTCATTAACAAGGAGGTCCCGGATGAAGAAGAGGCGCTTGAAGGTGCCAGGGATATTATCGCTGAATGGATCAATGAGGATCAGCATGTCAGGAATATTTTAAGAAATCTTTTTGAGCGCGAAGCCTACGTGATCTCAAGCGTAGTCAAGAAAAAGGAAGAGGAGGGCGTCAAATATTCTGATTATTTTGATTTCTGCGAGCCCCTGCGTAAATGTCCGTCGCATAGGCTGATGGCCCTGTTCCGCGGGGAAAGGGAAGGGTTTTTGCGTGTAAGCATTCAGCCAGATCAATTTGAGGCGGTGGAAAAGATCAAGAAATCTGTTGTCCATGGGAAAAATCCTTCGGGAGCGCAGGTTGAGATGGCAGTAAAAGATGGTTATAACAGGCTCCTGGAACCTTCCATTGAAACTGAGTACCGGAATATTTACAAGGATAAGGCTGATGAGGAAGCCATAAAGGTATTTGCCGATAATCTCCAGCAATTGCTGCTGATGCCGCCGCTGGGTGAAAAAAATATCCTGGCAATTGATCCGGGTTTCCGGTCGGGATGCAAGATTGTTTGCCTCGACAAACAGGGCAACCTCATTCACAACGAAACGATTTTCCCTCATCCGCCCCAGCGGGAAACTTCCATTGCAGCTAAAAAGGTTAAGTCGCTGGTTGATGCTTATAAAACAGAAGCTATCGCAATCGGAAACGGAACAGCCAGCCGTGAAACCGAATATTTTATTAAAAATTATATCCGGTTCGACCGGGATGTCGAAGTCTATGTCGTCAGTGAGAACGGCGCTTCGGTATATTCCGCTTCCGATGTGGCGCGCGAAGAATTTCCCGAGTATGATGTCACCGTGCGTGGATCCGTTTCTATTGGACGCCGCTTGATGGATCCGCTGGCTGAACTGGTTAAGATTGACCCCAAATCCATCGGAGTAGGGCAATATCAGCATGATGTTGATCAGAAAAAATTGCAGGAGAGTCTCGACGGAGTGGTGGTAAGTTGTGTGAATCGCGTTGGTGTTCAGGTAAATACATCAAGCAGACATTTGCTGACCTATGTTTCAGGATTGGGGCCGGCCCTGGCAAAGAATGTTACATCCTATATTAAAGAAAACGGACCATTCAAAAGTCGTGAAGAGCTAAAAAAGGTTCCCCGGCTTGGCGCCAAGGCCTATGAGCAGGCTGCAGGATTCCTGAGAATCCGAGGTGCAGCTAATCCTTTGGATGATAGTGCTGTTCATCCTGAGGCCTATCCGGTTGTGGAAAAAATGGCTGCAGATGTTGGGTGCACAATTGCTGAACTGATCCATGATCCCACCAAAAAATTACTCATAAAACCTGAGAAATATATCACTCCAGAAATTGGAATGCCGACGCTTGTGGATATTATGAATGAGCTGAGCAAGCCAGGAAGGGATCCCCGGGGGAAAATAAAACTGTTTGAATTTTCGCAGGAGGTTCAGAAAATCGAAGATGTTAAACCCGGAATGCTTTTACCTGGGATTGTTACCAATATTACCCGTTTTGGTGCCTTTGTTGATATAGGAGTAAAACAGGATGGACTGGTTCATGTTTCGCAGATGGCCGATAAATTTATTACTGATCCTGCCGAAGTCGTAAAACTGCATCAGCATGTTAAGGTCAAGGTAATTGAGGTTGATGCAGCCAGAAAAAGGATCCAGCTTTCGATGAAAGGTCTAAATACCTGATATTACTTGCCTGAGTTCGATCAAGTTGTTGATTAACAGGGAGCCGCAGCTTATGAGCCTTTCTTCAGGAAAGTGGCCGTGGGTTAACAAAATCACCTTTACCCCGAGTAGATCAGCCACTTCCTTGTCATGACAAGTATCACCAACCATGACAATGGAATCCGCAGGTGCATTTATTGACCTCATTAATTCCTGCCCCAGGTCTTTTTTTCCTTGTGCATAATGATTGTCAAGGCCTTTTATCTGAGTAAAATAGTGCGATATTCCAAAGTGAGTTGTCATCTCTTCAAGGACGCCTGTTTCGCTCGCTGACAGCAGATATTGAGTGGCACCCATGCGGGAAAATGAATCCAGTGTTTCCAATGCGTCAGGTTGCAGGCGGCATTCTTTTTTGCGATTATCATAAAGCTCAATAAATTCCATTGCGGGGATTTCAAAAGGCTCCATGGAGAAATCAAAACCTGCATCCTGATAATAGTCTTTTACGGGAAAACGGAAGATCCTGTCATAGATATTTTCATCTATTTTCGGCAGGTTTCGAGTCTGCAATAAGGTGTTTATTGATTCGATACATAACCATTTGTCGTCCAGCAAGGTGCCGTTCCAATCCCAAATGATGTGCCGATAGGCAGGGTTTTGTCTTTCCATGGATGCAAAGGAAAAAAATTGGCATCATTATTGGCCTTTTTTTTTCGTAAAACTAAAAATCAATTCAATTTCTTCATTAAGGAGATTTTGTTATCGATGCATTGTGCAATTAATGAGTTAGTTAAATGATTGATGGTCCCTTTTTAGGTTCGAAAATATTCGTAGGGGAATTCTATAATGTTCCAATATCTGGAAGTTTTAGATAATATCTGGAAATGTTAGAATCAGAATCGACATATCAGGTTTGGAAATTTGCGCTGCCTTTATTTTTATTGGCATTATTTTCCTTTATGCTGATGATTTCTACCAGGATAAGAAAGAGGACAAGCACGGGTCCCGTATATTATCTGTTGCTGCTAAACCTCACTCTCTGGATTCTCATTCATCTTTATACACTTGTTACGGGTGGATCTTCTACACTGACATTCCTTCCTTTACTTGAATCAATCTCTTTGATTTTCATGCCTTTGATCTGGCTCTTTTTTGCCTTTGATTTTACCGGCATAAGAGAATGGAAATCAAAGAAATACGTAATAATTTCATTAGTCCTTCCAGTCGTTCTTATCATTGCCGCAATAGGCAATGGGCTAAATAATCAGGGAATCTGGTCTGTAATCCGGAGTATTTATTCAATTGCATATTTCCTCGTGGCGACAGTTATGCTGATGGTTCATCTTTCGCGGAATACAAAAATTAAGTTTAACCATGCCATGATTTTAAGCCTTGGAATATTAATTCCCTGGTTTGGATATATCACTCTGATGTTTAAAATATCGCCCTTAATTAATCCTGAAACATCACCATTGGCCTACACGCTTTCCGGAACATTCTTGGCCCTTGGACTTAATGTAAACAAGTCGACAAATATCGTTGCTGCTGCACGCAGATCCGTGGTAGAGAGAATGGTTGAAGGATTTGTAGTACTTGATATGCAGAATATCATTTTAGATATGAATTCCGCCGCCGGAAAGATTTTCAAAATTTCCACGGCAAATGTCATATGCCAGCCTGCAGAATTGGTTTTTAGTAAATTTGGAGACCTTCTGACAAACCTGAGATATTCGTCGCGGAAAAACCAGGATTTGCAGATTTCAGTAAATGGGGACGTAAACTATTATCTACTTGATATCAACCCATTATTCGACAAAGGGGGAGAAATAATGGGTAAAACCATGATTTTTCATGATGTCACTTCATTGAAAGTCACGGAAATTAAACTTAACGAAGCCAAGGACCGAGCGGAACAATCGGATAATTTAAAATCTGCCTTCCTTGCAAATATGTCACATGAGATCCGGACGCCAATGAACGTGATCATCGGATTCTCAAATTTACTGAATGATGCTGAGGTGAGCCCCGAGGAGCGCGATGAGTTTATTGAACATATCAAGAACAGTGGGAATTCACTCCTTCAATTGATTGACGATATTATCGACATATCCAAGCTCGATGCAGGTCAGATTGCTCCTGAAATCTCCCGTGTTTCCTTAACCAGGCTGCTGGCGGAATTGTTTGCTTATTTTAATGAAAGCTTACAGGAGGTAGGGAAGAAAGATGTTCAGTTGCTGGTGAATGGAATTCAAGAAAATATTGATTGGACGGTGATGGCTGATGGGGTTAAATTAAATCGCATATTTCGCCATTTGCTTTCCAATGCTGTGAAATTCACTGGAAGTGGCTATATCGAGTTCGGTGTTAGAATGGATAGCCCCGATGTTTTATTGTTGTATGTCCAGGATAGTGGCATTGGCATCGCCAGGGAAAAACAGGGGATGATTTTTGAAAGATTCAGCAGGGTAATGACCGGAACTCGTGAGGAGTATGGTGGCACCGGTATGGGTCTTGCCATCTGCAAGGGATTGACGGAATTGATGGGAGGAAAAATCTGGGTCGAGTCAAACCTGGGTGCCGGATCAACGTTTTACGTTTCACTTCCAGTCAGCCAGGTTGAAGAACATCCGGTTCAAGATTCATTACGTGATATTTATGAGAAAGCAGCTTCTGTAATTCATGTACCCGCTCCCGAGGTGCCTGAAGAGGCTGGACTGATAGCTGAATCTGTCGAAACAGAGGGATTGTTGCTTCAGGACCATTGGAGTGACCGCATTGTACTGGTGCTGGAGCCGAGTGAGCTTGGGTACCTTAATATCGAAATGATTCTTCGCCAGACGCGGATAAACTTAGTTTGGGTAAAATCTCTTTCCGAGGCATTGAACTATCTGGATAAGAATAATCCTGTTAATGCACTGATAGCTTCAGCTCAATTTTCAGAGACCTCGCTCTCTGACGCCTTTAATTCTTTGAATTCCAGACTTCCCGGGATTCCCGCCATTGCTATCATACCGCAGGAAGAATCTTCCATGGCCAGAACCTGTCATGAGGTGGGCTTTGCCGCGGTTATTCACAAACCTATCCTGCCTGTACGCCTGTTACAGGCACTTCGCCCCTTCCTGACGTAAACCACCATCTATTTGCTATTTTTGACAGCAAATGAAATGTGGGCATGCTGGTATATCCTGATACTTTCGAAGACAAAATTGGTTTTAGCCAGGTAAGGCAAAAAGTTGCCGACATCTGTGTTACTCCGTCGGGGCGTGAACTGGCCATGTCGATGCATGCCTCCGATGATTTTAAAGTGGTAGTTGCAGCACAGACAGATGTTGTAGAGTTCACTGAAATTATCGTTAACCATGCTGATTTTCCGGAGCTTGCACCGGTTGATATCCGGAATGCAATCAGGAAGGGTCGGATCATTGGCTCCTTTCTTGATATTCCGGAATGGCTTGATGTTCGTCGTATACTGTTTTCGGTGAGGCAGATAGAGATCTTCTTTGATAAAAAACCTCCCGAGGTTTTACCCGTCACCAGAGCTAAAGCAAAACAGCTAAAAACTTTCCCTTTTATCCAGGAAAAACTGGATCAGGTCTTTAGCAAAACCGGACAGGTCAGGGATCAGGCTTCGCCTGATTTAAAGCGAATTCGTCAGGAGATGCTTCACTTGCAGTCCAGTATCGGCCGGAGGATGGATCACGTGATTCAGCAGGCCCGAAATGAAGGGTGGATTGAAAAGGATGTTCAGCCATCGGTTCGCGATGGCCGTCTGGTAATTCCGGTCCCTGTCACCCATAAACGCAAGATCACTGGCTTGATTCATGATGAGTCGGCTACCGGGCGGACGGCTTTTGTTGAACCACTTGAACTGGTGGAGATGAACAATGAGCTCCGGGAGCTCGAGCTGGCGGAGCAGCGTGAGATCATGAGGATATTGATTGAACTCACCAACCAGCTTCGTCCTTATTTTCCAGATATGGAGAATTGGGACAGCGTGATGGCTGATTTCGACCTGGCCAAAGCAAAGGCTAAAATTTCACTTCGCTGGGATGGTTTTCCTGTCCAATTAAAAGAGGAACCGTTAATCGATTGGGAACAATCCAGGCACCCATTGCTTGACCTCGCGTTCAGGTTGGAAAAAAGAAAGGTTATTTCACAAGATATCCATCTCGACAGCAAACAGAGGATTATGCTGATATCGGGTCCAAATGCCGGTGGTAAGTCGGTGTGCCTGAAATCGGCCGGATTGATTCAATATCTCATCCAATGTGGATTTCTGGTGCCGGTGCGTGAAGGATCCAGATCCGGGATATTTGACCAGTTTCTTTTGGATATTGGTGATGAGCAATCAATTGAGAACGATCTGAGTACGTACAGTTCGCATCTTCATCACATGAAATTCTTTCTCAAGAAAGCCGGCGACCGAACGATTTTCATGATTGATGAATTCGGCTCAGGGACAGAGCCTCAGCTTGGTGGAGCAATTGCTGAGTCCATTATGGGCGAATTGGCGGCTTCGGGTGCCTATGGTGTGGTTACCACACATTATTCCAATCTTAAGCATTTTGCAGCCTCAGCCGAGGGCGTTGTTAACGCAGCCATGAGATATGATGTTCAGCATATGCAGCCGCTGTTTGAGCTGGAGATCGGAAAACCTGGTAGCTCGTTTGCCTTTGAGATTGCCCGAAATATTGGTTTGCCTGAAGTGGTGATTCAAAAAGCATCGGAATTGGTTGGCGATAATCATATACAGTTCGATAAGCATCTGAGGGAAATATCCAGGGATAAGCGTTATTGGGAAAATAAGCGACAGAAAATCAGGCAGAGTTCGAAAGAGATTGATGAGTTGCTTGCTAAATATTCCGAAACGCTTGCCATTACTGAGAAAGAGCGTAAAAAGATCATCCAGGAAACTAAAGTAAAATCTGAAGAGATCTTATCCGGAATCAATAAAAAGATTGAACAATCCATTCGTGAAATTCGCGAATCACAGGCTGAAAAACTCCGTGTTAAGGAGATCAGGGAAAATATTGAAGCTTTAAGGATATCTGTAAAAGATGGACTGGATAAAACCATAACCGAGGGCAAAGAGAAGTTGGAAAAGGCTGAGCGTGAAAGTATCCAGGTCAAGAAAAAGATCTTTCAGGAGAAACCTGCGGAGGTGATGAAAGCAAAAGACATTCCCAATTCATGGATTGTTGGGACGAAAATCAGGATAAAGGACAAGGAAATACTCGCCGAAATTCTTGAAACGAGGGGCAATACCCTGCTGATCGCTATGGGCCAGATGATTACGACTATTTCTGCCGATCAGGCTGAACCGGTCTCAGAGAACGAATTCAAGAAAGCAACGGGAACTAAATCTTATGGGACATCCTTTGCAGGTGTGGATATGGAAAACCGCAAAATGTCTTTCTCACCGAGCCTTGATCTTCGTGGTTTGCGTGCAGATGAAGCGTTGAGGAAAGTCACGGAATTCATTGATGAAGCCATCATGGTCGGATCAGGTGAATTAAGAATATTGCATGGCAAAGGTGATGGTATTTTGAGGCAGGTAATCAGGGAATACCTCTCTGGGGTTAATGTTGTAAGCCGCTTCGAAGATGAGGACATCAGGTTCGGGGGCACCGGGGTGACCCTGGTTAAATTATCGTGGTAGCACTGTTGCGGAGCATCCTGTGAGATTTGTACAACCGGATAAATAATTACACTTTTAGGGAATCTTGAAAACCTGCTATGAGAAAATATAGTTTGTACTCATCGTTTGTGTTGGCCATTCTCGTAGCCGGTTGCAGCGGGAATTCCGTAAAGCATAAATCAGATTTTCCAGAACCTCCCCACGCACAGAAAATCAGTAAGGATCTGACAATTCATGGAAATACCCGTTCCGATCCATACTATTGGTTGAATGAAAGGGAAAATCCAGCCGTTCTGGATTATCTGAAAGCGGAAAACCACTACCTGGATACGGTAATGGCAGATACGAAAACCAGCCAGGATGAGATTTTTAACGAATTAGTCGGGAGGATCAAGCAGGACGATGAATCGGTTCCTTATGTCGATAATGGTTACTTATATTATACACGTTTCGAAAATGGCAAAGAGTATCCGATCTATTGCCGTAAAAAGGGAAATCTCAGTGCCGCCGAAGAGATTCTGGTAAATGTTAATGAGTTGGCACAAGGGTTCTCCTTCTTTGGTGTCGGTGGCATGGACGTCTCGCCCGACAATAATATCCTGGCTTACAGCATCGATACAATCAGTCGCCGTAAATATGAAATACGGTTTAAAAATCTTCTCACTGGCGAGGATCTGCCCGACCGCATTACCGAAACCACGGGTGAAGTGGCCTGGGCCAATGATAATAAAACCATATTTTATACCAGGAAAAACCCGGTAACGCTGAGGTCGGAGAAGATTTTCAGCCACACGATCTCTGCAAATCCCGGATCGGATCCTCTGGTGTTTTTTGAATCCGATGAAACTTTCAGCGCAAATGTTTCACGCACCAAATCAGGCGAGTATCTGCTGATCAGCTCAAGCAGCACACTGGCATCGGAATACCGTTATCTGAAGGCCGATAATCCACAGGGGAAATTTGAGATATTTCAGCCGCGTGAAAGAAATCATGAGTATTCAGTTGATCATTTTGGTGGTTTCTTTTTTATACGGACCAATTGGGAATCACCGAATTTCAAGCTGATGAAAACACCAGTTGATCAGACCCAACGGAAAAACTGGGTTGATGTAATTCCTCACCGCAGCGATGTGCTGATTGAGGCTTTTGAACTTTTTAATTCATATCTTGTTGTACAAGAGCGAGTTAATGGATTAACTCAGTTGCGTATCATGAATGTTAAAACAGGCAAGGAGCATTATCTCGATTTTGGCGAGGAGACCTATTCAGCATCGATCTCGATAAATAAGGAATTTGATACTGATCTGCTTCGATTTTCATTCACATCGCTTACGACTCCGGGTTCCACCTTTGACTATAATATGGAAACCCGTGAGAAAAAGCTGTTAAAGCAGCAGGAGGTGCTTGGTGGATTTAATCCTTCAAACTATGAGTCCAAGCGCTTGTATGCCATTGCGCATGATGGTGTTAAGGTACCTGTTTCACTGGTTTACAGAAAGGGCATCTCACTTAATGGGAAAAACCCTTGTTTGCTGTATGCTTATGGTTCATACGGATACAGCACCAATCCTGGTTTCAGCTCCGACCGGTTGAGCTTGCTGGACCGCGGATTTGTATTTGCGATTGCTCACATCAGGGGAGGGCAGGAGATGGGGCGTCAATGGTATGAAAATGGGAAATTGCTGAAAAAGAAAAATACGTTCACCGACTTTATCGATGCCGGGGAATATCTTATAAAATTGGGTTATACCTCTCCGGATTACCTTTGTGCCATGGGTGGAAGCGCGGGAGGATTGCTGATGGGTGCCGTCGTTAACATGCGCCCTGATCTTTTTAAAGCTGTGGTTGCTCATGTGCCGTTTGTTGATGTTGTTACCACCATGCTTGATACTTCGATCCCACTGACGACTTCGGAATATGATGAATGGGGAAATCCAAATCAGAAGGAGTATTATGATTATATGCTTTCCTACTCTCCATATGATCAGGTGAAAAAGCAGAATTATCCGGCTATGCTTGTTACCACCGGGCTGTATGATTCGCAGGTGCAATATTTTGAGCCAACAAAATGGGTAGCAAAACTCAGGGAGCTTAAGACAGACAATAATATTCTATTGCTCAAAGTGAATATGGAGGCCGGTCATGGCGGAGTATCGGGCCGCTTTCAACGATATCGCGAAACATCCCTGGTATATGCCTTTCTGTTTAACCAGGTTGGTATAAAATTATAATAAAGAAAAAAAACTATTTTTATCCAATTCTAATCTTAACGAAATGACGAACCAGCTTTTCAGAATTAAGCCTTACAACCAGCTCCAGGCTGAAGCCAAAAGCACGACTACCGGATTTAAGCGCGCTTTATCGGCCACCAACCTGATTACCCTCGGTATCGGGGCTATCATAGGAGCAGGAATTTTTGTTTTAACAGGTGAGGTTTCTGCCAACTATGCAGGGCCTGCTATCATTATTTCTTTCCTGATTGCTGCTCTGGCCTGTGCTGCAGCCGGGCTGTGCTATGCTGAATTAACATCCATGATACCGATTTCGGGTAGTGCATATACCTATGCCTATGCAACCATCGGTGAACTTTTTGGATGGGTGATCGGGTGGGTTTTAATTGTTGAATATCTGTTTGCTGCCTCCACCGTGAGCGTAGGATGGTCAGGCTATGTTGTAAGTTTGTTTGGCAACATGGGAATCCATTTTCCGACAGCACTTACAACAGCGCCCGTAGTTTACAATGATGTCACCAATGGTTTTGAAATGTCGCAGGGCGGGATATTAAACATCCCTGCCATGCTGATAATTTTCGCTGTCACCGTACTATTGGTTACCGGCGTAAAAGAATCGGCACGTTTCAATAATATCATTGTTTTCATAAAATTGTTCGTGATCATCACCTTTATCCTGGTAGGAGTATTTTACCTTAACAAAGCTAACTGGCACCCATTTATTCCGGCAAATCAGGGCAGCTTTGGTAAATTTGGTTTTAGCGGTATACTTAGGGGGGCCGCGGTAATCTTCTTTGCATATATAGGTTTTGACGCGGTATCCACGGCGGCGCAGGAGAGTAAGAATCCCCAGCGCGACCTGCCGATCGGAATTCTTGGTTCCCTGTTGGTTTGTACCATCTTGTATATTCTGGTAGCCGTTGTTCTTACCGGTATCGTTCCTTACACCAAATTAGGCGTTCCTGATCCTATTGCTGTAGGGGTTGATGCTATCGGTGTCACCTGGTTATCACCATTGATCAAGATAGGGGCTATCGCTGGCCTGAGTTCTGTAATTCTTGTTATGTTGCTTGGACAGCCACGTATATTCTTTGTCATGGCCAAGGACGGTTTGCTTCCACCGGTTTTTGCCAGAATGCATCCGAAATTCAAGACCCCATATGCTGCTACGATTATTGTTGGACTGATGGCTATGGTTCTTGCAGGATTATTCCCCATCGGAGTACTCAGTAAACTGGTATCACTGGGAACCTTGCTGGCTTTCTCTTCTATTTGCCTGGCTATTCTTATTCTCCGTAAGAAGCAGCCTGATGCTCACCGGCCGTTTAAAACCCCGTTCTCTCCTTATATTCCAATCTTCGGGATCGTTTGTTGCCTTGGTGTAACAACTTTCCTGAACCTTTATGCCTGGATGGCAATGGGAATCTGGCTATGTGTTGGTATGGTAGTGTATTTCACCTATGGTAAAAAACACAGCGCACTCAATAAAGCTCAAAAATAGGGTTGTCCTTATACTATTTTCAGGAGAGGCTTGCCAGAACGGCAGGCCTCTTTTTATTTATTCAACAGAGGATCGCTTTGAACAATGATCAGGGAATATCTTCGGCCAAGCTGATACTTTTTAACTTGCAGGCGAGGGAAAAGAAGCCCTGCAGTGGCAAGGGATGCGGCCACCACCAGGTTGGTAACCGTGGGAACCGGACTTATTTTCTGGAACAGATTATTTACTGCGCCAATTAAAAGGTACCCGGGAGCGGCAATAACTAAAGCGCCGCCCGAGGCCCTGAAGTTGAACCCGGTCCGACGGTGTATAATACAATCAATCTTTTTTATCGGGATCTCCTGTCCGTTGGCAATAATGAAATCGGTACCAATGCCCTGCAGATAATATTCTTCGGCAAAACTATTTCCATCTCTGATAAAGATGATCGGATCCCCGGCCAGAAAATTCAGTTTATTTCGGAAGCCATTTTTTCTAAGGACCAGGTGATTGTTAATCTGCCCAAAACCCTGAAGGGAAATGATGGTTAACCCAAAAAGGATCAGGAGCCTTATTGGTTTTGCAAAAGTGAATTTGTTTATGTCCATCGGTTAAGATTTTATGGCAATCGTAATTTCTCTTTTCCCGGGCGGACCGGGGGCCTTTTCGATCCGAAACCCTGCTTCGCGAAGATTTCTCCGCACCTGTCCCTTGGCCGAATAGGTGACGAGCCGGGAATCCCTCTCCATGCAGGAGTATATGCTGTCAAAGATAGGTGTAATCCAAAGTTCGGGCTGATAATCAGGTCCGAATGCATCGAAATATACAAGATCGAATATTCGTTGCGAAGTAAAATTCTGAATATCGGCATGAACTTTTTTCAAACAAAAATCTGAAGTAATCATTACCTCTTTTCCCCATTTGGCATCATGCAGCGACTTGAACCATTCGCGTCCTGTATCGAGCAAATCCGGATAATTAAGCTGGTCGGATTCCTCTTTAGTTAGAGGAAAGGCTTCCCAGGATTCATAAAAAACAGGTTTGTTGGAGGAAACAGATTCCAGTAAGGTCAGGAAAGCATTTAACCCGGTTCCAAAGCCGATTTCCAGAACTGAAAGTGAACCCTTTTCAACTTTTTTATATCCAAAATTAATAAAAATATGGAGGCTTTCCTGGAGTGCACCGTGTACAGAATGAAAGTGTTCCCCCATCTCAGGAACAAAAATTGTATACGAACCATCTTCTGTCAGGATGAACTCTCGCTTCATTTGTTTAGAGGATTGCTGAAAATGTATAATTTTAGCGGTAAATTTAAGTAAAGAGAATCAGATTATGGAAGCCCGATGCATCTCCTCCAAAACCGAAACAAGCAAAGCTATACCTGTGATTGGTGTTTTTGCTACCTGTGATCCACGCATTGACCCTGCAGCCCGTGAGCGAGCAGGAAACATTGTTAAGTTGCATGCTGATAAGCTTGCTGGTGCAGTAAAATTGCCCGACGGGAGTCATGTGCCGGTTATTTATTCAGATCTCCTTATCGATACCGAAAAAGAAGCTGATAAGGTTGCCAGATCGTTTATCGCAGCAGGTGTTACCGTTTTGGTAGGTTTGCCGGATACCTGGTCTTTTCCGCAGTTAACCTTGATTTCACTGCTTTCGCAATTCCCGAAGGATACCCCGTTAAATTTCACATGCGGTAACAGCGGCCCGAAACCCGGAGTTGTATTTACCCATGCTGTATCAGGCGCGGTAGCTCAATCAGGCCGTCTTATGCATATCAATGTAGGCACCTGGCCCGATGACGGCATGATGCCCGAGATGACCAAATCAACTTTTGATTCACTGGTTGACTGGTTATATTCCGCTGTCACTTATCAATACCTGAAAGGCAAGAGGGTGGTAGTTTTTGGTCATGATTCAATGGGAATGGAAACAGCACTTCAGCATATCATTCCAACGAGAAATACTTTTGGTATCGAGATTGCACGTCTGGATATGAAATTGCTGGCCGACATGCTCAAGAAGAAGGCCTATAATCAGGAAGAATTAAAGGCTCTGCGAAATTGGATACATACTGATTTCGGAAAAGTAAAATCAACTGGTGCCGAGGATGATGCACGGTTTAATGATAGCCTAGCCATGTATTTGATAACCAGAGATCTGATCAAAGATCTCGACGGTGTCGGCGGAGGATTTATGTCGCAGCTTGAATGGGGTTCCGATCGCAGGGGCCTGCCACTACCGGTTGCTGATGCTATGGAATCGCTCTTTAATTCGACTTTTGACCATAATGGGCCAAAACCGGCATTGCCTTTTGCTACCGAGGCTGACATGCAGGGATTACTGACGATGTTGTTTTTCACCTATCTGACAGGTGGAAACCCCCCATTGTTTATGGACTTCAGAAAGGTTTGGGAACCATGGGAAATCAAGGCACTTGCTGACAAATTGAATATCAAATTGCCTGCTGATGCTAAATGGGCTACACGCGGGTTTGTGGATGGTAACAACAGCGGATCCGCCTCTTTCAACTGGGCTGGATTGCCGGGTGAATCGGCCAAAGCAGTTACACCAAGAATTTCATTCCCATTGGCTGATGGTGATTATTTCCCCGGAATGGGAAATTCGGTAACCTTCCTTACTCCGGGCGGTATCCGCGGAATAGCCGGACGGTTGGCATACAGTGCACTTTCAGGCATGTTCTCCATGATTTGGGACGAAGCTGAAACAGTGGATTTACCGGAAGCTCTGGCAACGGCTGTCTGCAACAAAACAGACGCCAACTGGCCGCATACCCTTATCACCCCCGACTTTGCCTCCATGGCAGAATACAAACATTATGCACCGGCCAATCACCTTCACATGAACTGGAACCTGCCGGTTGCACGCCTGCAATTCTGGATGGATCTGACAAATGTGTTATCAGTTACCCCCTGGCAGGCAAAACCAGCTTTCAGAGAGAATATCGACCGGCCGCTGCCATTGCTGTATTTATTGAACGGCGGCGAAAATCAGACAAAACTTCTTCGCAAAGCTTAACTTACAAAATATGAAACCCGGATTATTTATTTTGATTTTTTCGATTTTTCTGTCTTCCGCATTAAGCTCTTTTGCCCAGACTGAAAC
>CAINOB010000050.1 GCA_903851365.1 uncultured Bacteroidota bacterium
GTTGAAACATACCTGAAATATGCAGAAGCAATCGGATTAACTGCAAAAGCCGCATAAGGTATTCAGCAGTTAAGCAGTTATTCTTGCTAAACCATCCTTTCATCCTCTTGAAAGCATGATTACCAGGAATATCTTCTTTTTCACCCCTTCCCTCCCCACTTAATAACTAAAGCAGAAATGAATAATCAGACCAACCTAAATATCAATGGTTTTATTGATAATATCATCACGTCTTACGAATCCAGGATCCAAAAAATTCAGGCTGCTTTTCAATCCTCCGAAAATATTACCGAATCATCACATTCCCTTTTCGATAACGTTCACCATTCGTTAAGTGAACTTAAATCGAAAAGAGATTTTTTGAATAACCAGCTTTGCGAAACACTTGCAAAGAATGGCTCTCTGCGGAAAAAGGATTACAATACGATGATGTCTGGTATTCTTAGCTCCCTCGATGAAAAAGAAAGAGAAGCTGAGAGCCAGTTTTTGAATTTTATCGAAGACCAGAAAAGCACAGCCCAAACACTTAAAAATAGTCTGCTGGGCATCAAGGATATTACTGCACCAGATACCAACGGAAAAATCGGAATCATTAAAGAACAACTTTCTCAGATTTCTGAATTGCAGGAGAAGAGAAAAGAAATTGTCATGAATACCTTCATGAATTTCCAAAAAATGCATAATACCATGATGGAATGCTTGGAAGGATTACTTGAAAAAGGTGATAATCTTTTAGTTCAAGACATAAAAAAGGTTAAAGATCAGTTAATTAAGGAAATTATATAAACAACAAACAATAAACATTTAACAATAGGAGATAGTAAAATGGGACTAGGAGCTGAAATGAAAAGCCTGAGTGAAGAGCTGCTTGCTTCATTCAAACAACGAATTAAAGAAAACGAAGAGCTGGTAAACGACGTTCAGAAAACTCTTGAGGGATTTAACAAAGATCACCAGGAGATGACTGCCGTTTTAAATGCTAATGCCGCTGCCTTGCGCAAAGGTTTGGCAAAAGGAGAAAAAGAACGGTTGAATACTTATAAGGATTTAATGAAAGGTATTCATTTAACAATGGCCTCTATTCAGGCAGAAGTTAGAGAAATTCAAGCCTCAACACTGAATATGGTGAATCAATTCTCAACTGAGAGAGCTCAGATGTCAGTGGAGCAAGACATCTCATTTGCTCAGGGCAGAGCCGAACGTGCTCAACATGAAAAAACCAGAATCAAGGAATTTAAAGCTTTGATGAAAGGTATTAATGACGATATCAAAACCATCAATGATGAGGTTTTAAGCATCTTCAAAAACACAAACGATCTGCTCGAAAAGTTCGACAAGGAACATATGGATATGTCTGCTGAATTGAGAGCAGAATTAGGTAAGAATCTTGTTGAAAGAGTTGAGTATACGCGTTCCTTACTTGCCGGTTTCCAAAAAAGGTTGGCTGAAATAAGCAAGGAAAACCAAAAGATGGCAAACAAGCTCCGCAAGGATCTCGCTAATGGTGAAACTGAAAGACTTTCCGATTTTCAGGCGATAATGAAAGGGATTCACACGGCTATTAAAACTATCCGCAAAGAGGTAAAGGATATCCAAAAATCCACATTTAATATGCTGGGCGATTTAACTCACGAAAGAGTTGTCGGCATGGCAGAATGGACCAAAATGCAGGATGCAATGGCTCAGATAAGGAAAACTGGTTTGGTTAAATCAACCAAAGAACCAGCTAAAAAGCAAGCACCGGTGGAAGCAAAAAAAGAAGCGCCAGTTGAAGCAAAAAAGGAAGCGCCGGCTGAACATATTATAGAATTTGTGGCCCCTGTTCAGCCAAAGCAAGAGCCTAACATTGAAGCACCTTTATCACTGGAAACCAAAGTATTGAATTATATCAATCAACATCCAAAAGGTGTTAAAATTTCTGAAATGGAAGTTCCACTGGGTGAAACCAGAATGAAGCTTGGTTTTGTAGCCAGGAATTTGCTCGATGAAAACAAAGTTCAGAAGGTTGAAAATGTATACTTCCCGCTGAAATAGCATTTTGAAGTCAGCTGGGTTGGACACTTTGGAAACCAAAGTGTCCAATTCGGCATTTTTCAGAAATAATACTATTCATATTATGGCAAAAATATTTGATTGTGCATATTGTAAAGGAACTGGAATGGATCCGTTTGATTTGCTCTCTCCAATTTCGCACTGCCTGGTTTGTGAAGGGACTGGGAAAGTTGAAGTTGGTGAACCACTAAAAGAGTGCGTATTCTGTGCCGGTTCAGGCAAGAACCCCCTGGGTGCCAGAGTGCCTTGCATAGTATGTGGAGGTAAAGGACAAAATCAGATCCACTCTGATATTAAATGCCCCCAATGCAAGGGAAAAGGGAAATCAACCGATGGACTTCCGTGTACCAATTGCGGTGGAAAAGGATTCAGGTAGGAACACCTAACACACTCCCTAAAGCAATTGACAATGAAGTATATAACCGATAATATTAAAAAGAGTTTACTGAAACAACAGGAAGCTTTAGCTAGATATAGAGCCAGAAAGGCTGAATTTTTAGTATCAAAGGAACAGATAACCCGGGAAATTGAAGAGGCAAGAATTATTTGGAAAAAAACGATGGAGCAAATGCCTAACCTCCCTTTTGGCGATTAACCCGGCTTACCTAAAATCAGATTAACACAACAGCATATTAACACATTAGTACACACCATGAGCGATAATAATGAAATGAATACGGTATTGGAACTCAAACCAATGTCGAACTTTGTAGAAACCGATTATATTAAAGATGTAACCGGTCGGGGACTCACCTATATAAAAGCCGGATTCCCTGTTCATTTCAGGGGCCCGTCCGGAACAGGGAAAACAACCGTTGCCATGCATCTTGCAAGCAAAATCGGTAGGCCAGTCGTTATTATACATGGTGATGCCGAATATAAGACATCAGATCTTATCGGAAGTGAACAGGGATACAAATACAAGAAACTGGATGACAAGTTCATTCATTCTGTCCACAAATATGAAGAGGATATGACTAAACAATGGGTTAACAACCGCTTAACCATTGCCGTGAAAAATGGATTCACATTAATCTATGACGAATTTACCCGCTCACGACCTGAAGCTAACAACATTTTATTGCCTATCCTTCAAGAGAGAATGCTTAGCACTTCGGCTGCAAAAGAAGAGGATTACTACATGAAGGTTCATCCCGAATTTCGTGCAATTTTCACCTCGAACCCTGAAGAATACGCAGGTGTGAACAGAACGCAGGATGCTCTGCGCGACCGCATGGTAACTATGGACTTGGACCATTTCGATTACGAAACTGAGCTTAAGATCACCATGGCAAAATCTGATCTTTCACTAAAGGACACCGAAATAATAGTGAAAATCGTAAGGGGTTTACGTGAATCTGGTAAAACTGAATTTGACCCCACTATCCGCGGTTCTATCATGATCGCTAAAACAATGGCAACACTGAAAACGACTCCATCCAAATCGAAAGATATCTTCCGTAAGATCTGCCAGGATATTCTTACATCCGAAACGAGCCGGATTGGTTCGAAAACCAATCAGGAAAAAGTCAGGACAATTGTAGATGAACTCATACAACAATACTCCTGATCAAGGCCAGCACATAAACATTTTAACAAGTTAAAATCTTAAAATCATGCCAATTTCAAGCGGATTAAAAGGCCTTCAAAGCATAAAAAGCATGCAGAATGTTGCCAAATCGGGTATTCCAAACAAGGAGGATTCTGAGTTTATCAAATTATACATGATGGAAAAAGAGCGTAATAGGCTCAAAAGCGAAGAGACCAAGATGTTGCAAAGACTAGAAATTATTCAGATCAGATTGAAAGAGATTCAGATCTATTACGATGAAAAAGCCGGTCAGATGCAAACTCCTGGTACCAAAGTGGCCAAGGTAAAAAAAGGGGATAGTCCAAAACAGGATTTCAAAACCATGTCCATAGACTATTAATAACTATTTCCATGGCAGAACCAACACATTCCATTAATGCCACCGGGCTTGCAGACATTCTCGAAAGAGTTCTTGATAAAGGGATTGTCATTGCCGGTGATATAAAAATTCAGATCGCAGATATTGATTTATTGACCATCAAAATCAGGTTACTTGTGGCCTCGGTTGATAAAGCGATGGAAATGGGTATTAACTGGTGGCAGGAAGACACCTATCTGTCTACCAAAGCCAGAGAAAAAGAGCTCATGAAGCAGCAGGAAACTTTAGAAGCACGGCTGGAAAAGCTTGAAGCAAAAAACATTGCGGAATAAGCAGTACCGTATAAAACATGTATAGATTTATATTCATATTGTTTTTTCTATTTGGCTGGGACAGAATAATCTCGGTAACGGAAATAAAACCCAATGTGAATTTCAGGAGGCTTCCGTTAGACTATAATATAGCAGGTTCTGATCATTCTCTGGTGGTCAACTTTGATTCATTTAACTCTTCCGCTTCGAGGCCCGCAGGGTTAAAAAGGAACAATCCCGGCAATCTTAAATGCTTTGAGTCAGGGGAATTCAGGGTATTCAATACAATCGAAGATGGATATGAGGCATTGTTACAGGATCTTAAAATAAAAATTTCAGGAAGGTCCGTCTGGACTGATTCTTCAACGACTATCAGTGATTTTATTAAAATCTACGCACCGGATAAAGAGAATGATACCAAGGCATGTCTCAGCATATTTTGCAAGGAGACTGGATTGCAGGAAACCAACAAGTTGTTTGCGCAATTTGCGGAGGTAATAGCCAGGGGAATTATTAAAATGGAAAATGTTGATCTGTTTAATAAAATTTACTCTCCTGCAAAAGAAGAGGATCAGGAAATGTTCAAAACTAAATTTATAAAGTCATGGGCGAAAAAGACAATAAACACAACGAAAAAGAGCAGAATGCCGATTTTGATCTGTTCGGACTTGGCGGATTATTCAAGGGTATCGAAAAATTAGTTGATCTTGCTGGCAAGCTCGATGAAAAAGGAATGATGAGCAAGGAAGGTGAGATCAATCTGGATCACCTAAAAAAAGGGATGAAAGGTGTTTATGGTTTTACTATAAATACTGCCTCCGGCGGTTCACCTAAGGTGGAGACTTTCGGTAATATCAAAAAAACACCTGAAGGACCAAAAGTTGATGAGGAGAGAGAGCCAATCACTGACTTAATGGACGAAAAGGATGAGATTGTAATTCTTGCCGAGATGCCCGGAATCGAAGAAGCAGACATCAAAATCGATCTAAAGGAAGATATTCTGGAAATTGCCGCAGTCGGCACCAATCGCACCTACAGAAAGGAACTGCTGCTGCCGGTAAGAGTAAAAAAAGAGAACCTCAGCAACAAGTTTACCAACGGAATCCTTGAAATCAGGATAAAAAAATAAATGTCATGGCACTGAATGGTTTGGACAGCAACGACCTTAAACTTATTATTTTCGGAGGAAAAGGCGGCGTTGGCAAAACCAGCTGTGCTGTTGCAACCGCCCTGGCGTTATCAAAACAATTCAAAACCTTACTTATTTCAACTGATCCTGCTCACTCCGTTTCAGATTGCCTCGAGCAGGAGATTGGTTTTAAAGTTGTGAAAATTAATGACTGCCCCAATCTTTCTGCAATTGAAGTGGTTGCAGATGAGGCTCTTAAGGGATTCAAAACCGACCACAAGAAGGAGCTTAAAAAGCTACTCGAAACGTCAACTAATCTCGACAATGATGATATTGACGAAATGCTTGCCTTGTCGATCCCCGGTATTGACGAAGTAATGAGTTTCAAAACAATCATAGATTTCATCGATGCCGGAGACTATGAGAAATATGTTGTGGATACTGCCCCGACAGGCCATGCTTTGCGCTTGATATCTTCACCAAAAATGCTGGATGAATGGATTAAGGTTGCCGCCAGGATGAGGTGGAAATACAGATATATAATCACTTCTTTCGCTGGCACCTACCAGCAGGACGATGTGGATGCTTTACTGCTAAGCTTGAAAAGAACAGTTAAGCGGATTGAAAACATCTTGAAGGACGCTGAAAAATGTGAATTCATACCAGTTTGTATTCCAGAAGCTATGGCCATTTTGGAAACTGGAAGATTACTTTCCGACCTTGAAAAATCAGAAATCAAACCCAGGCAGATCATAGTAAATAATGTGATGTTATCAGATGGTTGTGACTTTTGCAAATCAAGGAGGGATGGACAGGTCAAATACATTGATCAAATAAGTGAATCATTCAGTCAGCTTAACAAGGTTGAGATACCTGTTTTCCCTAAGGAAATTAAAGGTCTGAAAGGTCTGGATAAATTAATAGCCTGCCTTTTCGCTGAAAATACAAAAAAAGGATAAAATGATGACAACAATTAAAAGTAGTGATTCGGTCACCACCCAGATTATTATCGGTGCCTTTCACAAAGTATACAACTCGCTGGGTTTTGGATTATTGGAAAAGGTTTATTTAAGTTCCCTCTTGAGGGAATTGAAGCAAAGAGGGTTAAAATGTGTTACAAAGCATCAGATAGCCGTATTCTACGATGATCACGAAGTTGGATTGTATCAGGCTGACATTCTCGTAAATGATTGTGTTATTATTGAGGTATTGGTAAATGAGCACATTAGAAAAGCATATGAAAACCAATTGGTTGATTACCTTAAATTCAGTGATATAGCTACAGGGCTGATTTTGAATTTTGGAAAAAAAGCAGCCACCAGACGAAAAGTACTTACCTCGAATAATGCGAATTACCATCATGAAAATTAAAGATGAAATTTCATTACGAGTAAAAGAAGCATTGGTAAAGGATGTCGGCAGGGCTATTGCAAGGATCGATCCTGAAGATATGAAGGTGCTCGGACTGGAGATTGGTGCTGTCATTGTTATTGAAGGTAAGCGTTCAACTCCGGTAAAGGTTATGCCCTGCTATGCTGAAGATCGGGGCAAGCAAATTATTCAGATCGATGGAATTAGCAGGGAGAATGCTCAGGTTGGGATCGATGAAAAAGTAAAGATCATTAAAACAGCTTGTCGTCAGGCTTCAAAAATAAAACTCAAGCCCGAAACCAAATCCGGTTCACTCAAAGCCGAGGATGCGAAATACATTGGTTCGCTATTCAATGGACTGCCGGTGGCAAAAGGCGATAAGGTGCGAGCCAATCTGTTTGGATCACGCTCTGTTGATTATACTGTCACTGGTGTCAATCCTGAAGGTGTTGTCCTTATACATCCGAATACTGTTTTTCAACTTGAACTGGCAAAGCAGGAAGGGGATACCAAAAGGAAGATCTCTTATGAAGACATTGGCGGACTGGGCAACCAAGTTCAACGTATTAGGGAGATGATTGAACTTCCACTTAAATACCCTGAAATCTTCGAACGCCTCGGCGTTCAGCCACCAAAAGGAGTGTTCCTTTATGGCCCACCGGGCACTGGCAAAACTCTCATCGTAAGAGCTGTTGCACATGAAACAGATGCGTATTTTATTAATATTTCCGGCCCTGAAATTATGGGCAAATTTTACGGTGAAAGTGAAGGACGCATCAGAAAGCTTTTTGAAGAAGCCCAGGCGCATGCCCCTTCCATCATTTTTATAGATGAAATAGATGCGATCGCACCTAAACGTGAGGACATGGGCGGCGAAAAGCAGGTGGAAAAACGTGTGGTTGCTCAGCTTTTGTCACTAATGGACGGCTTGGAATCCAGGGGAAAAGTTATTGTAATCGGAGCGACAAATATTCCAAACTCGATTGATCCGGCACTTAGAAGACCGGGTCGTTTTGACCGCGAAATTTCGATTTCCATACCCGATAAAAAAGGGCGACTGGAAATTCTACACATTCATACCCGGGGAATCCCTCTTTCAATTGATGTCGACATGGAAAAACTGGCTGAAATCACCCACGGTTTTGTAGGCGCCGATCTGGAAGCGCTCGCAAGGGAAGCAGCCATGACCGCTTTACGGAAGATTCTTCCGCAAATCGATTTCGAAATGTCCGAAATACCATATGAACTATTAATGTCACTCGAGGTTACGATGGATAACTTCCTTGATGCTATGAAGGAAGTTGAACCATCAGCAATCAGGGAAGTATTTGTAGAAGTCCCTGATGTTAAGTGGGATGACGTTGGCGGATTAAATGACATAAAGGAGGCTTTGATGGAAACGGTTGAGTGGCCTTTGAAATACGGCGAACTTTTTAAAATTGCCGATACTAAGCCGCCTAAGGGAATCATACTTCATGGAAAACCCGGTACTGGTAAAACTTACCTGGCCAAGGCTCTGGCAAGCGAAAGCGGAGTGAATTTCATTTCAGTAAAAGGACCGCAGATTTTAAGTCGCTATATCGGCGAATCTGAAAAGGGAGTCAGGGAACTTTTCAGAATGGCCAAACAGGCTTCCCCCTGTATTCTTTTCCTGGATGAAATTGACAGTCTCACGCCACGTCGAAGTAACGATAGTTCTGGCTCAGGTGTGATCGACCGGGTCATCGGTCAGTTCCTGACTGAAATGGATGGAATAGAAGACTTGAAAGGAGTTATAATCCTAGCTGCAACCAACAGGATCGATTTGATCGACCCAGCTCTGCTGCGTAGTGGAAGGTTTGACCTGATTTTCGAATTGCCACTTCCTGACCTGATTACGCGCGAAAAAATATTCAGCATTCACACCCGGAAAAAACCATTGAGTAAAAAGGTGAATCTCAATAAACTGGCACTTAAAACTGAAAATCTAACCGGATCCGACATTGAGTTTATATGCAGGAAAGCTGCCATGCTTGCCATCCGGGAAATGATCGATAAGAATCGGGGAAAGCTAGCTGAAATAGTAGGGAATATTAGTATTACTGAGAAACATTTTGAGGAGGCTATTCAACTGGTCATTAAGCAAAACGCATCAAAAAAATAAATTCTAAAAATCAACTAACATGCCTAATAAGGGAATATATATATACGGAATAGTGCCGAACTTCTATAGTGCAGAAGTATTCAGGTCATTGGAAAACACCGGAATTTATTCCATCTCTTTTCAAAATATTTCTGCCATTGTTTCTGATCGGCCTAGTACTTTTTTAGATTATTCTGATAGGGAATCCTTGGGACATTTGTTGGTTCATCATCAAAAGACAATTGAAGATTTAACCGCAAAGGGATTTACAATGCTTCTTCCAATGAGGCTAGGTACAATTTCTGGTTCCAAAAATGAAGTTTTAAATATCCTCGAACGCGGACATCATCTTATTTTGGAATCCTTGAAGAAAATTCAAAATCTTAGTGAGATTGATCTTGCTGTAACCTGGGCCGACTTTGGAAGTAACCTGAAAGAAATAGCAAACCTTCCTGAAATTATCGAACTAAAGAAGGATATTCAGGAAAATCCTGATAAGATCACACAAGTTGATCAGGTAAAATTGGGAATGTTGGTTCAGAGAAAACTTGATGAGAAAAACAAACAAATTGAATTGGATATTTTAAATGCCTTATCATCCTTGAGCCACGACATCAAGGTTCATGAAGCAATGAATGACCAGATGGTTACTAATTCAGCATTTCTTATCACCAAAACAAATCAGGAGAAATTCGAATCAGCAATTGATAAGCTTGATCAGCAATTTAATGGCAACCTTAATTTCAAATTGGTTGGGCCCCTACCCTGCTATAGCTTTTATACGCTTGAGGTCGCTAAGCTAAATCCGGAAGGCGTTGACCATGCCAAAACAGTTCTGGGTTTGAATAATCAAACAACCGATTCTGAAATTAAAAAGGCCTTCTTGGATAAAGCGAAAATATTTCATCCTGATAATAGCTTGGACCATGGAAATTCTGACAACTTTAAGATGATACAGAATGCTTATAAAGTTCTTCGCGATTACGCACTGGCATTCAGGCAGTCTTCAGTTGATGAAGCAATTTCATTCGCAAGTGAAAGAGTTATTGAAAACATGATATTGGTTAAAATAAAGGAATAATATGCAGCGCGACGGAAAATATATTTACTGTATCATAGCCTCCGATTATGACGTTAATTTAGGACCAATCGGCGTTGGAGGAAGAAACGACCTGGTTTCCACCATCGGCTTCGATGGTTTATGTATGGTGGTTAGTGACCATCCTCTCAGCAAATTCGTTGTTAATCCGGAGAACATGATGGCTCATCAAAAGGTCATCGAAGTGGTGATGAACGAATTCAGAAGCGTCATACCAATCAGGTTTGGCACCATCGCAGCAACCCCCGACGAAATAAGAAATCTCCTTAACCGCAGATATAGCGAGTTCATGGAATTGCTAAAACAATTCGAGAACAAAGTGGAGCTTAATGTCAGAGGGACATGGAAAAATATGGCAAAGATTTACAAAGAGATAGAACAGGAACATGCTGAATTGCCAAACATCAGGGCAGAAATCGAAAAGCAAACGGACCCTGAGATAAGGAACCTGAAAATTCTTGAAGCCGGTGATCTGGTTACCTCAGCCTTGCTTGAGAAAAAAGCAGCAGAAAATGAAATCATTATTGATGCATTCCGTAGATCGGTTTTTGAATACAAAAACAATAAAACCAATGGTGATGCGACTTTTATGAATACGGCATTTCTGGTCAACAGCGGCCGGGAGATTGAATTCGATAATATAATGGCCGACCTTGGCAATAGATTCGAGGATCGCTGCGACTTTGTTTATACAGCACCTCTGCCGATTTTTAATTTCATCGATTTAAAGATTTTTCCCGAAAAGTGGGAATTATAAAACTTGGAAAAACAAGCATCTATGGAAAATAGCGTCGGTATAGAAAAAGAAGGAAAATACATTTACGGAATCATCAGGCATGCCGGTCCACTGGACTATGGTCCAATCGGAATGGGCAAGCGCGCTGATGTAGTTTATGCCATCAATTACAAGGATATAAGTGCGATTGTCAGCAACTCGCCTATCATACAATACGAGGCAAGAAGAGTTAATATGACTACTCATGAGAAAGTTCTCGAGGAGGTTATGAAGCAATTCTCGGTATTGCCGGTTCGATTCTCGACTATTTCCGAACATGACGATGAAGCCGGAATTCTGAGAATTCTTGAAAAGGAATATAAAAAATTGGATGAAATGCTGATTAAAATGGATGGAAAAAAAGAGTTGGGACTTAAGGTCCTGGCTCATGAAGCAGCCATGTATGAAGGCATTCTTGAAAAATATGGCAACATCAGGTCACTTCGGGATAAACTTATAAACCTGCCGGTCGATAAAACCCATTATCAGAGGATGAAAATCGGCGAAATGGTTGTTGAAGCTTTGAAAAAGGAGACTTCAAACTATAAGGATCTGATATTAAATGATTTGACTCCAATTTCTGAAGAAGTCAAAATTAACGACAATTACGGTGAAATGATGATCCTAAATTCAGCATTTTTAATTAAAAACACGAATGAGCCTGAGTTTGACAAAGTTGTAAATGAACTGGATGAAAAATTTGGCCGTTTTATGACATTTAAATACGTTGGAACTTTACCTCCCTACAATTTCGTAAATCTTTCCATAAATACGAAAGGGATATAAAATGTTTGTAATAGATGACATGCTCCTGTTTATCGCAAAAAAGATCAATGAAATCATTGAGAAGGAAACCTCAGATGAAGGTGCCATTAAAGAGAGACTTATGGCCTTGCAGTTAAAGTTTGAAATGGATGAAATCAGCGAAGAGGAGTATGATCAAAGAGAAGATGAAATTCTTCAATTATTGGAAAGAATCAGAGAAGAGAAACAAAACAAATAACGAACGGAGGATAAAATGAGCGCTTTTAAATGTCCGAAATGCGGCAAAACAACTGCTGGAAAAGAAAAATTCTGTATCGATTGTGGTCAGGCACTTAATGTAATCTGCCCGGAATGCGGAGAAACCTGGCGATTTATGTTTGAATACAAGTTCTGCCCGGGCTGTGGGCACAATATGAAAAAAGTGGGAACCCCAATGAATAAGGAGGAAAGAAAATGAGCAAGATAATGGATGTAAAGAAAACCGTGGTCGCATTCATAAAAGAGAATATAACCTGCTATGATGTAACTGTGGTGAAAATTGAAAAGGTAAATGAAATATGGAATACTATTGCTGAGGTTTATGAGGATGATTCTTTCCTAAAAGCGATGAACATGCCTCCAAAACAAATCAGGCTCTTTTATTCGGTTAAAATGGATGAGACTCTTGAAGTTACTTTCTTCGAACGACTCAATTCATTTGAAGGTTCAGATGGTACCGAGCAGTAAAATTAATAGGTAAGACAAAAACTATCATTATGAATGATCTAATTTATGTTTATTGCTTGGCAAATAGTCCACCCGGACTTGATGCAATAAATCATTTCAGCAACTTGATCTCGCTTAAAGTTGGTGATTTCTATGTTGTTATGAAAAACGTTGATCGGGTGGAGTTCTCTGAAGAAAACTTTAAGGAAAGAATCTCCAATATTGAATGGTTGGAGGCCAACGCTCGGGAACATGTGACTGTGATTAATAAAATCATGGAAAAGTGTACTGTCATTCCGTTTAAATTCGGCACCATTTTTCATTCTGACGAAGGATTGAGAATGTTTATTGCTGATTATTCCCTTTCACTTACTGAGAATTTTAATTATATTGAAGGTAAAGAGGAGTGGGCAGTTAAGGTATTTTGCGACCGGCAAGTTCTGAGCGAAAGAATCGATGAATTAAGTTCGGAAGCAGCTGAATTGGAAAAACAAATCATGGAGAGTTCACCCGGGAAAGCGTTTCTTTTGAAAAGAAAAAAAACAGAACTCATCGAAAATGAGATTGGCCGCCTTTGCAAAGTATACGGGCAACAGTATTTCAACGGATTTGAGAATCTGAGCGAATCTACAAGCCTTAATAACTTACTGCCAAAAGAGTTTACCGGACGGGAAGATACAATGATTCTCAACGCCGTATTCCTGGTACGAAAAACACGGGTAGGCGAGTTTGTTTCGTTCGTTGAACAGATGAAACGAACCAATGATAAATCAGGTTTCTTTATTGATTCAAACGGTCCCTGGCCACCTTTTAGTTTTATTTCCATTAAAGAAAAATAGTGATGCGCGAGAATGTAATTGACCAATCAAAAGACATCACCATTCTTGAACTTCTGGACAGAGTTTTGAACAAAGGAGTGATTCTTACAGGTGACATTGTTATATCCGTTGCCGACATCGACCTCGTATATCTAGGAGTGAAATTAATGCTAAGTTCTGTCGAAACTATGGAGCAATTAAAGTCGGGAAAACCAATAAAGAAACCAATATTGGGAAAGTAGTATTTGTCTTATTATTTTGCTATGTTATTGATTTATACACTCTCAGCAGTTAAAAAATATCCTGAAAAGTTTGAAACACTTTTATCAGGGTTGAATGGCATTTCAGGAGCAAGCTTGTATGTAGTTAAGTGCAAAGAGATTTCAGCGGTTGTCAGTGATATCAAAAAAGCTGATCTGATTGCAAGCAGATCCATTGTCCTTGAATATGCAGAAGTGATCGACAATCTTGCAAAACTCTTCACCCTTCTTCCAATGCGATTTGGTTCGGTGATGGAATCGATTGATGCCATTGCTGATATGCTCGAAAGAAACTATTGTGAAATTCAACTCAATCTGCTGAAAGTTGAGGATAAATTGGAATTCGGGCTTAAAGTCTTTTGTGATTCCGAAAAATTAAAAGAAGAACTGCTTACAAAAACTAAGGACGGAATCAAATCACCTGCCAACCCGGCCCATGAAATTGAAAATTCAGTATTCAGGGAATATGTAAACAAAAAGTTAAAGGAACACAGGCTTGAAGAATTGGTGCTGGTTTATGTTGATTCGGTTATCGCAGAGATCAACAGTTATCTTTCCTTTTTGAATGCAGATAGCAAAATTAAAAAATTACCATCAGCATCAGTGATGATTGATGCCGTCCTCTTACTGCCAAAAGGGCGGAAGAACGATTTGATTCAGGCAGCCGGGGATCTGCAAAACCAATATCCCGGGTTGAGTTTTGTTATGACAGGTCCCTGGCCTCCGTATAGCTTTGTTGAAATCGCGATTAAGTAACCAGTATGATGAGTGATAATAAAATATTTTTTAATACCGGCTCTCTTGATGGATTGTCTGAGGAGATCGGAAGACTGACGAGTACGGATGAGTCAAAACTTAAGCTCACTCCTGATAACGCTGATTCCGGCCTGGCTAAGTTGGTACTCACTTTGGTAGAACTTATCAGAAAACTCGTTGAAAAGCAGGCCATGAGAAGAGTTGACGGAGGCTCGCTGACAGATGAAGAGATTGAAAGATTGGGGGAAACGCTGATGAAGCTTGAAATGAAAATGGAAGAATTAAAAACTCATTTTAACTTGACCGACAGGGATTTGAACATCAACCTCGGTCCACTTGGGGATTTAATGTGATATCAGGCTAACGACCGTAATTGTGCCTGTTCCAATTAGGTATTAGCTTATCCTTCATCTTTTTTCAATTCCTCAATAATCCTGTTCAGATTGTGTACTAACGGCATTGATTTGCGGCGCCACGTGATATATCCGATAAGGAATGATATTCCCATGGTGATAAAATACACAGCTTGTACAAGTAGAATCTTGATAATCAAACTATAATCCGCCAAAAATTTATCATCAATTATTGCCCATGTTACAACTATATCGGTTAATCCAACTAAAGCGATAATGAAACAAACGGTACCTTTCGTCCACAGTTTATGACGGTTTCTTGCTGCAGTCAACATTTCAAGCACAGGAGCTGAATAATCCACGGCTTTGTTTTTTCTGAAATGGTAACGGAAATATATTGCCGACATGCTAAATATCAACACATACATCCCACCCTGAAGACGACGGTTAAGACCAAGTTCCGGATCAGGATTCAAAATCAATAATCCTGTGTATATCAAAGCAAATACTACATATACGATATACATACCGTGCATCAGCTTTTTGTTGCGTGAGTCCAGTTTCTTGAGTGAATCCATAACCTGATCGAGGTTCACTGGCTCCTCCAGGTTGTTCGTTTTGTTGTTAAATGTCATACTGCCCTCCTTTCACTTTTTCACGGAGTTCTTCCTTGATCCGATGGATTTTTACCCGAACATTTGTTTCCGTGATACCCACAATTTCTGCGATCTCCTTAGTATTTAATTCCTCCAGAACCAACGACATGATAATTTTGTCTACTACAGACAATTGATTGATCAGATTAGACATCAGCTCGAGTTGTTTCTCATGAACAATGGAATCCTCCCGATCATCCCCGACCAGGTTTGCAGCTTTTCCATCATCCAGATAAGTGTTAAAATTGAGATACTTATTCTTTTTGTTAACAAATGAGAGAGCTGTATTTACAGCAATCCGGTAAACCCAGGTTGAAAGCTGCGCATCACCCCTGAATTTCTCTAATCCCCTCCAAACATTAATCAGAATTTCCTGATAAAGATCTTCGGAATCGTCGGAAGTACCGGCATAATACCGGCTCACCGATCGGATCCGGCTTTGGTTCTCTTCAATGATCTGTTTGTACTGGATGTCCTTACTGTTCATGTCGCTTTTCCGTTCAGCAGTTTGACTACGGTCTGTTTGTAATGTTACAAAATATTCCGATATCAGAATTTTTCTTATATTATAATCTTATAATTGATTATTTTTTAAACAAAAAAGAAGTAAGGCCTACCTTTTATGTTTCTAAACTGCCATAGCTATTATAGCCTTCGTTACGGAACTCTACCAATAGACGAACTTATCGAGGAAGCCTTGAAAACCGGGGTTACTGCTCTTGCATTAACTGATATCAACAACTCCACGGGTGTGCCTGATTTTGTGAAAGCTTGCAGAAAAGCAGGAATCAAGCCGATAACCGGAATCGAGTTTCATATCAGTGATCAGCTTAGATATATCGGCATAGCACGTAACAGAGAAGGAATGCGTGAATTGAATGACCTCCTAACCCAACATAATATCTCAGGAAACCCACTACCCGAGCGACCTGAGAATCTTGATAACTGCTTCATTGTTTATCCCCTTAGCGCCTATCCTAAATCAAGGCTGCGTGATAACGAATGGGTGGGTATTCGTATGCGTGAAACCCGTAAACTAATCAGTTCTGAATTCAAATCGAATCAGGCGAAGATTCTACTGATTCACCCGGTAACCTTTGCTGATACAGGGGGATATCAACTACATCGAAATCTTCGCGCGATAGATCATAATACCCTATTATCCAAACTTAACGGAAATCAAATAGCTGATCCGGGAGAACGTTTTTGGCCTGTTCATGAACTCAAGGCGGCACTAAGTGACTATCCACGGATCATTCAGAATACCCTTCAGGTAATATCTCAATGTGAAGCCGAGTTCGACTTTACAACCGTGAAAAACAAGCAGGCTTTCACCGGCAACAGCCGGGATGATTATCATCTCCTCTCCAAACTGGCCATGGAAGGTGTCAGGCACAGGTATGGCAGAAACAATGAAGAAGCCATTCAGCGAGTCCAGAAGGAGCTTGATATCATTGCACGTCTTGGTTTTTCGGCCTATTTTCTAATCACCTGGGATATTATTCGATACTCTATGTCACGTGGATTTCATCATGTTGGCCGTGGTTCCGGCGCCAACTCTGTTGTCGCCTATTGCCTCAAAATAACGGATGTTGATCCTATAGATCTGGACCTATACTTTGAGCGTTTTATCAACCCCCGCCGTACCAGTCCTCCCGACTTTGATATCGATTACTCATGGAAAGATCGCGATGAAGTGCAAGACTATATCTTCAAGCGATACGGATATTCGCATACTGCTCTGCTCGGAACCATGTCTACCTTTCGCGGTAAATCCATTCTCCGTGAGTTAGGTAAAGTGTACGGACTACCGAAAGCCGAAATCGACCGATTGGTCGATGACCCCAATAACCCGCTCAATAAAACAGATATTGTTGACCATATCCGCGAAATCGGATTGAAAATGACAGATTATCCTAATCTTCGAAGCATTCATGCAGGCGGTGTGTTGATATCTGAAGAGCCTATCACGTACTTTACTGCACTTGATATGCCACCAAAGGGTTTCCCGACTACTCAGTGGGATATGTATGTTGCCGAAGACATAGGTTTCGAAAAGCTTGATATACTCAGTCAACGTGGTATCGGCCATATTCATGAAGCAGTGGATATCATACGCGAAAACCGAGGAGTCAACATCGATATACACCAGGTTGAAAAATTCAAAAAAGACGAACGCGTTCGAAAACTGCTCAAAGTAGGCGAAACCAATGGCTGTTTTTACATTGAAAGTCCCGCGATGCGTGGATTACTCAAGAAGCTGAAGTGCGATGACTATCTTACACTGGTCGCTGCCAGCTCTATCATTCGTCCTGGTGTATCCAGCTCAGGAATGATGCGTGAGTATATCTATCGTTTCAATAACCCCGGAAAATTCACCTACCTCCATCCGGTCATGGAGCAGCAACTAAAAGAAACCTATGGTGTTATGGTTTATCAGGAAGATGTATTAAAGGTATGCCATCACTTTGCCGGTCTTGATCTGGGGGACGCTGATGTTCTCCGACGGGCAATGAGCGGGAAGTATAGATCTAAGGATGAGTTTCAGCGGATTGTGAATAAGTTCTTTCAGAACTGTCAGGAAAAGGGATACACCGAAGAAGTTACCCGTGAAGTCTGGCGACAAATCGAGTCTTTTGCCGCATACTCGTTTTCAAAAGCTCACTCCGCTAGCTATGCGGTTGAAAGCTACCAGAGTCTTTATCTTAAGGCCTATTTCCCAAAGGAATTTATGGTAGCTGTGCTCAATAATTTTGGAGGTTTCTATTCGGCCTGGGTATATATTAACGAAGCTCGCCGATGGGGTGCCTCTATTCATACGCCCTGTGTAAATCATTCGACTCAGTATACTCGGATACTGGGAAAGGATATTTATCTCGGATTTACCTATATAAATGATGTCGAACAGGATATCGGTAATCAAATTGCTCACGAAAGAAAGGAAAATGGTGATTTCAGAGATCTTGAAAACTTTGTAAGCCGTGTCAGGATTGGTATACAGCAATTGATCCTACTCATTCGCGTTAATGCTTTCGGATTCACGGGAAAATCGAAGTCTGCACTTCTTTGGGAAGCCCATATGCTTCTTGGGAAAAAAGACTCGAAAGAACTGCAGGACAGCCTGTTTGAATTTCCCCGCAAAAAATTCACGCTTCCTGATCTGGAGAGAAACCGACTCGAAGATGCATACGATGAAATCGAGCTTTTTGGATTTCCAGTTACCTGCTCGTATTTCGATTTATTAAGAACCTCTTTTCGGGGTGAGATTAAAGCTCGGGGCCTCACTTCATATGTTGGCCGTAAAATACGAATGGTTGGCCAGCTTGTAGTTATAAAATACGTTCGTACAATAAAACGTGAATTGATGCATTTTGGCTGCTTTCTTGATGATACCGGAGAGTTCTTCGATACCGTTCACTTTCCGCAAAGTCTCCGACTTTATCCTTTTAGGGGGTATGGAGTATACCTAATTCTGGGTAAAGTCGTTGAGGAGTTCGGGTTTGCATCAATTGAGGTTGAAAAAATGGCCAAGTTGCCGGTTCGGAATCTCGACGATAAAGGTGCCCTTCCTGAACTAAGGGTTCATCAGGGATATAATCCTTTTGAACAATACAATTCGGTACAGTTGCCAACTCATACAAGAATAGATGAAAACTTATCTTTATTATAATCTTATTATCAAGTACTTATGTTGGCCTCCTTGTTCCTTCACCAGAAACTTTGTACATTGATCAAGGAATTCTGGAGTTGCCTTATTGCTGGCAACTCTATAAAGTTGCCAACTATATGAGTTTTTTTAAGGATTTAAAGCGCCGCGATCATAAACCGGCTTTCGGAGGTCTTGAAATATTCAAGTACATCGGACCGGGGCTATTAGTAACTGTGGGATTTATTGATCCTGGAAACTGGGCATCAAACCTGGCGGCAGGGGCTGTACATGGTTACACTTTATTGTGGATGGTGACCCTTTCTACCATCATGCTTATTATTTTACAGCATAATGTCGCTCATCTTGGAATAGCAACAGGGCTTTGTCTTTCAGAAGCTGCCTCTACTTATATCAAACCCATCTATTCCAGGATGATACTGGGATCTGCCATGCTGGCATCAATCTCTACATCGCTTGCCGAAATCCTTGGTGGAGCCATTGCTCTTAACATGCTATTTCAAATCCCAATTAAAGCAGGAGCTCTGATGGTGCTTGCTTTTGTCACGATTATGCTCCTATCCAACTCATATAGGCTGATCGAAAAATGGATCATTGCCTTTGTCTCAATAATCGGGTTGTCATTTATTTACGAATTAAGCCTCGTCCAAATCGATTGGGGACAAGCAACGATGGCCTGGATTACCCCATCATTTCCAAAAGGATCGATGATTATAATCATGAGTGTTCTGGGTGCTGTTGTTATGCCACATAACCTCTTCCTTCATTCAGAAGTTATACAAAGCCGGCAATGGAATCTTAAGGATGAAAAAATAATCAAGAAACAACTCGATTTTGAACTATTCGACACTTTGTTTTCTATGATTATTGGTTGGGCGATCAATAGCGCAATGATCCTGCTTGCTGCAGCTACATTTTTCAAAACAAAAACTCCTGTCAGCGAGCTCCAGCAAGCACATCAAATATTGATGCCCCTACTCGGGAACCACGCTTCAGTGATCTTTGCTGTAGCATTATTATTTGCCGGGATCGCGTCAACCATCACTTCAGGAATGGCTGCGGGATCGATTTTTGCAGGAATTTTTAAAGAACCTTATGATATTAAAGATAACCACTCCAGACTTGGAGTTATTATTTCTCTATTAATAGCTACAAGCATTATTTTCATCATTTCAAATCCTTTTAATGGTTTGATTTTCTCTCAAATGCTGCTGAGCATGCAACTCCCTTTTACTATTTTCTTGCAGGTTTTCTTAACCTCTTCCGACAAGGTAATGGGGAAATATAAAAACGATCGACTGACACGTATTACATTATATACAGTTGGTGCTATTGTTACAGCACTCAATATCGGATTATTGGTCAGTCTGATTTTCTGAGATTATCAATCCTCCAGTATATCGAGTAACGTTGATCGAACAGTTGGTAAAAGGGTACTAGTACAATTGAGTCTCCTGCATTTACCGGAGCCTTAAAAAGAAGTTTTTCTTTAGAGGGGCGGAGTATCCAACTCTGAATCAACCCTTTGGAAACCAAATCCGGAACCTTAACAGGCTTACTTTCATATGGGCCATAATGACCGTAAATGAATTTCTCGCTTAGACCGGTATTTCCCAGTAAACCAGCTAATACAATCGGACCATACATTACTGCACATGTATCAGGTGAGTCTGGCATGCAATTCAAGTGCAACGTCATGGGTAGAATTACTGAGATCTTGTCACCATTACTCCACCTTCGTCTGATTTTAAAATAGCTCGAAGGACTTGCTGAAAAGTCAACTGACTTTCCATTGACCTTTATTTGTGCATCCGCTGCAACCCAAGCTGGTATTCTAAAATTGAGAGAAAACTCCAACGGTTTAAGTAATCCGATAGCAACTTCAATATTTTCATTTTCCAGCAATCCGGAAACCATTTTTAAGGAAAATCCCAACGAATCAATATGCAATTCTGATGAGATATATTGATCGATATAAAGCTCATCCTTGTCAACTGAATATATACATTCTCCGGATTTGGCAAAATTTTCAATTCCAGTTCCAGTGCAACACCAAAACGAAGATTCTGGGGTGCTGAAAGTCTTGTAATAACCGGGAGCCATTGGAACATAATACATGGTCATACCGCTAATCGGATGTTGCGTTGGAAGAATTCCATTCCATAAAGCAATTTCATAATAATCCGAAAAAGCAGCATCATGATTCCATTGCCACAAATGACGCGTTAGCTTAAGCAAATTGTAGGTGCAGCAACTTTCATGACTTGATGGCCCTAACTCACTGTGAATATGCCAACTATCAGAACCCCATATCTCTCCATTTGATGTACCTCCTGTCACAAAACATCTGGAGTCGATGACCGTTTTCCAAAAAAACTCAGCAATTGTCCGGAGTTTAGGATTTCCAGTCAGCTCGTAACCCCTCGCTACTCCTATCACATTTGGAATAAACGAGTTAACATGTTGCCCTTTCAAACTATCTTTATGATTTACGAGTGGATTAAAATAGCTATTCTGATAAAACCTCTTCGCCAGATCACTATAAACTCTGTTGCCTGTCAGTGAAAAAAGGTTATAAAGGACCTCGTTCATTCCCCCTTGTTCAGTGTGATCCAGCATATTCTGCATTTGCACTTCCGTTAAATGCGAACACCTTGAATCTATCCAATCCCCCATCTTACAGGCAATATTTAAGGCTACGGAATCTCCACACCAGACAAAAGCATCCGTCAAACCAGCAAGTATTTTATGTATCGTGTAATAGGGTGCCCAAACCTTATTAGCATTTTCAACCCTATCGATAAATTCTCGCGGAAAAGCGCTGATGTATCCGTCACCGTTGGCATCCTGACATAGTTTTAACTCCTTTGTCACATAGCGAACCCTTGCTAACATTGTTGTATCGCCAGTGGCAGCCCACATCATGGAGCAAGCTGAGAGGTAATGTCCTGTAAAATGTCCGCGGAGCTCACGTTCCTCCCATCCTTTATAACTCTCCGACTTTGGAACCAATCCTGCAGTCAGTCGAAAGTTTGCCAGTAGCCGGTCTGGATTAAGGTTTTTTAAATATTGTAAATCCCTGATCTGAGCATCTTTAAACGGCCCATTCAATAACTTCACATGGTTTATGGCAGTGGCTTTTTGATCGCCAAACGAGATCACATGTGTCTTGTTTTGGCTGCATCCCAAACAAATAAGTAATATCAGTAAAGGTGCCAAGGATGACCGAGTATTCAGCATAGCATTTTATTTATCCTTATAAAATTAATTGTTTTTGCTACACTTATCCAAATGTATTGGAACTTGCACTTGAATTGTTATTTTTATCTGATAAACCTATTAATAATCACATAAATGTCACTAAAAGGAACCCGGACAGAGGAGAATCTACTCAAGGCATTTGCTGGTGAGTCCCAGGCCAAGAATAGATATGAGTTTTTTGCAAAAGCTGCGAGAAAGGAAGGATTTGAACAAATTGCTGCTTTTTTTGAGGAGACTGCATTAAATGAACAATCCCATGCCAAGCAATTCTTTAAATTTCTGGAAGGCGGTCCTGTTGAAATCAAAGCCACATTTCTGGCCGGTAGAATTGGTTCAACCAAGGAAAACCTATTAGCTTCAGCTATGGGGGAGTATGAAGAATGGGCTGAATTATACCCTGAATTTGAGAGCATTGCCCGCGAAGAAGGGTTCAAAGAAGTGGCCAACATTTTCAAATTAATCGCGAAAATTGAAAAGGAACATGAAATCAGGTTCAGAAAGCTCCTTGAAAATATTGAAACCGGTAAAGTTTTTGAGCGTGAAGAAAAAGTTAGGTGGAAATGCCGTAAGTGTGGTTACATTCATGAAGGAACAAAACCTTTAGAAAATTGCCCAGCTTGCAATCACCCTAAAAGCTACTTTGAAATTGAAGTACCCAATTACTAATAAATAAAAACTCATTCATGAAGATCCTCCTGACTGGCGCAACTGGATACATTGGAAGAAGACTTTTACCGGCACTTTTAGAAAATGGCCATAAAGTCATCTGTTGTGTCAGGGCAGGCAACCGATTCCTCGAAGAATTCAATCATCCGAATTTAAGCACAGTTGAAGTCGATTTTCTTAAGACTAATGACACCTCAAAATTGCCACTGGATATTGATGCTGCATATTTCCTTATGCATTCTATGAACGTATCAACCCGCAATTTTGAAAATCTCGAAAAATGTATTGCAATTAATTTTGTTCAATATATTAACAGCTCGAAGGCAAAACAGATCATATATTTGAGTGGATTAGTGCCTTCTTCCGGGCAGCTCTCCTCGCATCTGAGATCCCGTTGGGAAGTTGAGAAGATACTTACGCTCAGCACGGTTCCGTCGACCATTCTTAGGGCTGGCATAGTAGTAGGCTCAGGAAGTGCTTCTTTTGAAATAATAAGGGATCTCTCTGAGAAACTTCCGATTATGATAGCACCGGGTTGGTTAAATAACCGATGTCAACCTATCGCGATCAGAAATGTCATTCAATATCTGATTGGCACTTTAGGTCACTCCTCGTGCTTAGGCAAAACCTTTGATATTGGAGGTCCGGAAATCCTGACCTATAAGGAAATGATTCTGGGTTATGGCAAGGTTAGAAAACTAAAAAGAAGAATCTTTACCCTACCCTTTATAAGTCCGAGGCTTTCTTCCTATTGGCTATTTTTCATCACAACAACCTCCTATAAACTGGCTGCCAACCTTGTGGAAAGTATGAAGGCGGACCTTATTTGCAAGAATAATGATCTTGAGGTAATCCTTGGAATTGAGTCGATATCCTATGATCAGGCAATTATATTGGCTTTTGCTAAAATTGAACAGAACCTCGTTTTGTCAAGTTGGAAAGATGCTCTCAATGATCCTGGATTATTTAAGCGAATGACAGGATTCATTGAGGTACCGAAATTTGGAACATTTCTGAATGAACAGGTCGTAAATATCGGTCCTGATTATCAGAATACACTGGCAAATCTATGGTCTGTTGGCGGCGATACTGGGTGGTACTATGCAAATTGGATTTGGCGGATTAGGGGAGCCATTGATCGCCTGGTAGGAGGTGTTGGATTAAGGAGAGGTAGAACCCACCCCTGGCAAATTCACCCCGGAGACGCATTGGATTTCTGGAGGGTATTAATTGCAGACAGATCCAGCAGGAGGTTATTATTATTTGCTGAAATGAAGATTCCAGGGGAAGCATGGCTCGAATTTAGTATTCTGGAAGGGAAACAGGGTTTCGAACTTCATCAGGTGGCAACATTCAGACCCAATGGCATCACAGGGCGCATGTATTGGTTTTTGCTTTGGCCGATACACACCTTGATCTTTATCAATATGGCCAAAAAAATTGCACTCAACGAGAACACTATTCTATAATTGGATCCGGAAAACTCAAAATAAACGTTGCTCCAAACCCAGGAAGGCTCTCCACTCGGATACTGCCCCCTGATAATTGGACGAACTTCCTGGTTAAAGATAATCCCAATCCAGTTCCTTCGTAATTCCTCTTTATTCCTTGGCTGACCTGATGAAAATCCTCAAAAATTCGATCGAAATCTTTCTCAGATATTCCAATTCCGGTATCCGAAACACGAATGAGCCCGAATCTCTTTCCATTAACATTTTCAATTGAGGTTGAAATGGTGATTCCTCCAAGGTTGGTAAATTTTATAGCGTTACTGATAAGATTCACTAATGAACTTCTCAACAGCTGGCTATCAATCATTAATACCATTTGAGCTCCTCCGGGTTGACGTTCAATAAAGAGCCCTTTCTTCTTTACATTAGGAGCAAAAAGGAAAATAACTTCATCTATAAATTTATTTAAACTTACAGCTTCGATGGTTAACTCAATTTTTCCAGATTCCACCCTCGATAAATCAAGAATCTGACTTAGAGTTTCAAGTAATCTATTTCCACTGGATAAAATTATATCAGCATATCTCTGAATTTCTGAATCTTCTGATTCTGTCAGAATTAATTCAGCAAATCCCAGGACACCACTGAGGGGTGTTCTGATTTCATGGCTCATGTTGGCTAAAAATGATGATTTAACCAAATTAGCTTCTTCAGCGTGCTCTTTGGCCAAAATCAATTCCTCATTTGAAGCTTTCCTCTTAATGACACTCGCAAAAACTTGACCTAACACCTGAAGTAAAGAAATCTCATCTTTGTTCCAGGTTCTCAACTCCCTCACTGAATCGAATCCAGCAAAACCAAGTAATTCGCCGCCAACTTCGATTGGAACCATAATAACCGACTTAATCCCTTGTGATTCGAATACCGCCTGTTCGGATTTCCAATCTGAAGATAACTCTGAGACATCAGGAACATATATTATCTCAGATCGGGTCAACTTTTCCATCCATCTGGGAACCTGGTCCATTCGAATAGATTGATGTTTCTTAATTGCCGGATTTACACCTGGAGAATACCATTCATGTGTGCTGTTGATTAATTTCTTATCAAAATCAAAACGAAAAATGTAGGCTCTATTAACACGACAATAGGATCCGAGACTCATTAATGCCCTATTAAAGGTGCGATCGATATCATTCAGTTCCGTATTGAGAAAATCCAACTCGAGTGTGATCAGGATATTCTCAAATGCCTCACGGTTGGCCATTCGCTTATCCGCATCAAATCTTTCTGTAAAGTCTTCAATTAAACCTACCCCACCCCTGATTTGTCCGTCTTTGGTTGTTATTGGAGCAAAAAAACCACGTACCGGAGTAACCTTTAATGCTGTAATAGAATGATATTCATGCTCATAGTAACCAATTATTCCCTTTAAGGAATCGGATACCGCTTTTGTCATCGTTGCATCCGGCAAAGTGAGCATATTCAAACCAATTAAGAGCTCCCTTGATGAACCAATTATTTTAACAAAAGCATCATTGCAAGTAGTTATTTTTCCTGAAACATCGTATTGAATCACTCCAACCGGGGTATTATCAAAAATTAACCGATACTTTTCCTCACTCTCTCGAAGATTATCAAGTAGAAAGACTTGATCAGTAATCTCATGAAAAACTATAATGATACCCAGTCGATGATTCTGCCGGTTATTGACACTCGCATTGGTAACAATAAAGGAGCGCTTGACATTATCAATATGAAACTTAACTTGTATTCGCTGGTTATCGTTTCCGTCAATCAAATTTATTATCAAAGGATACTTTTCGAAGATCTCCTTTCCAAGCTTCCCAAGAGATTTATCATTCAGCCCTTTAAATAAATTTCCTGCTGCTAAATTAAAATCAATCAGCCTACCCTCAATATCAATAATAAAAACTGCATCCCTAAACGATTGATAAACTGATACTCTAGCTTTTGGAAGAAAAAATACCATGTAGTTTCCAAAAACACCCCAGGCAAAAAGAGGAGCTGTTATAAGAAATCCAAAAGGACTAATATCCAACCCTTTTGATAATCCTAATTGATAAATGAGGTGAGCCACCCATGGACCTAAGCACCCAATGAGGAGTATCCATGCCTGACGTCGCTCAACCATTTCCTTTCTCAATTTCCTTGCGAACAAAATGAATGAAGCTAACAGGGCCAGGTTGAGGTAAATAATATTTATATAATACCAAAAGGCTCTTTTGATCTCTAATTCGTAATAATTCAGATCTGCATTTCGGGTTATTTCACCAATACTTTTGTAAAACAAATGGTGCCAGTCATTAGTATAATAAACCAGGAGGGTAATTACCGGAAATATCAAAATCGCTCTTATCCACCACAATTTCAACCATTGGTCATTTCCTGCCAATCGTATTGCAAGCAAAATACAAAGAGCTGGGATAGTTGAAATTCCAATATATTCTATCTTTAACCAAAATAAAATTCCGGTTTTTGTCTCGTTAAGCAATTCGAACCCAAATCCAGCAATATAAAAGGTTAAAGAGACCATTAATAAGCAAAACTCTACCGACCCGAGAACCTTTATGTTTGCAAAAGCATAAATTGCAAGACCGGTAGTTACAGCCGCTACAAGGAACAGAGCGAAATTTATTATTGGTATCTCAATCATGTAGGCAATGATTCTGGTTTAAAACTAAATATATTTTTCAAAGATTTATTATCACCATAAAAAGAAAGAATGACGAAGCGCGAAATAATTAAGCTTACACTTAATGGAGGAATCCCTCCATACGTGCCGTGGTCGTTTAAATTTACAAAAGAACCTTCTGTTCTGCTTTGCGAATATTACGGTGTCAAAGACTTGGATTTACCCGTTGGTAATCATATTCTCAACTTGGGCAGTGACATTGGTTTCTTTGAACAAGAAGAGAATTGTAGATTCAGGGATGTTTTTGGCGTTGTTTGGGATCGTTCTGTCGATAAAGATATCGGGATTCCCGTTGAACCGGTACTTAATAATCCAACATTAAAGGGATATAACTTTCCAAATCCTAATGATTTAAGATTTTACCAAGATATTGAAAGTGAAATCTCTGCGAAACCTGACCTATTCAGGGTATTCCAAATTGGGTTTAGCTTATTTGAAAGGGCTTGGACACTTCGCGGGATGGAGAACTTTCTTACGGATTTTTATATGAACCCTGATTTTGCACATGAACTTTTAGAAGGGATTACTGATTATAATCTGAAGCAAATTGAAAAAGCACTAACTTTTGATATTGATGCCATCTATTTTGGAGATGATTGGGGACAGCAACACGGCTTAATCATGGGATATAGTATCTGGAAAGAATTTATTCATCCTCAGCTGATTAAAATGTATAATAAAGTAAAAGATGCTGGTAAGTTCATTATGATTCATAGTTGCGGGGATGTGGATGAGCTTTTTCCGGACTTGATCAAAATTGGTGTTAACTGCTTTAATCCTTTCCAGCCTGAGGTTATGGATGTTGAATCATTGGTCCATCAATACCGTGGTAAACTATGTTTTCATGGAGGGTTGTCCATACAGAAGATTTTACCGTTTGGTACAGTGAGGGAGGTTTCCGAGGAAACAAATCGACTGATTAGTTTAGGTGAATCTGGGGGCCTTATTTTGTCACCATCGCATTCAGTTGAAGGAGATACACCCTTTGAAAATATCCTTGCGTTTATAGGTATAGCACAGACCCAACCGGGGTATCTCAGTCAAATCTAATTTAAAAAAGCCGCCAGCCAATAGAACAATATATCGTATTCCGCAAACCAAAATCATTGATCGAGCGAATTGATAAAAAATTATTCAAACCGAACTCATATCCAACATCAAACGTCAGCATTAAAAGATCCAATCCAGCACCGATTTGGGCCGACCAAACAGGATCTTTAAAATCTGCCCTGGTTAATGTGTTGCTTTGATTTAATCCGTTCACAGATAAAGAAAATTCCTTATTTAAAAGGAAGGAGGCTACGGGGCCACACCAAACTCTTAATCTTGCTACTTTAAGATCCAGCAATTTGTATCCAAGAACAATTGGCACATTCACTGATGAGAGGCTGACAGATTGCTGAAAATTCAAATTTGAGGCAGGGTTGAGAAGATCGATTGAACTATGCAGTGCCCCACGTTTTAGGCTAAAGTAGGCTTCAGGTTGGATATAGAATCTCTTGACGTAGATACCTAAAAAGAAACCTCCCTGAAAACCGCTTTTAAGATCATTAACGTATTGTGTATAATCGGTGGTTAACTTGGTAGAGTTCCATCCGACCTTTGGACCGAAACTGATTGGTCCCTGCGCAAATATTCCAAACGGAATCATGTACAGAATCAGAACCCATGCAACCTTTTTCATAACTATTCAAATTAGTGATCTAAAGTTTTGACCATCCTTTTCGTTAACCCTATTTGGAAGCCTGCCCGGAAACTCTGAAACAGAAAATCCTTCAATCCTTTCTCATATCCAACAACAAATGCCGCCTCACCCATCTTTATGCCAACATCTGCCCGATAAACCATTGGTTGATCCCCATTTTTCATATATCCCGAATAACCCCTGAATGATTGATTAACGAAAAAATCTTTAAAGTCAAAGTTTATGCCACAACCATATAATAACGCATCATTTTGCGGATAATTATTCAAATTTGTTTGCCAGCAGTAAAATCCAATTTCCGCATACCATCGAACATGTCGGAAGTATCCTTTATTATTGCCGTAAGAATCTCCAATCGAAGCATCCAAGTGATAACCCGGAGCATCAGTATAGCGCGCATTAGCCCGGTTAGTGCCACTTGCGGTTCTACAAGACATTGCAATTGAAATATCAGGTAAATAGGCATGGTTCCTGACCAACTGTATGATTGTTCCAAAATAAATATCACCAAAAGCTTTTCCAACAACAGCTTTACCTGTTTCTGTTCTGTTGTGTACGCTAGCGGCAGAATCCATACTAAAAAACTCAACCGGTACATACTGAAATTCAAGTCCTACCCTACCTTTTGCCACTGGAATAATGAAATGCATGCTGAAATCTTGCGTTTTATCTCCTTTCCCCGAGTAATATTCAAAAGATCCAGACCAGTAGAATTTAGTTGGAATAATGGCTTCATGCAAGAGTGGCACGGGCAAGGCATTTGGGCCAAAATAACCTGGCGAAACAATTTGATATCTCGACCAATTTTTCAGATTGTCGGGCTGAATATATGGGTCAGGTGGGAAGTATTTATTCTGAGCCAACAATCCAATCGGGAACAAAAGCATGATCAGAACCTGTCTATAAATATACTTTGGCATTTTTTCTATTTGAGGTCTTTTTGTAAAGATACCTCCTTCATGGTAATTTATGTATTTTTGAGGTCAATTAAGTGCCTATGCCCTCCAATATTCCTTTAGCTGAAAGAATGAGACCTCAAAAACTTGAGGACTATGTTGGCCAGGAACATTTGGTTGGTGAAAATTCAATCCTTCGTAATGTCATTGAATCAGGTTCTTTACCTTCTTTCATTCTTTGGGGCCCCCCAGGTGTTGGTAAAACGACACTCGCCCGGATTATTGCCAGCCACCTTAATCGTCCCTTTTATACATTAAGTGCCATCAATTCCGGGGTTAAAGACATTCGTGACATAATTGACAAAGCTCAGAAATCAAGATTTTTCGATTCCCCTTCTCCCATTCTTTTTATTGATGAAATCCATCGTTTCAGTAAGTCTCAGCAGGACTCGCTGTTAGCAGCTGTTGAGCAAGGCGTTGTGACATTAATTGGTGCCACCACTGAAAATCCGTCATTTGAAGTAATATCTCCTTTACTTAGCCGCTGTCAAGTATATGTTTTAAAACCTCTGGAGAAATCACATCTCGAAGACCTACTTAAAAGATCCTTAACCCAGGACTTTGATCTACGAAATCGCAATATCGAATTGGAAGAAACTGAGGCGATCTTAAGATTTTCAGGCGGTGATGCTCGGAAACTCTTCAATGTTTTAGAATTAGTGGTTCAATCAACTTCAGAAGATCCGGTTATACTAACCAATGAAAGTGTTACAAGAAGGATACAGGAAAATATCACCATGTATGATAAGAATGGTGAGCTACATTACGATATTATCTCAGCTTTTATCAAATCCCTCCGGGGCTCTGATCCAAATGCGGCAGTTTACTGGCTCGCAAGAATGATTGAAGGAGGGGAAAAACCTGAATTTATTGCCAGGAGATTGTTGATTTTTTCTTCTGAAGACATCGGATTAGCCAATCCAAACGCTTTGCTTCTTGCTAATGCCTGCTTTGATGCCGTTCATAAAATTGGCTGGCCTGAGAGCAGAATAATCCTTTCTGAAGCAACAGTTTACCTGGCGACCTGCCCCAAAAGTAATTCAACTTACAAAGCAATTGGAGCAGCCCAAGAGCTGATTGCCCAAACTGGTGACCTCCCCGTTCCTCTACACCTAAGGAATGCACCCACAAAACTCATGAAAGAACTAGGGTATGGTAAAGATTATCAATATCCTCATGACCAAATCGGTAGGTTTATTGATGAAGATTATCTTCCGGAAAAAATCAGAGGGACTCAAATTTGGTCGCCAGCTGAAACCCAGAAGGAAAAGGAGATTCGCGAAAAGATGAGAAAGCTATGGGGCGACCGATATGATTATTGAATCAAAAATTTAACTTTCCAAGAATTATGAATATTCCTACTATTCCGAATATCCGGTTTTCGAGTGCAATTGGATCAAATAGTTTCCTGCTAATTGCCGGGCCTTGTGTTGTTGAGTCCAGGGAAATAGTTTTCGAGACCGCACAGTCATTGAAATCTATCAGTGAAAAACTGGAGATTCCATTCATTTTTAAATCGAGTTATCGGAAGGCCAATCGAACCAGGAATGATTCTTTTAAAGGCATTGGTGATATTGAAGCGCTGGAAATACTTGCAGATGTTCGCACAAAACTCGGAATTCCAGTTATTACTGACGTTCACGAATCGTCCGAAGTTGAAATCGCTTCGAGATATGTTGATATTTTGCAGATTCCTGCCTTTCTGTGTCGACAAACCGATTTAATCCAGGCTGCTGCAAAAACCGGTAAACCTGTAAATATAAAAAAGGGGCAGTTTCTGTCGCCAGGATCAATGCGGTTTGGGGTTGAAAAAATTCTGGAATACGGAAATAAGAATGTAATGGTTACGGAAAGAGGTTCAAGTTTTGGTTATGGTGATCTTGTCATTGATTTCCGATCAATACCAATTATGAAAAAATGGGGATTCCCTGTTATACTGGATATTACTCATAGCCTGCAGCAGCCTAACCAACCCGGTGGAGTCACAGGGGGACAGCCCGAAATGATAGAAACAATCGCCCGGGCGGGTATAGCAGCTGGTATTGATGGAATTTTCATGGAGACCCATCCGAATCCAGCTGTGGCTTTATCAGATGGCGCCAACATGCTTCCCTTGGCGAAAGCAGAAAAACTTCTAAGTAATTTATTAAATATCTACAGATTAATTAAGTCTCTAGATTTGGAAAACCAATAATAATATGATATTATCCAGAGCACTAGTTCTTTTTCTTTGGTTGGTTCCTTTTCAACTCGGAGTAGGACAAACCGTCAATGATATCCTCACAAGATATGAATCAGCGAGTGGATTCAATAACCGATTGAAAATTAAAACACTTACTTCAATAGGCCATATCACCCAGATGGGTAATACACTTCCTATCAGTATAATTCAAAAGAGGCCAAACAAATACCGATTTGATGTACATCTTGATGAAGGAAGAATCACCCAGGCCTTTGATGGATCAATGGGCTGGTCATTTAATCCATTCTCCAGTCAGGATACTATCGCATTGGAGGGACCAGAACTCGCTCAAATTAAGGAATCAGCAGATTTTGATGGTATGCTTCATTCGTGCCGCCAAAAGGGATTTACCATGCAACTAATAGGACAGGTTAAAATCGGTAAGCAGGATGTGTGGAAAATACAAGTTAAAAAGCCAACCGGTGAAGTGATGAATTTCTTCATTGATTCACGGTCTTATCTGGTTATAAAATCTGATGTGGGACTTTTAATCGATAGAATGCCTTATGTGGCAGAATCTACCTTTGGAGATTTCAGGAAAGTTGGAGGAATGGTGCTGCCTTTTTTTATTCAAACACGAAATGGGGCTATGTTGACCGAGACCAAGATTGATACGGTTAGGATAAATGAAACCATGGAAGATTACTATTTCCAATGGAAGCGTTCAAAATAGAATAATCAATTTCCCAGAGCTTCATTTCTTTTAAGAATACTCCTTAACGGATTTATAATCCTTACTAAAACACTCATTTCATCAGTGATAATTTCAGCATGGCCAGTCATACCCTGACTTAGGTTCAATTCCTTTTTATAAGTTGTAATTAAACCATTGGGAAAGCTGACTTCCAAGCTGTAGAAATCCTGGTCAGCAACCAATGAAAAATTTTCAACCCGCCCTTGGAGTGATCCAAATTCCATATATGGAAATCTATCAATCCGGACTATTACTTTTTGGCCAATCCTGACCTTTCCAGCTCCCTGAAGTGGAAGCAAAACTCTACCTACTACTGGTCCCAATTCTCCAGAAATGATTGTTAATACCCTTTCACCCTGCTTAACAAATTGGTTCTGACTCCAAACCTTTGTAAAGGTGACAATACCGTCAATGGGGGCAATAATTGCGTAATTCAATTTCCATTCTGATAGAGTTCCTGACATCTGATCAATGGCTTGCCTTATAAGATTCGATTTCTGGTCCCTAATCTCAAGAAACTCTTTCTCAACCAGAAGTATTTCATGGTTTAGCTTGTCAATTTCAATTTGTGATTGTGCAAGTCTGCTTCCGTCGGCTTCCAGATCATATCTTGCTTTCAAGTATGCAGTCGCGCCAGTTTCA
>CAINOB010000051.1 GCA_903851365.1 uncultured Bacteroidota bacterium
GCCATACCAAATATTGGTATGGCATGCATAATGGATACCGGTGAAAAAGACAATATTCACCCGGGAAATAAAGCTGCTGCCGGAAACAGGCTGGCTTACCTTGCCCTTGTAAAAACTTATGGCAAAAAAGGCTTTGCCTGTGACGGTCCAGTTTTTAAAGAGATGACAGTTGAAGGGAACCAGGCAAGACTCACTTTCAATAACGCTCCTAACGGCCTTACCTCTTTCGGAAAAGTACTTGGCTGCTTCGAGGTCGCCGGGTCAAATAACCGGTTCTATCCGGCTACTGCATTCATAACAAATGCCGGAATCACTTTATTCTCAATATCTGTAAATGCTCCTGTTTCTGTAAGATACGCTTTTAAGGATTTCATTGTCGGCGATCTTTTCAATACCGAAGGATTGCCTGCATCATCATTCAGAACTGATTCATTGGAAATCAGATAATAGGATTGCGGATTGCGGAGTGCGGATTGCGGATTGCGGAGTGCGGAGTGCGGATTGCGGAGTGTGGAGTGCGCCCGCCTTAATGCCGGCCTGACTATTAGGGCAGGACTGATTCTTGCTAATTGGTAAGTCTGCCATTCAGTCGGGCAGGGATTGCGGATTTTTTATCTGAAATTAACCTTAATAAGACATAATATGTCCGACCTGACATTGACTGCTTTTCTTCTTTCCATAACCCTGTCAGTTGCAGCTCAACAACCAATACAACATGTCAATCTTTTAATCGGAACAGCTCCGGCCACTACTGAGAGCTCAAAAAAACAGGGAACTCAAACCAGCGATAACGGACAGACCTTTCCGGCAATTGGCCGTCCTTTCGGTATGACACAGTGGACACCCGAGACAAGAACAACTGAAGATAAATGTATATCGCCTTATTATTATAATGACAAGTATATAACAGGTTTCAGAGGCAGTCACTGGATAAGTGGCAGCTGCACCCAGGATTATGGAAGTGCCACACTTATGCCATTCACCACATCAAGACCCGATACCTTTAAAAGAGCACCGGCATCAAAATTCAGCCACAGAAACGAAATTGCATCCCCGGCCTACTACAAGCTCCTTCTCGACGACTCAGGTATAACTGCTGAGTTAACAGGTTCGGTGCGATCAGGAATCATGCGGTTCACATTCCCCGGAAAAACCGGCAGCTATATCCTGATAAGGATTAACAGCGCCCAGAAGATGGGTAAGGTGTGGATTGACAAAGAAAAGAATGAGATCCAGGGTTATAACCCTGTTCACCGCCTTTACCAGGGCAGAGGACAATTGGCCGGGTTCAGCGGATATTTTGTCATTAAATTCGATAAAAATTTCCAGGCAATCTCACAACTTCTTTCGCAGCAACAATTGGTTGTTGGTTTTGCAAATGAAAAGATTGTCAATGTAAGGATTGGAACATCATTTACAGGTATTGAGGCAGCGAGGGATAATCTTATGAATGAGATCCCCGACTGGAATTTCGAAGCCATTCGCAAATCAACTGAGGATACCTGGAATCAGACCCTTGGTAAAGTGGTTCTCAGGGGAGGTTCAGAAGATGATTTAGTTAAGTTTTATACTGCTTTGTATCATTGCTACCAGCTTCCAAGAATTGCCAGTGATGCCGATGGAAGCTACCCTGGCTTTGCCCAGGATACACTGATCCATAAAGCGGAAGGATTTGATTATTATGACGATTTCTCGATGTGGGATACCTACCGTGCCCTCCATCCTCTTATGACAATTCTTGAACCAAAGCGTACTCTTGATATGGTTAAATCGCTTGTACTAAAAGCCGAGCAGGGTGGATGGATGCCTATTTTCCCTTGCTGGTCCAGCTACACGGCCGAAATGATAGGTGATCATGTAAGTACCATGATTTCAGATGCTTATCTGAAAGGCATTACCGGGTTTGATACTGAAACAGCATATAAATATATGCGCCGGAATGCTTTTGAAACTCCTCCTGAAGCGGATTATAAGGATGGCAAAGGACGCAGAGCCCTTCAAAGCTACCTGAAATACGGATACATCCCTCTGGAAGACAGTGTATGGGACGCTTTTCACAGGTACGAACAGGTTTCAAGGACTCTTGAATATGCCTTTGATGATTACGCTCTGGCTCAGTTTGCAAATGCCCTCGGTAAAACTGACGATTACAATATCCTCATGAAACGATCAGAAAACTGGAGAAATGTGTTCGACATTCAGTCAGGATTTGTCCGTGGCCGTTATGCAGACGGACGCTGGATCGAACCTTTTAACCCAACTTCCAGAGCAACATATATCTGTGAAGGTACTCCTTTTCAGTACACA
>CAINOB010000052.1 GCA_903851365.1 uncultured Bacteroidota bacterium
ATAAATTAACTAATACGATTGATTTAATCAGTATTGTTATAACCAATGATTTACATAATTTATTAAATGAAACCACCAAAACTATTGTTGCAATTATTGTTTTTATTGATGAACTCGCCGCAATTCGGTTCATTGGAACTCATCAGCAATATGAAAAAATTGATTGCACAACAATTTAAAAGTCGGTTTACATGAAAACGATAAAAACCAAAAAAGAATATGAAACGGTGATGAAACGTATTGAGAAATATCTCGATAAAGTAACTGAAGCCGGGGAATCTGATGGACTCTCACCTGTTGAACATGAGGAATTAAAAGTTTTAACATCTTTGGTTGCCGATTATGAAGATAATATTCTAAAAATATATCCCTTAGCAGAACCGTCTCCACTGGTCTTAAATATCGAGCAGGAAATGCATAAACGTAGACTAAAACAAAGAGATCTGGCTGTTTTGCTCGGTATTAGTGAAGCCAGAATAAGTAATGTCTTAAGAGGCAAGTCACGAATAGGAATAACCTTGGCTAAGCGAATGCATGAAAAGCTGGGAATTGATGGTAATTTAATCCTTGAACATGCCTGAAGGAACAATAATAAACTCACATACAATGATTAAATCTTTACTTTTAAAATGGTCCGGATTATTGATAATGCTACTCACTGTTGTAACAATGAGTGTATCGGGACAGGAAATTGTGGTCTCTAAATTTTCAGTAGAATCGGGGAAGACTGTGCGATTTGATACGCCGGTAAGTGTTTCTCTGCTTGGGCTGGACTACAACACGGATAAAGGCGCACTAAAGCTTTTTGAACTCAAAGGAAAAGAGCGGATGGAAGTTCCCTGCCAACTCGAGAATGGAAATGCTCCCCGTTTGTGGTGGATGATGGAAGGGGAGACCCCTGCCAATACTTCCCGGAAGTTTCTTCTGATAAAAGACTCAACCTATGTGACTAAGAACAGGATCATTGCGCAGCTCAATCCCAAAGCACTCGTCATGAAAATGGATGGGAAAAATATTCTGCAATACAATACTGCTGAGAATTTCCCTCCCGACACCGTAAGTGCACTATACAAACGAAGTGGATTTATCCATCCCCTTTGGTCTCCCTCCGGAAATGTGCTGACCCGGATTAATGCTCCTGACCACTGGCATCATTACGGCATATGGAATCCATGGACCAAGACAATATTTGAAGGGCACACCACCGACTTCTGGAATCTCTACGAGGGCCAGGGGACTGTGAAATTTGCAGGATTCAATTCGCTGATCAGCGGATCGGTATATGGTGGATTTCGTGTAAGACAGGAACATGTTGATTTTCAATGCAAGGGTGGCGATAAAGTTGTACTCAACGAAGAGTGGGATGTCAGGATCTGGAATGTCAGCAATACCCCCAAAGGGAAAGTCTGGCTGTGGGATCTGACCACTACGTTGAACTGCGCTTCCATGTCTCCCATTTTGCTCGAAGCCTATCGCTATGGGGGTGGAATTGGTTTCAGGGCCAGCGATGAATGGAACGACGACAACAGCTGGACCATGACCTCAGAAGGCAAGGATAGGAAGACTGCCGATGGGTCACGTGCCCGTTGGTGTGATGTAGGTGGTGAATTTAAAGGAAATGGAACCTCGGGGATCGTCTTTATGTCGCATCCTTCAAACCGTGAATTTCCTGAGCCCATGCGGGTTTGGCCTCCCAAGATGAATGGTCACGGGGATGTCTATTTCGAGTTTTGTCCCATCCGGGATAAGGAATGGAAGCTGAAAACCGGAAACGATTATGTGTTGAGATACCGCATGTTGGTGTATGATGGCAAGATTGATAAACAAACTGCCGAAAGGTTGTGGAGCGATTTTGCATATCCACCAGCTGTTAACGTTGAAAAGTAAACCTCATTTATCATATTTTAAAACA
>CAINOB010000053.1 GCA_903851365.1 uncultured Bacteroidota bacterium
AGTTATTCCCGATTGGAAAGCCAACCGGTTGGAAGAACTTCTTCCCCTGGCAAACCGGGAAAATAAAAAATAATCGAATCAAACTCTGAAATTCTTAAAAATCCTGAACGCTCAAGGCCGAAGGGTTACGAGGATCTGATACTCATTTCTGTTTGTTCACCCTGATCAATCGTGACCTTATTAATTCGATAGGCTGTGAGAGCATCCTGGGGCACACTGTCTTTTAACGTTAATTGTAAGGTTACACTGTGATTTATTTTTGAAGTATCAGCCTTAAAAAGCAAAAAGTCAGGATCAAAATAAAAATATCCCTTGTTCTTAAGAATTGCATCAATTCTTATTCTTTCGTTTTTCAGTGTTCCAAGATTATAATCCTCACCTTTTTTTATAATGGAATTATTTTTTTCTTTCTGTATCAGGAGGCTGATGCTATCATCTGAAACGGCATAAGTAACTTTCTTAATCTTGTATCGATCATGAATATAACTCGTGTAAATGATCTTTCCTGTCAATCCCTTTTCAACTATTTTGGATTCCGTATAGCCATTGAAAATACCGATATTGAATATTTTTGCATCGATTAAATCAGCGGTAACAGCAGGCTTTATACTGCTTAGTAATACCGGTGCTTCACCTTTATCTTTCAACCATTTTTTTATTTTGCCTGTCGGGTTTTCTCCTGCTTTTACATACATCCATAATTTGGGACGCATTCCAAAAATTACCTGATTCGGGTTTGGCCGAATTGCAGTTTTTTCAATGTTTTGAATAAATTTATTTTCTTTTTTATCCAATTTATTTGTGGGTACTAATATGACTTCTGATCCGGTATATAACTTTTCACCGGCAGGCAGGTATTTCAATCCGCTGCATGCAGGAAATACCATGATTATCATTAAAAAGAACCAACTATTTTTTAATAGTCTTTTCATGGGGTTTTTTTAAAAGTTCTTTCCATTTATTGAAATCACGCAGGTAAATAACACCGGCTCCGGTTTCGACTAATTGCCCTTCTATCGCACCCTCGTATTGGTTGTGACGGAAAGCTTTCAGTCGCAGATTGCCTTCATTGGTCAGCTTGTATTCCACAGTAACATCACTGGCAATGCTACTGGCACTGTTTTGTCGCGCCTTTTCTCCTTCAACATCAACCCTTCCTCCAATCTGCACTGACAATCTCTCGTTAAAAAGCTGTTTTTTCAAGCCTATTTCCACCTGTGTCCTTCCCTGAGCCTGTCCTGATTGATAATCGTCGTAGGATTGAATGTCAAAATTCAATTCCATTCCGGGTATCACTTTGGAACTTAATTGATTTAACTGTGCTGAGATTAACTTCCCAACTGTCGAGCGCATTAATGATGATGTTCCGCCTGATTCCGTCTGCAAGGGATTTTCCTGAATGAACCGCCCTAATACCAGCAAGGCAAATACCTGTTTATTTAAGGCAGAGGCATCCTCATTGAGCATACTAAGTTTTTGATTGACTACTCCGCCTAAAATTCCTTTTTCGGCGGGTGGTAATTGTATTTCAAAACTTATTTCCGGATGTAAAATCTCACCACGAAGTTTAAGAACAACCAGAAAGGGGTAACGTGTCTTATATCCGCCTTGGTCCGCTGTACTTAACCCTGACATCTGATTGGCCAGAAGATCGTATGGAGCAGCTCTTACAGAGTAAGTTGCATTGATGGATATGTTTGCATCAAGAGGATCACCGTTCCAGATAATGGTGCTGCCAGGTAAAATATCGAATTTCCTTTTGATGACAGACTCCAGTGAAACCAGGTAACTTCCTTCCTTTAAATTGTAAGCTCCGGTCAGACTCATTTTTCCACTCCGGTCCATGGTGAAGCTTAACCCTGCATCGCCTCTCACCACTAAGGAATCGGTGGATGCCGGATCCATTAATAAACGGAGCGTAGCTTCTTTATCTATTTCAATAATGGAGGAAAGATCCACTCCGTTAATCTTTGAATTGCCCAAACTGCTTTTCCCGATATCCTGAAGAATGGGATTTAATTTTAACCCATCATTAAAAACTACGACATCTTCTCCTTTGTCTGTGGTCAGCTTTTCATCGGGTACCGCAAAAGTGAAATTTGATCCTTTTTTTATTTTTATCCTGGCATTTACAATAGGAAGTGCCATGGGCCCCTTGACCTCTATTTTGCTGTCGATGATCATTCTGCCGTTAAAAACCTGATTGTCTTTAGCCGTCGTGTTTAAGAGTAAAAAGTCCTGGGAATTAATATTTAAATCAAAATTTAAATTCCTGAATTGCACCATTTTGATGATTCCATCGATGGTCGCCTTATGCTGGTCAACATCTAAAATGGTGAATGATTTAAAACTGATTCCGTCTTTGTTAATTTGGATGGTTTCATTTTTTAATTCAAGACGGTTATTGATATATGCTGGTTTGAATATGGCATTATTAAACACCATTTCTCCTGTTATTTCAGGTGCTGTCAGCTTTCCCAGAATTGAAAAGTTTCCAGAAAGCATCCCTGCGGCTTCTCTTATTTGACCCATCGAAAATGCTTCAATGGTTTTCATCGCTAGTGATTGAATACCTATTTTTATATTGAGCGAATTTTCTCCTCCATTTGGGATGAAAAATCCGGTTGCACTTACACTATTATCATTGCCTGATATTTTCAGGTCGAGGTCAAATTTTTCCGCTATTGGATTATTAGCTTTAATAGTAAGGTTACCAATTGGTACCTCTCTGACAACCAGATTAGTGATGGTTGCATCTGCAATCAGGCCATAAGCATTATTGACCCTTTTCAGGAGCAGATTACCATTCAGATTTCCTTTTACAAGAGTGGTGTCCTTTTCAATGATTCGTGAAATATCATCGAGTTTGAAATTTTTTATTGAAATATTCAGGTCATCATTAAACTGGTCATGCACTGAAGCTATATCGATATGACTTCCTGCTGTATTCAAAAAAAAATGGTGAATCAGGAACCCTGGTTTTCCAAATTCAATATAGTTATCAGCTGCAATGTCCCACTGGTTATTCATAAGATAAAAGTCTTTTGAATTCAATGACAGTCTGAAATTTTCCCCTTCCTTTACAATCTGGGAATGGATAGAGACCTTTTTATTTTTATTGCCATCTATGGACGACATATTTGCGAAAATCGTATTATCTGCAATCCTTCCATCGACCAGAAAATTTTGCAAATTGATTTGGGAGGTGGATATATTTTGGCTGGAAATACTAAATTTCAATCCATTCAGATCTGAATCTATTTTAGCAGCCAGTCCATTAATTTCTGTGGTTCCGTAAATAATTTTTTTTACCTCAGCCGTTAGTTTCAGATTATTTTTTTCGCTATCAAAACTGAGCTGAATTAGCCCCGGTTGGAATTCCTTAAGTTGCGGCAATAAAACCTCTGATAGAATCGGATGATTGTGAAATTGTATCTCCAGATTAAAATCAGTAAGCTTATCCTGATTATTTCTCGCATCGATGGTTGAAATGGGGAAATAATTATTGACATACCTTATCAGGAGGGATGGAAGCGCAACAGGAGAAACAACTCCTGTATATTTTATACCGATAACAGCGCTGCTGATTTCTAATTTGCTTCCTGAAGACTCATTTATTGAGGCAAATAGCAGGGAGTCAAGAGCATACTTCTTCCCGCCATCAACAACGATAATATTTGTAACACCCAGCTTTCCATTGATTTCATTGAGGTTCTTACCTTTCAGATCAGCTCCTGCCATGAAGCCGATCCGTATATCATCGCTTGTAAAATTGAGTTTTTGAAGATTGGCACCTTTCAGGTTCAAACTGAATTTATATTGTTCCTCGTTGGGATTCAGGTTAACAAGTCCTGCAAAATCGAATTCTGCATTTTCATCTTTCAGTGAAATTTCTCCTTCGAATTTCCTGCCTGAAACGGTGCCATCCAATGTCAGGTTGTGATACATGTAACTATTTAAAAAAGCTTTTGGAACTTCCGCTTTGATGTCCGCTCTGATTGTTTTAATGCTTAATCCCCGTCCCTTAACCACTGCATTTAATGTCACCGGTCCAAACATTTTCTTATTCTTCAACAACCTGCCAAAATCGAAATCTGTAACAGATAATTTTCCGTTGAAGTTTTCATTCTCATCCGTAGTGGCAGAAATTAAAATGTTGCCAAAACTGCTGATAACACCTATCGTCGATTCGAAAGCTTTTGTACCGCCCTTAAAAGCAACCTCTAAACTCAAACTTTCCGGAAACTCAATATTTTTCTGGGCTAAGGCGCCGGCTGCCATCACGATATCCGAGCTTCCGGAACTTAAACTGAGCTTGGGAAAATCGAATGTTGCTTTTTCGAAATCCGGCAATCCTGTGATTATAAAATCGGTTTTCAGGATGGTTTTCTCTCCGGTTTTAATGACGATTTTTTCTCCCGCCAGCTTACTTAATGTCCCATGAATCTTTCCCGACAATGAAGTAATGACCTTTGTATTTTTGAAGAAGTCCTGCGTTCGAAGTTGTGGAATGAAATAGGTGATATCGGAATTTGTCAGGTTCACATTTTTAATATCTGAAACAAGTATGACAGATTGAATGGAATCCATTAATGCATTTAAAGATGAATATTCAACCTTAACATCAGCATCAATAGCAGAATTAGTGGATTTAATTTTTAGCTTTTTTGCCGTGATGGAATGCAAATCCATGGTAAAAATCGTTTCGAATTCAGTGACAGAATACCCATTCTCGTCTACCATTGTGAACTCTTTTATCGTTGCCTCGGTTTTAGCTGAAGAATAGTAAATGTCTGATGCGGAAAGATTAATATGATTGAATCTCATATGACCCGGGTCAAAAACATCTTTTATTTCCGGCTGATTCAGTGTAACATAGGAGAAGGTGCTGCCCTCCAGTCTTATTTTCTTAAAAGCAACCTTAAAATCGTTTTGTAAATCCAGGGATATTCCGTTGATGTCGAGCAACTCAATATTTGTCTTAAGTGCTTTCTGACCATCATCAAAGCGAACTTGTGTCCCGGCTATATTGATGTTGTCTATACTGAATTTCCACTTGGATGGCGGTGAGGATTTCTTTACCTGCCCTAAAGTATCGGCGAATGCCTTAACCAGAAAATTGAAATTGAACAGGGAATCCTTAACGGATCGGTAAATATTAAGCTTAGCATTTTTCAGCGTGAACGAACTGATCGATATCTCCTGTTTAAAAAGATTTCTGAACTTGATATTGACCCTGGCCTCTCCCGCGTATAATAAAGTGTCCTTATTGATATCATCAAGATAGAGACCTTTAATAACCAGTGATTTTGGAAAGGAGAGGCTGATCTTATCAATGGTAACCCTGGTATGTGTTTTGTTGCTTATAAATGATGTGGCTGTGTCTGACAGCTTTTGTTGAATCGCCGGAATCCGTATCAGAAAAAACAGAATAACGAACAATAGCAAAAAGCTAATGACCAACCACAGGGCTGCTTTAAGAACCTTTTTAAGTAAAGAAACCATTTCATCCCTTATCTACTTGTCTTTTTTCTGCCATTTACCCGATTTCCAGGATTTCCCCTTAGCGCTTTGCTGCCAGTGCCCCGCCTGATAAGTGCGGTTACCAAACGGTTTCTGCCAATACCCATCCTTCTGAACATAAACGTGTGAAACAGGATTCCATCCCCAATTGCCATCAACCCATACGTGTAGGCTGCTGGGTTGCGGTGGCCTTGAATGTTGGACATAGCTCGGCTCACTTTGAATGTAACCCGATGAAAAGCAACCTGTTAATCCCACAGAAATACCTGCCAGGCTGGCTAAAAAAATGATTTTTTTGAGTTTCATGATACTTTATTAACCGTTGTGGATGAATTTCCACTTAACAAAGTTGGTCTAATTGGAAGCGGAAAGCTTTACACAATTGCAGACAAGAATTACATGATTCACACTTTATTATCCGTTTTTGCAATTGCAGTCGGGAGAACAGTACCTGAAAACATTTTGGCATAAGCTGCAGTAAACTCCGCACCAAAGAACATGATCATCGATGAATAGGAGACCCATAGAAGTATTAATATCACAGAGCCGGCTGCTCCATAGAGAGAAGCTGGTTGAGCTTTTCCAAAATAAAAGGCCAGTGCGGTTTTGCCGATCGTGAAAAGGACACCTGACAGTAAAGAGCCCAGCCAGACATGCTTCCATTTTATTCTGGCATCCGGAAGAATTTTAAGCATCAGGGCAAAAAGAAAAGAAATGATCGCCAGTGAAACAATAAAGTTGATGAAATTAAAAAAGATAGCCATCCACGCTGAAGCATCAGCTTTTATCCAATTGCTCATGGCTGCCAGTGCTGCAGAGAATACGAGTGAAATCAAAAGTAAAAAGGCAATGGCTAATATCAATCCGAAAGAGAAGAGCCTGGCTTTGATAAACTTCACAATCCCCTTTTGAGGGACTGCCTTTACCTCCCAGATGTTGTCCAATGTTTTTTGCAGTTCAATAAACACGCCGGTTGCCCCAATCAACAAAACCACTACCCCTACCATGGAACCGATCAATGTGGCTTTTGCCTGACTTGCCATCACCAGCATCTCTTTGATCTGGAGGCCAGTACTGGCTCCCATAGTTTTCGATATTTCGGCTATGATTCTTTCGTTGACAGCATCTTTCCCGAAAATTGATCCGGTGATCGCAATAATAAGGACCAATAAGCCCGGCATGCTGAAAATAGCATAGTAGGCAATAACAGAACTTTGCCGGAACGGATCTTTGCGGTTCCATTCTTTAAAAGTTGTTTTGAACAATGTGCCAAAATCTTTTATTCTTATCGGCATATACTTCTTTTTAATCCAAAAATAATTTTCCATTAACGGTCAGTGTTACATAATTCTACGAATGAATTACATGATTCACACCCGGCCAGGAGGTCTGAATGTCTGATTTTCAGTGGTTTTTACTATCTTTGCCAAATGAAGATGATGATTTTGTATCTTTTTTCCCTGCTGATACCGCTAATCAACCCTATCCATACCGACGGAATGAAAGGGGTTGAAAATAGCAACAGTGATGTTTATGCTACTGTTAACCTTGCAGGTACCGGTTTGAATAAAGTGGTTTTTGACCTGGCTGTTAAAGGCATGAAGAAACTCGAAGCCAATGGCCAATTGCAGAATCCGGATATCTTAACCATTGCCGATTATTCTCAATCTTCCAACAATAAGCGCTTGTATGTGATCGATCTGAAAAACAAGAAGCTTTTGTTTAATACTTATGTTGCTCACGGAAGAAATACGGGTGATGAGTTTGCCAGGTATTTTTCCAATAAGGAGGGGTCCCTGAAGAGTAGCCTGGGTTTCTACGTTACCGAAAATCCCTGTACCGGATCCCATACCGGTTTTTCACTCATGATTAACGGCGTTGAGAAAGGTATAAACGACAATGCTGTTAAGCGTGAAATCATTATCCATGCAGCTGATTACGCCACCGAGAATTTTATTAAAAGGTTCGGCCGGCTTGGACGTAGTTTTGGTTGCCCGGCTCTTCCTCCAGAGTTGAATAAACCAATTATTGAGACTATAAAAGGAGGTACCTGCCTCTTTATTTATAATCCCGATAATAATTACATAGCTACCTCATCGTTACTTAATTAGCTTGTAAACGTCGGGCAGAAAAGTTACTTTTTTACCGACCGTTACAACCGGATCATAAATAATAAAGACAGGTATTTTAGCTGGTAATTTCAGGGTTTTCGATTCCGTATCTGACTTGCCTTTCTTTAATTCCTCAAGATCAATTTTACCCCTGAGCAGTGCATCAGCAAGTTCAAGCGGTTTCTCCAACCGGACACAGCCATGACTCAGAAACCTGATGTCTCGCTTAAAAGAAGCCGGTGAACTCGTGGAATGCAGGAAAATACTGAACGGATTTTGAAGGTTAAATTTCAATACGCCCAGTGAATTGTCGGCCCCGGTTGCCTGCCTGAAAAAATATGGAAAGTTCTTTTCATTGTAATTTTTCCAGTTCAGATCGTCATCTTCTATAAGGTTCCCTTTTGAATCTACAATCTCAAAATTATTCTGCTCCAGATAGTTCTCGTTCTTTTGCACCTTAGGTAACAATTCCTTGACAGCAATAGTGAAGGGTACATTCCAGAAAGGGAAGGTAATGATACTCGTCATATAACAAGAAATCAATGGGGTGGGGTTCTTTTTCCGGCCTACCACCGTGCGCATTTTCATTACGGGAAATCCGCTTCTGTAATATCTTGCTTCTGCTTCCGGAATATTCACAATAATGCATTCTGCCTGGTAATTTGTTGTCAGGTACTTTCTGTAATTCATTGCCAGAAGTACCGATTTATATTTCAGAGAGTCCCTTGGCGTAATTGAATCGTGCAAATATTTTTTCAAAACCAGGTACTCGGGATCTTTTGATTCGAGCCGGGCTACTATATCATTAACGTGATCCTTTTGTTTGAAATTCTGGAGCTGATGGAGGTATATTGAGTCCCGGGGAATACTGATTTCATCGTAATCAAGTTTGATATTTCCTTGCTGCAGAACTTTCAGGAAGTTCAGAATAATACCTGTTAACTGCCTGTCAATTTCATCTTTATGAGTATTATCCAATGAATTCTTATTGGCCAGGGCTGTACGTATTTCATTAATCTTAACCTTGTCTGGAGCGAAATCGGAATAGGGTGCAGTTTCAATCACTGCTAACCATTCTGAAGCTTTTTTTATGGTCTTGCCGGAAGCAAACCAATATGGGTTCTCTTGTGCCCACCCTGAAGTAATGACGCTGATGGCAAAACCCAAGACAAGAATTTTTCTGAGCAACGAACTGTTTATTCTATTTAACATAAAATTGATTTAAGCTTTTTCCTGACGTATAGTGTCAAAAAACAGAGTTGTATTTTCTTCAACGCAATTTGCAGCATACAGATAGAGAGCTGCACTCCAGGTTTGCCAGTCCTGTCCCTTTGGTAATCCATCCTGGGCTTTAATCCACTCGTTAAAACCAAAACTAACATCACCTGAGATTGATTTTTTTATCAGATGCGTTAGAATAACCAACTTTTCACCAGCCAGAGCAATTTTCCCTGCTGCTACTAATGCGGCGATGTAAAATCCGCAGATAAACGGCCATATTCCGCCATTGTGATATTCACCGGGATTGTTGTAGATGGAATATCTTTCATGCCAATCCGGATCCTGAGGTTTCGTAAAGGGGAAGAAATTTGGTGGGAGGTTAATGGCAAGATCTCCTTTTCGCATCATCTCGGCACACTCTTCTTCGATCCATGATATCATTTCCAGTGCCCGTGAATGCGAGGCAATTCCGGATAGAATTGCCAGACTGTTTCCAAGAAGATCGAATCGTTCACTGCTGTGTATTTTGTAGGACCAGAAAGCATAATATGGCTTGTGCTTTACCACCAGGCCCTCATGTACATGATGATGAATAGTGCCTGCTGTAATGGTAAACCTGCTCATTTCATGATGCACCAAAGCTGCTCTTTCATTTTGGCCCAGTAATCTCAGATAGCAGTAAACCAGGGTATTAACAAACAGACCATATCCTGTAACCCATTGTTCATCACGCCAGTCACTCGTGGGTTGTTGCGCAACCAGATAACGGTCTGATGGACTCTGGTATTCCATCCATGTTAATGCTTTTGCAACTGCCAGCTGAAGAAAATCCAGTTCACCAGTCATCTTTCTGAAAATTCCCACACCAAGGAGGAATAGTGGGGTGGTATCACTCGATCCCCGGTCTTCCTTGTCGTGCACCAATGACGGGATATGCCCGCGCTCTGTCTGGTTGCTTGCCAGCGTTTCAAGAACCCTCCTGATACTGTCTTCCAGTAGTTTGTTTTTCGTTACGGCTATACCAAGTATCGAGAACATCAGGTCCCTTGTATAGGGTTCGGGATATCCCCATCCTGCCGTTCTCGGATGACCGCGGAAGGGCCCGTGCGCATTGTGAAGCAATACCTCCAATGCAGCCTTTTTGGCTTCCTGTATATCCGCCATGTCTTTATCTTTTATCATTTTATTCCAAGTTTGTCATTCATCAACTGTACAAATTGCTTTGCAACCACCTTGTAATTAAATTTTTCCACGACCCGCTGTCTGCCAGCCTGGCCCATTTTTTCACGCAATCCTGCATCTGTCATCAGGAGCATCAGGTGCCGGGCAATATCATGGACATTTGCACGGTAATCTACGGTCCGCGGTTCCTTGAAAATAACTCTGTGCTTTTCTTCGAAACCTGATTCGCCACCGAGTGTGACTTCATTGACAACAATTTTTTGTGCTATATCAGCCAGCAATGCTGTTTCTCCATCGATAAGCGTATCAAGCATTCCCATGGCTTTGATGCTTATGACCGGTTTTCCGCATGCTCCGGCTTCCACTTGTGGCATTCCGAATCCTTCAAGCCTCGATGGTGCGGCATAAATATCGCATGCACCAATCAGATAAGGCATGAAATTCCGGGATATCGTGTTGGTGGCATAGGTCACGTTCTTTTCGATACCTAAATGGGTCGCCATTTCAAGGTCAAGCATATTCTGAACTTTGGTCCGTGGCTGTGGCCAGACCTTACACACGTACTTCCAGTCTGGCGCTTTAGCGTCGATGATAGCCAGTGCCTGCATCACTTCCTGTGCGCCTTTTGAGGCAGCATCGCCACCTACGGTGAGAATCATCAATTGTTCGGGAGAAATTCCCAGGGATTCGCGCACCGCAATGATTTTCGGATCGTCCTTTTTAAAAGGAATAAACGAATCGGTATCACATCCAACAGGTAAAACTTCAATTTTATCCCCACTGATCCCGTCACGGACATACATCTCCTTTACCCAGTTTGAGGTAACCAATATCAGTGGAAGAGCATTAAGTACTTCCTGGTAATTTGCAATGTAACCATCAGCTACCAGCCAGGGAACCGGCTGAATTCCATAGCGCTGCGGATGAAGAACCAATTGAGGTGTATGGCCCCAATAGCCAACCCCAACCACAACATCAGGCTTGAACCAGCGGTAATACCACTCCTTTTCCTGTGCTGATTCAAAATGCACCGCATGGGCATCAACGCCAAGCTCAAATAAACCGCGATACAAAAGGTCACCCTGCGTTGCCAATCCACCGGGTGAAGGCGGATAATCATATAATACTAATACTTTCATTTCAGTACCCCTCCGTTTTCAACCCATTCCTCCGCCTGCGAAGGTTCGGTAAACTGCCAGAAAGCTTCTGATTGCGGTGAAGTTTCGGCTTCAAAACTGCTGTTTTCAAATCCATATGTTTCCGTGATTATATTGTATTTCTTTTGCCAGATTCGTTTTGTCAGTGCCCTGTAGAATGATGCGTTCTCAGAGGGTCTTGGATAGTACTCTTTGTTCCCGTCTTCATAGGCAAAGGACCAAAGCTCACTCGCGGAAATTTTTGCGTCCTTCCATAGGTTAATCACCGCTCTGCTCACTTCTTCATGCCTGATGTGCCGGGTGTATTCCCCAGCCGGATTGTGCGTCATTATCAGGTCGTAATGTCTTTTGGGAAGCAGTTTCATAATTGTTTCCTCAATCTGCTTTTCGTTGAGTGGAACCTGATCAGGACCGTCATCGAGATCACCCATGATTCCTTCGGCTTTAAGAACTTTTAGAGCTTTATAAAATTTCGGCGCACGATCCGGATCACTTCCACGTGTAAGGCACAATATGAACCAATTGCATTGCGGATGGCTCAAAATGGTTCCACCGGCCCATAATGTTTCATCATCCGGATGAGCCACTATGACAGCAACTGTTTTAGTTTTTTTTAAGGGCATGATCAGTTCTTATAATTTGGGTAATCCGTATAACCATCTTCATCTCCAACATAGAATAGATCCGAATGGAGATTTTCTGACAGGGGCAGTTGATTCATAAACCTTGTAACCAGGTCGGGATTGTTGATGAAAGGATGGCCAAATGCCACGAGGTTGCCTAATCCGTTTTGGAGATCAGTTTCGGCTCTGTCCAGATTATATCCACCGGACAGGATGATATCTCCCTCAAAAACGTTGCGAAGGAGCTTTTTCATTTCCATCGGCACCTCAGGTGCTCCCATGGAAGAATGATCGACAATATGTAGATAGATTATCCCCAGATGGTTGAGCTGTTTAGCCAGATAGGAATAGGTGAAGTCAATTTCAGGATAGGGGGGCATATCCCCGGCAACACCGTAAGGCGACAGGCGAATGGCAGTCTTATCCTTACCTATCGCTGCGGCTACTGCAGTCGCCACTTCTGTTACGAAACGGCATCGATTTATAATTGACCCACCATATTGATCCTGACGAATGTTGCTGTATGGAGACAGGAATTGTTCAAGCAGATAACCATTTGCCGCATGCAGTTCTACTCCGTCGAATCCAGCTTGCATGGCATTGGAGGCGGCAATTTCAAATTCCACAATGGCTAGCGCAATGTCTTTTGCCGTCATTGCTTTCGGGACTGGAAAATCCTTTAATTCTTCAAGATCGGTCCACACCTGTCCTGCTGCTTTTACTGCAGATGGCGCCAGTATCTGTGCACCCTTGGGCAGATTGAGTGAATGGCTGATCCTGCCTGTATGCATCAGCTGAATTAAAATCTTTCCACCGGCATCGTGAACCGCGGAAGTTGTTTTTTTCCAGCCTTTAATTTGCGTTTTATCAAAAATTCCGGGAATCCGGGCATAACCTAATCCATTAGGTGATGGAGAAGTTCCTTCGGTTATGATAAGACCGGCGCCTGATCTCTGCCGGTAATATTCTGCCATCAAATCGTTTGGTAAATTGCCAATTGCTCTGCTCCGGGTCATTGGTGCCATCACCACCCGGTTCTTTAGCAATATGGATCCAAGATTGGAAGGGGATAATAATTTGTAATCTTTCATGTGAATTCTTAGGGCTTTTAAAAGCGTTAAATTAAAGCCTTCGAATTCGTCAAGTGTTACAAAAAATTGATAATTAGTTACATAATTCCCACATTAAATCCAGGGATAAATATCAGCGATTCAACTTGCTCTTAAGGTCAGTAATATCAACAACCGATAAGAGACAATGCTTTTCGTCAGCAACGACAACACCTTCCATGTACACAAACCTCCAGGGCTGATCTGTACTTCGTAATTTAAGCTGGCATGATTCTTTCGCATTTCCGTTAAATACCCTGGAAAAAAAGTCGCTGAAAACCGCCAGTGAATCATCGCTGATAAATAGTTTAAAATTGCTGTTTATCAAACTAAAGTGCCTTTCCCCGAGCATTTCGGCGGCAGCATAATTCAACTCGCGGATACTGCCGTCAGATTCCAGTGTCAGGTAACCCATAGGAGCTAAATCATATAGCATAGTGTACTTTTTCAGAGCCATTTCTGCTGTCTCATATGTGTGCAGCAACTCTTCGTTCTGCATTTCCAGCTCAATCTGATGAACCTGAAGCTCGTGAAGTAATCTTTGGCTGTCAGCTTCAACAAATTGTTGTGAATTTTTGCCCTGATTCTCTATTAATTTCTCCTCAGCTTTAATGCGTAACTTCCTGGAATCAGTAAAGTCAATTTCTTCGCTATTCATTGCTGTTTTTTCTTTTTGAAATAATAATTACTCCGGATGGCTCGCGCTGGCTATTATAATTAATATTCAACAACCATTCTATTCCAAGGATATTCCCTTTAGCTGAAAGTACTTTCATTTTGAACTTACTATCCGGATTTTTAGTTAAGAGAGTTTCTAATTCTTTTTTGACTTTTCCCTGATCTGGTTCGGGTACAAACAAATGGACAAAATCTTCATTAACTACTTCCTTCTGTTTCTTACCAAAAACTTTTTCCGCTTCCGGATTAAATTCTAATATTTTCCAATCAGATGATAGTTTAATGATTAATTCCTGGGAGGATTGAGCCAGCAAATGATTAATATGCTCCGATTCATGCAGTTTAACTTCCACTTGTTTGAGCGTTGACATATCAAAAAATGTTATGACCAACCCGTCGATCCTGTCGTCATAAGTTCGGTAAGGCATAATGCGAATGGAAAACCATTGCCCGTCCTTTGAGGGAATCTGTTTTTCAATAAATATGAGCGTTCTTAATACTTCATGAGCATCAGCAGCAAGGTCGGGATATAAAAGGTCAGTTACCTGATCTGTAAAAGGCCTTCCGATATCACTCTTGATAAGTTTGAAAATCTTTGTGGCCTGGTTGGTGTATCTGCGAATATTCAATTCTTTATCCAGGAAGAGGGTGGCAATATCCGTACTGTTGAGCAGGTTTTTCATATCATTGTTCACCCGGGAGAATTCATCAAGTTTCGATTGCAATTCTGAGTTTACCGTTTGAAGTTCTTCATTGAGACTTTGCATCTCTTCTTTTGATGTTGTCAGTTCTTCGTTGGTCGACTGAAGTTCTTCGTTGGCAGATTGTAATTCCTCATTTGTTGATTTTAATTCTTCCTGCGAAGTCTGCATCTCTTCGAGCATCGTTTGCATTTCTTCACGGGTATTAACCAGTTCTTCCTCAAGCTCTGATTGCCTGACGTGACTTCCCGAAATCTTGCCTTTGATAACCTTCGGACTCAACTCCTGGATCTCCGGAACATCGTTGAAAATAACCATTAACATGCCATTTAATGCCTCTGGTTTATCAACATACTGGATTTTTATGTTGCCTAGAACTACCGGTTTCTTATTTAAAATGGCTTTTCGGAAAGCTATCGGGAAATCAGTTCGCAAACCTTCCCGCAACATTGCGAAAATATTAAGGTTCGCTTTTCCAACAGCCGGTTCGAGATATTTCCCGGTATGGCCGCTAAAGTAGATAATATCGCCGTTTTCGTTGACCAATACACCTGCTGGTGAAAATTGCTGAAGCATCAGCTGATCAGCGAGTGCTTCAATGTTCTGCGAGGATTTTACGGATTTTTCCTTATCGGGTCCGGTAATCTTATTCCGGGAAAAGGCTGACGGGAAATCAGTGAGTAAAGTTATCGGAGCTGTACTAGAGCGTTTGAAGATTTTAAGTTTGGAATCAACCTGGTTAAAAAGATTGCCATGTGAACCCAATGTTTCAGCGCTACCCAATACAAGAATTCCTTCAGGATTAATACTGTAATAAAACAGCCCGTGCAATTTGCTTTGCAGCTCAGTATCCAAATATATCAGCAGGTTACGGCAGGTAAGTATATCAAGCTTTGTAAAAGGAGGATGCCAGATAATGTTGTGTTGTGCAAATACGACCATCTCCCTTATTTCTGCATTAATCCGATATCCTTCCTCTGTAGAGATAAAAAATCGGTTGAGGCGATTGGCTGATACATCGGCCTCAATATTGGAATGAAAAACTCCTTTTCTTGCGGTCTCAATGGCCACTCCGTCAAGATCGGTAGCAAATATCTGCAACGAAAAACCACCATTAAGATCCATCTTCTCGAGCGCTTCTTTAAAAACCATTGCCAGTGAAAATGCCTCTTCACCAGTTGAGCAGCCTGGCACCCATGCCCGCAATACTGTTCCTGGTTTCATGGTGGAAAACATATCTGGGAAAACAGAATCTCTCAACTTCTCCCATACTAAGGGATCGCGAAAGAAATTAGTCACTCCAATCAGTAATTCCTTAAAAAGTATATCAACTTCCTTTGGATTTTCCTGCAGAAACCTCACGTAGGAGGTGATCTTTTCAATTCGGTGCACGCTCATCCGCCGTTCGATTCGCCGGTAAATCGTATTCTTTTTATATAAAGAGAAATCGTTACCAGTTCTTGTGCGCAGCAGGATTATTATTTTTTCCAGTGAACTCTGGTCCTTGATTTCCGTCTCCAGATTTTGCTTGACTTTTGGAAGATGCTTGAGAAACTCAATCATCTTTATTGGCAATTCATTGGCAGGTGCCACGATATCAACCAGACCGGAGTCGATGGCATTTCTGGGCATGCTGCTAAATTTTGCATTTACAGGGTCCTGGGTTAAAACCGTTCCGTTTTTTTCCTTAATGGCTCTTAGTCCCAGGCTGCCATCAGAACCCATGCCGGAAAGTATTACTCCTACAGCGTGCTCATGACAATCATCAGCAAGTGAGCGAAAGAAAAAATCAATCGGCAAACGTAATCCTCTGACTTCAACCGGCTGGAAAAGGTGTAGTACTCCTTTGAGAATTGACATGCTAGTGTTCGGGGGTATCACATACACAGAATCGGGCTTAACCCGAGTGCGGTCCTTTACCTGGATAACTTCCATTTTGGTAATCCGCTGGAGCAGTTCTGGCAACATTCCTTTCTGTGTAGGGTCAAGATGTTGTATAATAACAAAGGCCATTCCGCAGTTTTCTGGAACATTTCGAAGGAAATCCTCGAAAGCTTCCAATCCGCCGGCAGAAGCGCCAATGGCTACAATTGGGAATGGACTTGGTTTTGTTGGCATATAATGTAAATCGTTATCAAACTGCGTGAAACTTACAATTTACGGCTTTTTTCGGACTCTTCAGTGCTTCTTTGTTGGGATGATTAAAAGCGGAAGTTTGGTATGACGGAGAACCTTTTCGGTTACACTTCCAATTACAATGTTTTCCAGCCATTTATGACTGTGTGAACCCATAACGATCATATCGGCATGCACACCCTTGGCTGCAGCTAAAATTGAGTCGGCAAAATCGCCTTCCATCACCATCGTTTCAATGGTTTTGTTCCCCAGATGTTTTTTGTATTTATCAAGAAAGTGCTCCGAAGCATTTCTTACCCCTTCAATGGTATCGAATTGAAAAGGTTCCATTTCCATATATCCCTCAAATCCAATAATCGGTGAATATTGGCTCGAAGCATAATATACCGGATCAGTTATCACATGGAGCAGAATAGTTACTGCGTCCATTGACTGAGCAATTGAATAACCTTGTTCCGCAACTGTTTTTGAAGTTGGGTCGTAATCGAGGGCAATAAGTACTTTTTTCATTTTATTTATTTTTTTTCTTCAGTAATTTTTTTCTCTTTTTCCTTAGCCTTTTTATTAAAATATCCCTTTAACAGAATATTGTCTTTGGCTGCTTCCATGTTTTCATTCAACCCTTTGGAACTGTTTCGGAGATTTAGCATCGTCTTATCAAAATTGTGTGCGATGGACGTGTCACCGATTAATTTGCCAAGGGTCCCCTGTCCATTGTTTATCTTGGCCATTATTTCCAAAAGACTTTGCGATATGGTTTCAGCATTCCACGCGGTTACCTGCAAACTTGCCATAATGGCGTCGGTTTCAACAGGTTCTTTGGATGCCAGGAACTGGCCCTCTTTTGCCAAAGGTGAATCTGTACCCCCTTGCGTAATAATCAGTAACCGGTCGCCGATCAGTCCCTCAGAACCAATGGCTACCCGTGAATCTGATTTTATAAATTGGTGAACCTCTTTTCTTATAAGCATATCAACTTTCACCGTGGAATCGTTGATAATACTTATGTTATCGACTGTACCCACACTGATTCCTGAGAATCTGATGTTATTTCCAACTTGGAGCCCGCTGACATTGTAAAATGCGGAGGTAAGTCTGAATACAGGATTAAAAAGGTTTTTCTGCTTCCCGATTATGAAAATAGTAATTACAAACAGGGCCAATCCTGCTGCAACAAATAGTCCTAATCTGACTTTGAAATTGTGTGTATGAGTTTCCATTTTTTTCTTGTTTTAAATAAAGAATGACTTGATTAATGGGTCGGCGGATTTTTCGAAATCCTCAATTTTGCCTTCCTGATATACGGTCCCATCATTCAGCATAATCACCCGGTCTGCCGTTTTCTGGGCACATCTGATATCGTGCGTAATAATAATGGAAGAAGTTTTGTATCGTTTCTGAATATCATTGATAAGCGTACTTATTTCATCCGAAGTCGCGGGGTCGAGACCCGTTGTGGGCTCATCATAAAGCATAATCATCGGGTCAACAATTATTGTGCGGGCAAGGCTTATCCTTTTTCTCATGCCTCCGGATAGCTGTGAAGGCATTTTATCCAATGCTTCTGCTAAACCAACTTGCTCCAGGACTTCATTTATTTTTTCTTTGATTTCAATTTCTGACAGGTCTCTTTTTATCCTCCGTAAAGGAAACTCGAGGTTTTGTTTCACCGTCATCGAGTCATACAAGGCACCGCTTTGGAACAAAAAACCTATTTTCATCCTTATTTCACCGAGTTCCTGTCGGGAAATTGAGGTCACATTTTTTTCAAATACATTGATTGTTCCACCGTCAGATTTTAGTAACCCGACAATGCATTTAATCAATACCGATTTGCCGGTACCGGATTTGCCAAGTACCGCCAGATTTTCTCCGTTAAGGAGTTTGAGTGAGATATTCTTCAGTACCATCTGATTGCCAAAAGATTTACTGAGATTCTCGATTTCAATAACTGATTTCCTGTTTGTCATAGCATATCAGTTATTTGTACCGCGATCATGTCCATGATGATCACAAGCAGTGAACCAATTACAACTGCTGAATTGGCTGCAACACCGACACTTTCAGTTCCTCGCCCGGCATTGTAACCCTTGTAACATCCAACTATTCCAATAACGGCGCCGAAAAAAACCGACTTTATCACCGCTGGCAGAAAATCTACAAAATCAACATATCTGAACGCCTGCCGGAAAAACAATCCAAATGTCACATCTCCTTTTATATTGGCTCCTGCCCAGCTACCTAATATACCAAGGGCATCTGCATACAGAATTAATATCGGGATCATGACCGTGGCAGCCAGTACTCTGGGAACAACCAGGAATTTCATCGGATTTGTCGAAGATACCTCCATGGCATCAATTTGCTCGGTAACCCTCATGGAGCCTAACTCAGCCCCCATGCCCGAACCAATTTTACCAGCACAGATAAGAGCCGTAATAACTGGCCCCATCTCACGGATCAGCGAAACAGCTACCATGCCCGGAAGAAGTGACACTGCCCCGAAATTGGCCAGCGTTGGCCGCGATTGAATTGTTAGCACCAATCCCATAATGGCTCCCGTAATTGAAATCAGCGGCAAGGTTTTATATCCAATCTTGTAGCATTGATAAAAAAATTCCCTGAACTCAAAATTCCGCGAAAATGTCTCTTTGAAAATTCGAAGGATAAATAGGAAGACATCCGCAATATCAGTCATGAAATTGCTGACTTGCTCCTTTTTTGCGATGGCTTTCTCACTGATTTTCAGGGTCACCTTCGTGGCATCCCTAAGTAGCGGAGTTAACTTGATTGCCGGAGAAAATTTTTTCATCCCTGTGAGTTGAAATTTCTGTAATTTTCGATCGTTAACCTTGCCAGCAGGTAACTTACCGTAGATTCTGCTCCTTGGTTGAGATTAATATTGTGTTCCTCCATGCCGTCATAGCATCCTCCCGTACATGGATTATAAACTATCTGATTAAGCCGGTTATTTCCCAAAAACCAATTGAAAGCAGTCACCATTTTAAGCTTATACTGCTCATCATTAAATACATCGTAAAACTTACTTAATGTCATAATAGTATAAGCAACGTCAATCGGCTGCTCACCGAAATGACCTGGTAACTGGCCTTTTTGAAGCCATTCCTTATTTGAAATAACCTCAATACCATTTTCATTGAATGTTTGTGACAATAGAAAACCGAAGGAGGCCAGCGCTATGTCTTTATACTCTGAATTACCGGTCATCTGCCAGGCACATAATAGTGCTTCAGGCATAATACTGTTAGCATAGGTAAGATAACCTTCAAACCACTCCCAGTCTTCTACAGATTCATGACGATACATCTGAGCCAGCCGATTGGCAAGTAATTTGAAAAGTGTAACGTTAACAGGAGATATTACAACATCTGAATAGTAATATAATCCCTTGATTGCAAAGGCTATTGCCCGTGGAGAGTGAACCGTAATCATGTGAGGCAATGATCTCTCCAGTAATTTGCATGCTTCGCTGGTGATTTCGATAGGTAACAACCCCTTTAATGCTGCCAGATATCCTAAAGCCCAAATAGCTCTGCCATTCGAATCGTCCAGATTCGAAGTTTTATTCTGATCGGTGCAATTTTTGTCCCGATCCACATAATTTAGGAAATCTCCTGACGGCTGTAAACAATATTTAATGAAGCTTAAATATTTCCGAATGTAATTCAGAATTTCTTCTTCACCCGATAATTCATAATACATGCACATGGAAACCAGGGCCCTGGCATTGTCATCAAGTGTATATCCGGTACTCAGGTCAGGCTGGTTGATTTTAGCGAATTGAATTATTCCAATATCGGTCGTCATCTTTTTTAGGTGGTCCAGATTGATCTTTGGCACCTTAAATTCGATTTTAATAATCTCATCTGCTATTTTTTTAAAGAGTACCCCATGAGCTACAGCTGAATTTTCCCATGCAGAAGCAACTATTTTTTGAAGGGCATTTGTACTGATACTTTTACGTTTCTCCTCATCCGCCAGTAACCCGATGATTGCATCGCCCAGCTGCGTGGAATTGAGAAAATCGAATATGATCCCGGTATCCTCAGTGAGGATTTCCTTTGCATGTGGAATAGGGGTTGAAATGATCGGGCAACCGCAACTCAATGCGTACGCAAATGTTCCGCTTACTGCCTGATGAGGATCGTTGGTCGTAAAAAGGTAAATATCAGTAAGCTGCAAATATTCAAGTAAATCGGGTAAGGCGAGATAACTGTTGATGAATTTGACATGACCCCCAAGATTGTTTTTTTCAACTATCGATTCCAGAAAGCTTCGGTATTTCTCTCCCTCATTTTTTAAAACTTCCGGATGGGTCTTCCCTATAATCAGAAACAAAACCTTTTGATTTGTCTTAATAACCGCCGGTAAAGCTTCCAATGTTGTTTCAATACTCTTCCCCGAACTCAGCAAACCAAATGTTGTTAGGATCTGCCGGCCCTCAAGACCATACTTTTTCTTCAGAAAATTCTTGTCAATATGTGGCACCAAATGAGTACCATGAGGAATTACAATTATTTTTTCTTCAGGAATCTGATAGGTGTCCGTTAAAATCCTGGCTGCGTTATTGGTCATGACTATGATCGACTGGCAAACGTCAGCAATGTTCTGTAACCTGAATTTTAACCGTATATCCGGATTCGGCAACACCGTATGAAAAACGATAATTATCGGCTTGTTCAATTGATAAAGGAATTCCTGGAACTGTGATTCCATATGGTTATAGAAACCGAATTCATGCTGGATAACCACCAGGCTGATATGCTGGTCTCGGTTTATTTTAAATGCCAGATTTATATAATCAGCCGCATTGGAGGTTTTCAATGTATACTTTACCAGGCTGGGGTAGGTAAGACTCTCCTCTCCGGATTCCAGGGCACAAACCTTTATCGACATGGTATTGTTGAATTGATTATTCAGAGATTTAATTAAATCCTGCGAATAAGTTGCAATTCCGCATTCCCTGGGCGGGTAGGAGGTGATAAACAGGATTTCGGGCAGATTTTTTAAATTCGACTTGATCAATCTCATTTTTGTTGGAGAATGTTCAATTTCACAAAAAGCGGAATTGCTTTCACCAAATAATTGTCTATAATGATTGGCACTGCTAAGAAGTTGCAGCGATTCTATTTTGTTTTTCATCTTTTGCGGTAAAATTTAATAATTCAGAAACTAATGCGGTTAAACTAACTGAGGCACAAGCGATTTGAGAATCTGCAGCACCATAATATATGAATAGGGTATCTCCAAAAACAGCGGTACCCGTCGGAAAAACAACATTGTTGACTTCCCCCTTAATTTCCCACTTCAGCTCCGGTGAAAACAATGCATAAGGCAACCGAGCTAAAACGTTGAATGGATTATTTAACTCCAGCAAAGCTGCACAAGCCGAATAAACTAATCCTTGCTCTGTTTCTTCCACCCCATGATAAATCAGGAGCCAACCGTATTCCGTTTCAATAGGCGGACAACCTCCACCGATATAACTGGCCTCAAATTCATAAACTGGATCAAATAAGATATGATCCTGGAAATTCTGAAAATAGTCATCCCAAAATTCTTTAGTCAGATCCTTTAACGTTTTCACAAAAGCAATTTGAATTCCAGGCCTGATGCGATGAAGAAAAACAAATTGTCCATTTATTTTCCTCGGAAAAAACATGACGTTCTTATCCCAAAGCATTATCTTTTTCTCGGGATCAGCATCCTGGTAGTAGAATTTGTGATTATGATAATAGTCCTTATTTACCTTTCCTGCCGATTCAACCAGGTATACAAATTCAACATAAGTGATGGGGGGCACAATTATACCATGTTTCTTAAAGGTTTTCAGGTCTTTTGAGGTTGCCAGTGCTCCCCTGGCATTTATTCCGTCATAGGCGGTATAGGTCAGGTAATAGGTGGAGTCAATCTTCACGATCCTGGCATCTTCAACACCCTGTGTTTCATAATCGAATTCAGAGGAAATCAGTGGAATATTTAATCTTTCAGCAACATTCAACGGACCATCTAACCGGCAATAACCTATACATGAAATATTGCCTTTCTGTACGGCCCGATAAAACAGGTGAACACTGTCGCCATCCCTTATGGCAGCCGGATTAAGTACTCCGTCATTTTCAAAATCCAGATTGGTTTTTGATAATATCACGCCTTCCTTCTTGACCTTAATCATTTGGTTTTGATTTTTAATTTTTTTAGTATCGGATTTATTTCCAATATCAATGGTGGCATTGAATCGCCTAATAAAAATCCCCAGGGCTTCAGCGGTTCAATATGGTCGAAAAAGAGTTTTATAATCGCCATTAATGGTATCGAAAGAAACATGCCTGGGATACCCCAAAGTGCATTGCCCACAAATACAACTATGATCGAGAATAACGCATTGATTTTGACTTTTGAGGCAACGATATAGGGAACGATATAGTTATTGTCTACTAATTGGATCAGATAATAGGCCACCATTACATAAATGGCATACAGTGGGGTCGTTTTGGTGGCTATGGCAACTGCCATTGGAAGGGCAACAGCCACAAGGCCCCCGATATATGGGATAACATTCAGGATCGCACCAATAATTCCAAGCAGAATGGCATAGTCGATTCCCAGCACCAACAGAGCTGAGGTATCCAGAATAGCAACCAAAACTGCTTCAATAACCAAACCTACCAGATAGCGCTGAATCACCGACTTAGTCTGGCTGACAATTTCGCTAACCTGAACCTGATTCCCCGAAGCAAAAACTCTTGTGATAAATTCCCTCAATAAGGGTTGGTAGAAAAGCAATAAAAAGACATAGACTGGAATTAGAAATAGAACAACAATGGCATTACCAACAATGACGAGGGTTTGACCGATAACAGCGGTGCTTGTATTAATAAACTCATTAACCGTTTTGGTGATCCATTCATGAATCTTTCGAGGGTTAATATCGAAATTGTTAGATATCCATGCGATTGATCCGTCAGAGATTGCGGAAAACCTTTCGACCAGTGTGGGCCAGGTTGCACTGAACCGGTTAATCTGCGAAAAAATCAGTGCACAGAGTCCAAAAAGCGTAATTGCCGTAAGAAGTAACGTTATGATAATGGCAATGACCCTGTTAATTTTCAGTCGTGTAAAAAAACTCACTACCGGGTGAAGTACAGTGGCCACAATGATGGCAAAAACAATCGGGACCAGAATACTTTTCGCAATAAAAAGTATAGATAGAATAGCAATAAGACCGACAAAAATGATGGCGGTTTTAGCGTAAAATGGTAATTCTATCACTTTTTTAATCACGGTTTATAAACTTAAATGGGTTTATTAATTTATGTAAGCAAAGATGAGCTGGCTGGGGCTCCTGCGTGTTACACAATTGCTTACAAGAGTTACATCATTCACACATTTAGTGAATGACACTCAGTGGTGTGGGAAAGTGAACGGTTTATAAATGCTCCAAAAGATCCGCCTGCTGGTGAATCTTGCTCAGGCGCCATTCGCAAAGCAATTTCAACCGGTAAAGAACATTGGAGGTTGCCCTGTTGTGTATCGATTGCCAGGGAATATTGATGAGGCCGCTTAATGCCTTGTTTTTCTTACCGTAAAAATTAAATCCAACGATCAGGAAAAGTTGAGTGGGTTCCTTTTCGCCCAGATCGGCAATCGACGACCGTACATACATGGAGAAAAATCCGATCGGATATCCTCCGCTGCACTCGTAAAGCAGATACCTTGCATTATCAAAATCATAAGAGTCGGGAACTTTTTTAAAGCGGATGGAATTCATCAGGAATAGGGGGACCAGCCTGATTCCGAAAATACTCGTCCATCCAAACGGCCAGCGGGAGCGACCGAAAAGCAAAACCCTGATATTTTCCAACCGGTTGCCTACCCTGTCAACCTTAGCCAGGTGATTGGGCCAGCAGGTTGACTCGCCGTTCCATTTCAACAGTTCATTGAACATGTAACTTGGCGGTGCATTTACCCCGATCCGGTGAATATTAAGAACGGTAAAGTCGTCGGGTTTAATACCCAGTCGCTGCAGGATCCTTTTATTATAATTTTCACGGTCATCTTCATTCCTGAAAGCCTGCAATGTAGGTGGCTTCGGCTTGAACAGCAGGAAATACCAGATATCAGTAAAGATATTGCGGCTGCGGATCGGAGGAGCGATATTTATTGCCTTATCATGCATAGTTCTACTGCTAAACTACAAGAAATTTGTTATGTTTCCGCCGCCTAAAACATGATCTATGCACACTATCCTGATATTGCTTATTTTGATCTGCCTCAGTACAGCGTTTCTTTGTTTTATTGTCAGCACAATTACCAATAATTATAGCCAGGTTGATAAACTTTGGAGCATTATGCCTTTAATTTATACCTGGTTCATTTCTTTCAAATCGGATTTCGAACCGCGGCTTATGCTGATGGCCATCCTGGTAACCGTATGGGGCATTCGCCTTTCCTACAATTTTGGCCGAAAAGGCGGGTATTCTATCAGATTCTGGAGTGGTGAAGAGGATTATCGCTGGTCAATACTTCGTAAAAATCCCCAATTTGATGCTAAGTGGAAGTGGGTTCTTTTTAACCTCCTTTTTATTTCCTTTTATCAGATGGCACTCGTTCTCCTGATCACACTGCCGGCACTGATGAGCCTGAAGGGGAAACCTCTTTTCTGGGGCGATGCCCTGGCGGCCGGATTAATTCTGATGTTTATCTTTATTGAAACCATTGCCGACCAGCAACAATGGAACTTTCATAAGAATAAGGGTAAAAGGGGGTTTCTTGATAAAGGGTTATGGGGCATTGTCCGCCATCCGAATTATGCTTCAGAACAATCGATCTGGATGGTGTTTTATTTCTTCAGCGTTAACGCTACAGGCCAGGTGATCAACTGGTCAATGGCCGGAGCCATACTCCTTGTCCTCCTTTTTTGGGGGAGCAGCGATTTTAGCGAAAACATCTCACTCGGCAAGTATCCGGAATATGCCGATTATAAAAAGCGCGTTCCCCGATTCATTCCGTTCAGTAAATTTCCAGGCGTCCGGAACTCCTGATAAGATCTGTCAGAAAACTGTTAAATTCTTCTTGCCCCGGAAGATCCTCAAGGTTAAGATGCAAACGGTACCGCCAGTAATGGTTCGGATTACCGGGATTATTTATGCGTTCAGCGTGCGGGTTAGCTAACCGCAACTTTTCATTCATTCCCAGAAGATCCTGGATCGGAAAAATCGCCCACATGCTTGGCGAGTACATATGTTGGGTAATAATCTGCCGGACAATTGCTGTAGTGCATTCAAAAGGCGATGCTCCCCTGTTACCGAGCTGATCATTATAAAACCTTTGCGAACGCCCCGAATCTTCTTCCCACCATCCCCTGATAGTGGAGGTATCATGTGAAGATGGGGTGGCTACTGACAGGTATGGATAATCGGCCGGATTGCCAAATGTGATCTTCGGATTTTTAGGCATCCGCTGAACTTCCAGGCTCAATATACCCAGTTCATTCATCACGTTGGGTACACAGGCCGGAACCATCCCCAGATCTTCGCCGCATAATAACATCTCGGTGCATTTCTTAATTACTGGAAGCTTACTCATGGCTTTACTGCGCCAGAACTCCTCATTCCGACGGTAAAAATAATCGAGGTAAATTTGATTAATCACCCCTCTGGCATGCTCATCAAGTTCCTGATATGATTTAGTGAAATGCAGGGCATTTCTGGGAAAGAAAGCAATTCCGACAGTCCCCGGAGCTACAAGAAAAACCACTTCCGCAATGAGGGAATTCAAGCCCTGGATGATTCTTTCAAATCGTGTCCTGACTTCAGGACTGGCATCAGGCTCAGGGGTAAGTTTTTCTTCGACCTTGCTTTGGGTATCAAATTCAGGCTTAATGTGGTAACAACCGTGAGAATATTCATCAAGATAGTTCTGCTTTACAAATCCGGTAAGGTCACCGAAACGCTCGTACAGAAAATGTTCGCGGATGTAAGGTCGGCAAAGCCTCTCCTCATCGAACCATAGACCCCTGTTTTGCAGTTCATCCCGATAGTAAGGAATGCTCGGGTTAAAATAGCCCATCAGACCTTCAACCTGAGATGCAGGAATTTCCCATATGCGGAAGAATCCAAGTATGTGGTCGATGCGGAAGGCATCAAAGTAACCCGATAACTGACGCAGACGTTGTTGCCACCAGGCATAATTATCACGGGCCATTTCATCCCAGTTATAAGTTGGGAACCGCCAGTTCTGACCCTTATTTGAAAAGTCATCCGGTGGCGCTCCTGCCTGCCTGTCCATATGAAAAAGCTGTGGACTGAGCCATGCATCCACGCTGTTGCGGTAAATCCCAATCGGTATATCGCCCTTGAGAACAACTCCGTTCGACCGGGCATAACCAGCCGTTTCAAGCAACTGCCTGTAAGCATGAAACTGGATAAAATAATGAACGGCTATTTCATCGAAATGGGCCGATTTGTCGTCCGTGAGCATCGCTATCAACTCAGGAGTCGTATGGCTGTATTCCCCCCAGCGACTGAAGTCGGGAGTATTGAAAAGATCGCGCAGATAAGAAAAAGCAGCATAAGGCCGGAGCCAATACTCGTTCTCGGCAAAGAATTTCAGAAATTCCTGATTCTTGAAAAATTCTTTTTTATCCTGATCATAAATGAGCTTGAAAAATCTTGATTTCAGATTCATTACCGCTTCATAATCAATCTTTTCCAACGAGTTCAGATACTTCCCCTGGGTTTCAATTATCTTCTGATTAATATCGGAATTCAATTTTCCGATTTCGCTCAGGTTGATATAGATCGGATGCAGCGCATATACGGAAATAGCAGCGTAAGGATAAGAATCCTGCCAGGTATGCCTGGCTACCGTATCGTTAATGGGTAGGATCTGGATCATTTTGATGCCAACACCACGGGCCCAGTCGACCAGCAATCTGATATCGGTGAATTCACCAACACCAAAGCCATCCTTGCGACGCAGTGAAAAAACCGGAATCGCAACGCCTGTGCCTTTCCATGGAAATTGAGGGAAGTCGAATTTTTCATCGTTTATCTCGATAACGTCAGGATGCTCGCCTTCGGGCAGATTCAGGATCCGGTTAGCCGCTTTCTCCCAGAAAAGTGGTTTGCCAGTTTCATCCTGTATCAAATATTTGTAATGCACCGGAAATTCTTTTGCCGGCACTCTGATGTCGCCTTTCCAGGTAGGATGATCCGGATTGCCCAGGGAGATAGCTTTCTTCTCCTGCCAGGACCCTAAGCTTTTAACATTCCCCGAAACTGCCACTTTATGACCGGATTTTATCCTTGTCACACTTGGTTTAAAACGGATGATCACAGAATCGTCATCCTTTCCGGGCTTTGGCTTCGGTGCCGGGAAACTGATCCCAGGCTTTAGTATTGCATTGGTAAAAGCAGAGGAATATAATGAGAAATCAGGATCAGATTGTGATCTCCAGCGATCAGTCAGTAAAATGGAACCAGTTGCCTTCCCGCCAAGTGAAAAATTACGATCAGGTCCCCATTCCTCCAGATACGTATGGTAATTATCATCTTTAACAAAGTATCGGTAGGTAAATCCGGATGGATTTACCATTTCGATCCGGAAGCACCATAGACCGGTTATTGAATTTTTAAGACTCATCAATGGCGCAAACTTTATATCACTACCTCCAAGGAAAGGCACAGAGCCGCTAATAACCAGCTGCTGACCCGGATGAGTAGTATAGTGAATCTGAAACTCAATGTTCATCGTTAGTGATTTTTTACGGATTGAAGTTAACTATTTGACGAAAAAGAAACTATTCGTTATGAATTGGAGAGATTTTCTTTGCTTTGATCATAGAAATACAATAATATTACTCTGAAGTTGGCAAACTTTTAAAAAGTCATTGAATTTTCATGAAGAAGGTAAGTAAAAATTCACTTACAACGGTGGAATTACAACCGAAAAATTCCTTGTCATCGTCGAGGGTGCTTCAGGAGGAGCTTCGCCTTGCTAAGGAGAAAGCCGAAAATGTCGCTAAACTCTACACAGACCTTTACGTTGAGATTTATAATTTCTCCCCTGCCGGGTATTTCCAACTGGATCCATCGGGTAAGATCTGCGAGCTCAACATTTATGGATCGAAAATGCTGACCAGGGATCGTGCAACCTTGCTCGGTGGGTATTTTCATCAGTTTATTACCGACGACAGCCAACCTGCATTCAATGTCTTTTTCAAAGATATCTTTAATAAATCGTTGAAGCAATCTTGCGAAGTCAGGGTAATCGGCAATGATAATGAGCTGATTCATCTTCTTCTCGAAGGTATTGTATCTGAAGTGGAACAAAAATGCCTGATCGCTGCAGTTGATATAACCAGTCATAAACTGATGGAGGCGAAATTAAGGGAAAGTGAGTCGAGTTTTCGTAACCTTTTTGAACACCTGCCCATCGGAATTTCAATGACCAGCATGGATGATTCAATGAATGTCAACGAATCGCTTTGCAAATTATTCGGATATACCAAGGAAGAGCTGCTTGGAAAAAAATGGATGGAAATTACGCATCCCGACGATATTCAGCTTACCAATGATAAAATCGGGTCTTTGATCAGAGGTGAATCAAATGTGGTAAAATTTGAAAAGCGATTTATCCATAAAAATGGAACCATCATACTGACCGAGTTATCCTCTTATTTACAACGAGATAAGTCAGGGAATCCACAGTTCCTGATGACCGCTATATTGGAGAAATAAAAGCTGCAGACAGCTGACGAATAATCAAGCTCTTATTACTGCTTGTTTAATTCCAACTCCGAATAATACCGTGACAATGTTTTTACTGTATTGCCGGCTTGGTTGACTGTGCTCGTATAATAGCTAAATTCCGACGACCATACCTGCTGTTTGGCAGTATTGGTTATGACCTCAAATCCTATGGCCAGGTTTTTTGACATGATTGAGTCCGTCAGATTGATCGGGTTGATAAACACTTTACTGTTCTGCTCAAACCAGTCAAATGTACCCGTACTGGCATGCCCTGTGCTTGTGCTGGAAATGGAAAATAATCCATCACCAGCTTTGTTGAATGTCAAGGTTCCCAGGTCATAAACAGTGGTGTCATTCTGAAGGGTTCCGCCGGAATAAGTCCGCTCCGTCATCGAGGATATATTCCAGGTGCCAACCAAGTTGGTGCTTGTTCCGGTATACTTGCTGCATGCACCGAATGCAAGAGCCGTTACCAGAAGTAATAAAATTAGATTTTGTTTTCTCATGGTGTTTGATTTTTGTGGTTAACAAATTTAGTTAACAAATTTGATTTTTGAACCTATCATTTTATTTCCAGCGTATCATTTACCGTGGCATAGCAGCCCCATCCTCCCAAAGCACCGCCAGACATCAGCGTAACGGTGGGTGCCTGAAAACTCAGTGGACTCATTGTTTCGCCCATTTCATTGGAAACTTTCGATAAAAAGTAAAAATAGCGTGAAGTAATGACCGCTGTTTTAACCACCACCCGCTGACCTTTCCTGAAAAAATGCTTGTCTTTAGTCTTGGTCGACGGCCCGCTTCGTATCAGTGGAAATGAAAACGTGGAGCCATTAAAAAGATGGTCATCCAGAACCCCTACCGATATTCCGTTATAGTCGATATCAATGCCTAAACGTTTTGTGAAGATCCGGTAATAGTTGCCAATCGAAGGAGGATCTTTTAATCTTATATGGATATATCCAAGTGAATCGTTTAGGGCCTCTGCACTAAACCATAGGGAATCAGGGGGAATAGGATTCAACAGAGTGTCAGTCGCAGTATATACCCGGTCCGCAATTTTTACTTCCAGGGTATAGGCTTTTCCAGTTTCACCTCGGATCTGGTAACCCCGGTAAATGGGTAAAATGGTATACATGGTATCCTGGACCAGTAGAAGTTGCTCCTCCTGATTTTCGCATTTGACGGTTACTTGAGCGTCTTGTACCAATAAATCAAATAAGTCGGCTGTGCCAACCGTAGTATTATATGGCAAGCTGCGACTTACCATAACATGTGCAAAGCCGCCCCGCTCAATCCATCCTTCAATGATATACCTTTCATCAGTGGCTGGTGCCTTGATCTCAAGGTCACTCACACATGCTTGCAGTGTAGCAAACAATAAACAGGCGCCTATCACCCATCGTTTAAAAGCGGCCGGTCCAGGTGATGGAAGGTAATACCGGGAGCAACGAGATCTGACGGGTTCGGGTGGATAACAAGTTTTTTTCATAATCCCATTGGAGATCATAATAAACAAAAAACGGGTTCAAACGATTGTAAAGATTATAGATAGAAAAAGTCCAGGTTGATTGCAACTTCTTGGTTTTAATAGGTTTGCGTGATATCGCGATATCGATACGGTGATAAGCTGGCAGACGGATAGCGTTCCTTTCGCTGAAGTTCTGCACCAGTGTACCATTCATTACATAGACTGAAAGAGGAATGGTAACCGGCTGTCCGGTGGCATAAACAAATTGCAATGACCCTTCCCATCTTGAATTGAAAGTATGCATCAACACCAAATTGAAGTCATGGGTCCTGTCGCTGCGGGGATGGAAAGGTTTACCATGATTAATCTCGGGAAAGGTTCGCCACGCTTCCGACCAGGTATAGCCTAGCCATCCCTGCGTCTTGCCAATTTTTTTCCGGATGAAAATCTCCATTCCATAGGCTTCACCGGTCCCAAAAGTCAGCTGCCGGTCGAGGTTGTCTTTAACAAAATCTAAAAGTGATTGATCTTCAACAAATTCAACCTGATTAGTGAAATGCCTGTAAAATCCCTCTGCATAGGCTTCCAATCCCTGACGGTCAAGATCCGGATACCAACCCAGGGAGAAGGTGGTTCCCTCCTGAGGTGCCACAAGTGATGTTGATGGAATCCAGAGATCAAGGGGCAGGGTAGTGGTGGAAATAGGAACCATGTGGATGGGCTGATACTGCCTGCTGGCAGATATCTTAAGTGTTTGGCCTTCATGAAAGCGCCATGAAAGTGAGATGCGGGGTTCAAGTCTGAGGTAATCGGCAATAGTTTTTCCCTTGGTATAGTGTATCGTATCTTCTGGAAATCCTTGCTGATCATGCACCAAAAGGTTAAATGGACCACGCTGCTGATAATACATCAGGCGGATACCTGTATTCAGTGTGAAAGCCGGAACTGGTGTCCATTCATAGTGCACAAAAATGGCAGCCTCACGAGCCCGGTATGGGATTGAATCTCCAATGGCATTAGTTTCATTACCCAGTAAGATCCGTGTCTGATAGGGTTTAAATGTGTATTGCTGCAACTCAACCCCGGTCATGATCAGATGCTTTGATGACGGCCGGAACAGAAACTCATGCTTGATTTTGAAATTACTGATGCCTGTATTTATTCCGATGTAATAATCGTGGTATAATTGGGTAAAGTCCAGCGAATAGCCCGACCAGTTGAAAGAGGTTCGCATCTCGACGCGGCTGTTCAATTTGTTTTGGCTGTTTAGTGAAAAGAGGCTGTTGCCCCAGCTAATCCGATCGCTTAAAGTGAACTCTTTATCTTTCAGCAAAAAATCATCGGAACCGGAATATGCAGTAAGCCAAAGCTTATGCCGGTCAGATAAATTCCATAAAATCTTACCGTTAAAATCCAGAAATGAGTACCCTGAGCCACGTATAACACTGGATTTCTGGATCAGAAAAGGGGTGATCAGGTCGAGCTGTGTCCGTCGCAAAGCAAAGAGGATTGACACTTTGTCTTTTACCAGTGGGCCTTCAATAAAGATTTTGGATGCAAGCAAACCTATGGAGACTTCTCCGGTAAATTTTTTCAGATTCCCATCGCGGCTGGTCATTTCTATAACCGAAGCCAGCCGATCGCCATAATTTGCCGGGATACCGCTTTTATAGAGGGTGAGCGACTGTATAGCCGATGGATTGATCACTGTAAACAGTCCCAGCAGGTGTGAGGGATTATATATGACCGCCTCATCCAGCAGGATCAGGTTTTGATCAGCATTACCACCCCTGATGTAAAAATATCCTGAACCTTCACTTACCGACTGGACACCAGGCAGGCTGTGCAACGAATTCAGCAGATCCTGCTCACCGAACAGCGCCGGCACCTTACTTATTTCAGTCACCGACATTCGCATCTGTCCTGGCGGAAGGTCCCTCACTTTCCATGTTTCAATTTGCCCAACAATACTTGCATCAGGGATTTGCTTTACCTCCGGTTCTAAAAATATTTCGATTGCTTCCTTGCTGATGTTGATAGTATCACTCCGGAATCCAACATGCGAAGCAATAAGAATCTTATTTTCCTTGGCGACAACAAGGTGCCATGCTCCCTTTTCATCTGTAGTGGTGCCTTTCCCGGTTGCGGGATTGTGGATATTAACGCCTGACAAAAAAAGGCCCGTTGCTTTGTTTCTCACAACGCCAGAAATTTTTACAGAATTCTGCGCATTCAGAACCGAAGCAAAACATGCCAGTAAAAAAATGATAAAAACTAATCTACGCACGCACCAGTGGTCTTATATGATACTAAGATAGCAATTGTATCCGATACCCCGATACCCCATCCCCCATAACCCATACCTGATACCCGATACCTGATACCCTTTCTTTTATTATCTTTGTATTACTATCTTATTAATCAGGAAAAACATGAAAAACATGAAAGGTTTAACACTTCTCAGAATCAGCCTGATTACCCTTTCCACCCTCTTTGCAGTCCTTTTGCATTCTTGCAAGCCTGAATCAAACACCGCCCCGACAGCCATTTTTACAATTGCTCCGGCGTTTGGTTCTGTCGACTCTACCTTTACTTTTGATGCTTCCGGAGTAAGCGATGTTGAAGATCCGGTTGCCAATCTTCAAGTCCGCTGGGACTGGGAATCAGATTCGGTATTTGATACTGAATTCAGTACCACCAAGATTATCAAACATAAATTTTCTGCCGGTGGAACAATAAACATTACTGTTGAAGTAAAGGATACCAAAGGTAAAACAGGCCGGTATACCGATTTCGTGCGGGTACTTTGGAATAACCGCCCACCAAAGGCCGCGCTCAGTGTGTCTCCAAAAAGCGGGTTCCTGCAGGATATTTTCAAAATCGATGCCTCCGCAAGCAGTGATGCTGAAGATAAGGTCGCTGACCTGATGGTTCGATTTGATTTTGAGGGCGATGGAACCTGGGATACAGAATATTCAAAAACAAAAATTGTAAATCACCAGTATTCGGCTGCCGGTTCTTATAAGGTAACTGTAATGGTAAAAGACAATGGCGGATCAACAGATACAGAGTCTTATTCGCTCACTGTTGCACCAACAAATATGCCTCCTGAAGTACCGAAAGATCCTAGTCCGACCGACAAAGCCGTTAAATCCAGTACCTTAGGCATTCTTACCTGGACCTGTGTCGATCCTGACAGGGATTCCCTGAAATATGACATTTATTTTGGCGTCGATCCAAATCCTCCCAAAGTGGCGAGCGACCAATCAGGTGCTTTATATGAATGTTTGCCGCTTGAATATTCGACTCAGTATTATTGGAAAGTTGTTGCCCGGGATCCTTATGCCCATGAGGTTTCAAGTCAGGTTTGGTCATTTACTACCAACACTCCGATCTATCCTCTTTCTACCTTTGTCGACCGGCGAGATGGGCAGGTATATAAATCTGTAACGATTAACGACAGGATTTGGATGGCCCAGAACCTGAATATCGGAACTATGATCAATCCAAGCAATGGCACTCCAAATGATGGCAATCAGGTAGATAATGGGAAAGCTGAAAAATACTGTTATAAGAACGATCCGGCTAACTGCGCTATTTATGGTGGCCTTTATCAATGGAATGAAGCTATGGCCTACGGAACCGTTGAAGGTGGAGCCGGTATTTGCCCGGATGGCTGGCACTTACCAACCGATGCGGAATGGCATGATTTAATTCTGTTCCTGGATCCAAAAGATGCTGAAGCACAGGCTGGCACTCAGCTGGCCCTTGGCGGTCTCTCAGGTTTTCAGGCGCTCTTTTCGGGATACATCATTTTTGCCGAAAGGAAGTATTATGATCTCAGCGATGCCGGTTATTTCTGGAGTTCGACAGTTAATCCAAATGCTGAGCTTAGTCACCTGGCGCTCATTCGATCGATATACCGGGGAAAACCAGCTTTTCAGCAAGATACTTCTCAAAAGCTCAACGGCCTGCCGGTGCGCTGCGTGAAAGACTACTAATTGTTGATTCGATTTGGATGATTAATAAAAAGTTGATTATTGGAATAACGGGAGCCAGTGGTTCAGTTTATGCTCAACTGCTCTTGAAGAAATTGTGTGAACTCCAGGCACAACCTGATGAAGTTGCCATGGTGATATCTAAGACCGCCGAAAAAGTTTGGGCTTTTGAACTGCCTGATGTGCCCCTCTTGACCAGTCCGTTTACCCGTTATGATCCTGATAGTTTTTTTGCGCCCCCCGCCAGTGGTTCTGCAGGGTACGATGCCATGATTATTATTCCCTGTTCTGTCGGCACGCTGGGTCGCATTGCAGCAGGTACAGCGGATGACCTGATGTCTAGGGCAGCTGATGTTATGCTTAAAGAGAGAAGAAAACTGATCCTGATACTTCGCGAGGCTCCGTATAGCCGTATTCATATACAAAACATGCTTTCGGTAACCGATGCCGGCGGAATCATCTGTCCGGCATCGCCCGGATTCTATCAGCATCCTTCGGATATTACCGGACTTTGCAGCACGGTGGTCGACCGTGCACTCTCGCTTGCCGGGATAGATACAGGCTCAAAAGGGTTCATGGTGTCATAGCCTGGCCCAGGCAAGTGCGGCGACACTTACTACTACTCCCTGGACAGCCAGTAATTCCTCGGCGCATGCTTCCAGCGTTGCTCCGGTCGTAATTACATCATCAATCAATAAAACGTGCTTGTTTTCCAATAAGGCGGCATCCGTGACCTTAAATTTGCCTGAAACATTAAGATATCGGTCATATCTGCTTTTTCTGGTCTGCGTGGAAGTGGCCAGTGGTCGGGTGAGTGCCCTGCTGGCCAAGGATATACCAAGACCGTCAGAAAGGCCTTTTGCAATAGCTTCACTTTGATTGAATCCTCTTTTTCTCTGTTTTTTTGGGTTCAATGGAACCGGAATCAAAAGGTCAGGCCTGACAAAATCCTGACTTTGCCTGAGTTCATAACCATATTGCTTGCCCATTAAAAAACCTATGTCGGGACGGTCGTTATATTTTAATTTGTGCAATACATCCTGATAGGCTGACCCTTTTCTGAAGTAGAACCAGGCAATCGCTTGTAAAAGCTTAACTCTTCCCCAGAACATTTCTGCCATCGGATTATCTGGTTCCGAATGGAAATTGGTCACCGGTAACCGTCCGAGGCAAATCAGACAAAGGCACTCTTCCCAATCTTTCAATGATTTGCCACAGGCTGGACAGGTTCGGGGAAGGAGCAGGGAGAGAAGGTCGGTAAATGGGTTCATTTGTGTTGTTTTTGTATATAGATGCATAAACCCGTAACGGATGGAATAATTTTCTACACTTTTCCCATGTAACCTTTGCTTGCGCCTTGTGCCTTGCGCCTTCACTTGTCCTTTACGCCTTAAATTCTATCTTTGGGTCATGTCATCCAGGAAACGAATTGAAGTAAAAGTTGGTGAATCCCTCCTCTCGGGCATACGCAGCAAGGGATTATATATTCAGGCGCCATGCGGTGGCAAGGGTATCTGTGGTAAATGCAGGGTTGAAGTGGAAGGTGTTGGAAGGGTTAAAGCATGCGAATATTTTCCTGAAAAAGAGGTGGAAGTATATTTACCGCAACCTTCTGCCATGCAGGTACTCACTGAAAGTTTTTGGCCGGATCCTGAACCGGCACCGGATAATTTTCCGGATAATGATACAAGCTTTCTTGGCTTGGCGGTTGACCTGGGCACCACGACAGTCGTCGTTTTTCTGGAACACCTTCGTGAACACCGTAATATAGGGGTAAGATCGTTCCCAAACCCGCAACACACCTATGGCGCCGATGTAGTAAGCCGTATTCAGTTTTGCCGTGAAAATGAAGAAGGAACCCTACGATTACACACTGAAATTGTAAAAGCTATCGAGGAAGCAGCTGCCGGATTATGCAAAGAATTCGGGTATAATTATCATCAGGTCAGCAGGATGTCTGTGACAGGAAATCCAACTATGCTTCATTTGTTTAAAGGGGTGAATCCTGAAAGCATTGCGATTTATCCGTTTACTCCGGTTTTTCTTGAGGAGCAAAACTTTAATGGGGCAAGTATCGGCATTTCTCTATTCCCAGCAGCGGGAATTGAACTCATTGCATCGGTTTCTTCTTACGTCGGTGCCGATATTGTTGCTGGATTAGCTTCTGTTTCAGTCAATCCTCCATCGGGTTGGAGCCTGTTTCTTGATATTGGAACCAATGGGGAAATGGTTTTATGGAATGAACATGAAATTCTGGCTTGTGCCACAGCTGCAGGCCCGGCATTCGAAGGTGCCCGTATTTCTTGCGGCATGGCTGGTGTAGAAGGTGCTGTTTGTGCTATCGGACCTGATGGTTATGAAACAATTGGGGGAAAGCCGCCTATAGGACTTTGCGGCTCAGGCCTGGTTGATGGAGTAGCTCTCCTGCTTGATGCCGGGAAAATCGATATGATGGGATACCTCGAGGAGGATGCGAAACTGGAGCCCGGAAATCTTTTCCTGACTCCCCAGGATATTCGTGAAGTTCAACTGGCCAAAGGCGCCATTGCAGCCGGAATAAAAGTACTGATGCATGATGCCGGAATAGGTGCCGAAGAAATCAGGCAGGTCTTCATGGCGGGTGGATTCGGATATGCACTGCACGACTGGTCGGCCGGCAGGATCGGCCTGATACCGCTGGGATTGGAAAAAAAGCAAATCAGGGCAGGTAATACATCCGGATTGGGGGCCCGCCTTTGGCTCCATTCTGAAGAATTCAGAAATTTTACACGTGAACTGACCGGGAGGATTAAATATGTTGAATTATCCGATCATCCTGAATTTAACGATTTTTTCATGTGGGAAATGACTTTTCCGGAATAAACTCCACTAACTTTAGAACTTAATTTTTCAAAATGAATCCACAAGAAACCCGAATTCTGCTGGTAGATGATGAACCGGATATTTTGGAATTCCTGGGTTTCAACCTGCGTTTGGAAGGTTATATTGTTGATGTGGCAGGCAATGGAACGGATGCTGTCCGATTGGCCAGGACTTTTTTCCCCCAACTTATTCTGCTTGACGTTATGATGCCTGGAATGGATGGTATAGAGACGTGTGAAAAACTTCGGAGTATCCCGGAATTAAAGAACATTATTATAGCCTTCTTGACTGCCCGGGGGGAAGATTATTCGCAGGTAGCCGGATTTGATGCAGGAGCCGATGATTATATTACCAAACCGGTAAAGCCAAAAGTTTTGGTTAGCAGGATAAAGGCGCTATTAAAAAGATTACCCTCCAATGAGGTTGCCGCACCTTCTAAACGGTTGATCCATGTGGGCAATTTGGAAATCGACCAGGACCGTTATATCGTGATTTGTAATGGGGAGGAACTTCATTTACCCCGCAAGGAATTTGGCTTGCTGAATCTCCTGGTAAGCCGCCCTGGAAAAGTTTTTACCCGCGATGAAATCTATCATTCTGTTTGGGGTGATGACGTTATTGTTGGCGACCGCACGATTGATGTCCATATCAGAAAACTCAGGGAGAAACTCGGTGATAACAGCATCAGAACCATTAAAGGGGTGGGATATACTTTTGTTATCTGATTATATTAACAGATAGAATTGTCCTGCTTGATGTTATATCAGCCTGTTTTAGCTCTATATATGTTAGTACCAATTAAGGAAGTTATTAACAATAATTTTGCGCCCCATCAAAGCTCTTAATCGCCAAGATAAGGTATGATCAGAACCCGTCAAGGGCAAGTAAATGCCTCTTCCTTCACACAAG
>CAINOB010000054.1 GCA_903851365.1 uncultured Bacteroidota bacterium
CATCCGGAGGATGCATATTTCCTTTGTGAAACCCTTGATTTCCTTTTTAAAGAGGTCTCCCTGAGCAGAAACCTTTTACCAACAATCAGAACCGGTTGGAGGAAGTTTATTGGTCCCTCGGATGCCATGATGAACTGCACCTTTGTGGAATTCACAATGGCAAATTCCCTTGTCGATTCCTATTCAAAGACCAGGGAACAAAAGTACCTCGATGAAATGGTGGCAGTTCTTTACCGGCCGAAGAAAAGGTTCTGGTTCGTCCGGAAGTCATTTACCGATAACCAGGATCCCCGGATTAAGTTTGTCAATCGGTCGTTGAAGAAACGATGTTCCCGGATAGCAGCACTTGATTTCGATGTCAAGTACTGCGTTTTCCTTTTCTTTTCCGGTGTTCTGAATTCATTACCGGTGTTATACCCGTATGTTTATGAGCAGAAAGGGGACGCTGGCAGCGAAGATAATGGCTGGGCATCGCTGATCATCTCCCTGGCCGATGGCAAGACCGATGATAAAAGCCTTGAAACCGTAATGAATTCAAACCTTTACAATGTTCTGATCGGTTTGAATAAGAAAGCCAAAGAGTATCACGAGTATATGAGTAAGATCCAATCCTATGACCGATATTAACAGCTACGTAGAGTATTTTCGCACCCTTGCCAGGGAGCATAAGGAAATTAATGATTTCTACATGATGGATATCAACGAGCCATTGGATGCTCTGCGGTCAAACATCAAATACCCTGCCCTGATCCTGACCAACCTATCGGGAAACTTTGAAGCATCAAACCGGGATAATATCCTGGATTTGGTCAATGGAGGGTTCCTAGTCATTAGCCACTTGGATCAGATCGATGACTTTTCAGGAGAAATGCAGCTTGTTTCAAAGATGAAGCAAATCGGTATCGAGATCATTTCTCGGATGCTATACGACCACCTGAAATGTGAACCACTTGCCCTGAAAGCCATTCCAGGGTTCAATATCAATTCTGTGAGTTATGAAATGCTGGGGCCGGTGTTTGATAATGATTTTGGCTTGATGTTCTCTTTTAAATTCCAGGATTGTCTTAATTTGGAGTATTATTTATACAGTTGGGAGAGGTCATAAATTATTTTATCTCTACTCATGAGAGGAAATTTCGAGAAATAATTCCATCTAGAAATTAGGTTATTGATAATTTTTATATATTTGACAGACTAACAACTAATATAAAACTTAGATATTCCCTTCAGTTATAAATGGTGGTGTTGGATTGTCCAAAACCAAATGAGAAATACTACAATTAAAACTTTATAAAATGAAAAAATTTTTATTTTCAATTTCTTTATCGCTAATTTCAGTATTTGCCTTTTCACAATGGACATGGCAAAACCCTTTACCACAAGGTAATCCATTAAAATCAGTTTACTTTACCGATTCCAATACAGGTTATGCAGTAGGCGATTTGGGAACCATTTTGAAAACCAATAATGGAGGCACAACTTGGACTGTTTTATCGAGTGGAACAACTAATCGATTATATTCAGTTTACTTTACCGA
>CAINOB010000055.1 GCA_903851365.1 uncultured Bacteroidota bacterium
AATACGTTAAAATTCGGGTAAGGCATGATATAGTGGGCAAAGTTTACCACGTAATCCCAAATATATAAATGAGGTGCAATCTTAGACCAACCCGTGATGTCATCCATAAATGATTTATTCTGGGGACATTCTTCCAGGGTATGTGCAACACAAGCTTCAATCGGGCATAAACGAATCACTACATTATTTCTTGGATGAATCGTTTTTGGAGGTGTACGGGTATATTGGTAAGCCAAAGTACCGACAAATTTATCGGAGAAGCAAAAGGTACTTTTTAAAGAACTGGCTGAATTGCAATCTTAAAAAGCAACTTATGAAAACAGGTCATTTAATAGCAATTGAAGAGTTTTGTCTGAGCCACAACATTGAGATCTCATTCATCAGTTCATTGCAAGAAACCGGATTAATAGAAATCGAGATTATTAAAGAAACTGCGTTTATTGATGAAGAGCAACTTCATCTGTTGGAAAAATTTATCAGGTTGTATTTTGAGTTGGATATTAACCTTGAGGGCATCGAAACAGTTACCCATTTACTGCAAAGAGTTGTGTCAATGCAGGATGAGATAATTTCTTTAAAGAACAGGCTGCGTCTATACGAAGACTAACGACTGAAACCGTTATGGCAAATTAATTCCGTACCTTTAAGTTTTTGCAATCCTATGAAAATCTTCATCCGGCATATGGTCAGTAATCGCTGCAAAATGCTCGTGAAGTCGGAGTTGCAGAAACTCGGTCTTCATTTTATTTTAGTTGAATTAGGTGAAGTTGAGATCATGGAGAATATTACCTCTGAACAACGCAAGTTGCTGCAGGAAGGGTTGTTTCAATCAGGGCTGGAGTTAATCGAGGACCACAAGTCGATTCTCATTGAAAGAATAAAGACCATCATTATCGAAATGATACATTTGAATGATGAACCTCCCAAAACAAATTTCTCCCATTTTCTCAGTCAGAAGCTAAGCCACGATTATACCTACCTGGCCAATATTTTCTCAGAGTCGGCAGGTACTACCATCGAACATTACATTATCAACCATAAGATTGAACGGGTTAAGGAGTTGCTGATATATGACGAACTTAACCTTACTGAAATTTCCTACCGGCTAAATTACAGTAGTGTGGCCCATCTGTCCAATCAGTTTAAGAAGGTGACCGGGTTAACCCCAACCTTTTTCAAGCAGCTCAGGGCCAATAGCAGGATTCCGTTGGAAAACATGTGAATGTTGTAATACTTTCCATGAATTGTGTAATGATTAGCAGAGCAGGGTGGCTCACCTTTGTTCTACTAAAGTATTAATCAATTATACAAAAATCATGAGTGCAGGAAAAGTTTTATTAGGCGTTCTGGCAGGAGTCGCTGTCGGTGCCGCAATGGGAATCTTATTCGCTCCGGAAAAAGGGACCACCACACGCAGGAAAATATCCAAAAAAAGTGATGATTACGCAGATGTTCTGGAAAACAAATTCGAAGATTTTATCGAAGGTGTCACACAAAAATTTGAAGGTGTAAAAGAAGATGCCATCCGTATGGCCAAGAAGGCCAAACGCAGAATGGAAGAAGCAGAAGCAGAAGTCTCAGCTTCAGCCAAATAAAAAAAATCAGAATACCTCATTATTATGGAAACTCCGGCAAATTTTATCGAATCAATAATTGAAAGAGTTGAATCCTATGGCAAAACAGTTTACGAACTGGCCAAATATAAATTACTGGAATCCGTAATTGTTATTCTGACCTCTGTGCTATCACGTTTGGGCATGATCCTGGTGATGGCGCTAATTCTGATTTTTCTGAGCTTTGGAGTTTCCCTTTATCTGGGCGAGCTGCTTGGAAAATCATATTATGGCTTTTTTATAGTTGCAGCATTCTACCTGCTCGCAGGGATAGTGCTGCATTTTTTCCTTCACAGGTGGATCAAAAAACCAGTGAGTGAGTTAATTCTGCATCAATTCAAAAAATAAGGTTCACCATGCAAAATATAAATTCAGAAAGTGATTTAAAAGCTGCCATTATAGAATTGGAAGCCCGTCGGGCCGATCAGGAATTCTTTCTGAAGGAGCAACTTCACCAGGCATACGAGAGCATCAAACCCACAAACCTTTTAACCGGTGTTGTGACCGGTGCGGTAACTAAACTGATTTTTCAGGGAGCATCTAAAAATCCCCTGAAAAAAATTCTGGGTTCGGTATTGATGTTTGGTGTCACACAATTAGTGTCAAGAAATCCGGAGATCATAAAATCTGCCGGAGAGAAATTTTTCAATCTTTTCAGAAGTAAGTCGGCCAGAAAGCACCTTGCTTCCGATCCCCAGATATTAAGTTGAATTAACCAGGCTTATCTGCCAGGTTAAATACCTCCATTACAAGCATTCCATTCTTAATCAGTACGCTGATTATATCCGTATACATTTTTATGCGAATCAATCGTAATTATATGTAAATGTGTGAATTACACAACTAAAACTCGAAATTGTGTAATGCTTTACCCAGGCATTGGGTTGATCTTTGTTGATGAAAATTTTATCATTCCTTAAAACAAATAAAATGAAAATGAAAACGCTATTGGCAACTCTTGCTATAGTATCCATTGTGATTTTTGCCGGATGCAAAAAAGATGATTATGTGGAAACTAAGGGAGTATGCCCGATTGTGATATCTACCGTCCCAACAAATGGGGCCACAGGTGTGCCAATCAACCAGATTATCACGGTGACATTCAATGAAAGGATGAATCCGGCTACTATTACCCAGACCTCTTTTACCCTTCAGGGGGGATCGAGAGTTTCCGGAACGCTGACCTATGACGGTAGCGGTCCCACTTTTAGTTTTACGCCTTCGGTTCCTCTTTTGTATAACACTACCTATACGGGAAGAGTGGCAACATCTGTCAAGGACAATGCAGGCAATGCATTACAGAAGGAATACGTATGGACATTTACGACCATAGCCCAATATACCGTGGTGCTTTCAGCGAATCCACTGGCTGGAGGAACAACCACCGGTGGCGGTACTTTTGACAATGGAGCTACAGTAACTATTGGCGCTACCGCAAATTCAGGGTATACCTTTACCAACTGGACCGAAGGGGTTAACGTAGTTTCCACCAATGCCAATTACCTCTTTACCGTAACCGGTAACGCGACCCTGGTTGCAAACTTTACGGAAAACGTTAGTGTTTATACGGTTACAGTGGCAGCAAATCCGCTGATCGGTGGAACTGTCACAGGTGGCGGATCATTCAATGCAGGCACATCAATTACCGTCGGAGCTACTGCTAATGCCGGATACACCTTTATCAACTGGACCGAAGGGGTTAACGTAGTTTCCACCAATGCCAATTACCTCTTTACCGTAACCGGTAACACGACCCTGGTAGCAAACTTTTCGGAAAACGTTAGTGTTTATACGGTTACAGTGGCAGCAAATCCGCCTGCCGGTGGAACAACAACAGGTGGCGGGTCATATAATTCAGGAGCTTCAGTAACTGTTGGAGCAACCGCAAATGTGGGATACACTTTTACGAATTGGACCGAAGGAGTCTTAATAGTATCCACTGATGCCAATTACAATTTCACAATTACAGGTAACCGAATACTGACAGCTAACTTTAATAAAGGAGCGGTAGGTCCGGGTGCAGTGAACCTTGGAAGCGCAGCTGATTTTGAAATTCTTACAAAATCAGGAATCTCCACAACCGGCGTAACCTCAATAACCGGTGATATCGGAGTAAGTCCGGCAGCAGCCGCTTCGATAACGGGATTTGGCCTGATCATGGATGCCAATAATCAATCATCACATACGCCTATTGTTATTGGTAAAGTGTATGCCGCTGACTATGCAGCACCAACACCAGCTAAGATGACTACTGCCGTCAGTGATATGGAAACGGCTTATACCACGGCCAACGGGTTAACAGTACCGGCTCCTGTTGTTGAACTGGGTGCTGGAAACATCAGCGGAATGAACCTGGCTCCCGGCTTGTATAAATGGAGCACTGGCCTGTTAATAACAGGTTCCGGTGTAACATTAACAGGATCAGCTGACGATACCTGGGTATTCCAGATCGCTCAGAATCTGACTGTAGATAACAGTGTTATCATCACCCTCGCAGGTGGCGCCCAGGCTAAGAACATTTTCTGGGTCGTTGCCGGCCAGGCAACCCTCGGTACCATGGTTAATTTCAGCGGGAACATCCTCAGCAAAACACTTATTTCCTTGAACGACGGTGCAATAATTACCGGAAGATTACTGGCCCAGACTGCTGTTACCCTGATTGGTAGTACGGTAATTAAACCTTAATAACAGGAATTAATAATACTTAAATATTAATAAAATGATTTTTAATATCAATTCAGAAAAGGGATCTCGTTTAAAAAGATCCCTTTATATCCCAACAATAAAAAGCCTTCTTGTAAGTGCTTTGATTTTGACAGGGATCCACGCATCAGTTCAGGCACAGGATACCATCAGGTATACGAAACCAAGCTGGTACTTTGGAGCTGCTGCAGGTGCAAACCTAATTTTTTTCCGGGGCTCAACCCAGCATTTGAATTCAACATTTACGGCTCCTGCAGCATTCCATAATGGATTTGGTGTTGGCCTCTTTGCAGCTCCGCTAATTGAATATCATCGCCCGGGCACCTTGCTTGGATTTATGATCCAGGCAGGATATGACGGTCGTAAAGGCAAGTTCGATGAGATCAAGACTCCCTGTAACTGTCCTGCTGATTTAAAGACAGATCTCAGTTATATCACTATTGAACCCAGCATTCGAATAGCCCCTTTCAAATCGAGCTTCTATATATATGCGGGTCCACGTGTGGCTTTTAATCTGGGAAAATCGTTCACATATTCCCAAAAGATCAATCCCGACTATCCGGAACAGATAGTTGAACCAGATATTAAAGGTGATTTTGGATTCCTGAATAATACGCTGCTTTCCATCCAAATCGGAGCCGGATACGACATCGCTCTATCTTCGGAATATAAAAAATACCAGTGGGCTTTGTCTCCGTTTATAGCTTATCATCCTTATTTTGGGCAGAATCCCCGGTCAATAGATACCTGGAATGTCACAACTTTACGACTTGGGGTTGCTTTGAAAATGGGTCGCGGTCACAGAATTGAAGAACCGGTAAAAGCCCAAATCCCAATGGTGGCTAAGATTGTGGTTATAGAGCCCGAAATCAAATTCTCAGTGAATGCTCCAAAGAATATTCCGGTGAACCGGACTGTAAGAGAGATATTCCCATTGCGTAATTACATATTCTTTAACCTGGGATCAACCGAAATACCGGATCGGTATGTTCTGCTGAGGAAAGATCAGGTTGCTGACTTTAAAGAAGATCAGCTTGATAAACTCAAACCCAGAAACCTATCGGGTCGTTCCGAAAGACAAATGGTTGTTTATTATAATGTGATTAACATCCTCGGTGACCGAATGGGAAAGAACCCAAAAGCCACCATAAGATTGGTCGGATCCTCAGAAAATGGACCCAAGGATGGCAAAAAGATGGCGGAATCGGTTAAAGTGTACCTGGTGAATGTTTTTAATATTGATCCTTCGAGAATTGTTATTGAAGGCCGCGAAAAGCCAAAAATCCCTTCAGAACAGCCGGGCGGAAACAAAGAACTTGCCCTGCTTCGTGAGGGAGACCAGAGAGTTTCTATCGAATCCGGCACCCCTGAAATGCTGATGGAATTCCAGACCGGACCTAATGCCCCACTGCGTCCCGTGGAATTTATTGACACTCAGGAAGCCCCGATCGACAGCTATGTAAATTTCAATGCTGACGGAGCCAATGAGGCCTTTTCATCGTGGTCATTGGAAATCACTGACAAAACCGGCAGAATGCAGAACTTCGGCCCTTATACCCAGGATCGGGTGACCATTCCCGGCAAATCAATATTGGGCACACAGTCTGAAGGTGACTTCAACGTGACTATGATTGGACAAACCAAAAGCGGCACCATGATTAAAAAGGATACAACCATACATCTGGTTTTATGGACACCTCCGGTCCCAGAAGAAACAACCAGATTCAGTATCATTTATGAATTCAACAATTCCGAGGCCATCAATATTTATGAGAAGTATCTGACTGAAATTATTATCCCCAGAATCCCAAAAGACGGAAAAGTTATCATAAGTGGTTACACCGACATTATCGGTGAAGATGCTCATAACATGCAATTATCCATTGACAGGGCAAATGATGTCAAAAGAATAATTGAAAAGGGGTTGATGAAGGTTGAAAGAAGCGATGTCAAACTCGAAATACATGGATTTGGTGAAGATCAAAGCTTATCACCTTTTGAGAATAAATTTCCCGAAGAAAGGTTTTACAACCGGACAGTTATTATTGATATTATCCCAAATAGTTGAGCTCTTAAAGTTTATATATCTGTAAGATTAAAATGGAAGCTGCTTGATAAAACTCAGGCAGCTTTTCTTTTGGATCCCCTGTCAACAGTATGATTAGATGATCCATTGTTTCGATATCCAGAGATATTATAAATCTGATTATGTGTGAATTATGCAACTCATTTCTGTAATTGTGTAACGCTTTAGGGTATTTAAGGGTTGATCTTTGTTTTGAAAATTTCATCATTCCTAATAACAAATAAAAATGAAAACGAAAACACTATTGGCAATATTTGCGATAGTATCTATTGTGATTTTTGCTGGATGCAAAAAGGATGATTTTGTGGGAAATATCGGCGTATGTCCGGTGGTCATTTCGACTGTCCCAACAAATGGAACCACAGGCGTTCCGGTCAATCAGATTATAACTGTAACGTTCAACGAAAAGATGAATCCTGCAACAATAACGCAGAACTCTTTTTCATTACAGGGAGCATCAAGAGTTGCCGGGACCATACTGTATGATGGCAGCGGGCCAACTTTTAGCTTTACTCCATCCGCACCGTTGTTGTACAATACAACCTATACAGGCAAAGTTGCAACATCGGTAAAGGACAATGCAGGTAATGCCCTGCAGGAGGAATATGTATGGACTTTTACTACACTGGGGCAATCCACGGTAGCATTGTCAGCAAAACCATTGCTCGGAGGAACGACCACAGGAAGCGGTACCTATGATACCGGCTCTTCAGTAGCCATCGGAGCTACAGCGAGCTCCGGGTATACCTTTGTAAACTGGACCGAGGGAGCCAATGTGATTTCTTCCAATGCCAATTACAACCTTGCTATTACGGGGAACAAAACCTTAGTAGCAAACTTTACTGAAAACATTTATGTATATACCGTTACACTTTCATCGAATCCACTGGCTGGGGGAACAACCACCGGTGGTGGATCATATAATGCAGGCACAGCGATAACCGTCGGTGCCACTGCCAATTCCGGTTATACTTTTGCTAACTGGACAGAAGGTGGTACGGTTGTATCGACAAACGCCAGTTATCCATATACTGTTAGCGGCAATAGGAACCTGGTAGCCAACTTCACAGAAAACATCGTTGTATATAGTGTTACACTAACCTCGAATCCTGCATCTGCCGGAACAACAACAGGTGGCGGATCACATAATGCGGGTTCTTCTGTTACTGTAGCAGCAACTCCTAATTCAGGCTATGCTTTCACGAATTGGACTGAGGGGGGTACTGTGGTTTCCACCCTTGCCAGCTATAATTTCACTATTACGGGTAATCGTTCCCTGGTAGCAAACTTCTCTGAAAACCTTATTGTATATAGTATTGTACTTTCATCGAATCCATTGGCAGGAGGAACAACTACCGGCAGCGGATCTTTTAATGCAGGTACATCGATAAATATCGGAGCGACTGCTAATTCCGGATATGTATTTACAAACTGGACCGAAGGAACAACCGTGGTTTCCACGAGTGCTACCTACAACTTTACTGTTACGGGCAATCGTGCCCTGGTAGCGAACTTCACACAAACCATCAATGCTTATACCATTGCGCTATCATCGAATCCGCTTATCGGAGGAACAACCACCGGTAACGGGTCATTCAATGCAGGGACTTCAACTACCGTGGCAGCTACCGCTAAACCAGGTTATGTGTTTACCAACTGGACCGAAGCAGGAATTATTGTATCCACTGATGCCAGCTACAATTTCACCGTTACCAAAAACAGGGTTTTAGTTGCAAACTTTACAGAATCATTTATTGCTTATACAATTACACTGTCGTCGAGACCGGTTCTCGCAGGAACGACCACTGGCCAGGGGACCTATAATTCAGGGACCTCGGTAACCGTTTCAGCTATTGCGAATAACGGCTATTACTTCGATGGCTGGACTGAAGGATCAGAAGTAGTATCGACCGATGCCAATTACACCTTTACAATATCGGGAAACAGGACTCTGGCAGCCAACTTCAGACTGTCAATTAACACCCATACTGTTACGGTAACATCGAATCCTCTTTTAGGTGGAACAACCACCGGTGGCGGATCGTATGTTGAAGGAACATTGGTAACGGTTGGGGCAACTGCCAATGCAGGGTACACTTTTGCCAACTGGACAGAAGGTGTGAACGTACTATCATTTGAACCAACATACAGTTTCACCATTGCTGCTAACCGCACACTGGTGGCAAACTTTACTAAAATCACGACTACCTATTGTGTATTGCTGTCGTCTAATCCAATTAACGGAGGAACAACTTCGGGCGGCGGCAACTTCATTGTAGGTACAACGGTAACGGTTGGAGCAACAGAAAATACTGGTTTTACATTTCTTAATTGGACTGAAAATGGAATCGTAGTTTCATCCAATGCCAGTTTTACCTTTATCCTCACGAGTAACCGGACGCTGGTTGCCAACTTCGGAATGATGATCAACAGGTTAAGTGTTACTCTTGCATCGAACCCTTCAGCCGGAGGAACGACCATCGGCGCAGGAACGTATAATGCAGGAACCTCTGTGATTGTTGGAGCAAGTGCCAATTCTGGATATACGTTTACGAACTGGACCGAAGGTGGAAAGATTGTATCAACTGATGCCAATTTCACCTTTACGATCCTCGAAAACAGAAACCTGGTAGCCAACTTTGCGTTAACCCTAATCACATATAACGTAGCACTGTCATCGAATCCACTCATTGGCGGAACAACCACAGGCAGTGGGACTTACAATGCAGGTGCTTCGGTAACTGTAGGAGCTGCGGCAAATTCAGGATACACATTTGCTAATTGGACCGATGGAATTAACGTCGTATCCTATACAGCAAATTACACTTTTACGATCAACAGTAACCGTACCCTGGTAGCAAACTTCACACAGAATGCTGTACTGCATACCGTTATCCTGACATCAAATCCGCTGTTAGGAGGAACAACCACTGGGGCAGGATCATACAATGCTATGTCCTCTGTAACAGTTGGAGCCATACCTAATGCGCTATATACTTTTACCAGCTGGACTGAAAGCGGAACTGTGGTATCAACAAATGCCAGTTATACTTTTACGATTACGAGCAACAGGACGTTAGTAGCTAACTTTACCCTGATTCCGGTTTATACCGTTTCATTGTCAGCTAACCCGCTGATAGGTGGAACCACCTCTGGAAGCGGGTCCTTCAATGCAGGTACGTCAGTAACCATAGGCGCATCAGCTAATTCAGGATATACTTTTACTAATTGGACCGAAGGGGTGAATGTGGTATCGACAAATGCCAGTTACACCTTTACGATCAACAGTAACCGTACCCTGGTAGCAAACTTCGCCTTGACCAGCAGCATATATAACGTTTCACTGTCATCCAATCCAATTGCCGGAGGAACAACCTCAGGCGCAGGGTCGTACAGTTCAGGAAACTCAGTAACAATTGGTGCATCAGCTAACTCAGGATATACTTTTACTAACTGGACCGAAGGGGTGAATGTGGTATCAACAAATGCCAGTTACACCTTTACGATCAACAGTAACCGTACCTTGGTAGCTAACTTTACTGCTGGTCCGGTTGGACCTGGAATTGTTGACCTCGGAACTGCTGCTAATTATGCCATCCTAACGAAAACAGGGATCTCGACTACCGGTGTTACTTCAATAACCGGTGATATCGGTGCAAGTCCTATAACAGCAACTGCTATAACAGGATTTGGCCTGATCATGGATGCAAGTAATACTTTCTCCACCTCTCCTGGTATAGTGATCGGAAGAGTATATGCAGCAAACTATGCAGCACCTACTCCAGCCAATATCAGCACATCCATAAGCAATATGGAAACTGCCTTTACCACAGCTAACGGTTTAGTTACACCAGCTCCTGTTGTTGAACTGGGTTCAGGAAACATCAGCGGCATGAACCTTGCTCCCGGTTTATATAAGTGGAGTACCAATGTACTGATATCCAGTGCGGGCGTAACGTTAACGGGCGGACCTAATGACACCTGGGTTTTACAGATCTCACAGGATCTGATTGCCAGCAGCGGTGCGATAGTTACTCTGGCAGGTGGTGCACAAGCTAAAAACATCACTTGGGTGGTAACCGGTCAGACAAACCTTGGAACAACCGTTAATTTCAGCGGGAACATCCTTTGCAAAACTCTGATCTCGTTGGATAATGGGGCTGTTGTTAATGGAAGGTTACTGGCACAATCAGCGGTTACACTCATTGGCAGTACCGTAATTAAACCTTTATAATCAGGAGCAATAACACTATAATATTATTAAAATGAACTTAAAAATTAATTCAAACAAGGGATCCCACGTGATGGGGTCCCTTTATATCCTGGCGATTAAAAGCCTTCTTATAAGTGTTTTTATTTTAGCAGGAATGCAGGTATCGGTTCAAGGTCAGGATACCATCAAGTACACAAAACCATCGTGGTACTTTGGCGCAGCTGCAGGTGCAAACCTGAATTTCTACCGCGGCTCTACTCAGGAGTTGAATTCAACATTCAGTGTTCCGGCGATATTCCATAATGGCAGTGGCGTTGGCCTTTATGCTGCACCGCTGGTGGAGTTCCATCGTCCTAACACTGTTCTGGGATTTATGCTTCAGGCAGGATACGACAATCGCAAAGGCTCATTCGACGAAATCGTTACCCCTTGTAACTGTCCGGCCGACTTAAAGACAAATCTCAGTTATATTACCATTGAACCGAGCATCCGTATTGCCCCATTCAAGTCGAACTTCTATATCTATGCTGGCCCACGCGTTGCATTCAATCTGGGAAAATCGTTCACTTATACACAAAAGACAAATCCGGATTTTCTGGCCCAGGTTGCTGAACCTGATCTGAAAGGTGATTTCAGCCACATGAATGCTATTTTACTTTCCATGCAGGTTGGAGCAGGATATGATATCCAGCTCTCATCAGAATACAAGAAAATCAAGTGGGTACTTTCACCATTTGTTTCCTATCACCCCTATTTCGGTCAGGACCCACGTTCTATCGAAAGCTGGAATATAACAACGGTAAGGGTTGGGGTTGCTTTGAAATTAGGACGCGGACATGAAATTCCCGCACCGCCTAAAGTTGAAATGCCGATGATTGCCAAGGTAATTGAACCAGAAGTTACGTTTTCATTGTCTGCTCCCATCATTGTTCCTGTCAGAAGTAAAGTGAAAGAAATATTCCCTTTGCGTAATTACATATTCTTCAATCTTGGATCGACCGAGATCCCTGATCGTTATGTATTGCTCAGAAAAGACCAGGTTAAAGACTTCAAAGAAGATCAGCTTGATGTTTTCGTTCCGAAGAATCAATCAGGTCGGTCAGCCAGACAAATGGTTGTTTACTACAATGTGATCAATATCCTTGGCGACCGAATGGGCAGAAATCCAATGTCATTAATCAGACTGGTGGGATCCTCAGCCAAAGGACCGAAAGATGGCAAATTAATGGCTGAATCGGTTAAAACATACCTGGTAAATGTATTTGGCATCAACCCGACAAGAATCGCTATTGAAGGTCGTAGAAAGCCTCTGCTTCCTTCAGAAAAGCCTGGCGGAACCAAAGAACTCGAACTCCTTCGGGAGGGTGATCAGAGAGTTTCCATTGAATCCGGATCACCGGTGATTCTTAACGAATTCCAGGCCGGTACTGCAGGAACCCTCCGTCCGGTAGACATTTATGCTCCGAAAGAATCTGACCCTGAAAAAAATGTAAACTTCGTCGCAAAAGGATCAAATGAAGCATACAATTCGTGGTCAATGGAAATCACTGACAAAAACGGACAGGTGAAGAATTTCGGTCCCTATACACAAGAGATGGTAAGTATTCCGGCACAGGCGATTCTGAGCACTCCGGAAGAAGCTGACTTCAACGTGACCATGGTTGGCCAATCGAAAAGCGGCAATGTCTTTAAGCAGGATTCAAAATTACACCTGGATATGCGGACTCCGCCAGCACCTGAAGAATTATCGAGATTCAGCATTATTTATGAATTCGATAATTACCAGGCCATTAATATTTATGAGAAATATCTGACCGATGTTATTGTTCCCAAAATTCCAAAAGACGGCAAAGTCATCATCCGTGGTTATACTGATGTTATTGGTGAGGAAGCTTATAACCTGAAGTTATCGCTTGACAGATCGAACGATGTTAAGAAGATTCTTGAGGCTGGTCTGGCCCAAGCCGGAAGAAAAGACGTAACATTCGAAGTATACGGATTTGGTGAGGATGACAGTAAATCACCTTTTGAAAATAAGTATCCCGAAGAGCGTTTTTACAACCGGACGGTAGTTATTGATCTTGTTCCGAATAAATAAGCCTCAAATACTGCAATAATAGTGGATATCCAAATTAGCCATGCTGAATTGGCCCCGGAAACGGGGCAATCAGCATGGCTTTTTTATTTACCCTAGATTTTTCAGGACCCTCAGCGCACGCAGGGTGATCCATTTGGAGGGCTGTCCTTTTGTTTCGATATCGGCAATAAACCGACCGTTAAAGCTGTTCTCCATTTTCCATCTCGATTGTTCATCCTGTTTTGAAAGTAGCAGTTTTATTGCATCATCCATCCTTTTATCCCGGACATGTAACTTTGTCAGAATATCCAGAATCTCAAGAATATCTGTCTGATACATCAATGGAAATTCCAGCCTGCGCCAACCGGGTTTGGAAACAGATTTTAGGTCGTGACTCTTCTTATAGATATGGTGCTTCAGAAAATACTCTACTCCCTGATTGATGGTATTCCGGGTTGAATCTGAACGCATTTCTTCCGGTATTTCCGAAAGCGCTTTCAGGGCTTTAATCGCTCCCATATGGCAGGTATGCTTTCCCCAGCACATTTCAAAGCGATCGTACAAACCGCCTTGAGGGGCTTCGTCAATACCGTCATCAAACCTTTGATATTTATTTATCCAACCTATCGCGTTCTGTACTCTTGCATCATTAAAATAGCCCAGCCTTATTAAGCTCCAGACCATATTACCTGTTAAGCAGGGTATTACATAACTGGCTAACCCTCCGCCGGTTTTTTCGCTCCTGTATGCCGAAAAACCTCCGGTTTCAGGTTCCTGCAAATTTTTTATCGCAGACTCACAGGCTGAGGCTATCTGCTGATTTTTGCCGTCAGCGCCCAGCTCTGCCAGAACGATGAGCTGCCAAACGGTACCCCGGTATTTTGCTGAATAAAACTGTTTCGGATCGCCCCAATATCCCGACGGACCCTGAAAGCTCAATATGTCGGGGACAACACCAGATTCCATGATGTCGAGCCTGGCTTGCTTAACCTCTTCGCTGTCAGGAGTACTGTCCAGAATATCGGTTAGGGTATAAAACCTGACTGATGGATTTTCAGGTTCGAGCAGCCAATCCACCGGGTCGGATTTCAGTGTAGCCTTCCAGGAAGCATTCATGTCCTTAAATTTTTAGCAATCATTTTAAATTCTGGGCTGGTTACACCAAACTCATTCATTGGGAAATTTTTAAAACCTAGTTTTATTGCCGGAGAATTTCCCCCAACACTGAAATCACCTTTTGAAGCATTTTTAAATTGAGGATCGCCAGCAGCACTATGCTGATCTGTACCATTCTTCAGAGCCCGCTGCCATGCATCCTGATTTGGGAATAAGTTAAAATCCACCTCTTTCCCCCAGGCTTCCAGACTGATATCAGCATAAGGAGCCATAACTATATTCCTTCTGAAAATATCCCCGCTTTTGAGGAACCATACATGCGGATGAAAGCTATTATTTACCATGATATTATTCTCAACAAGCCTGTTAAATCCTTCCCTGAGTTTTAATCCACCGTTCAGGCACAGATTATTGTAGATATGAAAATTAGTCGATCCGTCATCCAGATCAATATCCCATCCATGATCGCAGCGGAATCGGTTATTACGGATGATGGTGGTGTGTGCAGCATCCCAAAGGACCATCGACGGATGGTGCAAAGCCAGGCTATCCATGGTACGGCGGTCGGGATGCCAATATCGGTCTCTTCCCCACGAATTGAATGAGCCGTGATCGCCGGATTCCAGGACAGTGTTGTACACATCGTTGAATTCAAGAATATGGCCTCCCCAGGTTCCGTCACCGATATTTATCCCTGCCCTGGGAACCTCGCAAATAGTGTTATGGCTGACAGTGATATCCATCGACATGGAAATCTCAATGCCAGCGGTCTGCTTTTCGATCCTGCCGGTCCGGTAAATCAAATTATTGATGGCAATACAGGATTTCGGATACCAGTTATTTTTCGGACCCGCAACGGTATCCATCTTATCAGCTACTACGAACTGAGAATACTGAAATGAGGGGGAGCGCACAGCCGAAGGATCGCCGACAAAACAAATTCCGCTGGCACCGCAGTCATGAATATGATTTCCAGAGATTACAACATCCCTGTTATAACCGCTTACAAAAATCACATTACCTCCTAATTCGGTGAATTCACAATCATTGATGGAGCAATTTTCAGCTCCTTGAATAAACACCGCACCACCGCGGTAGATTGTCCAATCACTACGAAGCAGGGGTTCATACTTTTCCATTAAGGTGCGTTGGGCTTGTTCAAAATGGAGTCCGCTGATCGAAATATTCTTTACCGGCAGCTTTTCATCTCCGATAATTTTAACCAGGCATTTTAAGGTTACCCCTTCAAATTTTGCTTTTTTAATATCTGCCCCGGTTTTCGGCCAATAATAGAGTTTATGATTTTCCTGATCCAGAAACCACTCCCCGGGGCTATCCAGTTCTTCAAAAACATTTTCAACCATACGGTATTCCTTATGCATCGGAGCCGGACGATTATTTTGCTGTCCGCCTTTAAGAGCTGGTGTTCCATCGGGATTGACACCAATAATCACATAATGAAAATCGCCCCATTCACTGCCGTGCATAACATGTACAATTGCTCCTGCCGGTTTTTTCCAGGTCCTGATACGTTCCTTAGAAATTGCATCGGCAGCATGGCCCTGCCAATGTCCGCCATTTTCATTATAATTTGGATATCTGGCAAGTACCTGCCTTTCACCGTTCATAAATAGCTGGTCGAAATTCATGCTGCCATGGACTTTTGCTGTCCAGATGGTTTCATTATACCGTTCCCAAGTCAGATCCAATGGAACTGAACCCTTAATTCTTGCCAGTCCGTGGCCTGGCCCTTTAATGACTAACCCGCTTAGCGATGCTTGTATCTCGATTGGAGTACTCAGATAATAATCGCCTGGAGCAACGACAATACAAATGCCGGAGGATTTATCATGGAGCCTTAGATTCCTTGCCTGGTCCAGGGCAATTTGTATTCCTGAAGCAGGAGTGGCCTTTATCTGAATATCCTTTGCCTGACCATCAAAAGAGGAAACCAGGAAAATTAAGGCCAGATTAAGATTTATGAATGTTGTCCTTTTCAAGGTGTTTGGTTTTTAAGGAATCAGATGTTGATAAATGCTGCAGGATACTGAGCAAAATTAGGCAGCATTTCTTTGATTCCCGCAACTTTAGGCCGATATTTGGCGTTATATATCTTATCCAAAAAATAAATACAATGAAAACGGAAAAACTATTGGCAACTCTTGCGGTAGTGTCTATTGTGATTTTTGCCGGATGCAAAAAGGATGATTTCGTGGGAAAGGTTGGCGTATGTCCGGTGGTAATATCCACAATTCCCGCAAACAGTGCTACCGGTGTTCCGGTAAATCAGGTGATTACAGTAACCTTTAACGAAAAGATGAATCCTGCAACGATTACGCAGACCTCCTTCACTTTGCAGGGACCATCGAAAGTTACAGGAACCCTGACGTATGATGGAAGCGGTCCGACTTTCAGTTTTACCCCAACCACACCGCTTTTGTATAACACTACGTATACTGGTAAAGTGGCAACCTCTGTCAAAGACAATACCGGGAATGCCTTGCAAAAGGAATATGTATGGAGTTTTACCACGATAGGACAATACACAGTGACATTGTCATCGAATCCATTAGCTGGTGGAACAACTACCGGTGGCGGCACTTACGATTCCGGATCATCTGTAACCATTGGTGCAACGGCTAATTCAGGATACACTTTCAGTAACTGGACCGAAGGAGGCACGATGGTATCCACCAATGCCAATTACACCTTTACCTTAACAGGCAACCGCACGCTGGTAGCAAATTTTACTGAGAACATTAAAGTTTATAGCGTTACGGTTGCTTCCAATCCGCAGATCGGGGGAACCACCACAGGCGGTGGATCCTATAATGCCGGTACTTCAGTAACCGTTGGAGCGACTGCAAACTCTGGCTATACATTTACTAACTGGACTGAAGGTGGAACTGTCGTATCTACAAATGCCAGTTATACTTTTACCATCGGCGGCAACCGGACTTTGATCGCAAACTTCTCCGAAAACATAAAGGTTTATAATGTTACACTTTCGTCGAATCCAATAGCCGGAGGAACGACTACCGGAGGTGGGTCATTTAATGAAGGAACCTCAGTAACTGTTGTTGCAACAGCAAATACGGATTACACCTTCACAAACTGGACCGAGGGAGCCATTGTGGTATCTGCAAATCCGACCTACACCTTTACTCTTAATGGCAATCGCGCACTGGTGGCAAACTTCACTAAAATCATCAAGGTTTACACTGTTACTGTGTCCGCGAATCCAGCTGCCGGAGGTACAGCTACCGGTGGAGGATCATTCAATGAAGGAACTTCTGTAACCGTTGCTGCTACAGCGAATACCGGATATACTTTTGCCAACTGGACCGAAGGGACAACGGTAGTTTCAACAAGTCCCGGATACACTTTTACTGCCAGTGGCAATCGCAACCTTGTGGCGAATTTCACGCTAAATGTTTATTCCATCGGGGTATCTGCAAAACCAACTGCCGGCGGAACAGCCACCGGAGGCGGATCTTACAATTATAGCAGTTCAGCAACAGTAGTAGCTACAGCGAACACTGGGTACACTTTCACTAATTGGACTGAAGGGACAACGGTAGTTTCCACGAATGCCAGCTACACTTTTACCATTAACGCCAACAGAACTCTTGTTGCGAATTTTACTATTAATGTTTATTCGGTAGCACTTTCAACCACTCCTCCAACCTGGGGAACAGCAACCGGGGCAGGTCCTTATAATTACGGATCTTCAGTAACTGTGGCAGCTGTCGCCAATCCGGGGTATTATTTCTCGGCATGGACAGATGGATATGACGTAGTTTCTACAGATGCCAGCTATACATTTACCATTACTGAGAACAGGAGCCTGGTAGCTAACTTCAGGGAATCCATAGTCGTAAACAGCCTGACTGTATCTGCTAATCCACTTATCGGAGGAACAGTTTCAGGAGGCGGATCATTTAATTCAGGTACTTTGGTAACCGTCAGGGCATTCGCAAACTTCTCCTATAACTTTACAAACTGGAGCGAAAATGGAACAGTAATTTCCACAGATGCCACCTACACCTTCACCCTGAACAGTAACCGGAACCTGGTAGCTAATTTTACGAAGAGCACATTAATAAATTGCATACTGCTTTCATCGAATCCTTTGAACGGTGGAACTACCAGTGGTGGCGGAACCTATTATCCGGGAGAAACTATAACAATAAAAGCAACTCCCAATACTGATTTCACCTTTGTTTCCTGGAGCGAAGACGGAAATTGGATATCTGACAATGCCAACTACACCTTTGTGATGACAAAAACACGGAACCTTGTGGCAAACTTTGTAAAAGGTCCGGTTTCTCCGGCGGCAAGAAATCCTAAAACCCGGAATCAATAAAATTAAAAAATCATCAAAATGATCTATAAAATCTGTTCAAAAAGGGTATCATGTATGACACGGTCCCTTTATATACTGGCGAAAAAGAGTCTTATGGTCGGTGCATTTATTCTGGCCGGAATGCTGGTTTCAACCCAGGGTCAGGATACCATCAAATACTCAAATCCATCCTGGTGGTTCGGAGCGGCTGCAGGTGCAAACTTTAATTTCTATCGCGGCTCGACCCAGCAATTAAATTCGACTTTTATGGTTCCTGCCGTATTCCATAATGGGAACGGGATTGGACTGTTTGCCGCACCGCTGGTAGAGTTCCACAAGCCGGGTAAGATGCTTGGATTTATGCTTCAGGCAGGCTATGATAGTCGTAAAGGTAAATGGGATCAGATTAAGACTCCCTGCAATTGCCCGGCCGATTTGAATACCGACCTTAATTATGTGACGGTGGAGCCAAGCCTGAGATTTGCGCCATTCAAATCGACCTTCTATTTGTATGCTGGCCCCCGTTTAGCTTTTGACCTGGGAAAATCGTTCACTTATTCACAAAAAACCAATCCTGATGTTCCCGAACAAGTTGCAGAACCGGATGTCACCGGTGATTTCAGCAACATTAACAAGATGTTACTTTCGATGCAGGTAGGTGCCGGAATTGATATCCCTCTCTCATCGGAATTAAAAAAGACAAAATGGATGCTTTCGCCATTTGTTTCCTACCATCCCTATTTTGGTCAGGATCCCCGTTCCATCGAAACATGGAATATAACCACGGTGCGAGTGGGTATAGCTTTGAAGGTAGGTAGCGGTAAAGTAATCCCCAAACCGCCAAAAATTGAGGAACCCGCTAAAATCGAGGTTATTGAACCTGTAGTGAAATTCTCGCTGGAGGCGCCAAAGATCATCCCAACAGCGCCAAATGTCAAAGAGATTTTCCCGTTACGTAACTACATTTTTTTCACCAAGGGGTCAACCCAGATCCCTGACCGTTACGTATTACTCAGAAAAGATCAGGTTAAAAACTTTAAGGAGGATCAGCTTCAGGAACTTGAGCCGAAGAAAATTCCTGGCCGTTCAGAAAGGCAGATGATTGTTTATCACAATGTGATTAATATTCTCGGTAACCGTATTTCCAAGAATCCAACGGCCACCGTTAAACTGGTAGGATCCTCCGCTCTCGGTCCTCAGGACGGCAGAAAAATGGCTGAATCGGTCAAGGCTTATCTGGTAGATATATTTGGCATCGACCCTTCGAGAATAGCTGTTGAAGGCCTCACAAAGCCAAGAATTCCATCTGAAAAGCCAGGTGGCACCAGAGAACTCGACTTATTGCGTGAAGGGGATCAAAGAGTTTCGATAGAATCCGGTTCGATGGACATATTAACCGAGTTTCAGACTGGGTTGGACGGCCCCCTGCGGCCAGTTGATATTTTCGCTAAACAGGAAGCTCCGGTGGAAGGCAATGTGAACTTTAAGGCAGAGGGAGCAACCGAAGCTTTCACATCATGGACGCTTGAAATCGCTGACAAAAACGGGCGTATTCAGAATTTCGGACCCTTTACACAGGAACAGGTTAATGTTCCGGTAAAATCGATATTGAGCACACCTGATGAGGCAGATTTCAAGGTCACTATGGTTGGCCAGTCGAAAAGTGGAAAAGTGGTTAAGCAGGATTCCATGCTGCACCTTGACATGCGCACATTACCAGTTCCTGATGAATTAACAAGATTCAGTATCATTTATGAATTTGACAACGCGGATGCAATCAATGTATATGAGCAATATCTGGTTGACATTATTGTCCCGAAGATTCCTAAAAATGGTAAGGTTATTGTCAGCGGGTATACCGATATTATCGGGGAGGAAGAACATAACCTGAAACTATCCCTTGACCGCGCAAATGATGTTAAGAAAATTTTGGAAACCGGTTTGCAGAAAGCAGGAAGGAACGACGTTACCTTTGAGGTACACGGATACGGTGAAGACCCCTCCAAGGCGCCATTTGACAATAAGCTGCCAGAGGAACGGTTCTACAACCGGACGGTGATCATTGACCTTGTTCCTAATAAATAGTTTCACAAAAAGAAACTACCAGCAAGATTAAAAGAGGCTGCCTGATATTTATCGGGCAGCCTCTTTCATTTCTGGCCTTTAATGAAAGTGGGAATCATGTAACTTATTTTCAATATTTTACAACAATAAGAGACCTGAATAGCCTCATCTTTGGTATATAATTATTCCCGTAAGATGAAACCAATAAAACTATTAGGTCTCGCTTTGGCCCTGTCAATCGCAGGAGTTCTGCAGTCGCAGGTTATGGTGAGTTTGAACCCGGGTACGCCTCCTCAGTGGGGTCCTGCAGGGTATAGCGATGTCCGCTACTATTACCTGCCAGATGTGGAAGCATATTATGATAACCAATCATCGATGTTTATCTATTACAGTTCCGGGAAATGGGACAGCCATTCCAGTTTGCCTGACTGTTATCAAAATTATGATCTATACAAAGGATACAAAGTGGTTCTCTCTGATTATACTGGAACCACGCCCTATACCCATTTTTATAAACACAAGAAAAACTTCGTTAAAGGATATCATCACGAGATTCAAAAAACTGTGGGTAGCAAGCCCGGCAGAGACCGAAAATAAAAAACAAGCCCGGTATGTATCAGAACCTGAATCAGGCTCATCCGCATACCGGGCGCATCATTGATCCGGGATTACCGGAGGATTACAAGACCGCTAGTTCTTGATTACTTTTTTCGTGACTTTGTCACCGTTATCGCCAAAGAAGGTAACAAAATACATTCCGTTAGCCAGACCGGAAACATCAAGTTTGGTAGGTCCAGGTTGAACGTCATTATAACGAGCCACTTCCTGGCCATAGGTTGATGTGACAACCACGGATTTATATTTAATCGAAGTACTAACTGTAAGTTCATTGGTAAATGGAACAGGGTAAACATTAACCTGGTTTGTCAGAGGAATTACCTCAACACCCGAAGTTTTATCGCCCCATTTAAAAGTCATAGGAGTAAACAGGGAATTAATGATCACCCTGTTTGGATCGCCAATCCATTCGCCGCCATCCCAGCCGCTTCCCTTAAAGAATTTAAAGTGATAAGTTCCGAGAGGAATAGTCAGGTTAATAGAGTATACACTATCGGCATCAGGATCGGTCATTTCGTTCAGGGCATTGGTGCCCGGACCGGCCCATGAGCCATAGGTACCACCAAAGTCACCTGAAATCCAAACTTTTACACCCGCTGCCAACCCTGAACCCTTCATGTTTACGTTGATAACCTGGGTGGTTGGTGTGATTGGATTAGGATCATTATTAATGATAAAGTCATCGAAATAAATGGTGATATCATCGGTGAGACCCACCGGATCCGCGAAATCAGGCATAAAGGCCAGAATCGGATAAGTACCGGTTTTGGAAGTAAAATCGAAAACGATATCCTGCCATCCGTTGTAAACCGTCTGAGCGTTTAGTGAAGGAGCTTCGAGGGTGCCGGCAGCACCGCCTTCGAGTTTCAATTTAATCGGACTGATACGCGGCTTCCATACTTTTGCGTGAACATATTTGTTGGTAGTGACATCAGCCGGCACTGGCAATGACGACCAGAAACCTCCCCAGGCAACACCATCTTTATCGCGCTGGAACTGAACTACGGAATTACTGGTATTGATACCCGACTTATCAGGGTTAGGAACAACCTTCATCCAGCTCAGGTCATCGGTACCACCTAACATATAATTCAAACCGATATGCTCAAAATTCTCGATGGTATAAGCAGCGGCTGAGCCGACTGCGGGATCATTATTAACCACGATATCATCGAAATAAATCGTTATATCATCGGTGAGGCCAACTGGATCTTGAAAATCCGGCATAAAAGCGATTGTTGGGTAGGAACCTGTTTTTGAAGTAAAATCAAAGACTAGTTCCTGCCAGTCGTTAACAACTGTCTGAGCGTTCATGGAGAAAATCTCCAGGGTGCCGGCGGCACCACCCTCAAGTTTAAATTTTATCGGGCTGATACGTGATTTCCAAACTTTCACGTGAACATACTTATTGGTAGTAACATCAACCGGAGTCGGCAAGGCTGACCAGAAGCCACCCCAGGGAACGCCATCTTTATCCCTGACAAATTTTGCCACCATACCACTGGTATTAATTCCTGTGGCATATGGGTTGGCGACCACAGTAAAGGTGCTCAGATCGGTAGCTCCCCCAAGCATCGGATTTAACCCGATGGTTTCGAAGTCCTCAATTACCTGAGCCCACGATACCCCAGTCATAGCAAGAATCATTAAACAAACTAGTGTAAATTTTTTCATATGCATAAAAGATTAGTAATTACCCAAGACTTAACCAAAGATACGACAATATGTTCGGTAATGCGGTTTATTTATAACCGTTGTTAATCACATAATAGGGATCGATTATTGTGACCAGGATTTTTTCACCCAGCGTAAACCCGCCTCTTTTCATTCGTTTGGTAGCCTGGTGCGCAAGTTCGCCCAAAGCAATTCCGCAAAGCGGTGTGGTGATAAGGTCGTTGATGGACGGCTGCTCGTTAATCGCCTCAATGCCATATTCCCAAAGGAGTGTTTGAAATACATTAAAGGCAGCTGACTCCCAGAATCCGGCGCCCTGACTGCGAACTGAATTAAAAAACAGAGCGCCCTGAACCGGATGGCCTACATAATTCACGACCCAGCCATCCTTGTCCCAGACAGGCGGGCTGGTATAAGCCCGCTTTAAATTACTTCCCCAATGAAGCCAGAATTTATCTTCCCATTTGCTGAATTCCTTTGGTGTAAGGTAAAGGATGCCACTCATAAGAGCTTCCTGAGCAAAGATTTCACCGGTTCCAATGAACTCGCGTTTAGGGAAAGGCCTTTCTTTAACAAATTGCGGTCTGGCTTCCGGTAGACCAAACGAAAACATAAAAACCGCCAGGATACCGGTTCTTAAAATTCTTAACCATTGGGAGATGCTCATATTCTTATCATATGCCAAATATTGGAAAAATTTGCGTATAATTCTAAAATATGAATAATCAAACCAATGCGCGCGATGAACTTATCATACAATTACGAGTGTTACAAAAAGAGTATGATGAATTAAAATTGAAGTACGATGAAGACTTGGCTGAAAGTGGTTATGCCCATGATCGGTTTATCATCGCAAACAAAGAGCTTCTGTTTCAGAGTAAGGAAAAAGAAAAACGGGCGACTGAATTGGTGATAGCCATTCAATTTGCGAAAAAAAACGAAGAAAAGGCAAAGCTCTACTCAGAACTGCTCAAAGCAAATAAGGAAATATTAGAGAAGAACCAATTGATTTCAGGGCAAAATGAAGACTTCATAATCATTAATGAAACCCTAAATCAGAGTAATGCTTCCTTGCACATTGCTAAAGGCCTTGCCGAGGAAAGTGACCGTTTAAAATCAGCGTTCCTGGCAAACATGAGCCACGAAATCCGAACACCGATGAATGGCATACTTGGATTTGCCGAGCTGCTCAAAGAGCCGGATCTGACAGGGGCTGAACAGCAAAATTATATCAGGATCATTGAGAAGAGCGGTTTAAGGATGCTCAACATTATCAACAATATCATCGATATTTCGAAAATTGAGGCAGGATTGATGACAGTCAACATAGGAGGGACAAATGTAAATGACCAGATCGATTATTTTTTTGCGTTTTTTCATGCGGAGGTTGAAGGAAAGGGAATGCAGCTCTCCTTTTGTAAGGGCTTACCAGATAAGTCGGCCACAATAAATACTGATAAGGAAAAGCTTTTGGCCATACTCACCAACCTCATCAAAAATGCTATTAAATATTCGGATAAGGGAACCATTGATTTTGGATATGCACTCTTATCAACACTTGAATACCCACTTATTGAGTTTTACGTAACCGATACAGGAATAGGAATTCCAATCGGCCGGCAGAATGCTGTCTTTGACCGGTTTGTCCAGGCCGACAACAGCGATTCCAGAGCTTTTACCGGAGCGGGCCTGGGATTATCCATTTCAAAATCCTTTGTGGAAATGCTGGGAGGCAAGATTAGGGTAGAAAGCAATCCAGGCATCGGGTCGTCGTTCTATTTTACCCTCCCCTATAATTAGCAAAAGGTCCGTTCCCCCGATAGAGAACGGACCTGAATGCTCAGCCGGCAGTACCTTCTAAGCTATTCTGCCGAAGACAGCCGTACTTTAAATGCCGTCTTCGATATTCCAGACAAAAGCTCTGAGCCCCTGCTCCTCGACCCCGCTGTTCAGTTCCTTCAGCTTTTCGAGCAAAAGAGGAACTTTTGCATCTTCAACAATTGTTAAATGCGCATTATTCAGTTCGGGCCAGGTATGGGTTCCTTCATGCATAGTGCCCGTATTAGTCCCCCTTCCTAAAATATCGACCCACTGGGTGTAGCCGCGGATAGAAAGATTGTCCAATACTTCCTGCACCTCCTCGGTGATAGATTGATTGTATGATATAAATACTGATTTCATTCTTTTAGGCTTTTACTGATTTGAAAGTTTTCCTTCGGATTTTTTCTCCCTTTTCATTTTACCCACACCGAAGATGGTATAAATGGTAGGAACCACTATGAGTGTTACGAGTGTGGAGAATGTTAACCCGCCAAAGATGGCAATTGCCATAGGTTTCCACATTTCCGATCCGCTTCCGGTAGTTGCGATCATTGGAATCATTGCGAGGATCATCGTGAGGGAGGTCATGAGTACCGGTCTGAGCCTTGAGCGTCCGGCCGCAACAACGGCCTTCTTCAAAGGATAATCCCGTGCAACCAGCAGGTTGGTGTAGTCAACGAGAATAATTCCGTTTTTAACAACGATCCCGATCAGCATTACTGCCCCGATAAGTGAAATGACATTAATGGTGGCATGGAATATAAACAGTGCGAGAAAGACCCCGGTAAAGGCGAACGGTATGGAGAACATAATAATGAACGGCTCCCTCATGGATTCAAACTGCGATGCCATCACGATGTATACCAGTATGACGGACAACAGGAGCAGGAGCATCAGGCTTTTGAATGAGTCCTTCATGCTTTCGGCACTTCCGCCGAAAGCAGTGGTAATATCGTCGGGCTTATCCATTTTGGCCATTTCAATCTCCAGGGCTTTCTCGACGGTTCCGATATCTGTCCCCGAAAGAGCTGCAGAAACTGTTACTACGCGCACCTTATTTTCGCGTTCAATATTTGGTGGCGAATAGAATCTCTTCATGGTCGTGATCTCGCTCAGCCGGATCAGTTTCCCTGCCGGAGTGGCGATCGTCATGTTAAGGATATCTTCAGTGGAATGCCTGAACTTTTCATCATATCTGACAATCACATCGTATTCGTCCCCTGCCTCACGGTATTTGGTAGCGGTAAATCCGGTGATCCTGTTACGAAGGGCCATAGCAACGCCGGCGGTAGTGAGACCGAAAGAGGTCATCTTCTGTTGATCGATCACCAGCTGCAATTCGGTTTTTTCCTTATCCCGGCTAATGAGAATATCTTTGGTACCACTGATCCCGTGCAAGGCCTGGGCAACTTTCTCGGAGAAGATGTTGGTTTCATCGAAATTATTTCCATATACCTTTAGTTCAAGGTTATTACCACCACCCATCCCCATGGCGGCTGAAGCGCGCGTACTGCCAGGATCGACAAAGTATTTCTCCACTTCGGGCAATTGCTCGATATCCTTACGCATGCGGTTGGCTACCTGGAAGATGTCCTGTACTCGCTGGGCGCGGGGTTTCATCTTGAAGGTGTAGTTGATAATATAGTTGCCTGTTTCGGTAAATATGGAGGCGAGGCTGTTTTCGTCGCCAACACCGGCACTCGTTGAAACGATCTCGATTTCGGGATAATTTTTCATGAAAACCGAATCGAGTTTTTGTGCTGTTTTGGCGGTCTCATCGAGCTTTGTTCCCTGCGCAAGTTTAACCTGTGCCGATATACGGTCGTTATCAGAAGCCGGCATGAATTCGGTACCGATCATTTTCACCAGCGACATGGAGGAAACAAAAACCAGGAAGGCAATAATGACAACAGTCCAGCGATGACCCACGGCCCAGCTGAGTATCCGTTCATAGAAATTGTCGAGGCGATTGAGCACACCTTGAGAGAACCAGTAGATCCTTCCGGAAATGCTTGTTTTATTGGGAATCTTGGTTTTCAAAATCTTGGAAGAGAGCATCGGAACCAGGGTAAGGGAAACAATCACCGACATACCAACAGAAATGGTTACCACCCAACCCAATGGCCGGAATAAGATACCTGTCATGCCACCCAGCATAGTGAGCGGAAGGAAAACTGCGATAACGGTTAGTGTTGAAGCAATAACAGCAAGGCTCACCTCACTCGTCCCGTATATGGCCGATTCACGTGCGAACCCTCCGTGTTCCAGCTTTTTCGTAATATTTTCGAGAACCACAATGGAATCGTCGACCACCATCCCTATCGCGATTGACAGTGAGGATAATGTAATGATATTAATAGTTCCGCCGGACAGATACATATAGACAAATCCGACGATCAATGAGATCGGAATAGAGAGCGAGATGATAAAAGTAGCCCTCCAGCGCCCCAGGAAAAAGAATACGACGATGACCACGAAGATCAGTGCGTAAAACAAAGTTTCGGCCAGGTTATTAATGGAAGCCATCGTACTCAACGAGGAATCCATCAGAATTTCCACATTCACATCAGGAGGCAGGGTTTTTTTGATCTGTTCCAGTTTGGCCTTAATGTTATTGGCCACAGTAACAGTATTGGCGTCCGACTGCTTCTGGATCATGATCCGGACGTTTTTGCCACCATTCGACCGCTCATAGGTTTTAATATCCTTGAGTCCATCGGTCACGGTAGCAATATCCCTCAGGTAAACTGTTTTACCATTAATATTGCTGATAATGATATCCTTCACCTGCTCACTGCTTTCCCATTCACCCTGCAGCCTAAGCGGAAGATCTGATTTTCCCATCTCAAGGCTTCCCGATGGCAGGTTGAGGTTATTGGCAGCAAGAATTCCTGCCACCTGTTCGACTGTCAGGCCGTAGGCGTCGAGCTTGCGCGGGTCAACATCAACCATGACCGCCCTTACCGGGGCACCCATTTCGATAATATTTCCAACGCCGTCGATTCTGTTGAGGGGTTGAATCACCTTCTTATCGAGAATGTCCTTTATGCCCTTATAGCTTTCGCTGGCGGTTACCGTAAACATTACTACCGGCATCATGCTCGTACTCATCTTGAAAATCGTAGGTGTTGCAATACCGTCCGGCAGATTACGCGCAGTAAGGCCAACAGCGTTGCGAACCTCATTCGTTGCCTCGTCGAGGTTGGCGCCCCACTCGAATTCAAGGGTGATCACCGAGATGTCATCCTTCGATTTAGAACTGATCTTCTTGAGATTGGTAAGAGAGCCAAACCCATCCTCGAGCTTGCGCGTAACGTTCTGCTCCACGTCGGAGGCGTTGGCTCCTGTGTAAAAGGTGAATACCGAAAGAATCGGCGGATCAATCTTGGGAAAGAAATCCACAGGTAGCTGTGAATAGGAATATAGCCCGAAAATTACCACCGCCAAAAAGATCATGACAGTGCTAACGGGTTTTTTTACTGCTGTGCTGAATAAACTCATGACTTAGTTCTTAATGATTATGGCTGCCTGATTTTCGATCTTGTTTTGTCCGACAACGACTACTTCATCACCTTCAGCTATACCTTCGGTGACCTCAATCTTGTCGTCAATCAACCGACCAGTTTTAACCGGCGTTTTTATGGCAACATTGTTTTTATTCAGGAAAACATACATATCGTTGGTTCCGGTTTGCTTAACAATGGCAATGTTCGGTACGAGGATAGCGCTTCCCTGTCCAAGGTTCAGCTGAATTTTTGAGAACATTCCCGGACGCAGTTTCAGGCTGCTGTTGGCGATTTTTACCTCGACAGTAAAAGTTTTTGTAGCATTATCTATGGTCGGATAAATCCTATAGACATCACCGGCAAAGATCTGATCAGGATAATTTTCCGATTTAATATCAACCTTCATCCCCACCTTAACCATGGTGTAATAGTTAGAGGCGATATTGATGAGGGCCTTCAGCTGATTGATCTGGATGATTGAAACGATGGCAGCCTTGCCAATGGTTGCAATCGGTGCACCCGAGTAAATTTCGCCATCTTCAAAATACTTGCCTGATATTACTCCACTGAAAGGAGCCTTCAGCTGCGTATTATCCAACAGAAACTGATAGCTGGTTTTAGCAATATCGTATGCTGATTTGATCTGATCGTATTGCTGGTCAGCTATACTGTTTGATTGTTTCAGGGTTTCCAGGCGTTTGAAATCTGTTTCCAGTTTCATTAAATTGATTTTTGCCTGCTCCAGATTGGTACGGTCCATGAGAGCCACAACCTGGCCCTTACTAACATTATTGCCAATCTCAACATTGATTTTTTCAATCCGGCCGGGAGCTGATGGAGCCAGATGAACTTCCTCAAAAGGAATTAATGAAGAGGTAAAATCGATATAGCGATCAATCGTTTCCGTTTTAGCAACCATCGTTTTTACAGATGCAGCTACCTTGACTTCAGGAAGTTTTGCGAGGGCAGCAGCGTCCTTTTTTTGTGAGCAGGAAGTCCCCGCGATTACTAGTCCTAACGCCAGGGACAAATTCAGGATCTTTATTGTATTCATTTTATTAGAGTTTACTGTTTATTTTGCGCAGGGTCATTTCTGCGTTTAGTAATTGAAGAATGATATTGGTAAAGTTGGTTTCTGAGGTGAGGTAATCGTTATTGGCACTAGTAAGCTCAAGGCTCGAGACAATGCCCTGCTGATATTTCAGGTTCATCTTTTCCAGCACCTCCTTTGCTATGTCCACATTCGCTTTCTGCATATCATATTGATCGAGTAGCGTATTGTAATTAAAACGCAGTTGCCTTTCCTGCAATGTCAGCTGCTCGGTCACCATTTCTTTTGTGTTTGAACTGATATCACTGTCGATTCTTGCCTGATTTAGCTGTGCCAGCCTTGTTCCACCCGACAGTATCGGAACGCTCAGGGTTAATCCAACCACATTCTTTGGCGTAAAGTCGAAGAGTGGCTTTAGAATTTTATCGGTACGTGAATAATAGGCAGCCAGAGTTGGGAGATAGCTGGCTTTCCTCATTTTTATTGTCTTCTGTGCAATATCGCCCTGCATCAGAATCATCTTAAAATCGATATTATTCTGGATATTGAAAGGATCAGCTAAAGAAGTATGCAAAATATATTTGGTCGAGATTTCATCAAGGTTTGAGCTAAGGGTTATTGCCTGATCAGAATTCAGCCCCAATTGAAAACGTAGGAGGTTATACCCAAGTTCCACCTGCCTCTGCATTGATTTCAGTGCATTATCGACCGATGCCACCATGACGGAAAGTTTTTTAGCATCAGTCTGCTCGATGACTCCGGCATTGGCAAGATTTTTTGTTTTATCGTAGATCAGCTGTGCATTCTCCTTATTCGATTTGATGATTCCCATTATCCTTTCACTGGCCAGGATCATACAATAAGCCTGAATGGTTTGTTCCTTAACATTCAGCTCGTCCTTCTGATAGCTTTGTTCGGTAATGGTTTTTGCCAGTTTTGAAAGTTCAATACCGACGAAATAGTTACCGTTGAATACCAGCTGACTAACGTTTGCCTTAAAGCTGCTGGTAGGATTAAATTCAATGATGGCTGCAGGCTGGTTGGGACTTAGCTGCAATGAGGCCGTGGCTCCAAGGAAGTTGTTATAATCGATGGAAGCACTTATCTGAGGCAAACCGGCCGCAATGGTTTCCTTCAGTTTCTGGGTTGATTTGTCGATGGCGAATTTCGAATTCACCAGGGTTTTGTTGTGGTCCAATGCATAGCTCACGGCGCTATCCAATGACAAAACCAATTTTTCCTGTGCCGTTAGCGATAGTACGCTTAAGCAAAGGACACTGCTAAAAATTAATCGATTAAGAATTTTCATTCGGACTTGTATTGAATTTTTAATTTTTCTCTGCGTTGTATTATTTGATAAGTGCAATGATTGGATTCTCAACTGTTGCGGATATCAACTATATTTAAAACTATATCTTTGCTGCATTGCTGCGGATCTGGTTTACGACCCTATGAAATGTATCAAGATCTTCCTGGGGAATCCCATCGCGCAATTCCTTCATCAACTCAACCACAATTTTCATGTTATGCTCAATAGCGCGACTACCGGCCTTAGTGACCATCAGGTAATTCTTTCGACGGTCCTCGGTAGAAGCAACCCGCCTTACCAGTCCCTTCTCTTCCAGGCAGTCGACAATCCGCAGTACAGCTGACTTATCCTTACCCATGAATTCTGCCATATCCTTCTGGATCACTTCCTCTTCCTTCATACTTAATGCATGCAGCAGGCTGAACTGCTCCGATGAAAGTTTTACATCTTCACCTTCCTGGTTTTCAATTCGTTTCTTGAAAACCCTGAAGGTCTCCTGCATCATCCTTCCGAGGACCATAATCGACAAATCCATCTTTTCTTCCATGATAAAAATTTTGACGCGACAAAGGTAAAATTAATTAGTTGATATCTTCAACTAATTTTAGAAAAAACATTCATCAAATCCCTATATTTGTCCTTTAACATGAAAAAGAATGTTTGAAAGACTGGATCAGCTGGAAAAATTATCTCGTGAGCTGGAGCCCACCGCGGAACAAAGGGAATCGACAAGAGATAAAGTTATTGCCTACAGTGAGAATTTTCTAAACGGCATAGGCGAATTAAAAGCTTTTGAATCAAAGCCTGATAAAGGAATCGGGTTGCTCGCCTCTCCAATTTCAGAAGATCCGATGAATATCGATGAGGTAATTGATTTACTCCACCTGAATGTGGATTCGCAGGGGTTGAATCCTGCATCGGCCGGGCATATGGGATATATTCCCGGGGGAGGGATCTATTACTCGGCGCTTGGGGATTATTTGGCAGATGTATCGAACAGATATGCCGGGATATTTTTTGCCTCCCCGGGGGCAGTGCGCATGGAGAACATGCTGATTGCATGGTTCGCCAAAGTTCTGGGGTATCCTGAAACCGCGGCCGGCAACCTGACCTCCGGAGGCAGTATTGCCAACCTTATCGCTATTGTAACAGCCAGGGATGCTAAAAGGATAAATTCTCTCAACGTTGCCCGTTCAGTCATTTACCTCTCACAGCAGGCACATCATTCCATTCAGAAAGCCGTCAGGATAGCCGGACTCGACGAATGTATCCTGCGATATGTCAATGTTGATGAAGGGTTCCGGATTATTCCAGACGATTTGGAAAACCTTATTGAGGAGGACAAAAAGAACGGACTGAATCCATTCCTGATTGTTGCCACCGCAGGAACCACGGATGTTGGCGCCATCGACCCAATCGATGCTATCGGCGACATTGCACGGCGTCATGAACTTTGGTTTCATCTGGATGCTGCTTATGGTGGATTTTTTATGCTGACTGATGAAGGGAAGAAGAAACTGAAAGGCATTGAGAAATCAGATTCCATCTGTGTTGATCCCCATAAAAGCCTGTTCGTACCATTTGGTCTGGGTGCCGTATTGATCAAGGATACCCGGCAGATGCAAAAATCGCTGGCTTATCTTGCCAATTATATGCAGGATGCCATGAACTCCACTGATGAGCTTTCGCCAGCCGACCTTTCCCCGGAATTAACGAAGCACTTCAGGGGCCTGAGGCTATGGCTGCCATTGAAACTCCATGGGACCAAGCCTTTTGCTGCCTGTCTGGATGAGAAGTTGTTACTGGCAAAATATTTCTATCAGGAGATTCAAAAGCTGGGGTTTGAGGTTTTGTGTGAGCCAGAATTATCGGTGGTTATTTACCGGTATGTAACAAAAATCGGCGATCCTGATGAGTTCAATAAACGGTTGATCGAAGCGGTACAGAATGATGGCCGGATATTTATTTCCTCGACCACACTGAATGGAAAATTCGTTCTGCGCTTCTCCATACTTTCATTCAGAACGCACCTCGAAAATGTGAAGCTGGCGCTGAAGATACTTGGGGAGAAGGTTGATGTGCTTAGCTGAACGGGTATTAGGTATCGGGTATCGGGTATCGGGTTCTGCATGGACGAGTTCGCTTGGAATTACCTTTTCAATACTTTGTCGGCGGCAAGTTTACCAGTGAGAATGGAAATCGGAAAACCAGCGGGACTGTAAACCCACTGTCCTGCCTGATAAACCGAAGGTATCAGCGTATTAACTGAGGATGCTACATTTAGCAATCTGCTCTCTGCCGGCATATATGAATTTGTAAATGCCCAACCGGTTATTGCACCCTCTGTATTTCCGGTCCGGCTATTGATTGTCAGCGGAGAGGAAGAAGAACGATCAGAGATCTTTTGGCCGAGCCCGGGAAAAATACTATCATCCAAAACGCTGATGTAAGTAAGCTCCAGAAAATCCCGGATTTCATCGGTCCAACCGTGATCATCAATTTTCTTAGCCAGCTGGTAATCGAACAATAAACTGACAATCAAACCAGTCTTTCCTTCCGGCGCCAGGCTGGCATCACGCAGAACCGGGATAGCAATTTCGAATGTATTCAACCGGCAAAATTCCGAGAGGTATTCCTTAACCTGATTTTTCAAAATATCATCTTCCTGAGTGCCATCCTGCCCCGTCAGAAAACGGTTGATTGCATCCCTGGAGATAGTAGATAATCCGGATTTTTCAGGGGTGTAGAAAAAGTGACCGGTGCAAACTTCGGAGAAATATTCTTTACTCTCGTTAACCGTGAGGTAAACTGTAAAAACAGAATCGCCACCGTGAAGGTCTTTAAGCAAGGATCGCTTTGCCAGGATCCTGCCGGACAGTTTTTTATTTTTTAATTGTTCCACAGGGATACAGTTGTACAGCATTTTCGAATCAGCTGCCCATATCAGGCTCTCGAACCCCATCCGGTTGCCCTGATTATCAACCACATATTTTTCCTCTGGTTGAAGACTTTCAATAGTCATTCCTGTTTTAATCACACCCCCATGATCAATAATATAATCTCTCACTTTATTGATAAGCGTAGCTGTTCCGCCTTTCGGATAATGATAATCGATATAAAGCCGGAAATAGCTTAGGGCAAATGAAGTGGGCGTTTTTTGAAAAAAATGCTGTGCAATAATATCGATCAGCTGGCGGTTCTTTGTCAACCGGCTGAGATAATCCTCTACCGGTTCCTTCAGGCTGTTAATTTTCCTGACAGAAAACAGAAATCTAAACAACCAGGGCAGGATAACTTTGACCAGATATTTCTTATCCGCCATCATGTCCATGAATGCTGGATTATCGATACCATAAAGGACATCCATATAATTCATAATCCTTTTGATCTCGCGGATTATCCTCTCAATATCTTCCTTGTTATCAGGGTAATGCTCCTTAAGAAAATCTTCATATTGATGAAGGCTTTCTTTACCCTCCAGCTTCAGAATGCTCCTGCCGATTCCGATAGATACGTTGCTTTTAACAAAATCGATATCAATTCCCAGCTGGCGGAGCATGGGGAATACGATGCCGGAGTCCTCAATTGACCTCAGGCCAGTATCAAACCAAACGTTATTCCGGTTAAAGGTTTGTACCAGTCCTCCAACCAACTGCTGCCTTTCGTACAGTATTACGGACTTTCCGGCTTTGGTAAGAAAGGCGGCGGCGGTTAGGCCCGCAATGCCTCCTCCGACTATGATACTGTCATATTTCATAGTGGTTGTCCTTATCAAGATGGGTTAATACTTTGCTTATTTCGAATACTTGTTTCCCGAGATCCCGGTTCATGGCATGCGGAGCCGGAATTTCCTCATTTGTGAGGTTAAAAAACTTGCCGGTCACCCCTTTCATATCCGGTGATGAGGCGAGGTAATAAATCGCTTCACCCGATACTTTCGGATTCTTCAGCATCGGCTGAATCAGGATGCGGGAGTATAGATTATACAATATGCCGTTGTTGTGCCCGATATTGGATTTCACTGCTCCGGGGTGCATAGCATTGATAGTCACTCCTTTGCCTTTCAATAAATCATTCAGTTCCCAGATCGTCATGAGCTGGGCGGTTTTTGAAGCACCATATCCGCTGAGCCCTCTATAACGCCTGCTTGCCCAAGTGAGGTCATTAATTTTAAGACCATTAAAGCGATGACCTTCCGAATTAACATAGATAATCCGTGAAGGCGCACTTTCCACCATTCGTTTCAGCAATAAACTGGTAAACAAGAATGAAGCCAGATGATTTACGCCAAAAGCCATTTCATTTCCATCATCGGTTAGCTGACGGGTGGTCATGTGAACACCGGCATTATTGATCAGGACATCGATTCTGGGATACTTGGCCAGGATAGCACCGGCAGCCTTCCTCACCTCTTCCAGGCGTGAAAAATCAGCCAGATAATAATCGGGCGTTTGCGATGAAATCGAGCAAATCTCTGCGCACAATTTTTCAGCCTTTTCGCGATTTCTGACCACCATCACAATTTTTGCTCCGGCTTTTGCCAGTCTGATTGCAGCCTGGTACCCAACTCCTGAGGTGGTTCCTGTAATCACACACACCTTGCCATCCATGGATTCGGTTGAATTCTTTTGTGGCAAACGACCGATCACAATAAGTTTAAGCTCATCCGGAAGTTCAAATCTTTTCTTTTTCATCAGCCAAACCTCTTGATTAAAAACCGACGGTACATTTTACCAAATCTTGGAATATTATTAAAGATATCACCCCATAAATCATAATAATCCCGCTGCTCAATAATCTGATCATCACAAATTCTCAGTTTTGTGGCACCATATAAATGAGTACTGGGCCATTTTTTGAACATCATGGTCATTATCCATTCGAAGATAATCACATCATCAGCCTGCGCAATGGTAACTATTTCCATGTTGAGCTCTTTTGTTCTCGTGGTCAGGCGGGTGCACATTTCAGTAAATGCCTCGATTCCCTCAATTCGTTGAATGGTATCCTGAAATATCAGGTCTTTATGGTAATAAGGGAATATGTGTGACCAATCCGGTTTCCCGTGGGTATTATATGTTTACGACCATAACTCTTTTATGGTATCTATATTCAGATTCTTCAGTTCCGTTTGATCCGGATACGCTGACGGGTGCGGTCCCGTTGTATTTATGTCCATAATCTGCGGTTAGGTCAAAAGGTTTTGACAGGTCAAGATATTCAAATTTCAGTAAGATCAACAACAATAAAAACAACATTTGATGAACTTTGTTTTTGGGATTTCAGAATTCAAAATTAGGATGGGGTATCTAGTTGTACCCACCCCTGACCCCTCCCTGAGACCAGGGAGGGGCGGGTTGGGTACAACTTCCGAATGGTTCAATAAATTGCTATTTTGCATTGATAAATCGATACACCCATGAAACCTATAAAAATCATCTGCCTTGCCCTTACTGCAATTTTCCTGATCAATATAGAATCAGGAGCCCTTGCATCAAATAAAACGTATCATGTATCGGTAAATGGCAGTGATGCCGGTGACGGAACATCTTCAAAACCATTTAAAACCATATCTGCTGCTTCAAAAGTGGCAATGCCGGGCGATGTGATCACTGTTCACGAGGGCATTTACCGCGAGCAGATCGCCCCACCCCGCGGCGGAAATTCTGATGCAGAGCGGATAACCTACCAGGCAGCTGCGGGTGAAAAGGTGGATATCAGGGGTTCTGAAATTATCAAAGGATGGAAGAAGCTGGAGAATGATACCTGGGTGGTAAAGATTCCCAATAGCTTTTTTGGAAAATTCAATCCATACAGCGATCTGATTCGGGGAGACTGGTTTTCCAATAAGGGACGTGAACACCATACCGGCTGCGTGTATCTGAATGGTGACTGGCTGATGGAAGCGGCAAAGCAGGAGAAGGTGATGAATTCTGCCGATCCAGCAAATCCATTATGGTACGGCAAGGTGGAAGGCGAAACCACCACTATCTGGGCACAGTTCATCAAGGCAGACCCAAATCAGGGCCAGGTAGAAATCAATGTGCGGCAAACCGTTTTTTATCCCGATAAACCTTTCGTCAGTTATATTACTGTTCGTGGATTTACTATGCAGCAGGCCGCTACCAATTGGGCTCCGCCGACGGCTGAGCAGATGGGATTGATCGGGACCCACTGGAGTAAAGGGTGGATTATTGAGAATAATATCGTACAATATTCAAAATGCGTAGGTATTGCCCTCGGCAAATATGGCGATGAGTGGAACAACAACAATACCGAGTCGGCCGAAGGCTATGTCGGAACCATCAACCGGGCGCTGGCTAATGGCTGGAGCAAGGAAAAAATCGGAAGCCATATTGTGCGCAAGAATACCGTTGCCTTTTGTGAGCAGTCGGGGGTTGTTGGCAGCATGGGCTGTGCCTTCAGCATCGTCGAAGGAAACACTATTCACGACATTCATGTACGGCAGCTGTTCACCGGCGCAGAGATGGCAGGAATCAAGTTCCATGGCGCCGTTGATGTACAGATCAGGAATAACCATATTTACCGGACCTGTCTGGGTATCTGGCTCGACTGGATGGCGCAGGGAGTGCAGGTAAAAAATAATCTACTGAACGATAATGAAATCGATATTTTCCTCGAGGTCGATCACGGTCCGATGCTCATAAGCAACAATATCATGTTATCGAAAACCAGCCTCCTCATGAATTCCAGCGGTGCCGCCTTTGTGCATAATATTTTTGGCGGAACCATGGAGGTCATTCCTTATGACAGCCGGCTGACTCCTTATCACAAACCACATTCAACCGAGGTGGCTGCACTTCATGACAATCCGGGAGGTGATATCAATTTTATCAATAACCTTTTTGTTAGTAATGGCAATGCCAGGCAATATGATAAAGCGCTGCTGCAGGTCAGGTTCTCCGGAAATATTTATACCAAAGGCACCAACCAGGCAGTGGCTGAAGATCTTGCCAAGAGATTCGATGGCCTCACCAATTCGCAGAAAACAAAGCTGCTGGTCAGGCAGGAAATGAATGCCTTAAATAAGCAGGATTTTGATCCGGCAGCAAAATTAATCGCCGAAAAGGATGGGATCTATCTTGATATCACTCTTGATAAAAGCTGGCTTACTGAACAAAAAAGAGATCTTGTCACAAGCGAATTACTGGGTAAAGTCATTGTTCCAGATTTACCTTTTGAAAACGTCGATGGGTCGGCAGTAAGGGTAGATACTGACTATTTCGGTAAAAAACGCAATCCCTCGAATCCGGCTCCAGGACCTATTGAAACCTGGAAAAACGGAGAACAGAAAATCAAAGTTTGGCCAAAAAAATGAGCTGGCGATAAAATTTTCGCATTTTAGGGTTAGCTGCATAACTATTTTGTCACCACCAGCTTGCATACGGAAGTCGATTTTCCATTCGATATCCGGATGTTATAAAATCCCGCAGCGTAAGTTGACAGGTCAAGCGTCTGGTTATAAAGACCGGGTCTGGGGAAATTGATTTTTCTCGACAAGACTGCTCTTCCATTCATATCCAGCACCGTGAGTTGGTAATCGCCGGCAGAACTTACGGAACAATTCAGCGTTGCCATTCCGGAAGCAGGATTCGGGTAAACGCTTAAATCAAAGGAACCTGATTTTATGATATCCACGGAGGCAGCACGATCGGTGGTAAATTCGATGAGATTGCCATAGGCTGTTCCAGCTTTGTTAGTGGCAAAAGACCGGGCATAATAAGTTTTGCCTTGCTCAAGTCCGTCGATGGTTTCCTGAAAAATCCCTTTGCCACTGCCTGAGATCACCTTATTGTTATCCAGAGTTGGATTATAGGTTGTTGCCCAGACAAAGCCCCTGGACGTCACTTCTGCTCCCGTGCTTTCAATCACATTCCCTCGCAGGGTAACGCTGGTGGTGGAATTAGGGGTTAAATAAAAGGTGGTTATGACCGGAAGCTCCGCCCATTTTCTCCTCAAAAAGCAGGATTCCTTAACAGCCAGCCTGACCACATCCGCTTCCAAATACAAAATAAGCAATGAGTTTATTACCGCGGTTACCGCTTTGTCACCTGATTGCTGAGATGTCTTCAGCCGCATCAACCCTTCTTTGAGGTACAGACTTTCCTCAACACGCCTCCCAGGCATCAACTGTTCAAACCGGGCTTTGAGTGCAGCCAGGGAAGGGTTGGCGCTGGCCATCTTCATCAGGGCTTTGCTCAATCGTACGTCCACACTGTCGATGAACATAGGCTCCGCTGGATCCAGTGCGCCGCCACTATCCATGATGCTGTCCAGTTTGAGGCAGAAAGTGGCAAAGTCCTCATTGGTAGCCCCGGCAGCATTCATTGATGCCAGATATCCCGGATAATTAGCGGTGATAGCATCATAGGTTTTTTCGACCTCCTTTCGATTCCGATCTAACTCTGCCAGCCGGAGTTCAGAACTTTTCATACAGTACAATCCATCTAAGTAAATGGCACTAGAGATAGTGGTTGCTATTGAGTTGAAAATTTCATTTTTTGTGAGATCTGACTGAACATTACTGTAATTAAGATCAAAGGCTGCTGTATCGAAGTCCAGCTTGCTCAAAAGCGTGTCTAGTGTATCGGTGTAAATTTTTAGGGTATCATCTTCTAAATCGAAAAGTGCCAGAAAATCAATAAAAAGGGGGTATTTGGTCAAAAGGATGTCATGTGCCGATGGAATGGAATCAGTAGATAAAGCAGATTTCTCTCTTTTCACGATTCTACCCATATCGTAGTATACGCATGCCAAAATATTGCCCAAAGTATCTAACTCCGTCCACTTCCCATGTTTTTTCCCATCGATATAATTACCCGTTGCATAGCTGTGCGGGACCACATAACTGTCATGTTCATAAAATGTTTCCTTTATTTCTCCTGTCCAATTACCCGTTTTTTTATCTCTATATCCTGTAGTCTTATGGTCAATCCATGAATAACCATTATTATAATTAATTATACCGATTTCCTCATACTGGCCATCAGACAGAAATTTTCCTTGGAGATGTGTATCACGAATATCATCATCACATCCGGTAATAAGCATAATAAAACCTGCCAGGGTGAGCAGCGAGGCAATCGCACTAATGATTGTCCTGCGAGTTATTGGTGTTTTCATAATATAGGTGGTTTGTGGTTTTGGCATAGGTGAGAATACCGGCAAAAAGGCCGGCCGTGATCCATCCGACATCGGAAAATGAAAAAGTTCCCCGTATGGTTCCGGTTAGCTGAAGGAATTCAGATCCCAGGAGTAGTATTGGGATCGTTGCATACCAGAGGTACCTCCACACCGATTTACTGCCGGACCAGATAGTGAGGATGATCAGGGTGTAGGCAAAGGCCCATAAACTATCGGGAACTGAATAAATGAACCAATTGGGCATTATGGATGTGGCAGCTGAAAAGGGGGCTCTCAGGAAGGTGAGGGTCTGGCCGAATCCTAGTGTGCGGATCCATTGAAAGAAAACAAATTCTGAAGGACGGAAGAGGATATATATCAAGCCTCCGGTAACAATGGCCAGACCAGCGATGAGCAACGGGATCCGACTTGTCCTCATTACAGACCGGTTATCAGGGATTCAGGTCTTACTAATTTACAAAACCTTTTTCGAATTCCCCAAAAAGGAGCATAGAATATCTGATAGACTATTCGCGAGGCAGGCTCAAACCTGTTGCTGCCTCCACCGGTACTCAGGAAAGTTTATACGTTTGTTTGAGGAATTCTTTAATGCTCAAAGGCTTTCTGCCGATCAGTTTTTCCAGAGTGTGATCAGGAAAATCAAATTCACCCTGTGCAATACCCGTGCAGAATGATGCCGTCATCATGATTCCCATATCCGGAACTCCGGCTTGCTTCATGGCAGCAGTAAAAGTGGCGGCGTCAGGTGTGGCATAATGGATTTGCTTACCTGAAAGTTCAGTGAGGATGGCAGCAATATCATAAAATGAAAGGCTTTCAGGAACGGAGATTTCGTAGGTCTTGTTGTCATGACCATCAGTGGTAAGTACTGCAACACCCGCTGAAGCCATATCGGAACGCGAGGTAAATGAACCCTTTCCGCTTCCGGCCGGCAGGTAAATTACACCGGACTTAAGCACCTGATCTCCCATAAACATCGGAAGGATATCGGCATAAAGAGCGTGTTTCATAATGGTATATTTCAACCCCGATGCCTTGATCAGATTCTCCGCCAGAATATGTGCCTTTGCCACAATGGCTATCGGTGAAGAGGCATCATCGGTTTTACGCTGAAAGCTGGTATAAATGATATGACCCACCCTTGCCTCGGCGGCGGCTTTAACAACATTATCATGGTGCACTGAGCGATTCATGATATCGTTGCTTGAAACGAAGTACAGCTTATCAATCCACTTAAAGGCGTTCACCAGCGACTGATAATCACTATAATCGCCCTGTACCAATTCCACCCCTTTTTCTTTCAGTGCCGCTGCTTTCGACAGATCGCGCACCAGGACCGAAACATTTGCCGGTCCTTGTTTCTCAACTAATTCATTCACCACAGCGCTTCCGAGGTGACCGGTAGCACCGGTAATCAATATTTTGCTCATTTTATTGTTCAATTTTAAGGTAAACAAGATAAGTCGGTTAAAGTTTAGTATTGAGGATATCTGATTACTTAATCGTTATCGGCAGTAAATAATAATAGATCGCAATGAAGTGGGATGCCGCACCGGCCACAACCAGAAGGTGCCAAACAAGGTGGTGGTGCTTAAAACGAGCCATTCGATAAAAAAAGATTCCGATCGTGTAGCATAGCCCCCCGATAAGTATCCAGAGAAGGCCCATCAACGTCAAGCTCTTATAAATCGGGACGATAGCAATTAATACCATCCACCCCATGGATGCGTAAAGTAAAATGTAAAACAGATTGACCCCCTGATTAAACCGGGTGGGCTTAACCAGCTTGATTGTAATCCCGATAATGGCCAGACCCCATTCCACCCCGAAAATCACCCATCCGAAGGTTCCATGAAGTGCCACCAGCGTGAATGGGGTATATGTTCCTGCTATCAAGGTAAAAATGGCAATCTGATCGATGGTGAAAAAAACGTCCTTTGCTTTGCCCTGCTTCAGCCAGTGAGTCATGGTGGATGAGAAAAACAGGATGATCATCGTAGTGCCAAAAACCGCAGTGCTCACAATGTGCCAAGCGTTGCCGATCCTGGCCGATTTTACAATGAGAAGAACCAATGCCACCGTAGCTAAAACCGCTCCGGTAAGATGCGACACTGCATTGGCCAGCTCTTCGTTCTTGGAGTATCTCGATTCGAGTTCTGTCATATCTTTATCAGAATGAATTCCTGCAAAGTTATGAATATACTTCAGCTGCGATTTTTCCTGATTTTCCTGTTGGCCGGAAATTCCCTGATGGCTCAGACCAGCGGACCAAGGCCAAGGATCGATCTTGCCGGTGAATGGATTGTGAAACTCGATCCGGCAATCATTTCACCAACCACTTTCACGGTTAAACTCCCGGGTTCACTCGACGAGAATAAGGTGGGCACTCTGAATACCGAAGCGCGCGCTGACCGTTTAACGCGACGGTACTTATATATAGGAAAAGCAGCATATGAAAGGCAGATTTCCATTCCGGAGAGCTGGGCCGGCAAACATATTGAGCTCTGCATGGAACGGTCGAAAAAGACAATTGTCAGCGTCGATGGGCAGCTCGTTGGATCGCAGAACAGTTTAAGCACGCCGCATATTTATGATCTTTCGCTCTACCTGAAACCCGGTAAACATACCCTGTCCATTGAGGTGGATAACAATCCTTCGATCTATAACAAGCTTATCGGAGGCTCGCATGCATTGAGCGAGGATACCCAAACCAACTGGAATGGCATCCTCGGCAATTTTTATCTCGAATCAACCTCCAGCATCAGTCTGGGTGCCGTTAAGCTTTATCCTGATTTAGTAACCAAAGAAGTTAAGGTGGTTTGCGAAATTAAAAACCGCACCGGAAAAAATCAGAATATACTACTAACCGCGAGAGCTGCCGACTGGCATTCACAATCATCGCCATTGCCCTATCCCGTTTCGAAATCGGTATTATTAAGGGCCGATTCTGTTGTGACCATTGTTTATCCTTTAGGTGCCAATGCCCGGCTTTGGGACGAATTCACTCCCGAACTGTACAAAATATCGGTATCGGTTAATTCAGGGGATAGGGTGATTGATGTTATTACGACCGATTTTGGGTTACGTAAATTCAGTCGGGAGGGTAACAAATTCGCCATCAACGGTAATAAAACATTTTTGCGCGGCAAGCATGACGGGTGCGTATTTCCACTCACCGGTTACCCCCCGATGAATACCAATGAGTGGCTGCGGGTATTTAAAATCGCAAAATCATACGGAATCAACAATTATCGTTTTCACTCGTGGTGCCCTCCGGAAGCTGCCTTTGAAGCCGCCGATATTGCTGGCATGTACCTTGCGCCGGAATTGCCCAACTGGGCCAATTTTGATATGAAAAATCGGGCTCATAATGAATTCCAAATCAAGGAAGGGCAAGCAATTCTGGACAGTTACGGCAATCATCCCTCATTTGTCATGATGACACTCGGGAATGAAGGCGGGGGCGATGCAGCGCTTATGAACCAGATAGTAGCCGGGTTCAGGCATAAAGATGACAGGCATTTATATGCACAGGGGAGTAACAATTTCTTTTGGAACGCGGTTCAGCAACCCGGTGATGATTTCTGGGTCACTATGCGAACCGGCCCGGAAAACGATCAATACAGTACCGATACGCGGGGCGCCTTTTCATTCGCCGATTCCAAAGGTGGCGGGTTCATTAACGCCCGGCCCGCTTCCTCGGATATGACTTACAATGAAGCAGTTAAAAATGCTGATATACCTGTTGTCGGGCACGAAGTTGGTCAGTTTCAGTCGTACCCCGATTTTAACGAAACGATAAAATATAAGGGGGTTCTGGAGGCTCGCAATTTCCAGCTGTTCAAGGATCGTCTTGAAAAAGCAGGCATGTCTGATCAGGCAAAAGATTTTTCAAAAGCCTCTGGCGCACTCGCGGTCATTTGCTATCGCGAAGAAATTGAAGCGGCATTGAGGACTCCCGGATTTGGCGGATTTCAGCTGCTCGATTTGCAGGATTACCCCGGTCAGGGCACGGCATTGGTGGGAATTCTCGATGCATTCATGGACAGCAAAGGATTTATTGCACCGGAAAACTGGCGACAGTTTTGCAGTGAGGTTGTTCCGCTGGCCATCTTTCCAAAGTATACCTGGCTAAATACCGAATCCTTTAAAGCATTAGTGAAAGTTGCCAATTATGGACCGGTTGCATTATCCCTGGGAAAAATAAGTTACCAGCTTACCGATACCCATCAAACTATAATTGCTTCCGGAACCCTCAACCCAACTGATATTCCACAGGGTCTGCTAAGCGACGCCGGGATAGTGAACATCAGCCTGACAAATATAAAAGAACCACAGCGGCTGAATTTCGAAATCTCAATAAATGGCACAGGCTACAAAAACTCTTACCCGGTATGGGTGTATCCGGATATTGCAGCTCCAAAAACTGATCCCGGGATTTTGATCGTAAAGGAGTTAAACTTGCAGGCAAAGCAATTTCTTGCCGAGGGGAAAAAAGTGTTACTGATACCCGATTCCAGTCATTTACCAGCGAACTCTGTTGCAGGATTGTTTATTGCCGATTTTTGGAATTACTCCATGTTTAAAGGCATCGCAGAAAGAATGAAAAAGGAGCCCTCCCCCGGTACCCTCGGAATATTAACCAACCCCAACCATCCTTTATTCAAATATTTCCCAACTGAATTTCACTCCAACTGGCAATGGTGGAATATTGCCAAAAACTCTCATCCGATTATACTGGATGCCACTGAACCAGCCTATCGGCCCATCGTTCAGGTGATCGACAATATCGACAGGAATCATAAACTGGGTATGGTTTTTGAATTCAAAAAGGGAAATGGGAAGCTGCTGGTTTGTTCGATCGACCTGTTCAGGATCATGGATAAACCTGAAGTCCGGTTGTTTTACAAAGGACTGCTTGAGTATATGAACTCCGATAAATTTACGCCTGCAGTTGAACTGTCCGATAAATTTTCGAGCGAAATATTTAAATGATGACAAAAAGAGCGATAAAAAGGAAGCTGGTAATATCGGGATTTTCATTTGTGCTGCTGTTGACATTGCTGATTCTGGCGTTGGGATCCTGTCAGGATTCTTATCTCACGCAGGCAGTCGCCGGACATCTGCGGATCATGCATGCAAGACAACCTATTAAGAAGATCTTAAAACAAGACAATATAGACAGAAAGACAAAAGGCAAGCTGCAGATGGTGCTTGATGTTCGCGCTTTTGCCACGAAGGAGCTGGGGTTGCCCGACAATAAGAGCTACACGTTGTATTCAGATATCAAGAGCGACTATCTCGGCTGGAATGTTTATTGTACACCGAGGTTTTCCGTGGAACCAAAAACCTGGTGTTATCCCATTGCCGGATGCGTGGTTTATCATGGTTATTTCAAAAAAGACAAAGCCCTGAAGTTTGCGTCAGAAATGAACGAACAGGGTCTGGATGTTTATGTGTCAGGTTTCAGTGCCTATTCGACCTTAGGGTGGTATAACGATCCCATTCTGAGCACAAATTTGCGATATGATTCTGTTGATTTGGCCGGACTGATTATCCACGAGCTGGCCCATCAGAAATTATACCGAAAGGGAGATTCCCGATTCAGCGAAGGCTTTGCGGAAACAGTTGAACGGGCAGGTGTATTGCGTTGGCTGCGGTCGCTGGGCAGAACCGACCAGGTGGAACAGGCTCTCAAAAGCTGGGAACAATCCGACCAGGCAGTAGACAGGATGCTCAAGGCACGCAACGATTTAAATGCCATTTATCAAAGCAAGGCGGATACCACATGGATGCTGAACAAAAAGGATTCGATCCTGAATGAGCTGGGAAAAGATCTGAATATCAAAAATAAAAGGCTGAACAACGCTTATCTGGTTCCGATCAGTACTTACCATTCGATGATCCCCTATTTCCAGAGCATCCTGGATTCCTGCGGGGGCGATTTCCGCCAATTCTACGATAAAGTCAAACGCCTTCGTTTAGGATCGACCGAGATCTCCACATAATCCAGCGCCCAGGTCATCAGCCAGGCTATGGCCAGATAAATGACGGCTGCCATCAGGAGTGGAAAAAAAGCATCAAAAGTGCGGCTTCGGATAATATCACTTGCTTTGGTCAGATCCTGGACTGCTATGTACCCAACGATAGAGGTCATTTTTATCAGCGAAATAAACTCTCCTTTGTATACAGGCAGCACGTGGCGCATGGCTTGCGGCAGTATAACATGTGTGAAGGTCTGGACCTTGGAAAAACCTATCGATATTCCCGCCTCCTTTTGTCCGATATCAACACTTTGGATGGAGGTTCTGAACATCTCTGAACTGTATGCCCCGAAATTCATTCCGAAAGCGATAACAGCTACCAGGGCAGGATTGATATTCACTGAAGCAAATACCACATAATAAATGATCATCAGCAAAACCAGCACTGGGGTACCCCGCAGAATCGAAATGTAAAATTTCGCAGTCAGAGAAAGGACTTTCTTCTTCGACATTCTCATGAAACATATCAGCCCGCCAATCAAAGTGCCCACAATGGCCGATAGTATGGATAACAGGATCGTAAGTATTAACCCGTTAAGGATCAGGACATACCTTTTCTCAAGAATGATATTATTATAGAAGCTTTCGGAGATGGCTTTTAAAAAGGGCTTTTTTACCTGCTTGCCTTTATTGGCATTATCGACATAGCCCATTTTAGCTGATTGTTCCTTTCCGATATTATTTTTCATTGCAATAATGCAAACGGATGAAGAATAGTAAGGATCAGAAAAATCAATCTGTTTCAACCGTTCCTCGGTAATCATCATGCTGCAGGCTGCCAGATCAATTTTATTGGTTTTCAACGAGGCCAGCATGCTGGAGAAAACAAGGTCCACAGGAACAAACTCCTTGCCAATATGAGCAGCAAAACGTCTTGAAAGTTCGATATCGAACCCAACATTTTTGCCATCCTGGATTCCGGAGTAAGGAAACCCGATACTGGTTACCACACCGACTTTAAGCTCTCCATTTTTAGATTGGGATTCCAGTGGAGGCATTTCATAGATATCCTTAATCATCCAGCGGCTCACCATATCGTCATAAATTCCATTGGCTTTTATTTCCTTCAGAAAAGAGTTAAACTGATCCTTCAATGTTTTACTTTCCTTATTGAACCCGCAACCAAGAGGATTGGAGTAAAGACTATCCCTCAAGATTCCGATTCTATCGTCCTTCTTCATAATGTTCTTAAGTGTAACATGACCGATGATAGCTACTTCAACTTTTCCCGAAGTCAGCGACATAATCATGTCAGGGATCGTGTGATACTGAAATATTTCGGCGTTGGGATAATTTTTTCTGGCATAGCTGTCATGAACTGAACCAAGCAAGACTCCCATCTTCTTACCTGCAAAATCGATGCTTGGTTTTCCCTGGCTTTCAGGTGCTCTGCTTTCCTTTTTTCCGCAACCGCTGACCGAGAGCAAAAAGAGGATTACTATCAGCAAAAAATTATGTTTCATTAAGTCTCGGATCAATTGACCACGAAGTTACGTTTTGATTGATTTTATTAATACTTTGATACGATAATATATTCGGGCACTCATGAAACAAAAGATAAAAATATTTGCCGGTCGATTCATCGTCTTTACAATCCTGATTTTTTGCTCAATTAGCTGCAAAAAGGATGATTCCATCAGTGGTGATAAAATAGGCGCTGCAAAAGACCTGCTGTTTCTGACTCCGGAATATCAGCCCGGCACTTACCGAAATATGAATAAACTCTTTAACACCCGAACCTTTACGCGCGGGAATAAAGTCTTTTCATTACCAAAATCAGCAAAACCCCTGACCACTGTAAAATATTCGCCCGATGGTGTAACCACTTACGATATTGACGATTTTATAATAAGAAACAATGTTGCTGGAATATTGATCATCAAGAACGGGGAGATTGCTCTAGAACGCTATGCCCAGGGTAACACTGATTCGTCGAAGTGGACCTCTTTCTCAGTAGGCAAATCGGTGACCTCGTCACTTATTGGCGCTGCTATACAGGACGGAAAGTTAAATCTGAACGATCTGGTGACAGACCACCTTCCGCAAATGCAAGGGACAGCTTATGATGGCGTTAATGTCAGGCAACTGCTTCAAATGTCATCAGGTGTAAATTGGAACGAAGACTATCGCGATCCATCCTCCGATCTTACTAATATGTTTCAGCAGGTTACCGACGGAAATGCCGGCGGAATTCTGGAGGTCCTATCCAAACTTTCGAAGGCAGAGGCTCCCGGAAAAAGATTTCTATATAGTACCGGTGAAACTTTTCTTGAGGGTGAGGTATTAAGAGCTGCACTTGGAGGAGAATCACTTTCGAGTTATTTGTCCAGGAAAATCTGGGCCAATATGGGCATGGAAGCTGATGGATACTGGCTTCTCGAATCTCAGGACGGGCACGAATTTGGAGGAGGCAATCTTAGCATGACGCTTCGCGATTATGGCAGATTCGGCCTTTTCATCCTTAATAATGGCATTGTGAATGGGATTCAGGTGCTCCCACAGGATTGGGTTAAGGAAGCATCCAAACCGGCGGGTGACTCACCGCAATGCGCATATGGGAATTTATACTCAGCGTCCAATAATGCTGCTTATCTGTATAACTATCCTCCGGGTTATGGTTATAACTGGTGGTCTTTGCCCGAATCAACCTGGGGGGCATGGGATTACCTGAATGATACTGATTGGTGGGGGGCTGATGCCATCAACGCCACGGTTAAGGATTTTGAAAACCTGAGAGGCACTTTCAGCGCACAGGGGGTCTTTGGCCAGTTCATCCATATCAATCAAAAAGAAAATATGGTCACTATAATCTGGAGTACCTGGAAAGATCCCTGGATTGATCCAAAAGAATATGAGGCCTACTGTTTCCTGAATGTCGCAACCGGTCTCTTACATTGACATCAGGTTAAAAAATCAAGCTTTTTTCCAGTCGCGGTATTCGCGTGTTAACCATGCAGGATTGCCGGTACCTCCGGTAAAGCAGAGTTTGGCAGGATCCCACTTGATGGTCTCATTATGATAATAGAGCTGGTTCAGCAGGTGACAGCAGATGACTGTACGGCCGCCGACCTGTTCGTTAGCTATCGGTTTCTTGCGGTTTTCAACGCAATCGAGGAAATCCGAGTAGTGTGAAGGGCTGTTATAAAGTTTGATCTTTGCATCCTTTAGAAACTGTTCTTCCGCTTTTTTGAGTTCTGCATCCAGAGTAGTTTCCTTGGTTGCACCACCGGTATATGCGGCGATCGTTTCGCCTTTAGAGATCATTTTGAATGTACCCCGGTTGACCATTACCTCCCCGTCGCTACCAAAAAAGTGAACTCCAAAACCCTGGTCCTTGCGGGCAACGGTAATACCATTAGCGTACCTGAGGGTAGCCTCGCCATTATTAAAAAATGCCTCCACAGGGCCACTATCGTCCATACCCAGTCCCCATTGTGCAATATCCAGATGGTGAGCGCCCCAGTCGCCTACTCCGCCGGTTCCATATTCACGATAATTACGCCAGGCAGGAAAATGATTGTGTATTCCACGGGGACTCAATATCGAATTATAGGGACGCTTGGGTGCCGGTCCGAGCCAGAAGTTCCAATCCAGACCAGGTTCCATCTGCTCTTCCGGGAGATCGCATAGTACCGGAGGCCCGCTGAAAACAGCTTCAACATGATCAATTTTTCCGATACAGCCATTTTGTACCAGTTCGCAGGCAATGCGGAATTCCTTGGCCGACCGCTGCATTGATCCAGTTTGCAGAACACGCTTGTGATTATTCACGCCATTCATTACATCGATCGCTTCCTGGATATTATGGGTCAGCGGTTTCTCACAATAAACGTCTTTGCCTTTTTCGAGAGCCAGCATGATTACTGTTGAATGCCAATGATCGGGGGTGGCAATACAGATTGCATCAATGTCATCGCGTGCAATCAATTCGCGATAGTCGGTATAAGCCTTGCAGCCTGCAGTGCCTTTATGCGGATTGTCGTTATAATACTTGTCGACCCACAGCTGCCCGTTTGTCCGGCGCGTGGTATCCACATCGCAAACTGCTACAACCTGAGCCTCACTGACGAATTTCGAAAGAAGGTATCGCGATTGGATACCCATGCCTACAAAGCCCATAGTCAGCCGGCTGCCGGCAGGTTTTGAAGTAAGGCACGACGGAAGAATATAAGGGACAGCGGTCAGTATTGCTGCGGTCTTGATGAAGTTTCGGCGGGTGGTTTCCATGGGACAGGTTTGGATTTAAAGTATACCCCTAAAGATATATAAATCGATAAACTGATAGCTTCGATAACCAACCATTTGTAACGAATTAGCAACTTTGTCGTCATACTGCAAAGTTTTTTCCAGATGAGCCGAATTTTTACCCTCGCAGCAATCGTTTTTACGCTATCCAGTTTCAATTTGCAGACCATGGCCCAGGCGGAAGTTTCGGGCCAGGTGAAGGACTCCGTGACGCGGGAAGTACTTCCTTTTTGTCATGTCAGCGCTATTTTTCAGAAAGACAGTGTGGTGGCCGCGGGCATCACCGATGATAATGGTCATTTCCGGATCCCATTGAATCCGGGATCATATCGCCTAATAATCAGCCTGGTGGGATATCATAACGACACCATACCGGTAGCCATGGGATCCGCAAATAAATACCTCGGCATCATTCGCCTGAGGGCCAATCAGGTGGAACTTGGTGAAGTGGTTGTTGGAGGATCTGCCAGGAAGTTCACCATCGATAAGGATGTCCAGGTGGTGACGGCCAAGATGCGGGAGGGCTCTACGAATACTCTCGAAGTACTTGAGCGGATCAATGGTCTGGCTTATGATCGATATAACCGGGCCGTCAAGGTGGATGGCGATACCCATGTGATCATGCTGGTGAACGGGTTGGAAAAGAATCAGGAATATATCAAAAACCTGTCACCCGATCGGATCAAGGAGGTGGAGATCATGCGAAATCCGGGCGGAAGGTATGCGCTCGAAGGTTACACTGCTGTCATCAATATCATACTGAAAAGCGATTACCGGGGTACAGAGATCACTGCTATGGAGAATGGGATACTCGATCTGGATACAAAGGTGAACAAGCCTTTCCCTATCAATTATGCGACTCTTACCTATAATTACACCATCGATAAAATCAATTTGTATGTCAAGGGCAACAGCACCTTCAATACTTTCCGGCTGGCTGCCATAACAGACCAGGATTACACCAGCGGCTTCAGCATGAAATCGCGGCCTATGGACCCTTTAGGCAACGTGGTGATCAAGAACATAAATAATGGGTATACAGCAGGTCTGGATTACTATATCAATCCGAGGCATACCCTGAGCTTTGAGAGTACAGTATCGGCATTTCCAGCCAAACAAAACATGGATATGGATATGAATGTATCCCAATTCATGAACGATTCACTGATCAATCAATACACCACACACTCCACCAACCGGTCGGACACACGTGATATTACCAATTCGCTCTTCTACATTTTCAATATCAGCGACGCCACAAAACTAAATGCGGAGTTCACTTACGATAGATATGACGACACTTATAGCAACAGCCTGCTGCAAAGCAACAACTTCGAAAGATATGAGACCGGCGGCAACCACAAGGATTACACCAAATTCTACGTTGAACTTAGTCATACGATCAATGCAAAATCGACCCTGATGGCCGGTTATGGCAATACCTGGCGCAACCTGCAAAACGATTATACCACGAATACCCGTTACCTGCCATTAGTGCCATTCATCATTGATTCAACCAAATTTGGGATGAGTGAGTTCCGGCACAAATTATACGCTTATTATTCCCTTTCATTAAACAAAAAGCTGAGTTTCAAGGTGGGAGCTGCTGCAGAATACAGCCGGCCGAAAACCGCCGAAACCGACCACACTTACCTTATTTACCAGCCTTACCTCGATTTTAATATTTCAATCCACAAAATGCTGGATATCAAGCTGAAATATCGGGCCGAGACCGAATATCCTACTATCAGCCAGGTTACTCCATTCACACAGGTACTCGATCAGTATACCACACAAAAAGGCAATCCTGACCTGGGTCCTGAACTCACCCATACCCTTTCAGCGCGTCTCCTTGGGATGCAGGGACTCTTTTCGCTGGAACCCTATTTTGGCTTCTCGAACAACCGCATTAACAGGGTAGTCAATTCATTGGGAGGCAATCAAATTGAGTTCCTTTTTGAGAATGTCGGGCACTTCACAAGCCGGGGGATCAAGGGAGATGTTACCATTCCGCTGTTTAAGCAAAGCCTGATCATTAAAACCAATTTCGATGTTTTCCATCAGAGCATCACTTATCAGGAGCGGGAAAACAGCATCAATGACTGGACTATGAATACCCAGTTTCTGTATATCGGTAAGAAATACCACTCCGTAGTTGGGTTAATCTATCAAAAGGGACTCACCAAGGTAATCAATGCTCAGGGGTATGATATGGGAAATAACGATTTCTGGCTAACCTTTGTGCAGCAGCCATTTTTCAAGAACCGCCTGACTGTGATGATTGGATACATTCTACCAACTGATTTTCTGACCAAATATAGTCAGGGCAGTTACACCGATACAGGCTTGTACACCACTAAGAGTCTGTACGATATAGGCATGCTCAAGAACATGATGCTGGTTAATATCACCTACCGTTTTAACCAGGGTAAGAGCGTCAGGAACATCGAGAAAGAGGTCAAAACCGAAGTCGAGCGCAAAGCCAAGAAGGTATTTTAGCGAACCGGCAAATGGATCGGGCCTTTACAGCCCAGACAGACAAAATAGCTCTCAAAGGACCCACCTTAATAATTCTTGATTTACCGGTATTTCTCTTGTGTTGACCGATTTTGAAATGTCCGGTTAATGGTCGCTGGGTATTTTTGATTCATAAAATCGAAGACCATGAAAAAGAGAGTAATCATCATTGGTGGGGGAATTGCCGGATTATCAGCAGGGATCTATTCTGCGATGAACGGTTTTGATACTGAAATCCTTGAGATGCATTCGGTGGCAGGCGGACAATGCACAGCCTGGGACCGGAAAAAATATCGATTTGATTATTGCCTCCACTGGCTGGTAGGGACCTCAAAAGGAGCATTCCACGAGATTTGGAAGGAAACCAATGTCATCAACAGCGAAACGGTGATAGTCAACCACGAGATCCACTCGCGGATTCTTGACCAGGATAGGAATGAGTTTTATATCTATTCAAATATCGACCGCTGGGAAAAATATCTGCTCGAGATTGCTCCCGAAGATGAGATCCCCGTTGAAAAAATGTGTAACGATATGCGCAAGAGTGCTCTTCTGGAGCCCTTTTCCCTGCCGCCCGAATTGCGCAGTCCGCTTGATTATATCCGGATAGGGCCAAAGATGCTTCCGGTTTTTAACGTGGTCAGAAAGTTTGGTCGGCTTACCTGCAAAGAATATTTTGATAAGCTCAACTTTAAAAGCGAAAGAATAAGATCCGTATTCTATTCCATGTATGGCGAACGGAACTTTTCAGCGCTGGCCTTTATATTCATGCTCGGATGGTTTCATCAGAAGAATGCCGGATATATTATTGGAGGATCGTATCCGCTGGCGCAGCGCATGGCAGAGAAGTTTGAAAGTCTCGGTGGAAAAATATTTTATAAGAGGAGAGTCGATAAAATCATTGTTGAAAACGATGTAGCAAAGGGTGTTATACTTACCGATGGCACCCGGATCGAGGCAGATTATGTGATCAGTGCGGCTGATGGATATTCCACTATTTATAAAATGCTGGAGGCTAAATATGTATCGAAGCAAGTCGATTTTGCCTATAAGAACTGGGAGCTTTTTACCCCGCTGGTGCAGGTTTCGTTTGGAATTAAAAAAGCGATAAAAGCCGAAGAGCCTATCATCGTCAATCTATCAAAGGAATTGATGATCGGGCGTACCCGGCTGGGAAACGGCTTCTCTGTCATGAATTACTCCCATGACCCGACGATGGCTCCAGAAGGAAAATCGGTAATTATCATGCGATTCGATAGTCCCTGGGAATTATGGCAGAGCATCGGGGGTGAAGAATATGAAAACGAAAAGCTTCAGATACAGAAAGATGCGACTGTGTTGCTGGAGAAGGAGTTTCCGGGAATCACTCCATTCATCGAAGTTGTAGATGTTGCCACGCCAAAGACAGATGTTAAGTATACGGGAGTCAAGGATGGCGCTTACGAGGGATTTATGCCATCAAAGGAGAACATGATGAAATCGTTGAAAATGAAGCTTCCGGGGCTTCAGAATTTCTACATGGCTGGTCAGTGGCTGTTTCCGGGTGGTGGGATTCCACCTTCGGCACAGACAGGGAAATGGGCTGTTCAATTGATTTGCAAAAAGGAGAAACAGACGTTTGTTTCAGACAAGGTTTAATCCAGGCAATCCGGAGTATTAATTCTTGACTTTACGGGAATTAATTCTCGTATAGTCCCTGGTGTGCATCCTCCCCGATCATGTAACCCTATTTCAAATACGTCTTCGGTTTTCAAGCCGTATCTTCATTAAACAATTTTTACAATCAAATTCCAGCAAATATTTCCGGTTTTGGTCCTCGAGATAAAGCGGTTCCGGTGGTGTATTTTTGGCTTCCTGAAATTGTTTACAATATCCCAATTCATATTTTAAACAATAACGTAAAGTCATCAATAACTGGTTTTCTTTCGCGGAGCTCACTTCAATAGCCCTTTCCAGTTTTTCCACACCATGTTCCCTGTAAAACTGTTCGGCCTTTTCGTTTGAAATATTCTCAGAGAAACCCACCTCCTTTTTTGGAAAATCAATCATTTTCGGCGGTTGGTGGGTATCTTTTCTGGCAAAGGTTTCTATTCGTAAAGCCTCGTGCCGCTCAAACAATATTCTTCTGATCTCATTAAGTTCGGAAATGCGGAAAAAATAGGTCGCTTTGCAGTTGTTTTTCACTTCTTTAATGGTAAACATCGAATTACCTGACTTCGAAAGTTGTGAAACAAGATTTCTTTCCGATAATTCCGGCTCTTTGGCTGTTTCGGGTAATTCCGGCACCACGTAATCCGAAGACAGATTATCCTCATCCGTAAGTTCAAATTGCAGCGTGTTAAACTTTTCTGACACCCGGATGCATGCCGTTACTTTCCGTATGGAGGTATCGGCTTCCAGCATTTTTATGAATTCATGATCATGGTTGCGATAGAGGACTGTTCCCGGAGAAAGGACTGAAGTATCGGTTATAAAAACTTTGTTGTCCAATACTTTTTCAATCCTGAATCCCATGAGTTTATTTTCCAGAATGAAACCCAATCCATCGCCGTTACTTACGGTTTCGGTTGCATTAAGTGTAATATAACCGGAGCCCACCCTTTCAACTGTTCCAATCATTTTGCCCATTGATTTAGGTGAAAAGGTGTTTATCAGGTTTTTAGATCGTCCCGAAAAAAAATATTCTGTGCTTAGCCGGTTGAAACTTCTTTCAGGATCAGGTTCAAAATTGATTTCTGTGTTTCCAGAAGAGGACCTCACATATTCCGGTTCGGATTTAAACAGATCGTCAAGTTTTCTTCTGTAATAACTTATCACATTTTTGACATAGTGAATATCTTTTAACCTGCCCTCAATTTTCAGGCTTTTGATCCCGGCATGAATTAATTCTGATAAATGGCTGCTCAGGTTCAGGTCTTTCAGCGAAAGCAGATGACTATTGAGGAGTATTCTTTTGCCGTTTCCATCCAATAAGTTATAAGGATGCCTGCAGGCTTGCGTACACATGCCTCTGTTTGCGCTTCTTCCGGTTGTAACCTCACTAAAATAGCACTGGCCACTCAGGCTGACACATAATGCCCCATGAACAAAACATTCCAGATCTGTCCGGGTTACAGCTCTGATTTTTTGGATTTCCCGGATTGTCAACTCACGCGCCAGAATGATCCTGTCAAAGCCCAGTTGATCCAGAAAGCAGATACGTTCCGTTGAATAATTATGGGTTTGTGTACTGGCATGAAGAGGAATGGTGGGGATATTCATTTTCAGAATGCCCATATCCTGAATTATCAGGGCATCTGCCCCTGCATCGTAAACTTGATGAATTAGTTTTTCTGCCTCCGCTAATTCATTGTCATATAGTATCGTATTGATTGTAACATAAACTTTGGCCCTGTACTTATGTGCAAACTGAACCACTGACGCAATATCAGCCACTGAATTTGAAGCTGCTGCTCTTGCTCCAAAACGATTGGCCCCGATATAGATAGCATCGGCTCCATAGTTTATTGCGGCCCTTCCGGATTCCAGGTTATTGGCAGGAGCTAACAGTTCGATTTCCGTCATGGTTTTCAATGCTATACATTCCAGATTCTTATTTGCGGTTTTCCTTTTTTTTAACCAACGTGTTAAAATAGGCAGGAATCTCTGAAGTAAAAACCATTTCTTTTGTTGTATAAGGGTGCAAAATTTTAAGGGAGGCAGAATGAAGAGCCAATCTTTTTGCCGATGTATCTTTTCCCCCATAAATTTTGTCGCCCACAACAGGATGTCCCTTTTCCGATAAATGAACACGGATCTGGTTTTTTCGTCCGGTAAATAATTTGATTTCCAGCAGACTGTATTTTTCTGATTCTTTAATAACCTGATATCCGGTACTCGAAAATTTACCTTTTTCGGGGTTTGCAGAATATACCCTATAGGAGTTATTCTCTGCTAAATAGGATGTAATAGTGCCTTCCTTTTCCTGAAGGATACCATGTACAACGGCGAAATATTTTTTATCGAACCCCTCCCATTTATCTTGCAAGAAATGTTTTGCCTGTTCGGTTTTTGCAAAAATCAACAATCCGGAAGTATCTCTGTCAAGCCTGTGAACGATAAAAATACGATTTCTGGATCGGGAATTCCCTTTTTTTACATACTCATTCAGCATGAAATAAGCAGTTCTCTCTTTCTCGCGGTCTGTTCCCATGGTCAGTAACCCAGCCATTTTATCAATGACTATGATGTCGTAATCCTCATAAAGAATGGTCACCCCTCTTGGCTGATGTTTTGCAGATATACCGGAGTAAAAATTCCCTTTTTCGTGCATTTAATTTATCCGATGTTTTAGCAAAAATAAGTCTTTTCACCTATACTGCAGCTGCCGTAGGGGTTTTGAATATTGATATTTTTCTTATCTTTGCGCACCCTGTCCCGAAAGGGGCGTGGATCGGGCCCATAGCTCAGTTGGTTAGCAGCATCTGACTCATAATCAGAGGGTCGCTGGTTCAAGCCCAGCTGGGCCCACAGAAAATCAAATAGTTAGCCGCAGAAATTGCGGCTTTCTTTTTTAGTAGCAAACAAATTGAGTAACATAGATAAAACGGCCTATTTGAGCAGTCCTTTCTGATATAAAATGAGCACCCCCTCTCCTACTTTCATGGCTTTGAAGCCTTACCCTTTTGACCACCAATACATCATTGATGATAGGGCTTTTTCCAGCATGGGTGAGAAAAGCGAAATGCGGAGAATAAACATAATTTTGATTGCATTTTATGCGGAGATAAATTGGTCATGCGGAGAATAAATACTATTTTTGACGCACAATTAGCGGAGAATAAAAGTATGTATTTATACAATGATCAAAATTGGCCCATCTTTGAATGGAATAGCGAGAAACTTTTGCCTTTGCTTTCTTATGTCAGAAACAGCCAAGGCAAGCTAATTGGAAAAATGGGTGCTTTGGGGTTTGAACTTCGCAATGAAGCAAATCTTGAAATTTTAACTCAGGAGATTATTAAATCAACAGAAATAGAGGGTGAATTTCTTGACAGAGAGCAAGTAAGGTCGTCAATCGCAAGACGATTAGGATTAGATATATCAGGTTTAGTTTACTCTGAACGCAATGTTGACGGAATAGTTGATTTGATGATCGATGCAACAAAGAACTTCGACAAAGAATTGAATAGAGATCGACTTTTTTCCTGGCATGCATCACTTTTCCCAACTGGACAAAGTGGGATGTATAAAATCACTACAGGACGCTGGCGTGACGATTTAACCGGGCCCATGCAGGTTGTATCAGGACCATTGGGAAAAGAAAAAGTTCATTATCAGGCACCACCAGCGGCGCAGATTGAAAATGAAATGCGGATTTTCCTGGATTGGTTTAATTTGGAGCAAAATACTGACTTGGTGATGAAAGCAGCCGTTGCACATTTATGGTTTGTAACAATTCACCCTTTTGAAGATGGAAACGGAAGAATTTCAAGAGCGCTAAGTGATATGCTGTTAGCCCGTTCTGACGAACAATCGTACCGATTTTATAGTATGTCGACTCAAATAAGGAAAGAACGCCATTCCTATTATGGCATCATAGAAAAGACTCAAAAAAGCGGGTTAGATATCACAAACTGGCTTGAATGGTTTTTGAATTGTTTATTGCATGCCATTGAAAATTCCGAAAAGCTCCTTGAGAAAATAATTTTCAAACACTATTTCTGGTTAAGTCACTCAGGAGTTAACATAAATGACAGGCAAAGAAAAATCCTGAATATGCTAATTGATGATTTTGAAGGAGTATTAAATACCACAAAATGGGCAAAGATCGGGAAATGCTCCCAGGACACAGCTTTGCGTGATATTCAGGATTTAATTGAAAAAAGGATATTGATAAAAAGTGAACAAGGAGGACGTAGTACCAATTACGAAATGCAATCAAATGGATAGTGCACGGGCCGATAAAATTACCACCATCAGGGGTAATTTCACGACAGCTTTGTATCAAATACAGGGTTATTCGACAACATTATTGTACTCCATACTGGGTAAAGCGTTTCATAATCCCGTTCGTTTTTCACTTAAATTAGCCTGACAAAGTGGCTGACAAACTTACAACCTGTATCTTTGTTGAACGCCTACTCTATCGATTTATGAAGAACAAAAAATGTCTTGATGAAACCAGAAGAAGCGTACAAAAAAGCTTTCCAAACAACGAGTTGGTAGGTTTTGCCATCTTGTACGAGTTACCTATAAGGCGCAAATAAAATCAAAATGAATATAACTATAATTGGAGCCTCGGCTGGAATAGGACTAGAAACAGTAAAAAGAGGATTAAATAGAAATCATTCGATAACGACCCTTTCCCGATCTGAAATTGAAATAAAAGAGAAAAAATCGCTAAAAATGATACTTGGTGATGCAACTAATAAAGCTGACCTATTAAATTCAATCCAAAACGCAGATGCTCTAATTATAACATTGGGGACTAGTAAGAATATGAAAGCTACTACCCTTTTTTCAGATTTTGCAAAATTAATTGTGGAAATACATAGGGAAAACAAAATAGATATTCCATTTATTTTTGTTACCGGATTTGGAGCTGGAGAAAGTAAAAATTATGTTCCTTGGTTGGTAAAGATGTTTTTAAAATACTTTTTAAAAGACGTTTATGCTGACAAAACTAAAATGGAAGAAATTGTCACTAATTCAGATCTGAATTGGACAGTTGTGAGGCCAGGAAGGCTATTAGACAAGGAATTGACAGAAAAATACCGTGTTGAAAACAAATTATTCAAAGGAATTAAAATAGGCGGAATTAATAGAGCAGACGTAGCAGACTTTTTAATAAAACAAGCAGAAAAACAAACTGAATTAAAAAAGTACATTGCTATATCAATACTCCGGTAAGTTTTTAACTAGCTAAACGTCCTATATCCAGGCACTCCATGAACAAGCTCCTGTATTTTTTGCAACTCAGGTCTAAAGCTAACTTTGAAAAAATAAATTCAGTCAGCAT
>CAINOB010000056.1 GCA_903851365.1 uncultured Bacteroidota bacterium
AGAGTTGCCAACTTTTAAAAAGTTGGCAACTCTAAGATAGTGTCAGCGTTAACTGCTTATCTTTCATCATCTTCCTCATATTGATCAATGCATAACGCATTCTCCCCAGTGCGGTATTTATGCTTACACCGGTTTGATCTGCAATTTCCTTGAAACTCAACTCACAGTAATGGCGAAGATAAACCACCTGTTTCTGGTCATCAGGAAGCAGGTCGATCAGCATTCTGACTTCCTGCATTACCTGATCCTGAACAATAGTTTCTTCAATATTCATCTCCGCAAGCTTGCGATTATTGAAAAGATCCATATCGCCAGTTTCATTCGGAACGGTATTGAGAAGCTTCTGCTTACGATAATGATCGATTATCAGGTTATGGGCAATCCTGAGCACCCAGGAAAGGAATTTTCCCTTATCGTAGTACCTGCCCTTATTGAGGGATTTAATAACTTTAATAAAAGTATCCTGGAAAATATCTTCAGCCAGTTGTTGATTCTTAACGATCAATAGGATATACGTATATACCCTGTTCTTATGCCGTTTGATTAATTCCTCGATACAGGTCTGGTCACCTGCTATATACTGCTCAACGAGGGCATAATCATCAAGATTATGTAAACTCAAAACTACCTCCTTTTTAAGATTAACACAGAAGTAGAATTCCCTCGATAACAGTCCTCCTTTTAGTTTTGTTTAACGTTTCTATAATCAGAACGCAAATCTACGAATAATATTTTACTCTGCATGAAATTTTCCGTCCTGACAAAAATGCTCTAACTTCACACCCCGAAAATTATCAAAAATCATGCCCGAAAATAGCTCTGATGCAGAAAATAGAATTTTGATTAAAGGAGCAAGGGTCCATAATCTAAAAAACATTGATCTTTCTATACCCAGGGACAAATTAATCGTCATAACCGGACTATCCGGTTCTGGCAAATCGTCCCTGGCATTCGACACTTTATACGCTGAAGGTCAGCGACGTTATGTTGAAAGTTTATCTTCATATGCTCGTCAGTTTCTGGGCCGCCTGGATAAACCGGATGTCGATCTGATCACCGGAATTCCTCCGGCAATTGCCATTGAACAAAGAGTGAATACCCGTAATCCGAGGTCAACTGTCGGAACTTCGACCGAGATTTATGACTACCTGAAACTGCTTTTCGCACGGATTGGAGAAACTTATTCTCCAATCAGCGGAACGAAAGTAAATAAACATCAGGTTCAGGATGTAGTGCAACGGATCATGAATTTACCCGAAGGAACGCAGATTATGATCCTGGCCCCGCTCCATAAGCCAGATGACCGGCCATTGCGAGTGCATTTGGATCTTCTGGTTCAGCAGGGTTATTCACGGATAGAAGAAAACGGGCAGATACGGAAAATATCAGAAGTGCTCGATCCTGAATACATATTGTGTGAAACGTGTCAGTTTGATGTTCTTATCGACCGTGTATTTATCGGCGAAGAGGAGGATCTGCAGGCACGTGTCGGCGATTCAGTTGAAACTGCTTTCTTTGAAGGAAAGGGCGAATGCACTCTCAAAATTTTTCAAAACGGAGATTATCTGGAAGAACAGTATTCCAATCGTTTTGAGGCGGATGGCATACTTTTCGAAGAGCCGAGCGTTCATCTATTCAGTTTCAATAATCCTTTGGGAGCATGCCCTGTTTGTGAGGGTTTCGGTACCACTATAGGCATTGATGAGGACCTGGTGGTGCCAAACACCAACCTTTCCATTTTTGAAGAGGCAATAGTTTGCTGGAAGGGTGAAAAGATGTCGCAGTGGAAGGACCAGCTTTTACATACTGCCCATGAGTTTGATTTCCCGATCCACCGGCCATTCTACCAGCTCACCGAACAGGAAAGGCTGCTATTGTGGACCGGAAATGAGTGGTTTAAAGGATTGCATGCCTTTTTTGCCCATCTGGAGGAAAAATCGTATAAAATTCAATATCGTGTCATGCTGGCACGATATCGGGGAAAGACAATCTGTCCGGAATGTCTTGGTTCAAGGCTTCGCAAAGAGGCCGGTTGGGTTTTGGTCGGTGGAAAATCGATCAATGCTCTCGTAAAATCCCCTGTCGATGACCTGGTGAAATTTTTCGACGATCTGAAATTGGACGAACATCGCGAGATTATAGCCGGACGCCTGCTGACAGAGATACGCAACCGCCTTACCTATTTATCTGAAGTCGGTCTTGGTTATCTTACACTCAACCGTACATCAAACTCGCTTTCGGGCGGAGAGTCGCAAAGGATAAACCTTGCCGGATCGCTTGGAAGCAGCCTGGTAGGTTCATTGTATATACTTGATGAACCCAGTATCGGACTCCATCCCCGGGATACCGGTAGATTAATCAAGGTGCTGAAACGATTACGCGACCTCGGAAACACCGTCATGGTAGTTGAACATGACGAAGAAATTATAAAATCAGCCGATTACCTGATCGATATTGGTCCCGGGGCAGGCAGATTTGGCGGCGAAGTTATTTTCCAGGGAACACAAAAGGAACTCAAGACCCAGACGACCAGCCTGACTGCAAAATATCTCGATGGTACGGAGAAGATAGCCGTACCTCCGACGCGCAGAAAATGGAACAATTTTGTGGAGCTGAAGGGAGCAGGCGAGAATAACCTTAAGGCAATCAATGTTATATTTCCTTTGGAGATTATGACAGTCGTCACGGGTGTCAGTGGCTCAGGGAAATCAACTCTGGTGAATAAAACCCTGTATTCTGTATTAAATAAGCGGATCAATGGAACCGGCGAAAGAACAGGGCGATACGGCACCCTCACAGGTGATCTTCAGCGTATAACCCAAGTCGAGCTAATTGACCAGAATCCTATCGGGAAGAGTTCAAGATCAAACCCTGTAACCTATATTAAAGCTTGGGACGAAGTTCGCAAGCTGATGGCTGGCCTACCGCTTTCGGAAATGAACGGATACAAAGCTTCCCATTTCTCCTTTAATGTTGAGGGCGGACGGTGCGAGGAATGCCAGGGTGAGGGCATGATAAAGGTTGAAATGCAGTTTATGGCAGATGTTTACCTCACCTGCGAACATTGCCATGGAACCCGTTTTAAGGAAGATATCCTTGAAGTTAAGTATGCCGGCAAAAACGTTCACGACATGCTTGAGATGTCGGTAAGCGAATCGCTTGAATTCTTTAATGAACAAAAAGACAGTACAGCGAAAAAAATCAAACAGAAACTCCAGCCTTTGGCGGATGTCGGTCTGGGATATGTTAAGCTTGGTCAATCCTCATCCACCCTTTCGGGAGGAGAAAGTCAGCGCATCAAGCTTGCTTCATTCCTGACTCGCGGTCATGATGCCGGCCATACCCTGTTTATTTTTGACGAACCCACCACAGGCCTGCATTTTGATGATATCAAGACCTTGCTGAAAGCGTTCGAAGCTTTACTCGACCGGGGACATACCCTCATTATTATTGAACACAATCCTGATGTAATCAAGAATGCCGACTGGATCATAGACCTCGGGCCTGAAGGCGGAATTGATGGTGGAAACCTCGTATTTGCCGGGACTCCTGAAGACCTGGTTAAATGCAAAGAATCACATACAGCTAAATATATAATCGAAAAACTGAAGAACCGATGACGCCGGGAAAACCATCCATTACTTCGACTGAACTCATCAGACAATTGGAATCGAAAGATCATACCCTGGTATTAAAAGCATTGCGAAAATTAGAAAAGGCAGGAAACGTTAAAGACCTGCCAGCAATTATCCGGGTTATGTCGACAGTTACAGATCCTGAACTGCTGAACGATTTCACACAGTTTCTTTCTAATATCCGATCAAAAGAAGCGCCCGCAATTCTGGCAAAATCATTAGAGAATCCGGCATATTCAAAAATCCGAGCAGAACTTGTACGCTCCTGTTGGGAGTCACAACTCGACTATTCACCTCATCTCATGATATTTGCGATGATGTTCATTGCCGGTGATTATTTGCTGGCATTGGAATCTTTCACAGTGATAGAAAATACCTGCATGGAACGTCGGGTAAACCAAAAACAATTAACCGATATATCGATACTTGTAAAAAACACCCTTCCTGATCAACCGGAAACGAAACAGAGGCTGGTTAAAGAATTAATTCTGGTACTGGAATCTTTTCTGGATAAAGATTAATATCGCGACCCGAAAATCTTTGTCCCGATTCGTACGAGTGTACTACCCTCCTCTATCGCAATCGAATAGTCGCCCGACATACCGATTGACAATTCATTAAATGAGTCCTGGTCATTAAAAAAGTCATTCCGGATGTTATCAAACAGAACCTTTAATCCTCTAAACTCCTGTCTGACTAAATTGTAATCATCCGAAAATGAGGCCATTCCCATTAACCCCCTAATCCTCACACCAGGTAGAGGGCTTTTTCGAATAACAGTAAGAAGGTCAGATAGTTCGACTTGATCCAAACCGAATTTTGTCTCTTCAGTGGCTATAAATATCTGGAGCAGACAATCAATTATCCTTCTATTTTTTACGGCCTGTTCGGAAACCTCAATCAATAGTTTCAGACTGTCAATTGAGTGTATCATTGAGATAAACGGAGCAATAAGCTTAACCTTATTTGTTTGGAGGTGACCGATCATATGCCATTCGATATCTGATGGCAGGAGAGGCTGTTTTGCAAGAATTTCCTGAACACGGTTCTCTCCAAAAATTCGCTGACCCGCCTGATAAGCTTCCAATAATGCTTCAGCCGGATGATTCTTCGAGACAGCAACTAACTTTACCTGCGCGCCAAGGTCATGGCGGACTTCATTGAGATTTTGTTTGATACTGCTCATTTCCTGGAGGGTTTATTCAAAGGTGATTCTGGCGGCAAAAGCCTGTCTGTTATCTTCCTTAATCCGGATAAATCCATCATAAACATTATCATTCTTGGATTGGACCGGAACCAGGATTTGAAGTTTATCCATGTGCATGACTTCGGAAATAAAGTTCACCTCCACCTCCCTGATTCTGCGAGTTAAAAGCATTTCAACCGGAAGAGTATTAATCACCCATTCAATATACCGGCTATTATTAACATGGTTATTCATATCCAGATGACCGTATTCAGCGGTCAGCTCCTGAGCAGTTACCAGTTCGTCGGGCCGATTTATCCTGACAGGCTTATCAGGAATTGCGTGATATTTTGATAATGCGCTGGTATCATTTCCTAAAATACCCAGCCGCACCGGTCTGCGAGTTGCAAGGTCAAGTATAGTCCATGCTGTGGAACCAGCCATCAGTACATTTCGCTTGCTATCCATAATTTGAAAATCACGATAGGCGATAATACCCTCAGCGAGCTTTGGCCAGGTTCTCAGAATAATATCCTCACCCCATGAAGGCTGTCGTTCTATTACCATCCGGGCCCTAATCAGAACCCACGCCTGGTTTCTGCTGGTCAATTCCTCATAGCCCCACCCCCGACGGGTAGCATCGCGGCCGGCTGCATCGCCAAGTATGCCGAATGCAGCTGGGATACTCAGTCTTTTCATAGGATCGAGCAGGAATGAAAAAACAGGGTAACTCTCCTCGTAAATCGGTAGGAAAGAATCCGGTAGGTTATCGGTAATCATCAATTTCAAATCACGTGGTGAAAAAGTGATCAATTTTAAACATTTTTGCCGAGGAATACATGAAGAAGATCTCCTACATACAAGCTTTGATCAATGAAGGCGAGCATCAGCAGCAGGACTTCAAATTTGGCATAACAGATTCCAGAAAGATTGCCCGTTCGCTGGCATCATTTGCAAATACCGATGGAGGCCGTTTGCTGATAGGTGTCAAGGACAACGGAATAATTGCCGGAGTTCGTTCGGAAGAAGAATATTATATGATCGAATCGGCCGCTCAGCTCTACTCGAAACCTGAAATCCGATTTGAATCCAAGGTGTGGAAGGAGGAAGGAAAAACCGTTTTGGAAGTATGGGTTCCACCCAGTCCGCTGCGCCCGCATTTTGTTAAGGAGGAAGGCGGAATCTGGCAAGCTTATGTACGATCCAAAGATGAGAATATCCAGGCAGATGAGGTACTTATTGCGGTATGGCAAAAAATGAAACAAAAAAAAGGCGCCCTGATCCGCTATACTAAAATTGAGGAAGAGTTGTTCAGGCTCTTCCAGACCAAAGAGGTTATCACCTTAAGTGACTTCAGAAAAGGCGCAAGAATATCATCCAGGGAGGCAATTGAGACCCTTGCAAACCTTATCGTTCTCCGTGTAATAGACCAGGTCGTTGCATCTCCCGAATCATTTTTTCGTCCAGCTTGAACCATTTTAATTTATTGTTGTTTCTATAGAGAAACAGAATAAAATGAGCAAGCTTAGTACACATTATCTGGGACTGGAACTAAAAAGTCCGGTTGTAGTCGGGGCATGCGATCTTACAGAAAATCCGGCCAATCTAAAAAAGATTGAAAAGGCAGGCGCAGGCGCCGTAGTTTACAAATCTATTTTTGAGGAACAGATCCAACTTGAGGATGCCAGACTTTCAAATATTCTGGAATCCTACAATGAAAGAAATGCTGAAATGACCCAGGTCTTTCCGGGAACAACCTATACCGGGCCTGAGGAATTTCTGGAAAAATTGAAACGGGTAAAACAGAAACTGAGCATTCCTGTTATCGGTAGTCTGAATGCAGTTTACCCGGAAACCTGGGTTAAATATGCCCAGGGTATTGCGCAAACCGGTGTTGATGGGTTGGAACTTAATTTCTATAATGTGCCCTATTCATTTGAAAAATCAGGGGCAGAGATTGAAGCCGAGCAAATTGCTATTGCTGAAAAAGTTGTTCAGTCTGTTAAGATCCCAGTCAGCGTAAAGCTGAGTCCCTACTATACGAACCCCCTCCATTTCATTAGCCAGCTCGAGAAAGCCGGGATAAAGGGGGTTGTTTTATTTAATCGTTTATTTCAGCCGGATGTTGATTTGGATACGATAAGGCACAGCTCTCCATGGAACCTGAGTCATGAAAAAGAATACCGGTTATCATTGAGATACAGTGGACTTTTATTTGGCAAGAGCAAAGGCGATATCATTGCTAGTCAGGGTATTATGGATGGCGATGACCTTATTCGGCTTCTTCTTGTTGGTGCTAGCGCCGTACAGGTTGTCAGCACTTTATATAAAAACGGCATTGACCGGATCGAGGAGATGAACAACAATCTTCAGGTATGGATGAAGTTCCATAACTTTTCAGAAATCAATGATTTTCGTGGCAAACTTAGTTGTAAGAATACAGCCAATCCGATTGTATACAAGCGGGCCCAGTATATCGATATGATGCTAAACTCCAATAAGATGTTTAACGTAAGCGAAAGATAAAACCAGTGCCCCTGACGGTTTCGATGGAAACTGAATCTTCAGATACAAGATATTTTCTCAGGCGGCTGACGAAAACGTCCATACTTCTGCCAAGAAAGTAGTCATTTTCACCCCAAACTTCTGTCAGGATTTCTTCTCGTTTTACGAGCTTATTCTCATGCTGGAGCAAGTATCTTAACAGCATTGCTTCCTTGAGCGTGAGTTTATGGTTACCCTCCGGAGTTTTTAATTCGAGCTCCTGAAAATTAAAATTGATTGTACCGATCCTGAATTCGTTGGATTCCTGAACTGCAGCCCCTGTCCTTTTCAGGATGTTGTTAATCCGAAGGACTAATTCATCAACCTCAAATGGCTTGGTGATATAATCATCTGCTCCGATTTTGAGACCGCGTATCCTATCCTCTTTCAAGCTTTTAGCGGTAAGGAAGATGAAAGGAATATCAGAATTATTTTTTGATATCTTTTCAGCCAACTCAAAACCATCCATTTTTGGCATCATGACATCCAGAATACAAATTGTTGGCAAAACTTTTTGAAAATGTTCCCAGGCTTCCTCGCCATCACGTGCCAACGCGACAACAAATCCCTGCATTTCCAGATATTGGGCCAGGATGTTTCCGAGGTCCGGATCATCTTCAGCCAGGAGAATTCTGATTTTTTCCATTTACAGGCAAAATAATTGTGAATGTACTTCCTTTTCCGGGCCGGCTTGACACCTCGATTGTTCCGTTATGAGCTTCAATGATTTGCTTTACGTAGAACAAGCCAAGACCCAGGCCTTTAACCTTATGAACATTTCCCGTAGAAACCCTATAAAACTTGTCGAAGATATGTTTCTGATCTTCCTTACCAATTCCTATTCCATTATCCGACACCGAAATCCGGAGACGATCATCGCAACTCACCTCAAAAATAATCTCTGGTTCCTTGTCGTTGTATTTTACTGCATTGATCAGGAGATTGTGAAGGGCAATTGTCATTTGTGACTCATCCAACACTGCGGTGCCAATGCCAAAGGAGAACTTTTCAATAAGATTGCAGGCCTTTTCCTTGCATTCCCATCGGAAAGCCTCAGCTATCCCTGAAAAGAAGGGCTCCAGTTCAATCGGTTGCCGGTTAAGTGAAAACTGATTTCGCTCCCACATGCTGATCTCCAGAAGGTGATTAATCTGCTGGGTTAACTGTTTGTTTTGCCTCCTTATCACAGAAACCGTTTCCTTTGTTTTTGAGCGATCATCAAGAATTGAATCATTCTCCAGCGTTCTTGTGGCGATAGAAATAGTGGATAATGGTGTTTTCAATTCATGAGTCATGTTATTGATAAAGTCGGTTTTCAGTTGCGATAACCTCCTCTCTTCCATAAGATTCCGCATAGTAATCATAAACACAAAGCATACCGCTGCAAGAGCCAGTAAGGCGATTAAGAAACTACCGGTTATTTCCCTGAGAACCAACTCCTTCTTATTATCAAAATCGATATAATAATCAATCCCGATCTGAAAATTATTCCCGTAATATGTATAATGGGTTATCGGAACCTGGTTGGGTTTAACATTTAATGTATCCGGATACAACCAGGAGGAGTCGCGAATATGATCGAAAATGTGAATTATCTTATCATTGTTTAACAGAGCCAGGTTACTGATAACATAGACAGATCGAAAACCCGGTTCCATTTTCATTTTCTTCAGATATACTCTCAGCAGGCTGTCGACCACCTGTTTCTGAACGAGTGTTTTCTGAAAGTTTGCCAGAACAATTTCCTTAAACTTCAGGGTATCCGGAAGTATTGACTCATAAAATGGTATGGCTTTTATTGATTGCAGCTCCAGGCTATAATAAGCAGGATTGAGCCCAACCTGCCGCCCACGATTTTCCATATAGGAAAGCCCTTTCTGCAAAACCTCACGATAGCGGTAGTCGAACTTCTCCGTTTCAAGCCTGTAAATCCGGGTCACCAGTACGATCTCAATAGCAACTACTAAGAGTATGGCCAGAGAGGACAGTATAATTATTGAGATGCTCTTTTTCATTTTCAGGAATAAAAGTAATGGAAATTCCGACTAAAAGCAGGCATTAACACCACATTAACCCGGCATTAACGCTATGTACAACAGGCTCGTCGTAAATTTGATTCGAATTAAAAAGATAACATCATGAGAACAAAAATTTCAATATCGATTCTTTTTATTATCCTGCTCACCTCGCTGCTGACAGCGAAGGGCCAGGAGAAAAAAGAGACAAAGAAGACTGAATCGTATGTAACAATCGTGAAACCAGAAACAATTGACAGTAAAGGTGTTGTCGATAAAGACCTGGATAATCTGAAAAAAGCTATGCAGGAATCCATTAATGCCCAGCAAGAATCTTTGAAAGAAAGGTATAAAAATGGCATGATGGACGAGGTGGAGTATAAAAAAGCAGTTGCAGCTTTAATGGAACAGCAATTAAAAATAAAGGAAATGCAAAAGAAGTTCTCGAGTCAGGATTATCTTAACTCACTTAGAAATTTAAGTGAAAGTTATGTAACAGTACCTGGAGGCCATTATAATATACCGCAGAACAACTTGGCATTTACTGAAGGATTTTCCGTTGCCAATATGTACAGCCGGCACGAGAATAATTCCATGAGCATCAGCAAAGCGCTTGAAGATGTATCATTATCTACTGACTTCCAATATGAAGTTAAGGAAGGAACAAATAGTGTCAGCTTTTTTGTAAGTGGCACATTGAAAGCCGGCGAGTTGAAAATAACGCTCAAGAAACCAGATCAGACCGCTTTCCAGGAATTCGCAATTTCACCGTTAGCCGATGTTAACTGGAATCAGCAGTTCCGCTGGGAAGATGAGGAATCAGCCGGATATCTGGGCAAATGGACCATTTCGATATCTGCATCCAAGGCAAATGGTAATTACTCGGTTCAGGTGAACTCCAGATAATGTGCCAATGTGCTAATTCGATAATTCGATAATTTGCAAAGGACTTAGTAATAAAAGAGGCCGCCTCGTTTTGAGACGGCCTCTTCCTTTTTACTTCGACTGCCTTATCCCCTGCACCAAAGTACAGGGCTATTGATATTGCCTATAGCTTGTGTATTACTAAACCGCTGCGCAGCTTGGGTTCGAACCAGGTAGTTTTAGGGGGCATGATATTTCCGGTATCGGCAATATCCATCAATTGTTTCATTGAAACCGGATACAGTGCCAGGGCAACAGCCATTTCGCCGGAATCAACCCTTTTCTGCAATTCACCCAAACCACGGATTCCACCTACAAAATCGATGCGCTTATCGGTCCTCAAATTCCGTATTCCAAGAATATCCCTTAAAATCAGATCGGAACTGATGGTAACATCGAGCACTCCTATCGGATCATTATCGTTATAGGTTCCAGGTTTTGCAGTAAGACTGTACCAGTTACCACCGACATATATTCCGAAATTATGCAGGCAACATGGTTTGTGAATGTCAGTTCCAATCTTTTTCACGGTAAAAGTCGAAGCGAGTTTTTCCAGAAACTGATCTACCGTTAATCCATTCAGATCTTTCACGACCCTGTTATAGTCGATGATCCTTAGTTGATTGTCCGGAAAATGAACCGCCAGAAAATAGTTATACTCTTCTGTTCCGTCATGTTTCGGATTGGCAGCACGACGTTCGTTTCCAACCAGGGCAGCGGCAGCTGTACGATGATGTCCATCAGCTACATAAGTATAAGGTATAGCAGCAAATAGTTCACTGATCCTGTTTATGATTTTAGCGTTATTGATCACCCAGAAATGGTGGCCGATATCATCGGATGATGTGAAATCATATTCAGCATCATGTTCAGCAACCCAGGAGGCAACAATCTGATCGAGTTCAGGAACCGCCCGATAGGTAAAGAATACCGGTTCCAGGTTAGCGTTTGTAATCCGAACGTGTTTCATCCGGTCTTCCTCTTTATCCGGACGGGTGAGCTCATGCTTCTTAATAATTCCATCGAGATAATCCTGGACCCCGGCACAGCCAACAAGGCCGTATTGCCGAATTCCATTCATCGTTTGTGCATAGATATAATAGCACTCCCTGGCATCCTGAAGAAGCCATCCGCGGCTCTGAAACAAGTTGAACATTTCAGCAGCTTTATCATACACTGCCTGCTCATGCTCATCAATGGCCGGAGTAAAATTAATCTCGGGTTTTATCAGGTGCAGCAATGATTTCTCATTGCCGGCAGCTTCAACGCGAGCTTCATTCGAATTAAGAACATCATAAGGGCGGGATGCAACAAGATGCGCAATCGCCTTTGGAGGGCGAACGCCCGGGAACGGTTTAAGAATCGCCATAAACTTTCTAAGATTGGTATTGGGTATGAGGTGTCGGGTATCAGCTATCGGGAGTAGGCGGCAGGGCTTTCTCCGGCTGACTTGATTAATTACCTCATATCCTGTTTGTTCTCTAATATTTGTTTTCTGTTATCTCTAATTTCCTATTTCTTAACCTGATACCCGATACCTGATACCTGATACCCTATTTATTTACTTGATATTTTTTCTCTCCTTTTTCGAAGAAGTCCCTGATCTGCTCAGCGGCAGCAATGCCGGCGTTGGTATTGGCTTCTTCAGTTTGTGCGCCCATTTTCTTTGGTGTGGCATAATAGCGACCAGCAAATTTGGTTTGAAAGGCCTCAACAGCATCCGGTGCAACATCCGACAGGTACTGGAATTTAGCTTTCTGCTCCATGATCTGCATCAGTCCTTCCTCCTCGATAACCTCCTTACGGGCTGTGTTTACCAGTACTCCGTCGTTGGGCATCAATGACAGCAAACTGGCGCCGATTGACTTCTTGGTTTTGTCGTTGGCGGGCATATGCAGAGAGATATACTGACAGGTCTTATACAGGTCCTCAGCAGTATCTACCGGCTTAACTCCACAGGATTCAATATCGCTTTTGGAGACAAAAGGATCATAAGCATAAACGTCCATTCCAAATCCTTTTGCTATGGTGGCAACATATTTGCCAACATTTCCAAAGGCATGGATTCCAATTGTTTTTCCCTTCAATTCTGTACCTGATTTACCGCTGAAGAAACCTCTTGCGCCATAGACCATCATTCCAATAGCCAATTCAGCAACGGCATTTGAATTCTGGCCCGGAGTATTCATGACAACTACTCCTTTTTCGGTAGCTGCTGCAAGGTCTACGTTATCGTAACCCGCTCCTGCCCTGACCACTATTTTAAGGTTTTTACCTGCATTCAGAACCTCACGGGTAACCAGATCACTTCTGATAATAACCGCATCAGCCTCTGCTACAGCCTCATACAATTGTTCAGGAGTAGTATATTTCTCCAGAAGAAGCAGGGCATAACCTGCATTTTCAACCACCTGACGAATACCTTTCAAGGCAATCGGTGCAAATGGTTTATCTGTGGCAACTAATACTTTTTTCATGATTCCCCGAATTTGATTAGGAAATGGATTTTTCAAATTCCTTCATGGTATCAACAAGAACCTGCACACTCGATATGTCGAGAGCATTGTAACATGAAGCCCTGAAACCTCCGACTGACCGGTGACCTTTAATGCCAACAATACCTTTTGATGATGCCAGGGCAAGAAAATCAGCTTCCTTATCCTGATATCCTTCTTTCATTACAAAGCAGATATTCATTCTTGAACGGTCCTCTTTAACTGCAGTACCAACAAATACCTTACTTGCATCAATTGCATTATACAGCAAATCGGCTTTAGCCTGGGCCCTGCGGTCCATTTCTTTTAAGCCACCCACTGATATAACCCACTTAAGCACTTCCCGAACAGTAAAGATAGCCGTGCAGGGAGGGGTGTTTTTCATCGAATCATTCTCAACGTGAACACGGTATTTCAGCATGGTTGGGATGTTCGTCCGGGTTACCCTTTCGAGCATTTCATTCTTGATGATAATAACTGTTACACCGGCAGGTCCCATATTTTTCTGGGCGCCGCCATAAATCAGGTCATATTTTGATACATCTACCGGCCGGCTGAGGATATCAGATGACATATCAGCGATGAGCGGTACAGGAGAGTCGAGATCCTTTAAAAGTTCAGTTCCGAAAATGGTGTTATTCGTTGTGATATGGAAATAATCCACATCCTTAGGAATAACGTAATTCTTAGGATAATAGCAAAAGTTTTTATCTTCTGAGGAAGCTAATACGTTCACTTCACCAAAAAGCCTGGCTTCTTTAATTGCTCCGCTTGCCCATGTTCCTGTATTCAGGTAGGCAGCTTTCGTATTCAAGAAATTAAATGGAACCATTGCAAACTGAAGACTGGCACCGCCACCGAGGAAAAGAACCGAATATCCCTCAGGGATCTCCAGAATTTCCTTAAACAGTTCCGTAGTTTCTTTCATTATGGCTTCGAAGTCTTTTCCACGATGGGAAACTTCCATGATTGACTGGCCGCTTGTGCCCAGTTCAATTATTGCCTTTGCTGTATTTTCGCGAACGACATCGGGAAGAATACATGGGCCTGCATTAAAAATATGTTTTCTCATGATGGTTGGATAAAAGGAGTTTTTGTGATTTCTGCTTTAAGATTTCTATTTCTAACCTGAATAAAAATTTCTGTACCGATTTTTGAATAGGCAGCTTGTACATAACCCATTCCAATTCCGTTCTGCAGAATTGGCGATTGGGTACCTGAGGTAACCTCACCGATGACTTCACCAGCTGCATTTACGATATTGTAATGCTGCCGTGGAATGCCGCGTTCCTTCATGACAAAGCCTCTGAGAACGCGCGATGGCTTATCATTTTTTTGTTTCTCAAGAAAAGGCCGGTCGATGAAATCATTACCCTCAACGAACTTAGTTATCCAGCCCAGACTGGCTTCGATTGGGGAAGTTTCATCATTAATATCGTGACCATACAGATTATAACCCATTTCGAGGCGAAGAGTATCTCTTGCACCGAGGCCAATTGGCTTGATCCCGAATTCAGCTCCGGCTTCCATAACTGCATGCCACAGTTTTTCGGCATCTTCATTGGCACAGTAGATCTCGCAACCGCCAGATCCTGTATACCCTGTTGTGGCAAAAATTACCTCAGGAATACCGGCAAATGGAATCTTTTTAAAGGTATAATATTCCATATCCACAACATTCTCCTTGGTAAGCTTTTGCATAGCTTTCAACGCCAACGGCCCCTGAACAGCAAGCTGGGCTATCTCGTCGGAGGCATTATACAGGTCTTTACCAATGACCAATCCCATCTGAATGGCATTCATCACGCACCAGGTCCAATCTTTTTCAATATTTGCAGCATTGACTACCAGAAGATAAGTTTCAGGATTAACCCGATACACAAGTAAATCATCAACAATACCTCCATGCCCGTTTGGAAAGCAGCTGTATTGAACCTTTCCATCAAATAAGGCAGCAACATCATTTGTGGTAACTTTTTGAACAAAGCTGAATGCTTTTGGACCTTTTACCCAAAATTCGCCCATATGAGAAACATCAAAAACCCCGAGTTTTTCGCGGACCTGCATGTGTTCCGCAGTAATTCCGGCATATTCTATAGGCATCAGGTATCCTGCGAATGGTTCCATCCGTGCACCCAGATTCTGATGAAATTTGGTAAATGGCGTTATCTTAGTGGTCATTTTTTATTAAATTATCTAATTGGTATTATTACAAATATATGCCTTTCGGACTATATAAATCATGATTTATATCGGGTTTTAATTAATTTAGACGCCTTATTAATCAATCATTATGGCTCCAAAATTCACCTTCGCTGATTTGGCTTATCTTGAAAGTATGTCGATGGGAAGCAATGAATTAATACTTGAGATGATCCAGATTTTCATTGATCAGCTCCCTGAATTTACCGAGGGATTAGCCGGACATCTTGAAAGTGCCGATTACATGGCTTTGGGAGCTTTGGCACATAAGGCAAAATCATCGGTTGCAGTCATGGGAATGAACGCTTTGGCAAATGATCTTAAAACTCTTGAAATAAGCGCTAAATCAGGTGTTGATCAAGATCAGTACCCGGTACTTGTCAATAGGTTTATTGATCAGGTTACCCTCACGGCGGCAGAACTTTCAACTTACGCCAAGTCGATCACCTAAACTACAGGTGATCCTGAAAATATCTTGTCACCGTGCGCATTAGGTGAACCCGGTCCTTTCCCCTGACATTATGCGGATGCTGCGGATAAACCATGTAGTCTACCAGTTTACCCTCATCAATACATTTTCGGACAAACATCAGAGAATTCTGCCAAACCACCGTGTTATCGATGTCTCCATGAATCAACATCAGCCGTCCACGGAGGTTTTTTACCCGAGGGAGTGTGCTTGAAAGATCATATCCATCCGGATTTTCAGAAGGCATATCCATGTACCTCTCACCGTACATTACCTCATAATACTTCCAATCAATAACAGGTCCGCCTGCAACCCCAACTTTAAAAATATCGGGATAATTCAACATGAGGGAAGTTGTCATAAATCCCCCATAGCTCCAACCATGAACACCGATCCTGTTTGAATCCACATAGGGTAAAGAACAAAGATAATTGATGCCTTCCATCTGATCGGCCATTTCAGCCTTTCCGAGGTTCCGATGGATAATCTGTTCAAAATCCCTTCCACGTGCATCAGATCCACGGTTGTCCAATGTCATCGAAATAAATCCTTGCTGGGCCATATAATGCTGCCAGCCGGATGCCCCGCCAAGCCAGGTGTTCATTACGAGCTGAACATGAGGACCGCCGTAAACGTAGACGATTACCGGATACTTTTTTGTAGAATCCATAGCTGGTGGAAGCACCAGATAACCAAAGAGATCAGTTTTTTTATCTGCCGCCTTGATAGTAAACGACTTGTATTGTCCCATGCTTAAATTGGCTACCGGATTAGGGGCATCAAAAATATTACGCACTTCCCTGGTCCCGATTTCTTTTAATAGAACTCGTCTGGGAACGCTATAGCTTGAATATGAATCAATTATATAACGACCATCTGGACTAACCAATCCTTCATGAGTACCCGGGTCTGGTGTCAGTGGCACTCTGACCCCTGTATTCAGGTCCATCCGGTAAACATGCCGCTCCAGCGGACTCGGATCGGTGGATCTGAAATAAATATACTTGCCATTTTTATCCCAACCCGGAAAATCGGTTACCACCCATTCGCCCTGCGTGAGTTGTTTAATTAAAGTTCCGTCGGTGCGATACAGGTATAAATGATTAAATCCACCCCTTTGACTTTGCCATATAAATTGAGTCGGATCAATTGGATTAAACGTCAATCCATTAAGAGGTTCCACATACTTTTCTGATGATTCTTCAAAAAGGGTCCTGATTTTGTGCCCCGTTTTCGCATCATACTGGTTCAGGAACAAATGGTTTTGCTCCCTGTTAAGCACTCCCGCATACAGATAATTCTCCGATGGATCCCACGAAATACTCGTAAAGTAGCGATCGTTGCCAAAAGCATCTTCCTCAAGAAATACGGTTGAACCATCAGTGACATTAAATATCCCTACCTGAATAACTTCACTTGGACCGCCAGCCATAGGGTAACGTATCATCTCAGGAGAAGCAGGTGTAGCAGTGATATTTACCAGTGGATACTCAGGGACCTTTCGTTCATCCTTGCGATAGAAAGCAAGCCTGGAGGCTCCTGGTGACCAGAAAAGACCCGAGTTAATCCCGAATTCATTTCTGGAAACTGACTGACCGTTAACAAATCCCTTTTCCTGATCAACGGTAACCGGTTTACTTTTACCGGAATTATCAGAAATCATAATATTTTGTCCAGCAGTGTATGCTGCAATTTTTCCGGTTGGAGCCAGGATAAAATTCTCAGAACCAACAGGAACCGAGAATTTTCCAATAACTTTTTTCTGATTCCAGTCGAAATCGACAATTATTGAACCCGATTTAAACCGGAATGCACCGTCCTGAAGAATTTCCGGTAGAGAAAGCGCCTGAATTGCCTCAATGCCGGAAGTCTGGAGAATAACATTCAACTCATCACGAGTTAGGAGAGTCGATTCCCTTCCTGTTTTTGCCTGGACGGAGATTATGGTGTTGTTTTTCAGCTGGAGATAAGCTCCATCAGGCCCTCCCCATAAATAGGAAGGCTTCGGGGCAAATAACCCGGCTTGCATAACAGCCTGTTCGATAGATATTTGCTGCGCGGGAAGCTGAAGGGCAATTCCAAGGGTAATTAACAGGCTTAAGGTTAGGAACTTGTTCATCTTATCTGGACTGAGGTTTCTGATATTTCGCTTTTTTGCTTCCTTCATAAATGTCATACCGCCGGAATGAACATTCTATCGGTCCGTTTAGCATCGGAATTTTTTTGGAAGGATGCAGCCCAATAGATTTCATAGCTTCGGGATTTCCGCTAAAAATCCAGGCTTGGTAACCTTTGTAAAAGTGCTTCATCCGATCACCGATCAGCCGGTACAAGCCCAGGATATTCTCGACCTTTATTCTCTCATCATAGGGAGGATTCGTAATCATAATACCTCCGCCTGCTGGTGGAATAAAATCCTCTATAGACTCATGCACCAGCTCGATTTTTTTATCGAGGAACGAACGGTGAATGGATTCGCGGGCAAGCTGGAGCGATTTAGAGGACTTATCAGAACCGACAATTTTATATTTAAAATTGGCATTCTGCTCAACCTGGTCAGCCACTTCAGTAAACAGGTCGGGATTGAAATTTTTCCATTTCTCAAAGCCAAAATTTGGTCTGAATGTCCCGGGTGGAATATTCATGGCGATCATTGCTCCCTCGATAAGGAAAGTTCCTGATCCGCACATAGGATCAAAAAGGTTTCCTTTTCCATTCCAACCTGCCAGCAAAAGCAGACCGGCAGCCAAAACCTCATTGACAGGTGCCAGGTGCAACTGCGAACGATAGCCTCGCTTGTGTAGCGATGTTCCGGAGCTATCCAGCAAGACATTAACTTTTGTATCCTGAATATGAATCGATATGAGCAGATCGGGATTTTCGCGATCGACGCTCGGCCGTTTCCCCGTCCGGTCGCGGAACTGGTCAACAACGGCATCTTTTGTTCTCTGCGCAATAAACTGGCTATGCGAAAAATGGTCAGAAAACAGAACGCACTCTACCGCCAGAGACATCGAATGTTCCAAAAACCGTACCCAATCAATTTTTTGAATTCCCTGATATAATTCAATGTCATTTTTTGCAGGGAAGCTCTCTACTTCAACCAATACCTTCAAGGCTGTCCTCAGCCTGTAATTAGCGGAATAAAGTATTTTAAGGTCGCCCTTAAAACGCACGGCCCGATTCAGAATTTCAATATCCTGCACACCGAGTCCCCTTATTTCCTGAGCCAGAACCTCTTCAAGTCCCTGAAAGGTTTTGGCCACCATATAAAATTGTTCGTCTAACATATCAACCTGTTAACTATTTCTATTGCATTCTGAACTCGTTTTTCTCCAATTCCGAAAACCCGAAAATAAATAAATCCAGCCGCTTTCAACTCCTCTTCATACTGTTCTGATAAATATTCCCTTCGGTGAGGGTTCTCACGGAGGGGATCAGATTCCCAGGGAAGATCGGGCTGGCATATAAGGTAAATCCCCTGCCCTGCTTGAGGTATCGAATCTTCGAGCCAGATGGGGACTGTTTGATACACTTCACGAAACCACACTTTCAGGTTTATCAAACAGGTATCAAAAAATACCAGTGGCATTTGTTGGTTTTCCTGGATTAATTCGATCTGTCGATGAGCAATTGCTTCGACATCCGAATAATTGTAATGACGATTAAGGGTTTCGAGATAGGTACGTGCATATTCAGGCACCCCAACGGCGTTAAAGTGGCTTGCCAATTGTCCGGTAAGCGTACTTTTCCCGGTTGATTCAGCACCGGTGATAAAAATTACCTTATTCAAGCCGCTGTTTTCCATGCTTTTTTCCACTGGCGGTATCCAAAAATTGCCATAATGATATATATCGCAAATAATATAGTAGTGGCGTAAAGTCCGCGCCAAACATATAATCCAATCGATAAAAGATCAATAAAAATCCAAAACAGCCATTGTTCCAATATTTTACGAGTCAACATCCATGTAGTCACAATTCCGCCCGCTGTTGTAAAAGCATCGCAATAAGGTATAGTTGAATCGGTGAAATTCGACAATACGTATCCGATTATTTGCCACAGAATCAGCCAGACCACAATCAGAATAATAAACAATTTCTTATTGAGTCGTATAACAGGTAGTTCTGTATCAGCACCTTCAACCTGCTTCCGCGACCGTGACGTCCAATGGACCCAGCCATAAATACTGATAAATGCATAATATCCCTGAAGAGCCATACCGGCATAAAATCCTGAATGAGCATAAACCCAGGCATACAGAATTGCCGACAGGATACCGAAAAGCCAAAGCCAGATAATCTGCTTTATCGATAGAATGACATAAGTAACGCTTACGATTGCAGCCACCAGTTCAATCCAATTTTCTGATATCCAATCTAATATACCACCCATGCTGCACTTGATCTTTTTGGCCCTGCGAAAGTAGTATAAATCCCGGTATCACTATTTTTTTGATTAATTTAGATGACTGCTAGGAATACATCGATTCAAGGCGCTATGAGTGAGAATGCACCAGTTAAAATATTAATTGTAGATGATCGCGAAGAAAATCTTTTCGCGATGGAAGCTTTACTTGAAAGTCCGGAATTATTCATTATTACTGCCAGATCAGGTAATGAAGCCCTGGGAATACTTCTGGAGCAGGAAGTTGCTCTAATTTTACTCGATGTTCAGATGCCAGGCATGAATGGCTTTGAAACTGCCGAACTTATCAGGGGCAGTTCCCGGACCCGGCATATCCCAATTATTTTTGTGACCGCTATCAGCAAGGAAAAGAAAAATATTTTCCAGGGTTACGAATCTGGCGCTGTCGACTACCTTTTTAAACCTATTGAACCAGATATTCTGAAATCAAAAGTCAGGGTATTTATTGACCTTCACCAGCAAAAACAAACACTGGAGAACATCACCCGTAAACTTGAGATGACCATTTCGGAGTTGATCGAATCGCGAAAGAAGTTGAGGCATAATGAGGAAAGCATACGCGAAGCCTGGCAGGCAGCAGAAAAAGCGAGGAATTCAGCAGAAGAGGCAAACAGGGCAAAAAGCGAGTTTCTTGCCAATATGAGTCATGAAATACGGACACCACTCAATGGGATTATCGGCATGGCAGACCTGGCCCTTCTTGAAAGTGTAAATCCTCAGCAGAGAGAACGGATTGAAGCAATAAGACAATCCGGAGAATCATTGCTGGAAATTTTAAACGAAATTCTTGATTTATCGAAAATCGAAGCGGAACGGGTTGAATTAGAGACTATTTCTTTTAATCCCATGGAGGTGATTGAGCGGGTTGTCAGAATGCTGTCAATTAAAATCTATGAGAAAAACCTGGAGTTGATTTGCAATATCGATCCTCGGATTCCAGATCAGGTGATTGGCGATCCAACCCGGTTCAGGCAAGTTATACTTAACTTATTATCAAACGCATACAAATTTACCGATAAGGGGGAAATCCGCATAGATGCAGTATTTAAAATGTCGACTCTTCAAAAAGTTGTACTTGACATTAGCGTTTCTGATACAGGGATTGGCATTGCCAACAACAAACTGGAAAACATCTTTCAATCATTCGAGCAGGCTGAATCATCCATCAACCGGAAATATGGCGGAACTGGTCTCGGCTTGAGCATTACCAAGAAATTGCTGGATTTGATGAAAGGGGAAATCAGGGTAGAAAGCGCTCCGGGCAAAGGATCCACATTTTACCTGAGTATTCCTTTCAAAAAATACATCGAGAGTGGCCCTGTAATAGAGGGGATAATTGATAAAACCGAAAAGTTTTCCCCCGTGCTTATTATCGACAAAAATCAAAACGGAGTGAAGGCAATAAGGGCAGTATTTGATACTTTGCCTTTGAATTATAATATTTCTGTTCAACCTGTAATTGATGTTTACAATCTCGTGAATACCCTTGCTGACGAAAAACTCATCATCATTGATTCGGAGATACGTACCAGCGAAGGCAAGATGCTTTATGATGAATTACCTAAGGCTTTAAAATACAACAAAGCCATACCAGTCATCGTAATGGCGCCCAGCACGATAAACCTTAATAAAGATGACCTTTTAGCCCGCGGCCTGTTTTCAATTCTCAGAAAACCATTGTTTACAAGGGACATTAAGGCCACTTTAAACGAGAGTCCCGAACAAGGTCACCTTAATCCGTCGCCCGATCAGCAGGACATTATTGAAACTCCAGTTGGTCGTTCCCTCCATATTCTCCTGGCGGAAGATAACCCGATCAATACCAAGCTGGCCGTGGGATTAATCCAACTCAAAAACTGGAAAGTCGATTGTGCCGGAAATGGAGTTGAGGCTATCGATATGTACCGTGAGAAATCGTATGACCTAATACTGATGGACATTCAGATGCCTGAAATGGACGGCATGGAAGCAACCCGAAGAATAAGAAAACTGGAAACTGAAAAAGGGCTGCCACCAATACCCATTGTCGCACTTTCGGCACATGCAATGAAAAATGACATCGATTCGGCATTAAGTTGTGGTATGGATGATTATATTACCAAGCCATTCAAGCCCAAAGAGCTGTATTTAATTATCGAAAAACTTACGCAATTAAAAACACCGAAGTGATCAATAAGTCCGAACCTATAGAAATTGAGGAATTATTGGAACGAGTCTCCGGTAATAAGGAATTCGTTATCAAAATGCTGGACTTGTTCTTCACTAACAGTGAAAACCGGCTCGCTAACCTTCGTAATGAATTTAATAACCGAAATTACGTAGAATTGGCTGAGGAAGCCCATAAATTAAAAGGTATTGTTGGCAATCTCTCCATTAACAATGCCATGGGAATTCTTAAGGACCTGCATACTATGGCAGCACTGCAAAATGATTTCCAAATAGACAGTTTGCTGGCAGATTTGGAAACTACAATATCAGAAGCAAAAATATTTTATAGGAATAACCCCGAATTGAATGTTTAAGATGGACTGACTATGAAAAACTGGTTAAAAAATCTGAAAATTAAGGGCAAACTCAACTTGATGATCGGTCTTGCCTTACTGGCCCTGGTGGTCCTGGGATTTACCTCGAATTTTTTCATCAGGACGACTAAAGTGGTCAACATCATGCTGATCGCCCAACGTAATTACATGATGGATTACCATAAGAGTCTGGAGCAATACTACCTCTCCCTGTCTGACACAACCCACAAGCAAGAGCACCTTGTATCAGCTAATAAATGCATAACAGACGCAATAAAAAAGCTGGATTTGTTTAAAGACCCAGCATCGATCTTCAATCCAAATACCTATGTTTTTGAAAGCGTCGTTGATAACGCCATTAGGGTATACCAGTTGGCTGTTGCCAAACCCTATGAAATACCCAACGAAGCAGACAAGCGAATAGTCACTTCCAAGGATGCCAGATTACTTGTCAAGCGGGTTCATCTTTTTTACAGTTTGGGGATCAAACAAATTGAGTTGAGTTCTAAAGCAGCAAGTGATGCCTTGACCAAAGCGATTAAAATTCGAGAAATCTTTAATAATCAGGGCGAATTTGCAAATCTGAATACAAGCGGAAAATCCGAAAAACTGGCCATTGAGCTAAAAAACATGGCTGAACTGGAAACAGCCTATGCTGAGCAAGTTCAGAAAATCAGTGATTTTACTATTTCATCATTAGCCTTAGCCATCGTACTAATTGTGCTACTGCTGGGTTTACTGATTTTCCTTCTTTCGAAATCCATTGCCTCGATGATCACCAAACCGGTTGAGTTGATCAGAGGAAATCTTGCCAGGATGGCAGTAGGAGATCTTACCGGTAAAAGCTATTATGAATCAAGGGATGAGATCGGCCAGCTCACCGATTCGTATAACCAAATGAAAATCATTCTGGCTGAACAGGTTGAACAGGCAAAACGTGTAGCTAAAGGAGATTTTGAGCATGCGATGGTTCCGCGTTCCGATAAAGATGAGCTGACGATTGCTCTCAACGAAATGACTGCCAGCCTGAAAGAAGCGAAAATCAAAAACGAACATGACAACTGGATCAAATCAGGTCAGAATGAACTTAGTGTGGAGATCCAGGGAGATATTGACCTTGCGAGTGTAGGTCGTAAAATTACCGCGATTGTATCGCAACAACTCAAAGCCCTAACCTCAGCCTTATTTGCCATTGACGAAAAGAACCGGATCGAATTTATTGGGGGGTACGCGGTAAACAATGAACAGGCCAAACAAAGGATATTCAAGCCAGGCGAGGGTTTAATCGGTCAGGTGGTGTCTGATCGGAAGCCAAGGATCATTGAGGATGTTCCTGAAAACTATCTGGATATCTTCAGCGGTTTAGGCCAGCAGAAACCAGGTTTCCTGATGATCGTTCCCTGCATCTATAATAATGTTGTAGAGGGTGTGATGGAGCTGGGCAGTCTGAAGCCGTTTGATGAGGTTTCCCTGCAATATATTTCGCTGATTTCGGCTTCAATAGCTATTGCCATTCAATCCTCTAAAAACAGGACTGCCCTGCAAAACTTACTGGCAAAACAGACCAAACTCATGGAAGAGTTGCAAGTGCAGCAGGAGGAACTTCGCCAATCAAACGAGGAACTTCAGGTGCAGCAGGAAGAACTTCGTCAGTCGAACGAGGAGCTGGAAGCACAAACCAGGGAGCTTGAAGAATCCAGAGCCAATCTGCAGGCCCAGCAGGAGGAATTGAGGGTTACAAATGAGGAATTATCTGAACGTACCAAAGCTATTGAGGAACAACGGGAATCGCTTCGCAAGAAGAATGATGCGCTGGAAAAGGCCCGTCAGGACATTGAGGAAAAAGCTCGTGAACTCGAACAGGTGAGCACTTACAAATCCGAATTTCTGGCTAATATGTCGCACGAATTAAGGACCCCATTGAACAGTATCCTTGTCCTTTCCCAGATTCTCGCACAGAATAAGCCGGATAACCTGACAGACAAGCAAATTAAATCGGCGGAAACTATAAAATCGTCCGGGGAAAATCTGCTTGTGCTGATTAATGAGATATTAGATCTTGCAAAAATAGAGTCTGGAAAAGTGGATCTGCATCCGGAGCCGATTGAAATAAAATCGCTTATTGCCGACCTGAAAGAAACATTTATTCCAGTTGCCGAGGAAAAGGGATTAACCCTTGAATGGTCGGTCGACGATGATCTTCCGTCGGAGATCATGAATGACTCTTTACGTCTCGGTCAGATATTAAGGAACCTGATATCCAATGGCATTAAATTTACTGAAAAAGGTTCGATCAAGGTTTCAGTCAAGAGGATTTCAGATGCTGAATCCGTAGATCAGAAATTCCGAAATCATAAGGAGATTATAGGTATTTATGTTAAGGACTCCGGAATAGGTATTCATAAGGATAAACAAAAGGAGATATTCGACGCTTTCAGACAAGCAGACGGAACAACCTCACGCAAATTCGGCGGTACCGGTCTCGGATTAGCCATCTCCCGAAATTTCGCCAGGATGATGGGAGGGGACATCTTACTCGACAGTAAACCTGGCGAAGGCAGTACTTTCCTACTGGTAATACCTGAAAACATTACCACAGAAACAAAGCCACTGCACGCTTCTATCACAGAAACCAGCGTCGAGGAACAAAAGGTCTTCAAACCTGAAATTGTTGTTTCGCACGAACCCGTCAACAAAATTGAAATCACTGTACCAGCTGAGGATTCGTCGATTGATGATGATCGGAAGAATATTAAAAAGGGCGATACGTTCCTGCTGATAATCGAGGATGACGTTCCTTTTGCCCGGATCATTTATGATCTTGCACATGAAAAGAACTTTAAATGCATGATCGCTCCCAACGGTGAAACCGGGCTTCACTATGCTGATTATTACAATCCTAGCGCCATTATACTGGATATCGGATTACCCGGGATTGATGGTTGGGAAGTAATGAAACGATTGCAGGAAAATCCTCATACACGGCATATCCCTGTTCATTTTATGTCGGGTGCCGATAAAAGCCTGGAAGCGCTCCGCAAAGGAGCCATCGGTTTTCTCCGGAAACCTGTTACCGTAAATGAAATAAATGAAGCATTTGATAAAATCGAAGGATTGATTTCCAAACCATTGAAGAAGCTGCTGGTGGTTGAGGATGATGAAGCCATGCGGCACAGCATTAATGAGCTTATTGGGGAAGATAATATTCAAATTATTTCTGCAAGCAACGGCCATGAGGCATTGGAACTACTAAGAAATGAGACTTTTGATGCCATGATCCTGGATCTGGGACTGGAAGATATGACAGGCTATGACCTCTTGCAGAAAATTGGCAAACGGAATAATGCTCATAAGATGCCTGTAATAATTTATACAGGCAAGGAATTGACCCGTGATGAAGAGGAAAAGCTACAGTCCTACTCTGACCGGATTATTATTAAAGGCATTAAGTCGCCAGAGAGGTTATTGGCAGAAACAACGCTTTTCCTGCATCAGGTTGAATCGAATCTGCCGGTAGAAAAGCAAAGGATGCTAAGAAATTACCATCCAAAAGAGGATGTGATGAAGGATAAAACGATCCTTATCATTGATGACGACATGCGAAATGTTTTTGCATTGACCAGCCTCCTGGAAGATATGGGTCTGAAGATTTTGGTCGGGAAAAATGGCAGAGATGGAATCGACAGATTGAAAAATTCCAATGTTGATCTGGTCCTCATGGATATTATGATGCCTGAAATGAATGGATATGAGGCTATGGAGGAGATACGCAAGGATCAGAAATACCGCAGACTGCCTATCATCGCCCTGACAGCCAAGGCCATGCCGGGTGACCGGGAAAAGTGCATTCAGTCAGGAGCCAATGATTATCTGACAAAGCCAATTGACACGGAGAAGTTATTATCTATGTTACGGGTATGGTTGTACAAGAACTAAATAGCGAAATACTTCCCCAGGATCCTCAGGCAATAGAGATCGGATTGCTATTTGAGGGTATTTATCTCCGATATGGATATGATTTCCGTGATTATGGAAAAGCCCACGCCAAGAGGCGAATTATGCATCGCATGGTTATTTCAGGTATAAATTCAATTTCGGAACTTCAGCACCGGGTATTGTATGATGAGTCATTTTTCCATTTAATGCTGCAGGATCTTTCGATCAATACCACCGAGATGTTCCGTGATCCCGAATTTTTTCTTTCTATACGCGAGCAGGTGATTCCAGTGCTCAAAACCTATCCATTTATTAAGATCTGGCATGCCGGTTGCTCCACAGGCGAAGAAGTATATTCCATGGCGATAATTCTCAAGGAAGAAGGGTTGCTTAACCGGACACAGATTTATGCAACAGATTTCAATCCGTCAGTGCTGCAAAAAGCCAGGGAGGCTATATATCCGGTCAGCCAGATGAAAGACTACACCCGGAATTATATTAAATCAGGCGGCAAATCTTCCTTTTCGGAATATTATAATGCCCGTTATGACTCCGTGATAATGAAAAAAATCCTCAAGGAAAATATTGTTTTTGCTGATCACAATCTTGTTACAGACAGTGTTTTTGGTGAAATGAATCTGGTCATGTGCCGAAATACGCTGATTTATTTTAACAAAAGCCTTCAGGACAAGGTAGTAGGGTTATTCCGAGACAGTTTAGTAACCGGTGGTTTTCTTTGTTTAGGATCGAAGGAAAGTATTACTTTTTCACCCCATAATATTTATTTTGAGCCAGTGGTCTCCAAGCATAAGATTTTTCGCCTAAAGTATTGAACAAGAACAATATGTTAACTGGAGCCAACATCCCTTACGATGCCATAGTAATTGGAGCCTCCGCAGGGGGCCTTGATGCTTTAGGAGTTTTTTTACCGATGCTGGAGGCAGGATTGCCGGTTCCGATCCTGATTGTTCAGCACATCAGTGCAACATCCGACTCATTCATCATCACCTATTTCGACCGGATGTGCAAGCTTAAAGTCAAAGAAGCGGAAGAAAAGGAGATATTAGAACCCGGATGTGTCTACTTTGCACCACCAGACTATCATCTGCTTGTTGAAGCCGACAAATCGATCAGCCTGAGCAATGAAGAAAAAGTAAATTACTCACGCCCGAGCATAGATGTATTGTTTGAAACAGCGAGTTGGGCGTACGGAAACAGGCTCATCGGAATAATTCTTACCGGTGCAAACTGGGATGGTGCAGCTGGATGTGAGTTAATTAAAAAAGGTGGAGGACTGATTATTGTCCAGGATCCAAAAACAGCCTCGATCTCCAGAATGCCGGAATCTGTAATTGAAAGATTCAAACCCGATTATGTCCTTCCCCTTCAAGAAATCGGCCCTCTGATCAACAAAATTTTCAACTCTACTCCCACTCAATAGTAGCGGGTGGCTTAGAGCTTATATCGTAGACCACGCGGTTAACACCCCTGACCTTATTAATAATTTCGTTAGATATCTTCGCAAGAAATTCATAAGGCAGATGAGCCCAATCGGCTGTCATGCCATCGGTTGACGTAACTGCTCTTAAGGCGACTACACTTTCATAAGTCCTTTCATCACCCATGACACCCACTGCCTGAACCGGTAAAAGCATAGCTCCAGCCTGCCAAACCTGGTCATAAAGTTCTGCCTCCTTTAATCCATGAATAAAGATATGGTCAACTTCCTGCAATAGGCTAACTTTTTCAGCATCAACAGCACCTAGTATCCTTATTCCCAATCCGGGACCCGGAAACGGGTGACGTTTCAGAAATGATTCCGGGATATGCAGGGCCTGACCAACACGTCGAACCTCATCTTTAAACAGGAGTTTAAGTGGCTCCACTATCTTAAGGTGCATTTTCTCAGGCAAACCTCCCACGTTATGATGGGATTTAATTGTAGCTGACGGGCCATTCACCGATACAGATTCTATAACATCAGGATAGATAGTTCCTTGCGCCAGCCAGGTTACATCAGTTAATTTTTTTGCTTCCCTTTCAAATACCTCAATAAAAACGCGGCCGATTGCTTTACGTTTCTTTTCAGGGTCACTTATTCCCTGCAATTGAGAAAGGAACTCATCAGCTGCACTGATGCCTATAACATTCATTCCCAAATGCTTGTACGATTCAAGAACTTCTTCAAATTCGTTTTTTCGCAGCAGCCCGTTATCGATAAAAATACCGGTTAGTTTACTGCCAATCGCCTTATGTAAGAGAACTCCGGCAACTGTTGAATCCACACCACCTGATAAACCCAGAACAACTTTATCGTTGCCGACAATACCGCAGATCGACTTAATAGTGCTATCGATGAACACATCGGCGGTCCAATTCTGACTGCATCCGCATATCTCAACCAGAAAATTCCTGAGGAGGTCCTTTCCTTCAAGTGTGTGGTACACTTCGGGATGGAACTGAATACCAAATGTGGGTTCACCCTCAATACGAAAACCACCTACTTTTACATCGCTGGTACTGGCGGTAATATGGTAATTTTCTGGAATGCTCGCTATAGTATCACCATGGGACATCCAGACCTGGGTATTCAGTGAAATTCCGCCAAAGAGTGGATCGGTGCGATCAACATAGGACAGATTTGCCCGACCGTATTCACGCTGGTTTGATGGAAGCACTTCACCACCAAAAAAATGTGATAAGTACTGTGCTCCGTAGCATATACCCAATATTGGCACTATTCCTTTAAAATTCGTCAGATCAGGTTTGGGTGCAAAAGGATCGCGAACCGAGAAAGGGCTTCCCGACAGAATCAATCCTTTGATATGAATGCCTCTTTCGAGTGGTTTATTAAAAGGATGTATTTCGCAATAGACATTTAACTCCCTGATTTTTCGTGCAATTAGCTGAGTGTACTGGGAACCAAAATCCAGGATCAGAATCGTATCTTCCATGATAAAAGTAATATTCGCAATAATATACAAAATTAATATCCCGATGTCAAAATAGCGGGGATATCTATAGTTAAGCCATCAATTGCCTCAATCGTTTCAGGAAAGATTTCCCTGGCCTCTTCGAGAAGGCCTGAAGTATCCTTATACCGGGCCGAAAAGTGCCCTATGACCAATTTCTTAACTCCGGCCAATCGTGCCATTTCTGCTGCCTGCCTCGCTGTGGAATGAGCTGTGGAAATTGCACGACCCAGTTCCTTATGTCCATAGGTTGCCTCATGGTACAAGAGATCACACCCTTCGAAAATGGCAGCGAGTGAAGGATCAAAGAGGGTATCGGTGCAGAAGGCAAAAGTCCGGGGTTCTCTTATCAGGTTATTACGGCCATTGAATTTTTCACGGAACAGGAACCCCCACGTAGGAACCCGGTGTTTCACTGGAAATGAGAAAACTTCCACGGCTTTATCCTCAAATATTTTCACTACGCCAGTTGGTTCCAGGGAATGAAATACCACAGGAAGAAGTAATGATTCAGGAAAGAGAGCAAAATGGTTCCTGATGAATTTTTCAAGGTCAGGCGGTCCAAAGATTTCCAGCTCTTTTTTCCTTCCGATGAGGGTTTGGGTGGCCAGATAGCCAAATAGTCCGAGGATATGGTCGCTATGTAGATGGCTGATAAAGATTTGGTGCACACGACCAAAGCGGATACGGAATTTCCGGAATTGTATCTGAGTGCCTTCGCCGCAGTCAATTAAAAAAAACCGCTCATGCACATTAAGCACATGAGCGGTCGTATTTCTGCCAGCAGTAGGAACTGCGGAACTGCTTCCCAGTATAGTCAGGGAAAACTTCATTCCGATCAGGCCTCTTGCTCTTCGGTTGCTTCAGTTTCCTGTGGCTTTTCCTTCTTCTTCCTTGTTTTGGCCGGTGCTGCAGGAGCCTCGGTTGCTTCAGGAGTTTCAACTGCAGGTGCCGGAGTTTCAACAGCCGGTACTTCAGCGGTTACAGCAGCAGCTTCTTCAGCGGCGGCGGCAGCAGCAGCAGCAGCTTTCTTAGCATGTCCTTTTTTGATGACATTCTGCTCATCAGCTTCCATTCTGTCTTTCAGAGCTGCGAGTTCAGAGATATCACCAAGGGTAGTAGACTCCATGCTGGTTTTTGCTTTCTTAACTGCTTTTTCAACCACTGGTTTTGGTTTGCGTTCAACCTGTTCTTCTGCACGTTTTTCATCTTCATAAACACGGCTGTGTGAGAGGATAATCCGTTTTGCAGATTTGTTGAATTCAATAACCTTAAACATCAGTTTTTCTTCAGCTTTAGCCTGGGTACCATCTTCACGGATCAGATGTCTCGGAGTTGCAAAACCTTCAACGCCATAAGGCAAAGCGATTACTGCACCACGATCGAATACACTGATAATAGTTCCTTCATGAAGAGTTCCTTCAGAGAACATTGATTCGAATACATCCCATGGATTTTCTTCGAGTTGTTTGTGTCCAAGACTCAGGCGACGGTTTTCCTTATCGATTTCCAGAACAACAACAGAGATTTCGTCTCCGATGGAACAGAATTCTGCAGGATGCTTGATTTTCTTGGTCCAGCTAAGGTCCGAGATATGAATCAAACCATCAACACCTTCTTCGATCTCAACAAACACTCCAAATCCGGTGAAATTCCGAACCTTGGCGGTATGCTTGGAACCGATAGGATATCTTGTTTCGATATTTGCCCATGGATCCTGACGCATCTGTTTGATACCCAAAGACATTTTTCTGTCTTCACGATCAAGTGTAAGAATTGCGGCTTCGATTTCATCACCCACTTTCAGGAATTCCTGAGCGCTGCGAAGATGCTGTGACCATGACATTTCAGAGACATGGATCAGACCTTCAACACCAGCAGTAATCTCAACAAAAGCGCCATAATCAGCCATAACAACAACTTTCCCTTTAACAACGTCTCCAACTTTGAGGTTGGCGTCGAGTGAATCCCATGGATGCGGGGTCAACTGTTTCAGGCCAAGTGCAATACGTTTTTTATGATCATCGAAATCGAGAATAACGACATTGATCTTCTGATCAAGTGTTACGATTTCTTCAGGATGGTTTACGCGGCCCCATGAAAGGTCGGTAATGTGAATAAGACCGTCGACTCCGCCGAGATCAATAAATACTCCGTATGAGGTAATGTTTTTAACAGTTCCTTCGAGGACCTGTCCTTTTTCAAGTTTGGAAATAATTTCCTGTTTCTGAATTTCCAGTTCAGCTTCGATGAGGGCCTTATGTGACACAACAACGTTTTTGAATTCGTGATTGATTTTCACAACCTTGAATTCCATTGTTTTGCCGACAAAGACGTCATAATCGCGGATAGGTTTAACATCAATTTGTGAACCCGGGAGGAATGCTTCGATGCCAAATACATCGACGATCATGCCACCTTTGGTACGACATTTAATGTAACCTTTAATAATTTCGCTTTTTTCGTAAGCGTCGTTAACGCGATCCCATGAACGCAGGGCGCGTGCTTTTTTGTGCGAGAGAACCAATTGTCCGTTTTTGTCTTCCAAAGTCTCCACATACACTTCAACTTTGTCACCAATTTTAAGATCGGGATCATAACGGAATTCGTTCAAACTGACCATACCTTCGGATTTGTATCCGATGTTAACCACAACTTCGCGCTTGTTCATAAAAACTACTGTCCCGTCGATCACCTCATTGGCACCAACAACCGACAGAGTTTTATCAAACATTGCTTCCAGGCTGGAGCGTTCTTCAGCGCTGTAACCATCCTGTTCAGCTTCATACTTGTCCCAGTCAAATTCCTGACCGGTTAGTTTGCTAGCTGTAATCAACTGTACAACATCAACATCATCTTCTTCCTCATCAATGTCAGCTTCAGCTTCTTCTTCAGGAATAAAATCATCTTCTTCCAATTCTTCCTCGAGAAGAATGACATCAGCTTCTTCAAAGTTGGAATCAACTTCTGTTTCTTGATTTTCTGCCTCTTGGGCGGATTCAGCAACTGGAGTTACCTCCAGCTCAGCTTCCTCTTCAAATGGTTTGTTTTCAATTTCAGACATTTTGTAAAGCTCAATTAATTAATACGTTAGACATTATTTTGATAAACTTGGGCGCAAAGGTAAAGATTTTTCTATAGATGGCGAAATAAAGATGAAAACATAACTTAGATAAATAACCATCCCTGTAGGCATCTGGCCATAAACACCATTACCATAACTGGCAGCCATAATTCCGAATATCCCGGCAGTCAGTCCAAGCATGATCTGTCGCAGTTCCGGATCTTTTAATTTCCAAACTATGTTACAACATCGAAAAAGCAGATAAAACAAGATAAGCAGGTGTAGGATCAAGCCAATGATACCCATTTCTGCCCAAATCTTTACGTACCAGGAATCGGTAGGTGTTTGGGCAAGAAAAGTGTTTGGACTGAATCTCATTCCCCAGTTCCCTGAGGATCCTATCCCTCCGCCCAAAGGTTTGTTTGAAAGGTAAACCTTAAGCTTTTGCTGGTTCTCCAACCTTACCTGAAAAGACCTGTCACCCGAAGGATTCACAGCTGTTCGGAGCCTAAAGATCTGGTAATTGGTATTACCGACGGTTGTATATTTCAAGAATCCATATACTCCAACAGCAAAAATCATCCCAACAATAAAAACTTTAAAATTCCGGCTCAGAAAAAGATAGAGCATTGCTCCGGCCACGGGTACAAAGAAGGCTCCTCTGGTACCTGACAAAAGCATTCCCATTGTCGTGAATGCAGCAATGGAAAATAGTATCCATTTCCTTCGCTTTGGACCCGGGCCAATACCAATAATTGCTGCAACCAGGGCCACATGGCCCATAGCGGCTCCAAATTGACCTGCATCCGAATAAATAGAAAATGCCCTTAACTTTCCTTGTATGCGGTGAGTGATGGCACCTCCGGCATCCAGCCAGGCATTTTCCCACTTGTCTGGACCAATCTGTATCTGCTGAAATCCCTTAAGTGCGGCGAAAAGTGAAAGGGCAAACCAGATCATCAGGAAAAGTTTCAAATCCTTCTTATCCTTCAAAATCAGGAAACCACCAACAACCATAAGAATCTGGTATAATGCCACACCGCGCATGGCATAAAACCATGCGGCAAAGCTTACTGCTTCCGGATTAGCAATTTCCAGAAAGGTATATCCCAACCATAAAATAGAAATAACAGTAAAATCATTCGAGGCCATCTTCCACTGCAGATGGCGTCCCCGACCAAGGATTAGCGCGATAAGCAAGAGTACAAGTATGGCGTCCACTGCAAGGCCAAAAGGGATGTTTGCGGTAACGTACCGACTGATTCCTATTGCAAAAAACGAGAAACCAAAAACCAGAAACAAACCGAACCTGGGATCAAGAAAAATACGGACGACAGAGTAGAGTAAAAATGGTAAAATAATGAGTACAAGTCCAATTGCAAAACCCTGCTTTGCAATTGCCACGGAACATGCCAGAGCAAAGAAAACCAGTATCAGTAAATAGAAGGGTTTTCTTAGTTTCTCTGCGCCGGTTTCCTGAATTTCATCGAGCATGGGAAACCTTCTTTAGGAATGGTTGGATGATATATTTAAGATAGTTCCATCCATAAGGAAAGATCTGAAAAATATTAGTTCCCAGTTCCTTGCGCAACAACAGATTACCAACAAACACCCCGGCGGTGGCATTTAATATAGAGCAAATGGCCACCCCTGGCAATGACGACCAGTAATGGATTACAATTATATCACCAACGATATTACAAGTCGCCATTACGAGAACCTTGATCATGTTGAGCCTGGGCCGGTTGATAGCATCCAGTGCGACACCGCTAAAACGATCCATTGGCAGCACAAGTCCATAAACCAAGAAAATCCAAAATATCACGTAGGAGCCGGCATAGGCTTGACCTCCAAGCAATAATACCAAAGGCTTGGCCAGTATGAATAAGCAAATCGTTACCGGAATAAAAAGGAGTGTCACCAATCCTGTATTACTATAAAAGACCGAACGCACTTCTTTCAGGTCATTTGAACGACTGGCTTTGCTCATCGAGGGAAATGCCACAGAAACAAAGGCCCTCAGAGGTATTTCCAGAACCTCAATAAGCTTGATTGGAATGCTGTAATAAGCAACATCAGCAGCTGTCATCATAATGCCGATGATAAAAGTATCAGAGCTCTTTAAGAGGTTACTGCCAATCAGTGTTACCAGGCTATAACGGCCAAATTTCAATTGGTTCATCACCTGGCTGCGGGTGGAGAACCGGAGAGTGGAAACTGCTGCCCAGCCCTTAAAAAGTGAAAATAATCCGGCGACTAAAAAAGAGAATTGATGGGCGATCACTATCCAAAAGAGATCGGCATTCAGCCAAAAGTAATTGATTATCAGGAATATGAAAAAGATAGACATGTTCAAGCCACGCAAGATCAGAATATTACCAAATTTCTTTCGTGCCTGTAAAATCGAAAGTGAAGTATTTAATGGAAGAATTAATACGGAGAGTATCGGGTACCAAACAAAAAATAAACCGAAGCCTTTGTCATTAATAGGGCCAGAAAATAAAACATACCCGGCATAAATGCATATCACGCCGGCAATTGTCACCATGATGGAGAGCAGCCATGATGCACCAATCAACTGTTTTTGCTCCTCAGGATCGGTTGAGCCGGCGAGAAATCTGACCAGTGGAGTATTAGTGATTCCCGACCTGATCATTTCGAACAGGGACATTCCGGAAAGGTAAATGACATACTGGCCAAAATCCAGTTTATTTAATGTCCTGGCAAGAATAAAGATACTGGCAAAGCCGAAAAAGGCAAAGACAAAGTTGCCGGCCAGCGACAGAAAATTATCCGTCTTTAGTATACGGGTAACTTTGTTCATAGCTTTATCAGGCTATTTCCTGCGTTTTAAAATTTAGGTTGACGACCTTTTTAATCAATTTCCTAATAAAGCTCCTACGCTTAGGAATTTCTCCAATAATAGACTCAAGCCGATCGATATGACAACCATTTAATAGCGAATAAACAGGATGCGCTGCCGTTGTCTGGTAGAGTTTCACTGCTTCCGAATCGGCATTGTTCCATGTTCTTGCAGCCAGTCCAATCATGATAGAAAGGTTTCCGGATTCAACCATGTTTGCCGGATATTCCTGAACCAATAAGGCTGGAAGTTCAATCAACAGAAAGTGATAACCTTTGGTTAGAAAAGTATAATTTCTGAGCAGCTCATTAATATTTCTGACCGAGATGAAATTGTCAGGAATATCGTATTCATAATCCCATGCTTGTTTTGACTGATCGAACCTGGCAAATTTTCTGAGTTCCTCGGCAGCAGAATCCTTTTCCCGTGGCTTGATATATAATACTTTCGATCCGCTTGCCCTGAGTTTTTCAACCACCCGTGAAGCGAGGTAGGTTTTACCCTCATTTTCCCTGGTACTGATAAAGAATAATAAGAATGGCTGATCGCCCCGATTTTTCTCCTTAATCTCTTCAAGGCTTATTCGCTGAGTAATTTGATCAATAGCTCTTGATGAGATCAAGGGATAATTCACACTGCTATCCGGAATTGAAGGAATTTTAGGATAAGCCCCCAACAATTTAATACCTGACAACTCTTCCAGTCGTTTAGGAAACTTTATGCTCGTATCGAGAAATTCCAATAAAATAATCAAGGCAGTTGTTAAAATAAAACCAGCCATGAACGCAGCAATAACAGATATCATCCGCTTTGAAGCATTTGGTTTTATCGGATAAACAGGACTATCAATAATCTGAATATCTGACTGCTCCATGTTTTTCTGCTTCATGATGCTCTGATTCAAATTATTCAGATGATTCATATAATCTTCCTGGGCAAGGTTTATTTCCCTGTCAATCTTTTTCATCTGGCTGCCTAGTGGAGCAAACTCATCATACTTTTTAAGGAATGCACTTTTGCGCTCTGTCAGCATATTATAACGAGCTTGAGTCTCTTCAACTTCAATGGCTTTTTCCAACCATTTTTGAAGTACGTCCTGAATATTGAGTCCTTGAACAGTCCTGCTCATTTCAAAAGACTTCATCAGCTCACTTTTAAGATCAATTTTCAACCTCTCCAATTCTCCTTTTAGCCGCGTAAGGGCATCCATGTTGATCGTATCCTTAATCTCCTCCACGGAGATAAGTGAAGCAAGCTGAAAAACTCTTTTGCGCTTTTCCAGGACCGTACTGTTCTGTAATATAGTTTTACCTTTTTCGCCAAGGTTTTCTTCAATTAGAATAAGAGCTGTTTTTGCAGCTGAAAATTTTCCAGCCTCATCATACCATTCTTTATCAAGCAATTCCTTCTGCTCGGAAATAAACTTAGTCTGCTCATCGTAATTAATGATCCTGTTTTTCATTCGAAACTGAAGCAAATCCTGCTCCAGACTGTCAAGTTGTTTTTTGGCCGAATTCACCCTTTCGCGAAAGTAGTCTGAAACGAGGCCAGTTTGTTTTGCAGTAATTGAATGATATTCTGATCGGAAAACATCAGTCAGAATCTTTAATGTTTGCATGCAGACTGCGGGATCATTGGAGTCATAAGTCAGTTTTAACAAGTCGGAACTTTGTATCCTGACTACTTTGACAGAAGAAATTTTCTCGACACCATAGATTTTATTCGAGGATTGGAGGGTGTTAAACAAATAGTTATCCTGATTCGCGTTTTTATAGGCAGTCATCCTTGCCACAAGTCGATCAAAGGCTACTAAAATATCCGGGCTGACCTCCCCTGAATAATAATTTAAAGCACTATTTATTGACCCCGAGTCAGCATGGGTAGCAACCTGTCCAACAACTTTACGGATCACCGAATCTGATTTGGGGGAATTCAGCTTTACGGGTGCATTGCTGGTTATTACGGTATCGACCCAGTAAGGTTCTGATTCAGTTCCGACAATTAACTTCTGGCCGCCCTGAAATGGAGGCATTGGTGAGTTGAGTTGTTGCAGTTCATCCAGGGAAAGCCCGAATTTTTGTGCCACTGCACTAGGAAAATCCCCGGCCCTGATAGTATAATAAGTCTTTTTATTCTTCACCCTCTGAACCTTTTGAGTCTGAGATGGTGTATCAATGACAGAATCTTTTTTATTCTCCTTAACTGAGTCTTTTACAATTGGTTTGACAACAACTTGATTATCAGAAAGTGTTGAGTCTTTACCGGTTTTTGCCGGGTTTTCCAAATAGCTCATTTCAGCCATTCGCTTTAATTCCATCGGAACATCGAGCATCAGATCGCGCCAGGTTTTTTGCAAACAATACCCAGGATCCGGCTTTGAAAGCATTAAATGCTGCGCCATAAGTCTGATCGCTGTCGCTTCCTGCGTTTCCCGGCTTTTGATTATATTGATGAGATTATCGAATTCCGCACTATTTGCGAACATGTCGAAACGGGCATTTGAACCAGATTCAATATTATAACCCGTCGCAATCCCGGTATAAATAGTGGTGGAAGTGGTATAAGTCTGAGGCTGTTTTCTGGTAAGAATAAAAACCATAGCAGCCATTAAAAATGCAACAGCAAAAATCAGCCAGATATTTTTAAAAAAAAGCCGTATAAAATAGATCAGATTCATCAGAAGATCATGTTCATTAATGTTTGGGGCTCAAAGTTGTAAAATCTTTACCAACGAGGCTTTCAAGCAGATAATAAGCCTCCCTGAATTCCTTTTTTGCCAATTCATATTCCTGTTGGGCTTTGATTGAGATTTCCTTTATTCTGGCATATTCAACCAGAGGAATATCTCCAGCTTTAAATTGTTGCTCGGCATAAAAAATATTATCATTTTGAGCAGCAACATGGTCTTCATTTATTAGCATTATCTCTCTGTAAGACAACAACTTGTTCCAAAGTCTAATGACGTCATCCTGGATCATGCGTTTAAGATCTTCTCTTTTTTTCTCCTCATAGGAAAGCATTGATTGAGCAACTTTCCTTTTCTGCTTGAGGTCAAGGGCATCAAAAATTGATAATTGAAGGCGTGTGCCAACATTGTAATAAGCTGAACCTATTGGACTAACAGTCAATTGTGATGCCGTACCGACAAGAACATCCACTGTTCCATACCTGAATTCAGAAAAAAACAGGACATATCTGCCCCAATCATAATTTGCTGATTTTATTTGCCATTGACGCATTGCAATCATAGCTGATTGTTCTTCGAGCAATGGTGAGAAAGCCTGGGCCGATTCAATTAATTGCCCAAGCGGAGGAATTTTCATACTACTGAGATTTACCGTGTCCGACAAACTCTCCTTTTTAGGTAAAACCTGTCCGGACAAAGCAGAACCAGTTAAAACACCAAGAATCGTTATCAGGTTGAATAATATAGCCTGGTTTTTAGACATCCTCTTTCTGCATAAAAGCGGTAAAAGTCATAAAGAGTATTTTAATATCTCCCCAGAAGGTGAAAAGTCCTAGCATATTCATTATCCAATGATTTTCGTTCCTCATTCGACATTTCCCGTCCGCCGCGCTTACTAACCTGCCAAAGACCGGTAATCCCTGCAGGGGCAAGAAAGCGCTCGGTCCAGTCGTCGGAAGTTAGCAGTTCTGCTTCATATAATGGTATTGGGCGATTTCCAACCACTGACATTTCACCCCTTAATACATTGACTAGCTGGGGAAGCTCATCAATACTTGTTTTTCTAATGAATCGGCCGACTTTAGTCACCCGCGGATCATTTTTAATTTTATTAAAAGTTTTTCCGAGCTTTTCTCGTTTCAATCTAAGATATTGATTCTCACAAATTTCGTGATTTCTTATGTATAATATTGTAGAACAGGGATGCCCCAGTCTTTTGCAATCTTCGCATTCCTCAGAATACGGTTCCTCCGCTACTTTGTCTTTTTCGGTATACTGATTGAGATGCTTAAGTTCTTTCAGTTTGGCATCAGCACCGACAAACATCGATCTGAATTTAAAAAACGGAAAAACTTTATAACCAGCTCCAATTCTCTTTGCAGCATAAAATACAGGTCCTTTTGATTCAAGCCTGATAGCAAGGGCAACCAGAAGAAACAGTGGAGAAAGAATAATTAATAGTACAGAAGCAAAGGCGATGTCAAATAACCTTTTTATCAATGGCACCCTAATTTTTCTCTGTTTTGATTCAATAACAGACAGAACCGATTTAACTTTCTTGTAGGGTATAAGAAATTCCAGGCGCTTTGAAACAGCTTCAGGAATCAATGGTTTCTGGTAAAAATCATCAACTCCTGCATGAAAAGCGTTTAGCAATTCTTCACGAACAACCGTTTCATCGACAAGAATAAAGGGAACTGTTTGAAACTTATCATTTTGAAACAATTCTTGGTGAAGGGCAAAGCCGGTCATGCCCTGCAGAATAACTTCAGATATGATAACATCCGGTGCCGGGTTTTCATCGAGGTAATTAATTGCCTGAAAACCATTTTCTGATTGGATCACCTTACCTGGATGTAAGGAAATAAAACTCTGCATGAGAGCATTATCTTTTCCCACATAGAGTATTGTCAGGGGTTTGTATCCCATAGAACTCATAATTACGGAATTTCAAATTATCCGGTATTTCAACAAGATCTCAATTTTGATCATAAGTTCCTCCGGATTAAAGGGTTTGATCATGAAATCAAGGGCACCTGATTTTAAGCATTTTACCCTTTCAGCACTTGAATCAATACCCGATAACATCATAACCGGAATGGAATGAAAATAGCCGCTTGACTTAACCTGCTGAAGGAATTCGAATCCGTTCATGCTGGGCATTTCCATATCGACGATGATCAGATCAGGCATATTCCCTGACTGCAACCAGCTAAGCGCTTCCTGTCCATTTTCCAAAGCAATTACATCATATTGATTACTTAAGAATTTATCAAGTAATGTCCTGATGGTAACCTCATCATCAATTACCAAAATTTTCTTATCCATTTGAGAATTAGGTTTGTCGTAAAATTAAAATAATTCAGCTTAACCGACTATGAAAATAACTAATTAGCTTGGTTTTTGATATCTTTTTGACGAAACAGTTGTCTGCTTTTCGGGATACTGCTATCTTCGACAGAGATTTTGTGGAGGATTTCTTTTTTCACTGATTCGGATTATTCACAGCTTTAATTAAATCTTATGAAAATTTCCATTGTAGGAACCGGCTATGTTGGCCTTGTTACAGGAACCTGTTTTGCTGAAACCGGGGTAACCGTTACCTGTGTGGATATCGATAAAAACAAGATCGATATGCTGAATAACGGGCAAGTGCCAATCTATGAACCAGGTCTGGACGATCTGATTAAGAGAAACGTTGAAAAGGAGCGGTTGTTCTTTTCAACAAATCTTCAGGAAAGTCTCGTTGAGGCCAATGTGGCATTCATAGCCGTGGGTACCCCACCCGACGATGATGGAAGTGCCGACTTGCGTTATGTTTTAGGCGTAGCCAGGGATATTGGCAAATTTATGGAAGACTATCTCGTGATCGTGACCAAGAGTACTGTTCCCATTGGTACTGCCATCAAAGTTAAAGCTGCTATCAAAGAGGAACTAGATAAACGCGGGCTGAATATTCAATTTGATGTTGCTTCAAATCCTGAATTTTTGAAAGAAGGATCCGCAATTGCCGATTTTTTAAAACCGGACAGGATTGTTTGCGGTGTGGATACTGAGCTGGCAGAAAAGACGCTGGCCCGTTTATACAAGCCATTTGTTCTCAATGGACATCCGCTGTTGTTCATGGATATCCCATCGGCCGAGATGACAAAATATGCAGCAAACGCAATGCTGGCAACGAAAATTAGCTTCATGAATGATGTATCAAATCTATGCGAGATTGTTGGCGCTGATGTGGATATGGTGAGGAAAGGCATTGGTAGCGATACCCGAATTGGCACTAAATTCATATATCCGGGAGTTGGTTACGGTGGCAGCTGTTTCCCTAAAGATGTTAAAGCCCTGATTAAAACAGCATCGGAATACGGGTACAACATGAGGGTTCTGCAATCTGTTGAGGATGTAAACTATGACCAGAAAAAGGTCATGTTTTCCAAGGTTAATAAATACTTCGACGGCAAGCTTGCCGGTAAAACAATTGCGATCTGGGGTCTGGCCTTTAAGCCAAACACTGATGACATGCGTGAAGCACCTTCCTTAATTTTTATTGAGCAGATGCTGGCTGCAGGGGCACACGTTATTGCCTATGATCCGGTTGCGATCCACGAAACGAAAAGGAAAATCGGAGAGGTCATTACTTATGTCAATGATCAGTATGAGGCGCTTATCGACGCAGATGCACTGGTCCTTCTCACTGAATGGAGTGAATTCAGGGTGCCGAAATATAAGATCATGGCCAAGCTGATGAAGAATCATGTGATTTTTGATGGAAGAAATATTTATGATGCTGAGGAGATGGAAGAAGTTGGTTTTAAATATTTTGGAATGGGCAGGAAAGTCAGGTAATAATAATCAGAATGAAAAAAATATTAGTCACAGGCGGCGCTGGTTTCATTGGTTCACATTTATGCGAACGGCTGCTGAATGAAGGTAACGAAGTAATCTGCCTGGATAACTATTTCACCGGCAGCAAACGAAACGTGGTCCACCTGCTTGATAATCCATTTTTCGAATTGATCCGGCATGATGTAACTGAGCCATTTTACATCGAAGTAGATGAAATTTACAATCTGGCCTGCCCCGCTTCGCCGATACACTATCAGTATAACCCGATAAAGACCATCAAGACTTCTGTGATGGGAGCGATAAATATGCTGGGACTGGCTAAGCGTATCAGGGCAAAGATCCTCCAGGCATCTACAAGTGAGGTGTATGGTGATCCTAAAATCCATCCGCAGACCGAAGATTACTGGGGTCATGTAAACCCCATCGGCCTCAGGTCATGCTATGATGAAGGGAAAAGATGCGCTGAGTCATTATTTATGAATTATCATCATCAGAATAATGTCCGGATTAAGATCATACGTATTTTCAACACTTATGGAACGCGCATGCATCCTCAGGACGGGAGGGTCGTTTCGAACTTCATTATCCAGGCCCTTCACAACGAGGATATAACTATTTACGGTGACGGAAATCAAACACGCAGTTTCCAATATGTTGATGACCTTGTTGAAGGCATGACACGAATGATGGCAACAGGAGATGATTTTATCGGGCCGGTAAACATTGGCAATCCTATGGAATTCACCATCAGGGAACTGGCAGAAAAGGTTATTGAATTAACCGGGTCACGCTCCAAACTCATCTATATGCCGCTTCCACAAGATGATCCCACACAAAGGCAACCGGATATTTCTCTTGCAAAAAAAGCATTAGGGGGATGGGAACCCAAAGTTCATCTGGAAGAAGGGTTATTAAAGACGATAGCCTATTTTAAACAGCTGGAAAACTTATAGCACATGAAAGGAATTATTCTTGCAGGTGGAGCCGGAACCCGGTTATATCCCCTGACAAAAAGTATATCAAAACAGATCGTGCCTATCTACGATAAGCCCATGATCTATTACCCGATGTCGGTGCTGATGCTTGCAGGCCTGCGCGAGATTCTCATCATCTCCACACCCAAGGATTTACATCTTTATCAGGATCTGTTTGACACAGGTGAATCACTGGGATTAAAGATCACCTATGCTGAACAACCTTCGCCTGACGGACTTGCACAGGCATTTCTCATTGGTGAAAAATTTCTGGATGGAGATGAAGCCTGTCTGGTACTGGGTGACAACATTTTTTATGGATATAATTTCGGCAGGATACTCGAGGATGCTGCTAAATTGAAAGAGGGAGCCATCGTATTCGGATATTATGTTACGGATCCTGAAAGATATGGTGTTGCTGAATTTGATGATACCGGAAAAGTAATGAGCATTGAAGAAAAGCCAGCCCATCCGAAATCTAATTACGCAGTAACCGGACTCTATTTTTATGATAAAACCGTTGTTGCAAAAGCTAAATCGCTGAAACCATCGGTTAGAGGCGAACTGGAAATTACCGATCTAAACCGGTTATATCTGGAAGAGGACTCATTAAAAGTTAGTCTTTTGGGCAGGGGTATGGCATGGCTGGATACCGGAACACACGACAGCTTGTTACAGGCATCCAATTACATTGCCACAATTGAGCAGCGACAGGGACTTAAGGTGGCCTGCCTTGAGGAAATAGCTTTTAAAATGGGTTATATCAGCAAACAGGAGCTACTTGACCTGGCTAAGCCATTGCAAAAGAATCAATACGGCCAGTACCTTATGGCCATTGCTAATGAAAAAATCAAGAATTGGTAATTGAATCATGGTAATAAAAGAATCTCCCCTTTCCGGGTTGCTGATCATCGAGCCTAAAGTATTTGAGGATGCCCGAGGGTACTTTTTCGAGAGTTATAATGCCAAGGAGCTGACTGATGCAGGCATTGATGCAGCATTTGTTCAGGATAACCAGTCGCTATCTCAATATGGAGTTTTAAGAGGATTGCACTACCAACTAGCCCCTTATGCACAAAGCAAACTGGTTCGTGTTCTTTTCGGATCAGTTTGGGATGTCGCTGTAGATATCAGAAAGAACTCACCCACTTACGGCAAGTATTTTGGGATTGAGCTCAGCGCTGAAAACAGAATCCAGTTATACATTCCCAAAGGATTCGCCCATGGTTTTGCTGTCACCAGTCCGACTGCCATATTCTTTTACAAGTGCGACAGTTTTTATAATCCCGAGGCTGAGAGAGGCATTCACTTCAACGATCCTGACCTATCTGTTCCCTGGCCCATCCCCGAAGATTCCGCAATTGTCAGCTCCAAGGACAGGATTTTACCATTGTTCAAAGATGCAAGCATGAATTTTGTTTACCGTAAATGAAGAAACTAAGAATCCTATTAACCGGGGCCAATGGACAGCTTGGCCAGGCATTATTGCACTTACCCGGTTTCTCGGGCAGCGTGGATTGGATATCAACCGATTATGAGGAACTTGATATCACACAACGATCGGAAGTGTTTGACTTTGTCGATCTTCATTCGCCCGATTTTATCATCAATTGTGCAGCCTATACTGCTGTTGACCAGGCAGAGAAAGAGTACGATAAAGCCCTGAAAATTAATGCTGACGGCCCTGAAAACCTTGCGCTTGCTGCAAATAATGCCGGAATACCACTGATTCACATCTCCACCGACTATGTTTTTTCAGGCCAGAGTTTCAAGCCTTATACTGAAACCAACCAGCCAGATCCGCAGGGGGCCTACGGTAAGACTAAACTGGCTGGCGAAGAAGTGTTAATTAAAACCGGAGGAAAAATCATTATCGTCAGAACCAGTTGGTTATATTCAGAATACGGAAAGAATTTTTTCCTTACCATGCTCCGACTGGGTAAAGACAAAGAATCGATTGGTGTGGTTGCTGATCAGATTGGCTCACCAACCTATGCAGGAGACCTGGCTGCAGGAATAATGAAAATCGTTGAATACAATTCGTCACACGACGGATGGATCCAACAACCCGAGATCTATCATTTTTGCAATATGGGCGTCACCAGCTGGTACGATTTATCCATGGCCATTATGGAAATTGCCGGGTTACCGTGTCATGTTAAGCCGCTAACCACTGAACAGTATCCCTTACCCGCACCAAGACCGGCATACAGCATTTTGGATACGAATAAATTCAGAAATATTTTCTGGCAAGATATACCCTACTGGAGGACAAGCGTGATTTGCTGTAATGAGAAATATGAATTATTAAAACAAAGGATATGAACGATATGGATTTTAGTGTGATGGAAAGAGCCGCTCAGTGGCTGGCCCCTGAATTTGATCAGGAAACCAGGCAACAGGTTCAGTGGATGATTGATCACGATAAAGAATCCCTGGTTGAATCCTTTTACCGCAGTCTGGAATTTGGGACCGGTGGTATGCGTGGTATCATGGGACCTGGCACAAATAGAATGAACATTTACGTTATCGGCATGGCCACGCAGGGACTATGTAATCATATAAAGAAGAATTTCCCCGGCAGGTCTGATCTGAAGATCGCCATTGCACACGATAGCCGTAATAATTCTAGATTATTCGCCGAAACCACTGCTAAGGTTATTTCAGCCAACGGTATACATGCCTATTTATTTGAGAGTTTGCGGCCTACCCCCGAATTGTCTTTTTCGATCAGGCATCTCGGTTGCCAGTCAGGAATTGTTGTAACCGCCTCGCACAATCCCAAAGAGTATAATGGGTATAAGGTTTATTGGAATGACGGGGGGCAGGTGATCGCACCACACGATGAGGATATCATCAAGGAAGTTGAAAAGATTCAAAGTATTAAGGAAGTACCATCCAACGGAAATCCTGAACTTATCCACTCTATTGGTAAGGAGATTGATGAAGCCTATTTGTCATGCATCGGCTCACTTTCACTGAATCCGGAAATTAACCGGAAGTACCATGATCTGAAAATAGTTTATACTCCAATTCACGGATCTGGTGTCATGCTGGTGCCAGCCATTCTGAAAAGATTTGGATTTACCAATATTATTAATGTACCCGAACAGGATATTTCGGACGGAAATTTTCCGACAGTAATATCCCCTAATCCCGAGGAAAAGGCAGCCCTTAACCTGGCGATCGAAAAGGCCATAGCAACCGGCTCCGAGCTGGTCATGGCCTCAGACCCTGATGCTGACCGGGTTGGAATCGCCATAAGGAACCATGATGGAAGTTTCAAACTATTAAATGGAAATCAGACTGGATCTATTCTGATTTATTACCTTCTTAAAAACTGGTCAGATAAAGGCAAGTTAAAAGGCAATGAGTTCATTGCAAGGACGGTGGTAACCACTCCTTTGTTTGAGGATATCGCAGATGACTTTGGTGTTAAGACTTATGTGGTTTTAACCGGATTTAAATTCATCGCCGACCTGATCAGGCGCAAAGAGGATTCAGAGGTTTTCATTGGTGGAGGGGAAGAATCCTATGGGTTCATGATTGGCAGTTTTGTGAGGGATAAGGATGCTATCTCAGCCTGCGCCATGATTGCCGAAGTTGCCGCCTGGGCGAAGGAACAAGGGATGACCTTACTTGATCTTCTTGAATCATTGTATGTTAAATACGGATATTATAAGGAGCACCTGATATCCATCGTACGTAAAGGCAAGACGGGTGTGGAACAGATTAATGCCATGATGGAAGGCTTTCGCAGTCGCCCTCCAAAATCCCTTGGTGGATCGGAAGTAGTCATGCTGCATGATTACCTCACCGGAACATCGCTTAACCTCCTTTCCGGTCAAAAGACCGACATAGCTCTGCCAAAGTCCAACGTACTGCAGTTTGTCACTGCTGACGGGTCCATTGTATCAGCCAGGCCATCCGGCACTGAGCCGAAAATCAAGTTCTATTTCAGTGTCAAAACAAATATTGCTTCGGCCACCGATCTGCCTGCTGCTGAAGAGCTGTTGAACAAGAAAATAACAGAGCTGGTTAACTCGTTGGGTATCGACCTTTAAGACTAAGTTTTATTAAGCTAAGGCGATGAAATCTTACCGTAAGGAACTTTGGTTCCATTCAAATCAGCGTCGCGAACTGATAAATATTACACGCGAAGTTGAGGAGTGCTTGCGTGAAAGTGGAATAAAAGAAGGTTTGTTGTTGTGTAATGCGATGCACATAACCGCATCTGTTTTCATAAATGATGATGAATCCGGGTTGCATCAGGATATTGAGAAATGGCTGGAGGGCCTTGCCCCGGAAAAACCAAACAGCCAATACCGACATAATTCCTATGAAGACAACGCTGACGCTCATTTAAAGAGGACTATCATGGGGCGTGAGGTAGTTGTCGCCGTTACAGCAGGGAAGCTGGACTTCGGTCCCTGGGAGCAGATCTTTTATGGTGAGTTCGATGGCAAGCGGGCCAAGCGGGTGCTTGTAAAGCTAATCGGGGAATAAAAATATTTATCTCAAATTCCCAGACAGCAAACCGATAAAATGTAAAGGCTCAGTACCCTCTGTTAGGCGAGGTAAAGAATTCCTGTATAACGTCAGTCAGGTCTGCATTGGTTAGGATAGCTCCACTTAAGTCGGCATCAGTGAGATTAGCTCCGCTTAAATTAGCGCCCCTTAGATCGGCACCCTTTAAATTAGCACCTCTCAAATCCACATTACTCAGATCAGCATTTATTAGCAAAGCCTTAGCCAGATTAGCTCTTACCAGGTTGGCCTGGTTTAATTTAGCCTCGGTCAAATCTGCTTCCGCGAGGTTGGCGTGCATAAGCTGGGCACCAGACAATTCAGCATAAATCAGTTTGGCTTTAGTAAGGTTACACATCATTAAATCCGCTGCCAGAAGATTAGATTTGCTGAGTATTGCTTCCGTAAGGTCAGCATAACGAAGATCAGCTTTTGCCAGTATGGCCTCAGTAAGGTCAGCTCTGCTTAGATTTGCTTTGTTAAGAAGAGCTTCGGCTAAGTCAGCTCTAAATAGTCTTGCTTCGTTGAGGATGGCTTGAGTCAAATTAGCTTTATATAATCTAGTCACTTTTTCATCTGTAGTTGATAAAAATTGACTTGATTGATCCGCATCAGTCAGGTTTGCATCGGAGAGGTCTGTGTCCCTAAATTCCACATACCTCAAATCTGCCCCGGATAAATCTGCCCCGCTTAAGTTTGCACCATTTAAGTTGGCCCGGGACAGTTTAGTCCTTATAAAGATTGCACCGCTAAGATCGGCATTTGACAGGTCAGCATCTCTCAGGTCCGCGCTAGTCAGATCAACTTCTCGTAAAATGGCCCCGGAGAGATTGATACCTTTTAGGTGGCTCCAGCTCATATCAAGTTTCCCAATAGAACCTTCATCCAGGTACTTCAGGATTTTTTCAATATCAGTCATGATTTCAGTATAAAGCGTTTTCCCCTTCTAAAAACACTAATCCCTGTACGAAGTTACTGTTTTAGCTCTATATATGTTAGTACCAATTAAGGAAGTTATTAACAATAATTTTGCGCCCCATCAAAGCTCTTAATCGCCAAGATAAGGTATGATCAGAACCCGTCAAGGGCAAGTAAATGCCTCTTCCTTCACACAAG
>CAINOB010000057.1 GCA_903851365.1 uncultured Bacteroidota bacterium
CAGGCGGAAGGAACCCTTGGAAGGCAGCTTGTTGACGGCGCTGAAAAGGTGACCATTTTCGGAGAAAAAATTGTTGTAAAAGCACAGATTCATCTGCTCGGCGGACTCAGCGCCCATGCCGGTCAGACAGACCTGTTGAACTGGTTTAATGCGGTTGCCGGTTCCAGGCCAAGACTGGTGCTTTCACACGGTGAAGACAAAGGAAGGAAACCATTGGCTGAGATCATAGCCAATCGCTATGGAATAAAGGCGATCCTGCCGGAATACGGGGAAGTTATAGAATTATAAAGTATTTTTTTAAAATAATCACAGTCACCACACCTGCCTGCCGGTAGCTACCGTGTACCCACAAAAATTGTACTTTAGTAAAATGGAACAAGAATCAAACCTAAAGCACTATATTCCGGATTACCGAGGCACACTGCCTGATCGGCGATTAGAAGTCAGAGCTGAAAAGTTATCGAGGCAACTCTCACTTAAACCCAGTTCATCCATTCGGAGCTTATCCAAAACACCTGCAGAGCATAAAGGGAATTTGAGGTTTCTGAATAATGAGAGAGTGCAAGAAGAGGCCCTGATCAAAGAAGCCTCTGAGAGAGTTCGCCAGCTGGTTACCGATAGACATTTACTTGTTGTTACAGACACTTGCGAAGTAAATATGAGTGGACATAAGGGACGGCTAAAACCTAATAGTGGACTTGGTAAATCAGATAAATCAGAGACATCTCATTGCTTTAAAGTACATCCTGGGATGGTACTGGATGCCATTAGCTTAAACCCGCTTGGCTATTCATGGATCAAGATATTTCATCGGAATGAACAAATTCCAGACCGAAATGAAAGGAACTATAAGAAACAACCCATAGAGGAAAAAGAATCCTATAAATGGATAGAAGTAGCCGAAAAGAGCAAAGAAGTACTATCAGGAGCTGCAAGCGTAACATTTATAGAAGATCGGGAAGGCGACATTTTATGAACAATTTGCGCTTATTCCAGACGAGAAATATCATCTGATAATACGCTCAAGGACTACCCGTAATCTAATAAATGGATCCAATCTATATAAGCAGGTTGATTCTACTCCTGTGGTAGGAGTTTACACGATAGAGGTTCCAACAGATAAGCGGAAACATCAATACAGGCGAAAGGCATCAATCGAATTACGTTTTTCAAATTGTGAGATAAAATGCCCTGCAAACATCAGCAACAAAGGCTATCCTAAATCCATTACAGTAACATGTATATCTGTAAAAGAAACTGGCAACGCAACCAATCCGATATGCTGGCGACTACTTACAACCCATCGGGTTGAGAATTTTGAACAAGCATTGCTAATTGTTGATTGGTATGGAGTGCGATGGTATGTTGAACAGGTTTTTAGATTACTAAAACACCAAGGTTTTGGAATTGAAGAGGCTGAATTGGAAACAGGATGGGCATTAAGAAAGTTAGTCGTCATGCAATTATCGGCATTGCTGAAGATATTGCAAATGAACATAGCTTATTCGGAACCAGAAGGTGGTCAACCCATAGAGGAAGTGTTTGATCAAGAGCAGATACAAGTGTTAAAAAAGTTGGAAAAGAAATTGAATGGGAAAACCATAAAACTAAGAAACAATTTTGATAGTAAAACAACGAAGTGGGCAACCTGGATAATAGCACGGCTAGGGGGATGGAAAGGATATGAATCACAAGGCCCACCCGGAGTAATAGTTTTAAAAAGAGGATTAGAACGCCTAGGATATATAATTGAAGGCATAAGACTAGAAAAAGATGTGGGTACACGGTAGCTGTTGCTGGCGGGATTTTTGATTTTCGATGGACAGAGCAAAGTTCACCCTTCACAATCCAATCACGTAGGGATTAAATATCTGTAGCAATCCAAAGGACAGTATGCCATTTTCTACCTGATTTTCACCAATATTATATACCTGTCGACAAAGTTCAAGTCCGAGCTCTAAGAACCCCGTGACGCGTGACACATAACACATAACGCGTGACACGTACATTATGACGAATATGGGAATTCAATGATATGATTTTCGAATTACGAATGGAATTTCCCAACTTTCGACTTTCGACATCTGACCTAATTATCATCTCCATTTTAATTTCGGTTGCGGACTGGAACAATTCCCGAAAATGTTCGTTAACTTCGTACAATTAAATCAGATGATATGGCAAGAGGTTCCAAAATGTTACTGGCCGGACTGGCGGGCATTGCTGCCGGTGTTGCAGTTGGGATATTGTTTGCACCGGCCCGTGGTTCAAAAACGAGGAA
>CAINOB010000058.1 GCA_903851365.1 uncultured Bacteroidota bacterium
CAGATTGGTATGGATCGAAGACTAATTTTGTTGCCGACAGCGCTTTGCAGGACATAACAGCGCCTTACGGAGGCACATATTGCCTGAAATTGATCAGCAGAGCCGCTCAGGCAAAAAGATTTACAACTTTGCCCGGTTCAATAACAATGGGTATTGCTTACACTTTCACATTTTGGGTGAGAGGACATGGTAGTGTGAGAACCGGTATCTATACGGGCGGATCAAACAATACAACTGCTTACAAATATGGTTCATGGATGCAGATTATCTCGTCAACATGGACGCAAAAGACGCAAACGATAGCCTCAGACACCACTTCTGCAACTGCACAGTTTATGTTTTCCGTCAGATCAACGGTTTCTGATTTGGACGATCTTCAGTTTGATGATTTACAGATAACTGCTGCAAGTACACCTACCGTTTCCATTCACGATATACAATATACTACTACATCACCTTATGCCTCGCCCTACAATGGTCAGGTTGTGCAAACAGCAGGCATCGTTTCGGCAAAAACCAATAATGGTTTGTTTATGCAAAGCGGAGTTGGACCGTGGAGCGGGCTTTTTGTTTATGATTCAGCGCATATTGCGGCGGCTGGAATAGCAAGAGGCGATTCAATAACGATTGTCGGGACGGTTAGTGAGGTTCTGAATTATACAGAATTAAGAACTATTGCCACAGTAACCAAAGTTTCGGCAGGGAATACGCTTCATGCCGCATATTCAGCCTCTTTCGTGAATACCACAAGGGAAGATTTGGAAGGAGTTCTGGTAATTTTAAATAATCAGACTTGCATTGATTCAACAGGAAACGCTGCTCAGGGTCAGTGGACGGTGATGAGCGGAGCAGACTCCACATATATTGGCGGCGTGTTGTATAAATATAAACCAGCCATCCCCGGAACGCACTATAATGTGGCGGGAGTGGTATTTACAGGATTAAACGGCATTTATCGTGTGGATCCCCGCGATGCCAGCGACGTTTATGTAAATACGGCAGGGATTAATCAGCCGGAAATCAGCCAAATCAGCATCTACCCGAATCCTGTTTCTTCTGTTTTACATATTGATAATTTGGAAGGGGTGAATAAAATTGAAATTTATGACCTGTTGGGTGTGCAGAAACAGAATATCTCTTTATCAGGAAATAACTCCCTGATAGACATACAGAATTTGCCTCAGGGAATCTATTTATTGAAGATGATGAACGGCGATTCTGTTAAAATGATAAGCCGGTTCGTGAAGCAATAGTGGCTGATATTTGGGGAGATAAGAAGACTACAAAACAACTAAAAATACTAAAAATGAAGAAGATTTTGAAAAGATTAATGCTGATGCTGGCATTCGCGCTGATTTCGGTGCATGGATTGTTTGCTCAGAAACTTATCCCCTTTAAACTGCCGGAAACCGGACAAACCATAAGCTATACAAGCACTCATGGCGAGGATGCTGATTTTGTTACGAATCCAATTTCCCTTAATTATAATGGAAATGGAACCACAACCGATAATAATACCGGATTGATGTGGCAAAAGGTGGATGGAGGCGAAATGACTTTCGAAAATGCAAAGACTTATTGTCTAAATCTCAGCCTTGGAGGCTATACAGATTGGCGTCTTCCTACCGCAATTGAGTTGTTCAGCATCAATAACTACAATCATTTAAACCCTGCTTTGGATACTGCCTTTTTTTCAAAGACTCTTGCAGAATACTGGTGGACATCGGAGAAACTTGTAAATGATTCTACAAAAATATGGGTGGTAAATTCGGGCGGAGGAGTTGGCGCTCATCCAAAAACTGAAACTCTGAGCGCAGGGGGTGCGAAAAGATTTCATGTAA
>CAINOB010000059.1 GCA_903851365.1 uncultured Bacteroidota bacterium
GAACAAGGTATTGCTCTATAGAATAATCCTTTATAACACCGATTTTCCCAATTTTCTTAGCGTCATCGAGGGTATTCAGAGAAATTTCATCCCCGGAAGCAGTGTAAAACATCCAATCGAGCGATGCTATTGGTCCGGCCCATTTAAACAGATCCTTACGCGTTGAATTCAGTATTGTTGAAAAAAGGACTGCATTATTGGCGCTCTGAACCAGACTGTAACCATCATTCCAGGAAAGCACGCTAACCGAATAAGGAATATTCAGCTTTGCACACACTGATTTAAGAATATCCGGAGCTAAGCCGGTAAGCGTATTATTATCCAGATAATTGAGCGGTGCATAATTTTCCGTGATAAACTGAAACTTAAACCGATAGGTGTCATCGGTCTTTTTATCACATTGCGAAAAGAGTAATACCAGCGTGGTAATAACGGCGCTGATGAGGAAAAAAGGTTTTTTCATAAATAAAAGTGCGGACTAATTATAAAGAAGTTGAGGTACCGACTTACCAAAAAGGATGGATTCGGAGTAGGGTCGGGCCAAACCAGTATTTTCATCGCGACCCTGCAAAATATATCGTGGTGCTGCCAGACCGGCTTCATCCACTGCCTGTTTTGATAATTTCCCGATATCGCCACCCTTTACACGGTTCCAGATCAATGTCAGTTTCATATCAGGAAAGCTCGTCGACATTTCATAATCCCCGTCGCTGTCGCCAGCTGAAAATAAAGGATCCCAATTTTTTCCAAGACCCACTTTAATAGCCTTGTTTATCGCATCCACCTTGCCCTGCCTCTGTGTTTTTACCCATCCGGTTTTATATTCAGGGAGGATCTTTCCATCGGCAGATATCTCCAGTTCCATCGCGATAACATTTTCAGGTGATACATTGTACCCAAAATTTCCTATGCCTGAAAAAACCTCAACGACAGGCTTATAACTTGCAGAAACGATAAATACTCCGATTCCGTGGCTCCTAAAAGTTGAGATCAGATTTTGCATTTCCGGCAGGACACGCAACCCTGTTTTAAAAGAATAGCTAACGGCCCCGGCACTGGTTTTAAAGTCAGCAGGGGATTGCCAGGTTTGCTTCGTCAGGCTGTTGGCAAGCTCAAATGAAATAGCCTCCTTAGCCATGGCTTTAACCTCATCAATAGTGTATCCGGCAAATAAATATAGCACCCAGGGATAGCCGTAATCGGGCCCGATGTTCGCCATCGAGCAATAACCATCATACAGGAATGGAACCTTTGCGATGAAATCCTGATATTGGGGCTTTTCCCGGATTTGATCCAATGACAGGCTGCCATTCATTCCCGAGAAATTATCCGATAAAAAATTAAAATCATTGATCAGATCGGCATTGATATCCTTGAGAACGATGCTATGAAAATCTGAGGACAGTTGTTTTACTCCATTGATTTCATCCTTGAGTAAATCTGCGAACTGCGACTTGCTGATTTTAAACCGAAGATGGGTCAGCTGATAATGCATCAACGCCTCTTCGCAATCCAGGTGAGCACAGGTCTGATCCCAGTCGAGAACAACATAAGGAGGCTTTTCCTTATCGAAGTATTTCCCATGGGTGCCATAATTGGTTATCAGATTATTGAGGACCGATAAATTTCGATCTGACCAGTTCAGCTGATCCAAAGAATCGGGAATGACTTGCTTTTCCTTGATGCATGAAACCGGCAGCAACGCGAAAGCACAAAATATGAATATGATATAAAGTCTCGTTTTCAATATTCCGATCCTATTTTTGCTTATAGTCTATCTCTTTTACCTTATGGTCGTACTCGTAAAGGGTTTCCTTGAGCCGGCTACCATCCGTATCATACGTGATCCAGGTTCCGTGCAGTTTTCCGAGGGAATAGGTCCCTTCATAAAATTTGAAGCCGTTTTCGCGCCACACAATGGCTTTGCCATTTCTCAGATCGTTTTTAAAAAACCCTTCGCTCTGCTTCTTGCCATTTTCGAACCAGCTCGTCCATGCTCCGTCCTTTTTGCCGCCGGCAAATTCACCCTCCATAAGTAATTTCCCATTCTGGTAATAGTTGATCTCCTTTACTTTTTCCTTTTTGTCCCCGGTTACCCGGTAGTACGAAACTTTATTCGGGCTCCCGTCGGGCCATTTTGTGGTGACTTCCTTAAGCAATTTCTCTTTGCATCCTGTAAGCAAAAAAGCAGCAGCAAGAATAATAGTTAAAGCCTGTTTCATTCGTTTTCGCGTTTAAGAGCGTAAAAATAGGAAAATAAGCAGGTGTCCGTCTGAGAAAGCTAATCTTAAAAAAAGTTAAAGGAAGAACCATGCGATCTCTCTTTTCATAACTTGACACGTTTTTTGACCTAAACTGACTAAATAATGAAAAACTTCCGCAAATTCTGGTTTCTGACTGGTATGCTGACAGCATTGGCTGTTGGCGCCATGGCTCAGTCTGTTCCTCATTACCAATGGACCTTGCTTGATAAAAAGCTTATGGACCAGGTTATTGGAGAAGCATCAGGTGAAACTGCCCTTGCCCACGATATTGAGATGGGTGGATATACCCGGAACAGGTTATCCAAAGAGTATCAAACTGTTCTTTGGGAATCGCAATATGTGATGGATAAATTAAAAGAATTTGGCATTGCAAATGCGCAGCTAGAGCGTTTCGGGGATATGGCTGCCACCTGGGATGGTATCAGTGGAGAATTATGGGAAGTATCGCCGGGGACCAAAAAACTGGCCGATTATAAAGATCAGCCAGCCATGTTGGTGGCCGGCAGTCAGAATGCCGATGTTGAAGCGGAGCTGATCTGGATCGGTGAAGGCCGAAAAGGAGATTTTGATACCACGGCGGTGACCGGAAAAATCGTTGTCACTTATGCATCACCAGGACAGGTTTCATCGTTGATTACAAAAAACGGTGCGATCGGGATTTTATCTTTCAACTCCCCCCGCCCACTGTCGGATCCAATTCAGATGCCCTATTCCAGCCTAGGCGGACGTGGTGGCGAAGCAAAAGGATTTGCTTTCCAGATGCCTCCAAGAGAAGGTTATTTGATTCGCGACAGGTTAACCCGCGGTGAGAAAATCCGTGTTCATGCCATGGTTAAGTCGGCGATGGAAAAAGTTGATCTACAGGTTCCGACCTGCGTTTTGCCAGGCACGGACCCGAATGCAGGCGAAGTGATATTCTCGGCCCACCTTTTTGAGGGTGTTATCAAGCAGGGTGCCAATGATGATATTTCAGGCTGTGCCAGCTTACTCGAAATGGCACGCATGCTGAATACGATGTACAATGACGGACGCTTACCGCGCCCGGCCCGCAGTATTCGTTTTATTTTCGTTCCCGAGTTTTCAGGTACCGGTCCCTGGGTAAATGCCCATAAGGATATCATGGCAAAGACGCTTTGCAACATCAACCTTGATATGGTAGGTATTCTGCTGAGCAAGAGTCAGTCGTTCTTCAATCTCGAGCGCACAACTTTTGGTAATCCTCATTATATCAATGATGTAATGGAGAATTATTTCCGATATGTAGGCGAAACAAACCGCACCAGTCTGGTATTATCAGGACGCGAAGGTTATTTAAACCGGATTGTTGCCCCATCAGGATCGGATGAACCATTTTATTATTCCATTGAAGGGCATTATGGTGCCTCGGATCACGAAGTTTTCAATGATTGGGGAGTGGGAGTACCTGGAATCATGATGATTACCTGGCCGGATCTTTATTATCACACATCACAGGATCTATCCGACAAGCTTGATCCAACTCAGTTAAAACGCTGCTGTGTTATCGGTGCTGCAGCTGCCTACACAATCGCTTCCGCCGATGCAAACATGGCGTCTAAAATAGCAGGAGAAGTTTATTCCAATGCCATACGGCGGATGGGAATCCAGCAGGGGAGATCGATCGATGAACTATCGAAGCTCAAAGCAGATAATCTGGAGTCGGGTTATAAAAGGATCAGGGGCTATATCGAGGGCGCACTTATGAATGAAGTGGAAACCATTGAAACCACGCTTCAGCTTGCCTCAAAAGATGCCAACCTTATTGCTACGGTTGCACTGCAGACTGCTCAGCTGAAAAAAATGGCTGAAGGCCAGTTATTGATTCTTGATCAGGAGATGAAACAATTGGCGGCCAGGCTGGGTACACCAGCGGTTGTATTTAAGGTGGATGATCTCGAAAAAAAGGCAATGACAATCATTCCGGCAGCTACACCAAAAGTTAAAGAATCGGGATATAATGGCTACGGGAAATTTATGCCTACCATGACACGTGAGCAGAGAACTGCTGCCTTTCGCGACATAGCAAACACCAGTGAATTGGAGCGCCTCTGCAATGGCAAGCATAATGCTATACAGATCAAACAGATGCTCGACACGGAATTCCCGAAGGAGTCTTCACTCAAGGCAATCATTGACTATATCGATCTATTAAAGACTGCGGGGCTTGTAACCCTCGCGAACGCTCGGAAATAGGCTCGCTTACGCTCGCTAATAGGCTCCCTTCGGTCGCTAATTATTAATTAGTGAGCGCAGCGAACCAATTAGGAGCGCAGCGACCTCTTAACGGAGCGAAGCGGAGTGTAAAATCGGTGTATTCCCTCGTTTACCGCTTTTACTTCCTCAACGGTATAGAAGGCTTTGGGATTGAATTCATTGAGGATGGAGGCTATTTTCGGAATTTCCGGTCGCTTGATGATCGTAAAAACAACATCAACGGTTCCGGTGCTTCCCTGAGCGGTATGATAGGTAACCCCATATCCGGCATCCTTAAGTTGGATGATAAGTGGCTCGGCCGGTACACGGCTGATAACACGTATTGCTACATAACCTATGGCGATCCTTTCTTCCAGAATGATCCCGATAAAATTTCCGGTAGCAAAGCCGGAGCAGTAGGCCAGATAGTAATACCAACGATCAAGGTTCTGGAGGATTTTGGTCATAGCCATCAGCCAGATAAAAACCTCAAAGAAACCCAGTAAAGGCGCCAGATAACGATAACCTTTGGATACGAAAATAATACGGACTGTTCCGATGGAGACATCGCAGATCCGCGCACAAAAGATCAGCAGCGGTACAATGATTATTCCCCAATAGTCGAACGCCATATTACCTCCATTTAATTACTTTTCCTTTATTTCCTGCCATCCAAACGGCCCCCCTGTTGGGTACAACCTCCAGAGTATGAAAACCATCCTTGCTGATTTCGGTCCAGCTTTTACCCGAATCCTGCGACATCCAAACTCCGGGAGGGCCGCAAGCCACGATTGTTTCCGCATTTATCCAGCAAATACATTCCATAAACGGCACTTGCGATGCACCCTCCGGAACAGTAAAGGTAAGACCATTATCAAGCGACAGTGCAATATTGGTTCCGGTAATAGTCATTTTTTGATAATTGCCACCTGCGGCAGCCAGATGTTCAGCAGCACCTTTAGCGATGGAGAAAGCTCCGGCAGCAGGATCGCCCTGCAAGAAAGGAAGGGCCGATACCTCCCACGTTTTACCGAAATCTGAGGACCGGAATATGCGGGCAACCGAACCTCCGGTAGCCAGATAACAGGAACCATCAGGATTGACATCCAGACTGGTGCCACTTGCTGCAAAGGCATATTCACCTTTAATCAGATCAGGTATCCTGTCAGGTTTCAGCCGCGACCAGGTAAATCCCCCATCTTTTGTTTCCAGGAGGTATGGCTTTTCGTCAACCGGATCACCGATGAGGAGTCCATGCTTTTTATCGAAAAAATCCAATCCATCGAAGAAAGCTTTAGGATCAGTGTTCTGATAAGTGAGGACCCATGATTTCCCTGCATTTTCGGTCCTGTAAATGGCAGAGCCTTTACCGGGGCCGGCGCTCATCAGCAAAGCCACGCGGGCAGAAAAGCCTTGAACATCACGAAAATCAAGTTTTCCAGCACCCGGTATCGTATCATGGTACCAGGTATATCCTCCATTATGAGTTACTGAAAACTCTCCTTTTGTACCCGAAACCCAGATCACTTTTTTAGAGACTACGTTGAGCCCCCGGATGGTCCCGGTCATGCCCGACTGCTGGCTGGTGAAGCCGGATTGGGCATTGAGGGATGGGAAGGTAAGGAGGAGAAGGAGGATTGGTAGCTTCATAATCACAGAGTCTTTATGGGGGTGAGGCAAATTAGGGCAAGAGGGCAGCAAGGCAAGACGGCAGGAAGGAAAGCCCAAAAATAAAAAATTATAAGGCCCACTTAATCAGATTATTACTTACTTATTTAATACTTTACTTTTTGCCTTTCTGCCCTCTTGCCCTCTTGCCCTATTTTGCCTCACCCCCGTTCGGTAATAAAGGTTATGCCCGGCTTTGAATCAGTACTTCAAGAATCTGGATGGCAGCTTTCGGAATGCTGGTGCCAGGTCCGAATATACCAACGACACCCAGATCATAAAGGTATTGATAATCCTGTGGTGGTATAACTCCTCCGACTATGACCATAATATCATCGCGGCCCAGTTTTTTCAATTCTTCGATCACTTGGGGTACGAGGGTTTTATGTCCGGCGGCAAGGCTTGAAATACCCAGAACATGCACATCATTGTCAACAGCATCTTTTGCTGCTTCGGCAGGAGTCTGAAACAGCGGTCCCATGTCCACATCGAATCCGATATCGGCATAACCGGTAGAAACAACTTTTGCTCCGCGGTCGTGACCATCCTGGCCCATTTTGGCTACCATGATTCTCGGACGGCGACCTTCGAGGGCGGCAAACTGATCGGCCAGATCACGAGCTTTCTGGAAATCTTCGTTTCCAGAATACTCAGATGCATAAACTCCTGATATAGAACGTATCACAGCATTGTATCTCCCAACAATTTTCTCACAAGCATACGAAATTTCACCCAAAGATGCACGTTTTTTTGCGGCATCCACCGCGAGTTCGAGCAGATTACCTTCGCCGGTTTCCACACAGCGCGTAATAGCCTCAAGTGAAGCCTGACATTCAGCTTCGTTTCTTTCGGCACGCAGTTTATTCAGCCGTTCAATTTGTGAAAGTCTGACCTTGGTATTATCCACATCGAGGGTTTCGATAGGATCCTGCTTATCGAGTTTATACTTATTTACTCCAAGAATGGTATCCTGACCGCTGTCGATTCGAGCCTGTTTACGGGCAGCAGCTTCCTCGATACGCATTTTTGGCACCCCGGTTTCCACGGCCTTCGACATACCACCTAATTCCTCCACCTCTTCAATTAGCTTCCAAGCTCTTTGGGCCAGTTCATGAGTCAGCGACTCAACATAATAGGAACCTGCCCAGGGATCAACCGAACGGCAGATTCCGGTTTCATCCTGAATATATATTTGAGTATTACGGGCAATACGTGCCGAAAAATCGGTTGGCAGAGCAATTGCCTCATCGAGGGCATTGGTATGCAGGCTCTGGGTATGTCCGAGGGCAGCCGCCATTGCCTCAACGGCAGTACGGGTAACATTATTGTACGGATCCTGCTCCGTGAGGCTCCAGCCTGAGGTCTGTGAGTGAGTGCGGAGTGCAAGGGATTTCGGATTTTTCGGGTTAAACTGCTTAACGAGTTTGGCCCAAAGCATCCGAGCGGCCCTCATCTTGGCAATCTCCATAAAATGATTCATGCCGATACCCCAGAAAAAGGAGAGCCTGGGGGCAAAAGCATCAATATCCAGACCAGACTGCACGCCGGTTCTGAGATATTCCAGACCGTCGGCCAGTGTATATGCCAACTCGATATCAGCAGTACCGCCAGCTTCCTGAATATGGTAGCCTGATATGCTTATTGAGTTGAATTTCGGCATGTTTTTCGAGGTATATCCGAATATATCCGCAATAATCTTCATGCTGAAAGCAGGCGGATAGATATAAGTATTCCGCACCATAAATTCCTTCAGGATATCATTCTGAATGGTGCCCGAGAGCTCCTCGAGTTTAGCTCCCTGCTCGAGTGCTGCCACGATATAAAATGCCATGATCGGCAAAACGGCACCGTTCATGGTCATGGAAACTGACATTTTGTTCAGCGGGATTGAATCGAAGAGCACTTTCATGTCCAGAATAGAATCGATGGCCACACCGGCTTTTCCGACATCGCCCTCCACCCTTGGATGATCGGAATCGTATCCGCGGTGAGTAGCGAGATCGAAGGCCACCGAAAGGCCCATCTGCCCGGCAGCCAGGTTGCGGCGATAGAAGGCATTTGATTCCTCAGCCGTTGAAAATCCGGCATACTGGCGGATAGTCCAGGGCTGCATGACATACATGGTTGAGTAAGGTCCGCGCAGATAGGGAGGCAAGCCGGCCGCAAAATTAAGATGCTCCATATTAGCCAGGTCATCAGCGCTATATATTGGTTTTACCGGAATCTGTTCCGGGGTCATCCATGGTTTCGAAAAATCAGGTCTCATAACTTCTATTTCTTTAAGATGAGAGAGTTGAACGTTGATAAAGTCTGGAGGACATTACTCCTGACATGGATAAAATGCTGAATTCCGGCAGATTTCAACTGATCCATAATTTCCTTCGGATATCCCGCAATCACCGGGATGGCTTTGGTGCCAAGGGCAGCGGCAAAAGCGGCGCCTAAGGTGGCATATTCATCATCGGAAGAGCAGAGCACAACGATATCGGCTTTCGCTTTAACCGCGGCATCAATCCCCTCTTCCAGGGTAGAAAATCCGGGATTGTCAATGACTTTATAACCTGCACAGCCAAAGAAATTGCAGGCAAAAGTTGCACGCGCTTTCCGCATGGCCAGGTGGCCGATTGTCAGCATGAAAGCAACTGGTTTCACTCCCGATCTTTCGGTTGCGAAACGAATGGCTTCAAATCCTTCGGCGGCACGGTATAAATTCAGGGGCTGAGCCTCAGCCATATCTGTATCCATGATTTTTGCACGGACACGGTCGCTATCGGCTTTTTGAAGCATTTCATCTTCCGGATTCGGATATTGGTTGGTTCCGAGCAGAGTCTCTCTCCGGTGAGCAATATTCTGATCGCGTTCCATCGCGGCGGACACTATCGCATCCTGAATCCTGCCTTCGTAGAATTCATTGGTATAACCTCCAGCCTCCTCAATTTCCTGGAGCAGTTTCCACGCCACTTCAGCGATGGAAGATGTGAGGGTTTCAATATAATAGGAACCTGCAGCCGGATCGAAAACCTTATCGAAATAAGCCTCTTCCTTAAGCACTACCTGTTGGTTACGGGCAATCCGCTCAGCAAATTCGGTAGGTACTTCAAACGGAAAATCAAAAGGAAGAACGGTCATGGAATCAACACCAGCCAAAGCGGCTGACATTGCTTCCGTGGTATTTCTCAGTAAGTTGACATAAGGATCGTAAACAGTTTGATTCCAGCGCGATGTTTCTGCGTGGATCTGCATCGGGGGAATTTCGCTTTTATCCAGCTCATAAGCCTCCAGAAGCCTGCTCCAAAGCATTCTTGCAGCCCGGAACTTCGCTATCTCCATGAAATAGTTCGACCCGATCGCAAAATGGAACGATATTTTTGAAGCAATCAGTTCAGTCGGTACCGAAAAGTCGCTTAATAAATCGATGTATTGACTCGCCTGCGCAAAAGAGTATGCTAATTCCTGGGCGATAGTTGCCCCTGCCTGATGGAAATTCCGGCCATGAATACCGATGATTTTTAAGTCGGGAAACCGTTCCGATTTTTCGAGCCAATCGGCTATTTCGCCAAGCTCGTCGTCTGTTTCAAACTCAAATGAGCCATAAAGGCTGAAACCTCCGAGCATGTCCCATTCGCAGGAGCCATGAACTTTTTCGGGGTTAAGGTTGCCATTGTCGGCCATTTCATGGAGGACTTCCAAAACTATCGAGGGCATGAATCCTTCGAAATTGAACTCAGCCTTATCAAACGGCAGATCTTTAAAAAACTCCCTGACTTCATCTGCGGTATGTGGTTCTTCCAGATTGAAGCCGATAGATTGGGCTCCGCGCTCAATGAACCAGAGGGCTTTTTCCTTTGCCTGATCAAAATCTGTTATTTCGATATCCTGCCGTATCAACCAGGAATTTGACCGGCCATCATCGGCCTTTAAAAATCCAAACTCCAAAGGATTGAAATCGCTGCTTTTGAGCTTTTCAAGATCTTCGGCACGATAATAAGGCTTTACCTGAATACCTTCGGGACTGGTCCAAATCAATTTTTTTGCGTAATCGGCTCCCTTGAGGTCTTTCAGGATCGCCTGTTCCCACTCTGGTGTTGAGATGGGAGGAAACTCGTTGAAAAGCTTCCGGGTTTCATCATCCTTCATCATAATTAATCTTCTTTAGGATTCGGGCGCAAAGTTACGGGTTTAAAGCGAACGCAAAACGCCGTCAAAACTGACTTTTGTCACTTGGTGCTTATAGAGGTTTTCCTTTCCTTTACTATAAATTACTAAAACTCAACACCGTGAAAACCCGGTTCATCTCTGCAGCAGCAATTATCTTTCTGATCGTTGCACAATTTTCATGTATCCAGGTCCCGACCGATCTTACACGGGAGAGCATCATCCCGCGCCCGGTTTTGGTTCAGCCTACTGCGCTGTCATTTAAGCTGACCGATAAAACCGACATTTATGTATCAGGACAGTCGGATGAAATAAAATCTATCGGCAATTATCTGGCTGACAAGCTAAATCCTTCAACTGGCTTAAGATTTGAAGTTAAAACTACATCGAAAGCTCCACATAATGGGAATATCTACCTAATACTAGATCCTGATATTCCGGGCATTGGGGAAGAAGGGTATGAAATCAGCATCACTAAAAAGATGGTACAGATTTCTGCCGTCAAACCGGCCGGATTGTTTTACGGGGTCCAGACGCTTCTGCAGATCCTGCCTGCAAAGGTTGAATCGCCGACTATTCAGGAGGGTCCATGGAGTCTGGCTACCGGTACCATCAAGGATTATCCGGATTATGGCTATCGTGGTGCCATGCTTGATGTTGCGAGGCACTTTTTTAAGGCAGAGGATGTTAAAAGACTGATCGATCAGATGGCCCGGTATAAGATGAACCGGCTGCATCTTCACCTTGCGGATGATCAGGGATGGCGCATCGAGATAAAATCATGGCCCAATCTGACCACTACTGGTGGCAGCACCCAGGTTGGAGGGGCAGCAGGCGGGTTTTATACCCAGGCAGAGTATACGGATATCGTAAAGTACGCACAGGCACGCTATATCACTATCATTCCGGAGATCGATATGCCCGGCCACACCAATGCCGCACTGGCCTCCTATGCCGAGCTGAACTGCAATGGCAAAGCCACGAAACTTTATACTGGGACCGATGTGGGTTTCAGCACGCTTTGCACTTCCAAGGAGATCACTTATCAGTTTATTTCAGATGTTTTCCGTGAGATAGCCGTCATAACGCCCGGACCTTATATTCATATTGGAGGCGACGAATCGCACGTGACCAAAAAAGAAGATTATATTCCGTTTATCAGCAGGGTGCAGGAAATTGTTACATCGGTTGGCAAAATCCCAATGGGATGGGACGACATAGCGCTCTCGACATTAAAACCAGGCACCGTTTGTCAGCACTGGGCAACGGTTGAAAATGCCGTTAAGGCTACCGGTCAGGGTGCCAAGCTTGTTCTTTCCCCGGCCAGCAAGGCTTATCTGGATATGAAATATGACTCGGCAACCACCCTGGGACTCCATTGGGCCGGGTATGTTGAAGTGGACAAGGGATATTCGTGGGATCCCGCGAGCTATGTTCATGGTGTTACCAAAGCCGGTATTCTGGGTATTGAGGCTGCCTTGTGGACCGAAACCATCACCAATAAAGAGGAGATTGATTATATGGTTTTCCCGCGTTTGCCGGGATATGCCGAGATTGGCTGGACCCTGTCATCGATGCGGTCATGGGACGAATATAAAGTAAGATTAGGCAAGCAGGGCGAAAGGTTTAAGGCGATGGGGATCAACTTTTACAGGTCGCCGAAGGTCGCGTGGTAGTAGTAAAGGCAAAAAGGCAGGAGGGCAAAAAGGCAAGAAGTAAAGTTATAAGTCAAAATTGAAAAGACTTAAGGGTGCATTCTGGAGCAACGCTATTAAAGACGGACACTTAAAACTTTTTTCTCAAAACTTACTTCTTGCCTTTTTGCCCTCCTGCTCTTTTGCCCTTTTGCCCTTGCAGGGGCGGAATTGAGGTGGATCGCTACTTGGAGGCAACGATATTGATTTCAGCCAGTTCGCGGCCTACCTGTCTGATGCCGTTCATGATTCGTTCCAGTTGAGCTGGAGAAGGTTTCTTTTGTCCGCTGATATATTGAGCCAAAAGACTTTGGTTCATTTTGATGCGCTTACATAAGGCAGATGCGTTGATCACACTATAAAACTCAAAAAACTGAGGGAGATCCAGGGAAATACGGATATCTTCCAGGGTAACAACCTTACCATCATCTTCGAAATGCAAATTTATAGCCTCCAATATATTGGACCGTAATTCTTCCATATCAGATCCAACCGTATATACCATATAATCTGTGGCATATGCGGAATACCCAGTATTGGTCACCTCGACGATAAATTCAATTTTCTTCATTTTGATTCTTCTTAGCTTTATTTACCTGCTTGAGTATCTTGCTTTGCAACCCCTTACCCACTTCTTTGGCACCATGCATAGGCACTGTTACCTGAATATCATTTTCTTTGTGCCTCAGAATAAGGTGACTTCCGTTCTGTCGGACGATGTACCATCCGTTAGACAATAAATACCGAATAAACTGTTTATTTTTCATTACAAAAGTAATAAATTTATTACCTGCGACAAATTCTCAAATAGTGCTGCCTGCTAAATGTCATGGTCAGGGACGGGGTCCCGTTTTTCAACGGGATGACAAAGAAGGGTTTGGTACAGAGGACACTTCTGAACGATGCTTTTTGGTACTTCGGGGGGTTTTACTTTTCTTTGCGCCTAAATTTCAAAAACTTATCACGTGAAAATCGAAAACAATCTTGTCGTCCAGATACATTACACCTTGAAAGATGATCAGGGTGAGATCCTTGACAGTTCAGCCGAACATGGTCCATTGCCTTATATACATGGTGTCGGGGCATTGATTCCGGGACTGGAAAAAGAGTTGACCGGCAAAAAAGCTGGCGATAAATTCACAGCGGTGATTGCTCCGGCTGACGGCTATGGCGATTACGATAAGGAACAGGTATTTCAGGTTCCGGCCGATGGTTTCGATGGTGACGACGAACTGGAATTAGGCATGCAGGTTCAGCTCGATTCGGAGAATGGACCGATGACAGCAACGATAACCGCTATCGATGGTGAAGAGGTAACCCTCGACCTGAATCATCCTCTCGCAGGTGTCAGCCTACATTTCGATGTTGAAGTGGTTGAAGTTCGCGAAGCCACCAAGCAGGAGCTCGAACACGGGCACGTGCATACGCCGGGGCATCATCACCATTAGGATCGAAGAAGAAGATCGGTGGACGAAAGAAAGATCGGCAGAGTTGTCATCCCCGCGAAGGCGGGGACCCCGTCCCTAACAGCGACATTATCTTGAGGTTAAACCATCTTCTTCGGATCGACCCAGAGGGTGAATTCGGCGTCGGTGACATAGCCAAGTTTCATGGCAGCCTGCCGGAGGGATAATCCTTCCTTGTGTGCCTTTTTCGCAATCTCGGCTGATTTTTCGTATCCGATATGCGTATTCAGCGCAGTCACCAGCATAAGTGAATTTTCCACATGCCGTTCAATAACCGGGTAGTTCGGTTCAATCCCGATTGCGCAGTTATTGTTGAACGATACGCAGGCATCGCCGAGTAACCGTGCCGAGGTGAGGAAGTTGGCTATAATAACGGGCTTGAAAACGTTCAGCTCAAAATGGCCGAGCATTCCACCGATACCTATTGCAACATCATTCCCCATAATCTGGGCACAAACCATCGTCATTGCTTCGATCTGAGTCGGATTAACCTTGCCAGGCATTATGGATGAGCCCGGTTCGTTTTCCGGAATGGAGATCTCACCGATACCGCTTCTGGGGCCTGATGAAAGGACGCGAATATCGTTAGCTATTTTCATGAAGCTGACGGCAAGCATTTTCAGGGCACCATGTGATTCCACGATGGCATCATGGGCAGCCAGTGATTCAAATTTATTTTCGGCTGAAACAAACGGATAGCCGGTGAGTTGTGCAATTTTTGCGGCCACGAGTTCGGCATAACCTTTCGGGGCATTGATGCCGGTACCCACTGCGGTGCCTCCCAAAGCCAGTTCGCTCAGGTGGGCCAGTGAATTCCGCAAAGCTTTCAGACCATGGTCGAGCTGCGACACATATCCGGAGAATTCCTGCCCGAGAGTCAGTGGTGTGGCGTCCATAAAATGGGTACGGCCGATCTTGACAATCTCCATAAAGGCTTTTGATTTGGCTGCCAAAGTATTGCGCAGCAGCTCAATGCCCGGGATTGTCGTTTCGATCAGGATTTTATAAGCGGCGATATGCATGGCGGTCGGGAAAGTATCGTTCGATGACTGCGATTTGTTCACATCATCATTCGGGTGAACCAGACGGGTACCTTCGCCCAGTTTATTACCCAACAGTACGTGGGTGCGGTTGGAGATCACCTCGTTGAGGTTCATATTCGACTGGGTGCCGGAGCCTGTCTGCCAGATCACCAATGGGAATTCTCCATTGTGCTTGCCAGCCAGTATCTCGTCGCATACCTCGCCAATTAGTTTAGCCTTTTGTTCTGTCAATACACCCAGGTCCTGATTTGTAAGAGCGGCAGCCTTTTTCAGGTAAGCAAATGCCATGATAATTTCGTGCGGCATGGAACCGGGCTCACCGATTTTGAAGTTGTTGATGGAGCGCTGAGTCTGAGCTCCCCAGTACTTATTGGCCGGTACTTCAACCGGGCCCATCGTATCCTTTTCAATTCTGTATTCCATATCTTAATTTGAAAATTTGAAAATTCGACAATTTGGTAATTTGGTAATTTGGTAATTCGGAGAAACTGCGTTAAATTTAATGATTAAATCACAATTCACTATATTTACAATTAAGCCTTTGGCAACCTGTAATGTTTTTCTTCGGATGCCAAAATTGTCCTTCTGTCCCCCGGAACTTTTATGTAATGAGCATGCAATTTGATCATGGATATTACAACAAGCTGAGCATCGGGTGGATATTCCTTCTGATCATTATCTCGTCCTGTGAAAAGACCAATCAGCCACCAGAAGCAAAATTTAAAGTATCGGCTTATCTGGCTGATACCCTTGCTGTCCTTGAGTTTGATGCAACCGCGGTATCGGATCCGGAGGACCAGCAGCTCGCTCTGTTTGTGCAATGGGATTTTCAGGGCGATGGCAAATGGGATACCGATTATTCCAATCAGAAATTAACCGCATTCCGCTATGATAAAAAAGGTCTGTTCCACCCAATTCTGCAAGTTAAAGATCAGGATGGCGCGACCGATACCACCTCGATGGAAGTCCTGATTACCGACATCATGAAAGTATCGCAATTGGTGGATGCCAGAGATGGAAGATCCTATAAAATAACTTTGATTGAGGATGTTTGGTGGATGTCGGAAAACCTCGATTACGGCTCATGGATAAAGGCACCGCAGGGGCAGGAAAATAATCGTATCGTGGAGAAATATTATTACGATAACGATTCAACACAATCCATTTACAAAGGCGGTTTATATACCTGGAAAGAAGTCTCCGGATGGTCAAAGACAAATCTTCCTCAGGGGATCTGTCCGGAGGGATGGCAGCTGCCGGATGGAGTCGCCCTGGCAAAGCTTATTAAAAAAGGTTCTCTCATTTCGCCTCAAAGGAGGCTGTATGGTCCAGGAGGATTTTGGAATCTTGATTTACCTGATCACGGAGGGAGCTACAGTTGGTATGTGAATTATGAGTTTTCGATGGGCGAAAGCCACTGGTGGACCGGCGAATGTTATGGTGACTATTCCAGAAATACGCCATGGGTTATTTGGTACCGTGACTATATGAATTTAGTCTATTCAAATTTTGATGGCGAGGCTACTAACTATTATATGGCAGCATTACCTGTGAGATGCATAAAAAAGGTGCAATAAAATCAGGGCTTATAGCCTTACTGGGTCTGGTCATGCTAACGAATTGCGAGACCGATTTCAACCCGGGTATGCCTGCTAAGGATATCCCAGTTATTTATGGACTAATCGATTATGATGATCAGGAATACCAGGTATCTGTTACCAAGACCTTTCTCCCGGATGGTCCGGGAACTGCCGGTATCGGAACTGATACTGATCTCTACTATGATTCACTGATAGTCAGCCTTGAATTGCGCATTGATCCGGAAGGTAAAATTTATAGTATAGGATATGGCTGGGAGCAATGGTTAACCGATTATCAACATTACGGAGAGCTGATTATCCGGAAGGAAATGCAACCTAAAATGATATTGGATACGGTTAATGGCAAATACAGAAAGGTATACACACTGCCTGCCAGTGAATTTGTCAAGTATGGGACGTACGGTGTAGGTGGTCTCAATCCCCTGTTTATCAGGCTGGTTGTACAGCAGCCGGGAAGCGGTATTTATGCAGTGGCATCTACACGAATCTGTCCAAGGCCCTTTTTAATGAGTCTGGGCAAAGCAGCCGCGATGAGTCTGTATAATGATCTGGTGGAATGGTCGTGGGATTCACATGGGTATTATCAGGAGCCCAAGATTACGGTTCATTACCAGGAACTACAAAGCGGGATATGGTCGGAAAAACAGCTGACCTGGAATTTCAGCCCGTTTGAGCCAAAGGAATTTATTGGCGATACCGGATCAAAATTCACCTATTATTCTGGTTTACCATTTACTGAAAGTATCCTGATGCATATCGGAGGCAGGATCAAAGAGAGTCCCGATGTTGAAGCGCGAAAGCTCATCAGTTATGACCTGGTAGTTTTTAATGCCGATCCGATTTTCGGTCAATATCTGGAATCCGATAAAATTGTATCCGACCAGATTGGCAGGCCCATTTCAAACGTTGTCAATGGACTGGGAATCTTTGCATCGACCAGTAAAACAGGTCAATATGGATGGACCTTGGATAACAACAGCATGGATTCGCTGGTCAAGGGGCGATACACGAAACATTTGAAATTTGTGAAATAGACTCCTGGATGTTCAATAAACAGACTGAATCCTTATGCGAAGCTTTAGACATATTGGATATCTCTTTGGATCTGATTTCTAAAAATGGGCTTGATATATTTTAACCTGCAAATATCAACCGGTTTGTCGAATTGCAATTGGATTTCACTTTTTAATTCCATTTCTAATTCAAAGATAAGTGTTTCCACCAATTACTAAAAGAATTGATTGTCTACCAGTGTATACCAACTGTTAACAGATGGATTCATTAATACGCGGTCGTTTTACACGAAATCTGAAATTTAAAGACTGGTAGAGAAATCACCTGCTGTTTTTAATCCATAGGCAAAGTAAAGCGGTACAAATTCGAGTTTCTGTTCGGGTAGCGTTTCAAAATTTGCACCTGAAAGGACGAATCCTTTGGGACAATCGGGATAAGATTTTAGAAATAAATGCAAGCTCCTCAGTTTACCCGATGGTCCACTTTTCACTTCAACCGGATAGATTTTGCCATTTTTATCCATCAGGTAATCAACTTCAGCCAGACTGCTTTTCGCCTGGCGCGACCAGTAATACAGGTCCTGTCCGGCAGATAAAAATTCCTGCCCTACAAATTGTTCTGCCAAGGCACCCCGGTACAATGCCAATAGATCATCGGAAAGCATATCAATATCCGAAGAAAGATTGCTCAGCGATCTCATTAATCCGATATCAGTCAACAGCGTTTTAAATACTTTCTCCGAAGCTGTTGACGCAAATGGCAACCCGGATCCTGATGCTGCTGATATTTTATAAAATACCCATGCGGAACATAATAGATCATACGCTTTAGTGATGGTTGGATTGGTGAAGCCCTCGGCCAGATGCGCATATTTAGTTTGCTGGCCAACCTTTGTCGCCACCGATGAAAGAACGCTCATGAGGCACCGTTTGTCGGAGTATGGTGCATATTTCGAAAAGTCCTGTCGGAAAGCATGAACCAGATCATTTTGAACTTCAAAAACTGCCGTCATACTTCCGGTGCCAGCATAAGTATTCACACACTCAGGCATACCTCCGATAAATAAGTATTTCCGCAGCTCGTCCATTAAACGGTCATGAACCGCTTCAGACTGCGGTTTTGGACTGGTCAAAATGATATCAGCAAGCATGGGTTGATTTGTCGCCCATAAAAACTCTCCAAAATTCATCGGGTACATGTGAATCATCTGGACTCGTCCAACAGGAAAGCTGATATCCTGCAGGGCAAACTCCAGGAGCGATCCTGCAGCAATTACGTGCAAATCCGGCAATTGCTCATAAAAGTATCTTAATGCCATGATGGCTTTGGGACATTCCTGAATTTCATCAATAAAGAGCAGGTCTTTTCCGGGAGTTATCCGGGTATTCAAAAGGATCTCCAATTCTTCGATGATTCTTCTGGCATCGAGATTGGGTTCGAAAACCCTATGCCAGTCAGGGTGCTTTTCGAGATCTACTACAAGAACCTGACCTGGGAAAAAGGTTTTTCCAAAATCGACAATCGACCATGATTTGCCCACCTGCCTTGTTCCCCGTACAATCAGGGGCTTCTTGGTTTCTTGATTTTTCCAAGCCAGAAGCTGATCGGTGATTAGTCTTTTCATAGTTTACCTTTAAAAATACAAGGCAAATATAATACTCTTCCTTTAATTTTACAAAGGTAATTCAGTTTTAGTCTTTGAACTTCCTGGCCAGTTCATTGATTTCTGCATCGGTGAGGTCTCCGCCGATCACAATTTTATATTTGAAAATGATATGCTCTCCGGGATTGATGGTGAGCTTCACGGTTGTTGCATTCTTGTCGAAGTTGCGGCCACCCAGGTTATTGGTGGCAAACAGGCCGTAGCCGCGCGCATGCGACCAGGCTGGGTAATTGGGATTTTTGGGATGATCGAAAACCACGATCGTGATCACCTCTCCCTTGTCTGTAGCCCGCAAAGCCACCCAGGGACTCCGGGTCGACCAGACCGCACCGCCTTTATCGCCCTTTGCATTCCGGTAAACACCGTTGACTCCATCGTTGTTCAGCACCGGCACAACCGTTTCTTTCCCACTGGCATCCAAAAACTTTTCGGCCTGGGTTGCTGGCTCCTCAAAAGCACGGTCGACCCTCAGACCGAGCAGCCCCTCCTTGTTTTCATTGAAAGTAACTTGTTGAACCGCGGTCAGGTCCGAGGTGCGTTCGATGGTCCGCTGGTCACCGGTACCGGAAAAAACGAAGGTGGTCACTTCGTTCAGCAGCACCTTTCCATTGATATCCACCCAGTCGGAACTCGCAACCAGCTCACCTTTCCGGGGATTCTCCGATACCACTTTCCGGAATTTTATAGATCCGTATTTCGGTTTCTCAGAGGCTGCGATGGCAAATGAATTGTTCCAGAAATCAAGCCCGTTCACATTGCCGAAATTCAGCCAGAGTCCTACCTGATGAGGATGGTCGGTCCGCTCAAAGGGCCTTGGATCCAGTGGGTACCCACGGGTGATAAATTTCCCTGAAGCGCTCATGATCGGGTACAGCGTCTGCTTCTCCATGTTATCCGGATAAATAAATGCCGTGAAGAGCTTTCCGCCGATCAGGACCTCGATTTTCTTTTCCTGATCCAGGTTCTTAAACGTAACTCTCTGCTGCTTTTCGCCAAACGTTAACAACGACAGCATAAAACTGAATATCAGTAGTTTCATATTATTCAAAAATTACACCAACCTCATTATCAAATTATCAAATTGTCAAATTATCAAATTAGCACATTGGCTAAAGTACCTTCCCAAACTCCATCAGAAAGGCCTTGATAAAGCCGTTGAGCTCGCCGTCGAGCACTGCCTGCGGATTGCTGGTTTCGAAGCCGGTGCGAAGGTCTTTCACCATTTTATAGGGATGCAACACATAAGAGCGGATTTGCGAGCCCCACTCGATTTTCTTTTTGGTGGCCTCCACTTTCTGACGTTCCTCCATGCGCTTTCTAAGTTCGATCGCAAACAATTCTGACCGTAATAACCGGATGGCGTTTTCCTTATTCTGCAGCTGACTGCGTGATTCACTGTTTTCAATGATGATGCCGGATGGTCCGTGCTTCAGTCGCACTGCGGTTTCCACCTTGTTTACGTTCTGACCGCCTGCCCCACCTGAGCGATAAGTATCCCAGGTAATATCAGACGGATTAATATCGATTTCGATGGTATCATCCACGGCCGGGGAAACAAAAACAGATGCAAAAGTCGTATGGCGCTTATTGTTGGAATCGAACGGTGATAAGCGAACCAGCCGATGAACACCGTTTTCTGCTTTCAGATATCCGTAGGCATATTCCCCGATAAATTCCAGGGTGACTGATTTTACACCGGCCTCATCGCCAGCCTGAAAATCGATCTCTTTCACTTTATATCCATTGATTTCGCCCCAGCGGATGTACATTCTCATGAGCATACCGCACCAGTCGAGGCTTTCCGTGCCACCAGCTCCCGAATTGATTTTCATGATGGCTCCGAGAATATCCTCCTCTTTCCGAAGCATATTCCGCGTTTCCAGCTCCTCAATGAGGGCAAGTGTATCAGAATATTGCTTGTCGACATCTTCCTCCGAGGCTTCGCCCTCCTTATAGAAGTCGAATAGTATCTGGAGATCACCGGCAGCTGACATCACCTGATCATACGCCTTGACCCAGCTGTTGAGCACCCGGATCTGCTTCATATGTTTTTCTGCCTCTTTGGGATTATCCCAGAAACCCGCGGATTGGGTTTTCTCTTCCTCTTCCTTTAGCTGAATCTTCTTGTTATCGACGTCAAAGGAACCTCCTGAGCGCTTCGCCGCGCTCAACCATCTCTTTCACCTGATCGAGGGTTATCATATTGGTTTAATTTGCGGCAAATTTACGATATTTACGGAAAGATGATGTGATGATCCAAACCGGTCTCGATAACCTTCTGCTCTCCCCCGAAGTTCAATCCTTGGTTAAAGGTAAGATTGCCTATCTCGGCCATGCAGCCTCCGTTTCATGGAGGATGGAAAATGGACTGGATGAGGTGGTCGGACTGTATGGCAGTCGTGTGATCAAGGCTTTCGGACCGCAGCACGGATTCGGATCCGTGGTGCAGGACAACATGATCGAAACCTCACACATGCTGCATCCCGCTTGGAAAATTCCAGTTTATAGCCTGTATGGCGAAACACGAAAGCCAACGGATGAAATGCTGGAAGGTATCGATACTCTGATCATCGATCTGCAGGATGTGGGTACGCGCGTGTACACTTATATATGGACTCTTTACCTCACGATGGAGGCTTGTCTGGGCAAAGATATCCGGATCCTGGTTCTGGACCGACCCAACCCGATCGGTGGAATAGTTACCGAAGGAAATCTACCTGATCCGGATTGGTATTCCTTTGTCTGCCTGGCACCAATTCCGATGCGTCATGGAAAAACAATCGGTGAAATGGCGGTATGGTTTAAGGAATTGAACCATTGGGACATTGATCTGCAGGTTGTTTCCATGACTGGTTGGGAGCGGACCATGCTCTGGAAAGATACCGGTCGATTGTGGGTGAACCCCTCACCCAACCTGCCGACTGCCGAAGGGTGCCTCGTGTATCCGGGTATGGTTATGTTAGAGGGAACGGTACTTTCTGAGGGACGCGGAACAACCAGAAGTCTGGAACAGTTTGGTCATCCGGCTATTAATCCTTACGCCATCCGCGTTGAACTCTTAAAATATCTAAAGGATAATAACTTGGAGGGCATGGTATTACGACCGGTCTATTTCCAGCCAACTTTTCACAAATTTGCCGGGGAGGTTTGCGGCGGTTATCAGATCCATGTTATCGATCCTGATAAATTTCAACCCTGGAAAACCATGCTGTACGTACTGAAATTTCTTTATCAAAATACCAAAATCCGGCCATTCTGGAGTGATAAACCCTATGAATATCAGTTTGATGGGTTCGCGTTTGACTGGATTAACGGCTCTTCCAGAGAACGAAGGTGGATTGAAGGAAGTGAAAAGTTAAAGATTCCAATTTAGAATTCCGAGTTCCGAAATTACAGATTCAAGTATTTGTGAAGTATAAAGAAATTACCAATGAAAAAGATATTGTCCCTATTAGTTGTCTGCGTTGCAATGCTGTCGTGCACGGAGCAAGTTACAAAACCCGATTTTACGTTTGCGTTTTTGACCGACATTCACATTACGCCGGACAAGAGCGCGCCGATTGGATTTCAGCAGGCCATTGACCATGTGAACAGTTCGAAAGTCGATTTTGTGATTACGGGCGGCGACCAGGTCATGGATGCCCTCAATAAATCGCGCGCCGGGGCCGATTCGCTGTATCAGCTGTACAGCAGCCTGATGAAGGGTTTTAAGATGCCGGTTCACAATACCGTTGGCAATCATGAGCTTTTTGCATTTTACAATAAATCCATCGACACCCTGGATCCGGACTATGGCGAGGGGATGTTTCGACGCTACTTTGGTAATCCATGGCAATCATTTGATTACAGAGGATGGCATTTCATTCTGCTTAAATCGATTGAGCAAACGCCTGACCGTCATTACGAAGGCAAGATCAATCCGGTGCAAATGGAATGGCTGAGGCAGGATCTGGCAAAAGTGGATGATAAAACGCCTATCGTGGTATCAGTTCATATACCACTTATCACCGCATACAACCAATGGCAGGAGGGCGGTCAGCAGGTTAATGGTGCCGGCTCAGTGATCACGAACGGCAAAGCAGTGATGGACCTGCTTCGGAAGAAAAACCTGAAGCTGGTACTGCAGGGACATCAGCATTATTATGAAGATCTGTTTATGGATGGAGTTCATTTCATTACCGGCGGGGCTGTTTCTGCCGGATGGTGGGGCGGCGCAATCGGCAAAATGGAAGAAGGATATATGCTGATCAAGGTCACTGGCGATAAGATGGAGACGGAGTATGTTGATTATGGTTGGAATGCGAGGAAGTGACGGGTGACGGGTGACTGGTGACCGAAGAATCGTGACTCGTGACGCGGGACGCGTGACACGGAGGACGAAGAAGAAGATCGATAGACGCAGGAAAGACCGAAAGACGAGATTCGATGGCCAATGTTGAATTTTGAAAATACAGAATGAAGTTTACCGAATCTGATCGAAGAAGTGTCATCCCGGCGAAGGCCGGGACCCCGTCCCTAACCACGAAATCAAGCAGAATCTGAAACCCTGAAACTCTGAAACATGAAACACTTAATCTCATTAACCTTCCTGGTCATCCTGCTTACTGCCTGCCAGCCAGGCGATCAGCAGACAAACATTTTCCGGATACCCGGAATGTCAGTCAATGTTAGCGGTTCGGGTGAGATTTCCCGGATTGAGTTTACCGGAAAAAATCAGGCCCGTGAGGTCCGGGCCCTAAGCAGTCTGGCCGATTGCAAGCCCGAAGGAAAGATCAGGGTAATACGCAAGGTTACGCAGATCAGCTTTAAACAAAAATGGGTGTCACTCTCAACAGGAAATTCCTGCACACTTACCAACCGGTTCAGTCCGGGAAAAGGCAGTGTAAAATGGGAAATCGAGATTACCGGCATTAAAGGTACCTGGTCAACACCCATTGAGACGAGGTTGATATATCCCGATTCTGCGAAAGCTAAAATTTGGACCGCCTGGGGAGATCCGCGATTAGGTACCATACGTAAACAATCCGCTGAGCAGATAGCATCGCTGGGTATTTTACCTTCGGATATTACAGGCAACTGGAGCGACCCGCTGGTACCGATCCCATTTGTCAATGATACTCTCTGGTACGGCGCTCCGCCATATAGTTATAATAATCCTCGATTAGGTTTCTGCCCCTTTCAGGGCAACCTTTTCGGCATTCCAATGGTATCGGTACTGGAAGAAGGATCGGGTTTCGGCATGAGCGTGATCTTATCGCCCGAGGATACCCTCCTCGATCTGAATTTGCGCACCAGTACTTCAGGGGAATTGGTTTTCTCAAGGGAATATAACAGGATATCAGCAGGCAAAACCATTCATTTTTCGATGGATATTGTCGCCCACGAAGCCAGCTGGCGAGGCGGATTGCGCTGGATGACAGAAAATTATCCCGGATATTTCAACCCGAATATTGAACTCGCAGATCAGATTGCTGGAACCGGGGCCTATTCATCGCTCGAAACGGCGTTTGATCTGAATAAGATGAAAAAGATGGCGTTCGGAGTCAACTGGAAGGCCAGCTTCGATTTTCCATACATGGGAATGTTTATTCCTCCTGTTTTAACTGATACAACCCGCTGGCCGAGATTTGGCGGCGGCATCACATCTATCAGGGATATGCAAGTATATGCTGCAAAAATGAAAAGCCAGGGATTTCATGTGCTGAGCTATTTTAACGTAACCGAATTCGGGGCCGGAATCACGGACCCTGCTCCACCCGCTAAAATAGTGGCAGCGCAGGATCTCTGGCGAAATGCCGACAATTTTTTATACGGGAAACTGGCCGATGCGATCCTTCACGTGCCAGTGGCAGTATCAAAAGAAAAACTCGCATTCTATCCAAAGTCCAGGCCAAACGGGCCCTATTTCACCTGGGGCAACGGGATCATCATGGATCCGGGCGAGCCGGTTTATCAGGAATATTTAATGGACCAGGCCAGAAAACATATCGAGAAAATCCCTGATGCAGAGGGAATCTGCATCGACAGGATGGATTGGCTCAGGATGTATAACGAGCAGCGCGATGACCAGGTGAGTTGGTTCGGCAATAAGCCTACCCGGTCGCTCCTGATCTCCTGGCACAGTCTGCTTAACCAGCTCGGGCCGCTGATGCACAAGGCCGGAAAAGCAATCTTTATCAACAATCATGATAAGCGCATTGATCTTCTCAAACAGACCGACGGATTTTTTGATGAATTCACTTATGGCGGATCACCATTGAACCTGACGGCGCTTATGGGGGTTCGGAGGCCGGTGCTGGGCTGGACGAGTGAGGAAAAAAATCTGAGGCCCGATCCCGATGCATTCTTCCAGCGATATCTTTACTTGGGAGTCTATCCGATGGCCCCGTTCCCCGGCAATGATCATTCCTTGCTGCCAAGTGAATGGGTGGACAAGCAGTATCTCGATTATGGCCCGATGCTGCAGACCCTGAAGGGTAAAAAGTGGGTTCTGGAACCGGATTGCATCTTGGCGGAAGGCAAATCGGCCAAAGTAAATTTATTTAAAACTCACGACGGTTGGGTGATTCCGGTTGTTTTTGGACCCAAAGAAGGATCTGTTAACCTGATTATCAAGAAGGTGGTTGGAATGAATGGAACGCTCCGGGCGGAGGTCCTTTACCCGGGAACCGATAAGCCGACGGAGATCGCGATTAACCAGGCGGCTGATGTGATCAGGCTTGCCGTACCTTTACACAGAGGATGTGCGATAGTGAGGCTTGTGACAGGTGACAGGTGACGGGTGACCGAAGAAGAAGACCGGTAGACGGAAGACGATAGACGAAAGACAGTAGGCAGAAGAAAATAGTTGATAAGAAATAGCCAGGTTATTCGTTAGTAAGGGAAAGAAATTTTTACTTTGTATCACCAACCGGATTCATATTTAGGCTAATATTTTAAGGCATAGATGATAAGAAGAATCATTCTATATTTTGTAGTTGCCGTACTGTTTATATCCTGTAAAAATCATAGTAGCAATGACTTAGCTGCTCTGGTTGATCCGTTTATAGGGACAGATGCTACTGGAAACACTTTTCCCGGAGCTTCCATGCCATTTGGTATGGTGCAATTGAGTCCGGATACCTATAACAACGGGTGTTGCAGCGGATACCATTACAAGGATTCTGCGATCGTTGGTTTTTCACACACACATTTAAGCGGTACCGGGGTAGCTGATTTCGGGGACATTCTGGTGATGCCTGCTGTCGGTGAGCGCCGTCCAGCGTCAAAGTACAAGCATTCCAGCGAAGATGCATCACCTGGGTATTACAGCGTTTATCTGGAAGATTACAAGATTAAGGCCGAACTGACAGCTTCAAAACGAGCCGGGTTGCATCGATATACTTTCCCCAAATCCGATAAGAGCAGTATCCTCTTCGATCTGGAACATGGAATCATGAGTGGGGATAAACCACTGGATGATTGCTATATCCGTATAGTAAGCCCTAATGAAATTGAGGGTCTACGGCATTCCCAGGGCTGGGCCTCCGATCAGTATGTATACTTTGTGGCACGCTTCTCGGAATCCTTTACTAATCCCACGCTGATTCTCAACGGAACGACTGATGCTGACAGTAAGGAAATCAAAGGAAAATCAGTAAAAGCGATACTCAATTATAAAACCAAGCAAGGCAAGCAGATATTAGTCAAAGTGGCCTTATCGGCAGTGAGTGCGGAAGGTGCACGACATAACCTCGACAGCGAAATCTCCGGATGGGATTTTGAAAAGATTGTAAACAGGGCCGAAAATGCCTGGAACGCTGAATTAGGGAAGATAAAAGTTACCGGGGGAAGCGGAGATCAGCAAAAAATATTCTACACCGCACTTTATCATTCCCTGCTGACACCGAATCTTTATTCGGATGCAGACGGGCAATACCGTGGAATGGACCACCTGGTTTATAATGGCGAAGGTCACGACTATTATACCGTGTTTTCTCTTTGGGATACTTATCGCGCTGTACATCCGCTGTTTAATCTGATTGAGCGCGATCGGAACCAGGACTTCATCAAAACAATGATCAAGCAGTATGAGCAGACCGGTTTGCTGCCTGTTTGGGAACTGGCGGGGTGCGAAAATAACTGTATGATCGGTTACCATGCGGTGCCTGTAATTGCAGACGCAATATTGAAAGGGTATAAGGATTTCGATGTCGATAAGGCTTATGAGGCTATGCTGGCCAGTGGATCGCAGAGTACCGAGGGGATTGATGCCTACCGAAAGTTCCAGTTTCTGCCGAAGGAATTATCCACCAATTCAGTATCCAAGGCTCTCGAATATTCCTACGATGACTGGTGCATCGCCCAGGTGGCCAAAACATTGGGAAAAACAGACGATTACAAGGAATACATCAGGAGGTCGCAGTATTCGCTGAACCAATTTGATGCTTCCTCCGGGTTGATGAGACCACGTTATTCTGATGGCCGCTGGCTCACCCCATTTGATCCTTTTAAAGTTTCGATGCTCGATCAGGGTGATTACACCGAGGCAAATGCCTGGCAGTATAGTTTTTATGTTCCCCAAAACATCCCTGAACTCATCAGGCTTTCAGGCGGCGACAAACCCTTTATTCAGAAGCTCGATACTTTTTTCACCGTAAAATCGAAAAATAAAATTAGTGTCTCCGATTTCGAAGGGATTTTCGGACAGTATGCTCACGGCAACGAACCAAGTCATCATATGCCCTACCTGTACAATTATGCGGGTGCTGCCTGGAAAACACAGGAGGTGGTAAGAAAGGCAATGAATGAGTTCTATAAAGCCACTCCGGATGGGCTTTGCGGCAATGATGACTGCGGACAGTTATCGGCATGGTATGTTTTCAGCGCCCTTGGATTTTACCCGGTGTGTCCGGGACAGGACCAATATGTGATCGGCAGTCCGATTTTCGACAAAGCCGAAATCACCTTGTCTAACGGCAAAAAATTCACGATCAAAGCACAAAGCGTCAGTAACCGGAATCAATATATCCAGTCAGCATCGCTTAACGGTAAGGAATATCCGAAATCATACTTAACCTTCACGGATATCGCCAAAGGCGGTGAAATAGCATTGAAAATGGGATCGGACCCGGAAAAGAGCTGGGGCCTGACTACCTCGAACCGGCCATCGGCACTCCCGATTGAACCTGAAAATTTGCTCAAACCACTGGGAACCGAAAAACTATTTATGCCTTCGATCAATGCTGGCGGCACGATGTTCCGGGGGCAGACAAACGTTGAGCTTGCATGTATATCACAAGGGGCTGAAATTCATTATACGACAAACGGAACCGAACCACGGATAACCTCAGAACTCTATTCGAAACCATTTACGATTTACCGAACCTCGCGTATCCGGGCAAAAGCCTATAAAGCAGGAATTAACGAAAGCGAAACGGCAGCCGCCGACTTTTATAAAAGCTCGATCGACCCGCAATCACCGCGGCTTAAGGTTACTTATATGGCACCCCCGTTTGAGCGGGATTACCTTGGTAGGAAGACTGATGGCAGCTATTCTCCGAACTTTAAGGCCGGTGGAATGATGGCCCTGGTCGACGGCAAAACAGGAAGTGCCGATTATACCGATGGCAAGTGGCAGGGGTTTGAAGGCAAAGACATGGAAGTGGTGATCGATTTAGGTCGCGAAGTACCGGTTTGGCGTATCACAGCAAGTTTTCTGCAAAGCCTTTCCGTCTGGATTTTTCACCCTGTAGAAATCAGCTTTTATATCTCCACCGACGGCGAAGATTATAAAATGATGAGCGTAACTGATAATTATCCTGACCGTGCAACGATCAATGACGGGGTAAAATTCTTTGAGGTACTGATTTTTGGAGCGCCGGCAAGGTACATCAAGGTGAATGCAAAAAATATCGGACTCTGCCCTCCCTGGCATCAGGGTTCAGGAGGCGCGGCGTGGCTCTTCTGCGACGAAGTTATAGTGGAATAGTTGGGTTTTAGGTTTTAAACCACAGAGTCACCGAGATTCACAGAGCTCCGTCTACTGCAGACTGAGTACTGCCAACTCTTCCGGTCTTCTTCTTCGTCCACCGATCTTTCTTTCGTCTATCGGTCTTCTGTCTTCCGTCTCCTGTTTATCCTAATTCAGCTTCCTTCTTATCCAGCTCTTTTAGGATTTCGTCGACTTTACCCTGCAGCTGTGTGAGCTTACCTGAGAATAATTCCTTGTAATATTGTATGCCTTCGCGTATTCCCTGCTGAAATGATTCGAGCGTTTTCTTCTCTTTCGGGTTAGCCGGATTTAAGCGTGGAGTCAGACGGTTTTTCAGGTAATCAACATATATGCTCAGCTCCTTAACAAACATGTGGGGCCTGTCGGTTCGCTCAATAACATTGTTTTTACCATAGATATGCCCTACCATTTCCGGCAGGCTTACTTCCTTCGTAAAATAGACCAGGTTTGGTCCGGGGCATACCGAAACACCTGCTCCTTCTGCTCTGTGATTCAAATCATTAGCCAATAATGAAGAGGTACCCAGACCGACGCAGATACAGGATTTCTCTACGATTGCATCATACTTTGCCTTATATTCCGACTCGCTCAGACCCAAATGATCCAGCTGATCGATCTTCAACTGCTGATACTCACGTGATGCCGTGCAAATGGCTTTATCGGTAAATTCGGTATCAAGACTGGCATATTGTTTAGGACAAGGACTTCCCGGAGCGCCTTTGACGATTCTGGCCTCTTTTTCCACGTCTTTCGAATTGCCGCGGAGTGAATAGAATGGCACTCCCAACGGTGAAATTCCACTCAGGTAAACATCTTCCTCTGTGGATTCTATTAATTGCTGACGCGTTTCATGATCCATGGTTACTGCTTCAGGTACCAGCAAGAAAGGTGACCCCCAGCCCACTGAGTCCAGACCATAATAATCCATCAAAAATTCCTGTTCATCGGCAGTACCCACGCCTCCCTGGGCAGTAATGCGCATTTCAGGGATTTCGGCTGGCACTGGCCGGTTTCGTAAAACAAGGGCCTGCGACCAGATTTCGTAAACTTCTCGTGTAAGTTCCTCCCTCGAATTTTTAAAGGCTTCAAGAATCGGTCCGAGCAGGGCACCATCAGTGGCAAAAGCATGTCCACCGCAATTTAATCCGGATTCAACGCGATATTCTGATACCCAGATCCCCTTCTTTGCCAGGTATTTTCCCTGGATAATGGCTGACCGGTAATCGCTAACTTTCAGTACAATTTTCTTTTTCAGGTAACCAGTCTGATCCGGATAGAAATCATCGAAATTCTCCATGTAAGCATACAATCTCGGATTCATCCCCGCCGACAGAACGATGGATGATTCAAGATTACTCTCGGCAAATCCGCGGAGGGCGGCATGTGCATCATTAAATTCAGCTGGCAGGGTTTCGCCCTGCAGGTAATTTTCCTTATCGAGCTTGGTCATGATATTCACATCGATGGAACCCGGGCGAAGACGATTATGTGCCCACTTCCTGATTTCCTGGATGCTGGCTTTGGCGGCAATGAGTTCATTAAATTCCGTCTTGAGAGTAGAAAAATCGGGAAGCATTTCGATATAACGGTCAAACTCATCCTTCTTTTCAATAGCTGCCTGCCTGATCTCTTCGAATTTCTCTTTTACCATGGTATCAACCAGGTTAAGATATGAAGTTATCCGCTTGGCCCTAAAGTCTTTAATCTTTCTGGATATAGGTTGAAAAGGAATATTCAATTTGTGGCTGTAGAATTCTCTCATCTTCTCCATCAGTATATCATCAACCAATGAAATAACTGAAGAAATACCATAAGGAGCCACCCTCACAGCGGTATCTATGGAGTATCCAATGCCCATCACAGGGATATGAAATGTATGAGGATTACCTAAGTGGTTCATTTTGTGCAACTTTTAAAATAATGTGTAAATGTACGGCGATTTTAACTGTGATAGTCATCACAGCTGAAATAAGGCAAAGGGCAGGAAGGCAGGAAGGCAAATGGAAAGCTTCAAGGCAGAAGGCAGAAGGCAAAAGGGAAGGAAGAAGGAATAAGGAAGAAGTGTATCTTTGGGGAAGGATTAACGTATCAGGAAATTTTATGAAAGCAGCAGACTTTGAAATCAAAGAGCTCGGGCGGGCAAACAGCCGGTCGCCGCTGAATGATGAAGGCCGATGTAAGCCACTTTTCGGTTTTGTTACCGACCATGACAGGATTCTTTACGAAACATCGCTGCTGAAGTTTGAGAAATTCCGTGAAAGCGGTCAGATCCCAATTTCATTTGAAAAGGCTGGTCCCAGGGAATTCGTTTACTTTCAACCTTCGAAAACAAAGATCGGAATTGTTACCTGTGGCGGACTTTGTCCCGGACTGAACAATGTGATCCGCAGTATCGTGATGGCTGCGCATTATCGTTATGGAGTGAAAAACATCATTGGTTTTCAATATGGTTATGAGGGCCTTAATCCTGATCTTGATCATGCGGTTATCGACCTGACTCCTGAAGTGGTTAGTCAGATTCATCATATCGGAGGATCCATTCTGGGTTCATCCAGGGGGAATCAGGACGTTTCGAGAATGGTGGACACGCTGGAAATGATGAACATCAATATTCTTTTTACCATTGGTGGTGATGGCACACTGAGGGGTGCGCATGCCATCCATGAAGAGATCACACGCAGGGGATTGAAAATCGCTGTTGCGGGAATCCCTAAAACTATTGACAACGACATTAACCTGATTGATAAATCTTTCGGTTTTGAAACGGCTTTTACCATTGCCAATGAGGTTATCCGGAATGCACATAATGAAGCCTCGGGAGCCTATAATGGCATTGCATTAGTAAAATTGATGGGAAGGAATTCGGGATTTATCGCTGCACATGCGGCCTTATCCATTCAGGAAGTAAATTTCGTTCTGGTTCCGGAAATGTCATTTTCGCTGGATGGCCCCGACGGATTCATTGAGGTTCTTCGTAAGCGGCTGGCAACGAGGCATCATGCATTGGTTGTGGTTGCAGAAGGTGCCGGTCAGGATTTCTTCAAAGGTGAAGCGATGGAAAAAGATCCATCGGGGAATATCAAGTTAAAAGATATCGGACTATATCTGAAGGACAAGATTTCCGAAAAATTCAAAGCAGACAAATTTCCATTTGCGCTTCGTTATATCGATCCCAGCTATATTATCCGAAGTGCGCCTGCCAACGCCAATGACAGCAAGTTCTGCAGCCTGCTGGCACAAAATGCAGTACACGCTGTGATGGCCGGTAAAACTGATTTCGTTGCCGGTCACTGGAACAACGAGTTCACCCTATTGCCGATTCCTGTCGCCGTGGCCAAGCAGAAAAAAATCGATATCAACGGCGAGCTGTGGTGGAATGTGCTTGAAGCAACGGGTCAGCCAGCTATGAAGGAATGCTGATCGCTTCTTCCAATTCTTTCGTTAGCTGATCAACCAGTTCCTTTACCGAAACTATTTCGGTACATCGCCATGCGTTTTCACCTGCAAAGACAAATGCCTCGAGCAGTTGACCTTTTGATGCATCGGCCAGTACTTTGGCAATACAATACGGGGCAACGCGGGGATTGCATGATCGCAGGCAATGATGCGGGCATTTGAAAGGAATAGTTTCGCCATTCATTGCCCTTACAGTGAATTCATTCCGGATAACACGTCCAGGTAAACCAACCGGACTTTTTATTATGGCGATATCATCTTTTGTCGCAGTCAGGTATGCCTTTTTAAAATCATCATGAACATCACATTCATCGGTACACACAAACCGGGTAGCCATCTGGACGCCTGATGCACCCAGCTTTAAGAACCTGGCAATGTCATTTCCATCCCAGATTCCGCCGGCAGCAATTACAGGAATAGTTTCTTCGACCCCCTGAATATATTCAACCAGTTCGGACACCAATTCTTCCAGTGTTCGTGCCGTGTGGTTATTGATTTCGTCATAAGAAAAACCAAGATGTCCGCCAGCCATCGGCCCTTCCAGAACAACAGCATCAGGAACCCGGTTATAGTTCTGTTTCCATTTCTTGTAGATGATATTAAAGGCCCTGGCTGAAGAAACAATTGGAATTAATTTTATATCGGACCCGGCAGTAAGCTTTGGCAAATCCATGGGAAGCCCCGATCCGCAAATGATCATATCGACCTTTTCCTCAACACAAACTTTTACCAATTCCTCGTAGTTCGATAGCACCACCATCACGTTGACACCGATGATGCCATTGGAAAGGGACTTGGCTTTTCTGATCTCAGACCGTAATGCAATATTGTTCAACTCAACAAATTCCGATTTCGCTGCGTCCTCGTAAAGTCCGAGTCCTACACTCGCAATAATCCCGGCACATCCTTCATTTGCAACAGCTGAAGCCAGTCTTGATCCTGAAACCCTGACGCCCATTCCGCCCTGAATTATGGGTGGATAGATATCGAGATTACCGATTTTTAAGGAAGGTATATTTGAGGTTGTCATGTTTTCAATTTTAACTATAACCGCCAAATTAAGCGATTTGTTTTTACATTTATCACAAATAAAGATTTAGACATGGCAGAAATATTGGGTATTGGTTCAAGAATAAAACACCCTCAAATGGGTAAAGGAGTGATTGTTCAGGTGCGGTCGGACGCCTATGAAATCGGATTTATCGAGTATGGCGTAAAGCTGATTAAGCGGGATTATGAGGGTTTGGAAGTGCTTGAAGCGGTAGAAACACCCGAGGATCTCACCTCTTTTGAAGATATGGAAAAAAGCCTGATCAGGGTACTCACCCGTTTCAGCGATATCCAGCAAACGGTTCAGATCGGCCAAAAATGGACCGGTGGAAAGATGGTTTTATATCCGGGTGATAAATCTTTAAAAGAGAAAGAAATTCCGATCGAGACATTTTTCCATAAAATAGTAATGATCCGCGATCGCGTCAGGGTGATGGAACAGCGCATCAATGCCAGCAATCTGACCGATGAGGAAAAGGTTGACCTCGAGCAATATATCACCAGGATTTACGGCAGTCTTACGACCTTCAATGTTTTATTCAAGAACAAGGAAGACCAGTTTACCGGGGCTTCTTCATAGTTTCGCGGTTTGGGACGGGGTTCCCGCCTCCGCGGGAATGACAACTCGCTGAGGGTAATTCCTCCGTGTCACGCGTTTCGCGTTTCGGGTCACATCTTCCGATCTTCTTCTTCGTCCCCCGATCTTCTTTGTCGGTCACCCTGTCACCTGCTTGGCCGAATTAGTTCCGAGGGAAGGCCGTTTTTTGTACCAGCGCTGCATCAGCCTGAAGGAATCGAAACCCAAAGCGTTACCTTCGGAATTCGGTGATTTACCGACCGATTCAAACCGGATAGTATGCTTGCCGGTTTTTAGGGTCGCACTACCGAGGTAGTAATCATAAACGTTCAACTTCTCTGAATAAAAATTCAATATTCTTGGTTCCACTTTCGGATCCTTGAAATCAAAGTCGATAGTCATTGGCACTCTGGCAATTATGTTCCCATCAATTAACAGCTTGTATTTACCATAATTACATTCATGGCTCATTTTCAATAGCAACCCCTGATACTCCTCCTTATTTATCATAAAATCGGCTTCCATCCAGGCTTCATTGGTTGATGGTGTAAATAGAATCTGGTGATTGCCGGTCCAGTCAAAACCCTCCTCCAATTTCACGGTTCCTGGGGAGTGCCTAATCGAACCAAACATATCCTTTGCTTCGATAACAGTTTCAAGGTTAGGAAGCATTCGCTCATCATGGGTTGGCACCATAGCAAACCGTTTAGGCTGCCCCAGCTGATACCAGAAAGCTACGGTAGCAATATCATCCTCCCGCTCAACATGTCCATCCACTTTTCCAGTTGCCGATTCGTCGGCAGAGATCCATCCGGTATGTTCAATTTCCATGCGGAAGGATTTTGTAAACCTCAATGGATCCTGTACGTGCCAGCGATAAAGGGTATATTTTGCCCCGAGGTCTTCTTCCCCTTTGCTCATGTAGGAACAACCGGAATAAAGATTGAGATTTTCAGTAAATCCCCACGCGCTGAGGAAATAATCCTCGGTACCGGTACCCCATGTTGAAGGATCTTTCTCGCCATCGACATAGTATTTGATATCCCCTTCACCAAACCAATAGGGGCTGCGCGAGCGGACCGACATCACCGTGCCGACATAATGGCCCTTGCCGCTGATTTCGGCAATAAGATAATCGTGACCCAACTGTTCCGGAAATTCCTGCCGGTACTGAGCGCAAAAGTATGCTGTGTTTTTTGGAAGATTTTTATACTCTGTATAGTCAAACTGATAATAAAAACTGCGTGCCGCAATTTTACCATCATTCGTTACCGTTATTTTTGCCGCCTTGTAAAAAGGCATCTGCCAATAGCAGTTGTACCCATCGCCCCCTTCTACCAATACCTGAGCCGACCTGACCTCTTGCCGTAGTCCGAATCCCGAAGCAAAAAAATCACCAATCGGGGCCTCCACAGCTGGCTGGGAATCATTATCCCAATACATCCGGATTATAAGATCAGCCGGTGTCGCCGAGCCTCCTTTCTCGAGCCAGTTTGGTTTGGCATCATTAAATGTCAGCCAGATATGGTTAATGATTCCAGCACCTTTAGCATCAAATATCACCGCAGTTTCACCTGGTTTGATATACTGAATGCGATCAGCATTGCTGCCTCCCGGAGCATGCGAACTTATTGCTCTCGACCTGCCATCCCGTATCTTTGCCAACCCCAAATCCGGGGCGGTAGAAGGATTACTGCAGGAAAACAGAAGTGTCGCCAAAGACATACCAAACAGCGCAGAACGGAGGTTTTTCATAGTTAGGTTATTAGGGTAAAAAGTTCCAGCTTAGATTCGTGGCTTGCGACGGGGTCCCGGCTTTCGCCGGGATGACAATGCTCCGAGGGCCATTTCTGCCGACTGCCGACTGCCTACTGCAGACTCTACCGGTCTTCTTTTTCGGTCACCCGTCACTTATCACCCGTCACTGTTTAACTGCTTTTGCATATGCATCCGGGCCCCCGATAATCGGCATGACCAGCGAGGTTGCATCCGCATCGACAGTCAGCTCAGTGCCTGGCTCGGGCCAGAGCGTAAAGTCACGGTCACTGGAGAAAATCATTAATCCGATCTGTTTCCCGGCCGGGATAATCTGGTCGTCGGGCTCGAGATTAAAGGTCATCTCATAGAACTTTCCGGGTACCAGCGGTTCACTCTCTCTCAAAGATTTATAATTCTGAGGATCGGCCCATCCCCTGGTGATCAGGTTATCAGTGATTTTGGCATTTCTGGCACCATTCCAAGGCAATTCCACCAGATACACCGAAAGGTTGGCTGCTGGTTTGCTACATGCTAACCTGATGGTAATTGACGAGGTTCCGGAGAGGTGAACGTCTTCCTTAAGAACTGGTGAAAGGTATATCAGGCGATGATTGGTCCATTCGGCCTGAGCCAGTGCCGTGCCGTTAAAGGAAACGTTATCCACGAATTTCTCTTTCCCCTGATTTGGCAATTGCACTGTGGTAAGCTCACCTGCTTTAGGAGATCCTGGTTTCAGGTAAAATTTTACCGGTCGGGCTTCAGGATTTGGAAAATCAGCATAGGGAGTAGGCTTGCTGTTATCGTCGTTTTCACGAACGATATAAGCTTTAGGTCCTTCGAGACAATCATTTGCCACTCCAAAAAGGAAATGCGCAAACCACTTATTCATCATCTCTGCCGGCGGTTCCCCACCATGGCCGCCCTGGGTATAATAGATTTTTGTTGGTAAGCCTTTGGCTTTTACCGCCTCATATATCCTTAGACTATGTTCCGGTACCACATTCCAGTCATTGAATCCGTGGGCCATCAGCATAGCACACTTCATAGGACCCAGGTCGTTTATATAATCACGTCCGGCCCAGAAATCGTTATAATCCCCTTTAACGCGGTCCTGACCTTTTGCCATTTCACCATTTTTTACAACAGAATCGCAATAGGCACAATGCTCGGGGTTGCTGTGTATAAAATCATATAATACATCGATATCTTCACCCAGATATCCACTTGGAGACCGGACCAGTCCGTTGGTACGATAATAATGATAATAGGAAGTATTCGGTGCAATAGGAATGATCACTTCAAGACCTGCAACACCAGTGGTAGCTGCAGCCAGTGGAAGTGTGCCATCATAGGAAGTACCTGTCATTCCCACCTTGCCAGTAGTCCAGTAAGCAAATACCTGCTCATTTCCATCAGGGGTAGTATAACCCTTGGCGCGACCGTTCAGCCAGTCGATGACAGCTTTCGGAGCCAGTGATTCGTTATCACCTCCAACAGTCGGACAACCCTGGGAGAGACCTGTTCCCGGAGATTCGGAGTGAACAACGATATATCCCTGTGGAACCCAACGGCCAACCTGTGCCTTTGAGATTACAGGACGTTGTATCCGCGGAACGATCGGAGGAAACTTCTTGCGCGGCACGGGTACAGAATTCAGTTCCTGGCGCGGATTCCAGAAATACTGCAAGTCACTGGTCCCGGTACCTGAAAAGTATGGGCTGGATTCATAAATCACTGGAAGCTTCAGCTTTTCCGTTTCCGTCTGCTTTGGCCGGGTAACATCAACGTGGACCCGATCGAGTTTACCGTCACCATCCGTATCAAAGCTTGTTTCAACCCACAGGTCCTGAATGATCCAATCGGCAGGAATATTAAATTCCGGAACTACCTGGGTCATTCCATCGGCAAATACCGGCCCGGCTTTCTTTTGTGCCCTCGCCTCCTGAATTCCCAGGAAACTGACTGTCGCGGCGATCGCCATCAAGCAGAATACTTTCTTCATAGTTTGATATTTAAGATTATCTAAAGATCAGTAATATTTCAATTCAGTGAATAGGTAAGGGTCCCATTCCCGAGTTCGCGAGAGCAGGTTTTTTCATCGGGATAACAAAGCAAAATCGATCATAGCTTCAAGGTTGATAGCACTCTCCCAGGGACGGTACCTAGTACCATTCGGCTGGCCATTGAGATAGTATTCTGACCATGCTCCATTCTGATCGGCCATGGAAAGTGTTTTATTATATTGGGCCAATGATTCTGGCAGATGCAGCCTGGTCAAAGCTGTCAATAAAAAGCCATAATCATACCCAACCGTTCGGTTTTCCTCCTTTTGATGTGCAATTTCCACGACAGCCGGTTTTAACACATCATAAGGCATTAAGCTGAAATTCATATAAAATGGTTCCAAAGCCACCGACAGAAGATTATAAGTTCTCGCAACAACCCGAGGCAATGGGCTCGTAGTGATGCAGTTTGCACAAACATAACGGTCGTTTTCATTGCGTTCGGTCCAGACAATTCCGCCATACTTTTTCATGAGGCAGTCGGGACCGGCAGCTTCGCATACGCCATGCCTGTATCTTGGTAATTCGGCCACTTTTGCTCGTTCGGGATTGTTGGTCATCAAAGATCCATTGTGCCAGAAGTTTTTTTTAAAGTTCGATTTTACGCGCTCGACCAATGCCCTGTTTTTTGAAATTTCCTGGGCTGGCCTGAGCTTCTGTCCGGCCACCCAATCCAGATATTTTTGCCCGCTTTCGATAAAGAGCATGGTGGCTTCGGCTGAGCCGTCATTGAGCGCTGATCGAGGCACCATTCCACCGGCAACATAAGTTTCATCACCATTGAAAGGCAGCATATCGTTGACCAGGTGTTTTCTCTGACTATTAAAAGCCCATTCGAGCATCGGATTAATTTTTGCCAAAAAGGCATTATCCCTGGTGGCATTTAACAAATCGAAAGCCTGAAGGATAAGGTAGCCGGTAATCTCCACCTCATCATTTTCGTGTATGTGAAAAATCCCCTCTACCCCGATCGCCTGTGCATTATGAATATATCCGTACTTTTTCCAGATTTCCCAATAGAAATTCAGTATCGACCTTGCTTCATTATACAAACCCAGAGCCAGCAGACCTCTGGATACTCCATATTGATCGCGGACATAACCCAATGGATACGGATAACCCGCAAGTACGGCACCTTGAATGCTCTGTTGGGTTTTCAGGAGAACAGCAACATCATCTATCGTTTGCAATAACTTTGTTCGTGAAGGTGCTGAAGAGGGGAGCAAAGTGTTAAAATCTTTCCTCTCCTGTGTGAATTTTTGCCAAAAAGCAGTTGTCCTGGTCAAAATCTTCTCCGGAGTTGATCCCAATATCTGCTTCGTATTGTTCATTACGTCGGGATATTCAGGCCCACCGATCAAACAGATCGTGCTCTCACCCCGATCGCAGGTTATTTCGATAATCCCAGAATCAGGAATCCTTGAGATTTTCGCTTTTCCTGTCACAATAAGTTCGCTGTAAAAAATCCTGGGATAAACATAAGTCTGATAAATCGTCGACCCTGATGGCAAACTAAACAGGATCCCGCTTGCTGCCCTGCCAGATTTCAATTGGTTGGAATTGTCGGTTACCTGAAGGTTTTTAGCCAATTTTAACCGAAACACTATCTGGCTCTGTGCATTCACTTTCCGCAAAAAACAAGGGGTTTCAGCATCAACGAAATCAATCAGGCTGGCTATTTCTGAAGTACCGGCAAAAAAATTATGGGTCCATATAGCAGTTCCGGTCTGCCGCACAGACTGCGACTCAGCACTGGCTCCTTTTACCCATTCCGCGGTCAGAAATGAAGGTGAAGAATAGGGCCCTGTGTAGGCTGCGATAATATCCGGACCTTTTTCATAGATGCACATTTTACCGTTTCCGAGGGACTGCACCGCGCCAGGATCTTTGGAAACAGGTTGGGAAAAAGAAGGGAATGAAGAGATTAAAAGGAGGAAAAATAAAAGCAGCTTTGCCCGGTTGACACTGCTTTCGATCATTCTTCCGTGTTTCGCGTTTCGTGTCACGTCTTCCGATATTCTTCTTCGTCTATCGATCTTTCTTTCGTCACCCGTCACTTGTCACCCGTCACTTGTCACCCGTCACATATTTCTGAAACTCCTCGGCAATTTTGGCGGTCTTAGTGTCGCCGCTATGAACCAGAACACGATACTTCATATGGAGCGCATCACCCTTTTTAAAGGTTGTTCCCGCGGTTTCATCGGCTGGCCAATACATGGGTGTCGGTGAAAAAAATCCATAATCGCGTGTAAACCAAGGTGACGGATACCATGGATTGGATGGATGCTGGAGAATTGCCATGCCTTCGGTTTTTCCGTTGCGAGTTCCATAGCAGTCCATCCAAGGTGATTTTTTCCCAAAGGTGCCATTATCCCCTGTCTCGCCACTGTTTCCTTCGGCATTCACAGCCGTACCACCATTCACCACCGAAAGATCTGGCGCCATGCGGCCGCTGAAGAAAGAGTGGTTGGTCTTCTCGATTTTTACGTCCATGAGAATATCCAGGCGAATATCAAAATCGATTTGATAGAGATCCTTGTAAGGAGCTGTGATCGTGATCAAACGAACATCACGGATAGGAGATTCAGCCCCGGGCCGGCTCCAGATACATTCGTTGGCAATCACCACTGAGTCTTTGCCTGACTTCAGGATTTCAGCCCTGAGGGTGCGTATCCTGCCCCTGTCGATCCCTTCCTGCCAATAATTGCCGCCATTTACCCTGTCGCAGCCAAAAAATAGAGAACTATGGTGTGGATAGAGGCTGTTCCTCATCGAGGTAACACTAAAACCGGATGGTCCGTTTACCGGGAAGAAAAACGGATACTTTTCGTCTTCCGAAAAGATGTATTGGGTAAAGAGGTTGTCCTTGATTGATACATCGATACGATTACCAACCTTTACTGCAGTTACCTGTGAATGAGAGGCAAAGCTGGTCAAAAGCAACATGCCTGAAAGGCAGGCAAGTGAACAAAGTTTCATTTTGTGCGTTTTAATTAATTGCCGACGTCAAATTAGCAATAAAAAAGTAATGGAAGTGCACAAACACCCCCGTCATGTTACCCATCCAAAAAAATGGGCAGAATACTTTCTGGAATTTTTCATGATATTTTTTGCCGTTTTTATGGGTTTTCTTGCGGAAAATATCAGGGAACATGTTGAGGAGCGAAAAAAGGGAGCGGAATATCTGAATGCCTATCTGCATGATCTGCTTCAGAATCAAATTACGTATAAGAAATATGACAGTTTATTTACCGCTTTGCTGCCCGTTTATGACACCATCACTGAAATTTATCACGAGGGTAAGGAGAACTCAGAAATTAAAAATCTGGCTGCATTACTGATAAAAGGAAAGAGGACCATTTCTGTTCCGCTGAGCACCACCAATTATTTCCAGCTCGTAAATTCAGGGAGCATGCGACTTATTGAGAATGAATCTATTACGTTGGCCATGGGTAAGTATATTGATGAGATAACTGCCTTCAGGGACTATGATTTACAGATAAAAAACATGCGCAGCAATTTATACCCTGAAGTACTGAAAATTGAGGACTTGCATGATTTTTACACGTCCGACAGCGTTGGAAACATCAGCAAGGACCATATACCACAGATGGACCGGTTTCCATTACTGAGTGCTGAACAGCGACGAACCCTGGTTAATTACTACAGGCTTTATATTGCCCAGACTAAGAATGAGCTGAGCGGACTAAAAAACCTGGCAAAATCTAACGATGAGCTGATAGCGATGATTAATTCTTCTTCACAGGTATCAGGAAAACATTAACCGAATGGCCTGGCACCGAAACTGAAAAATTGGCAGCGCAGTTTTTAATTTCACTTTCTACTGGCAGGATTCTTTTGGGCTCGGTCAGGTTATTCTCATCGGTCACATTATCAGAGCGGATAATTATCTGGCGACCATTTGATTCAACCGATTCAGCACCATTAATTGCGATATCTGTTCTTATGGGTTCGGAATTATAATTCACAACTTTCAACACAACCATCTTCTTTCCCCTGTCGTAACCGGCAATCGAAAAAACTGACTGCATCGGTACCAGGGTGGCTGTAGAAAGCAATTGCCCATTGAGGTACATATCGGCACGATTATGTCCGATAACTATTTTTAAATCGTACCAGCGATTATTTTCGATCCCTCCACGAGTGCTCTTGACCGATTTATAGGCATAGCCCTCGGGTGCTCCCCAGGCCTGCATTTCGGAAAAGGAATTTCCTGCGGCACCGTAGTTGGCAAAGAAAAACCGATCGTTATTTTCAACATTCAGATATACAAGAAATCCTTCTGATCCTCCCGTGCGGCGTGCCTTTACCCGGATTTCACCAGTCGTAATTTTTACCGATTTCAAAAACATGCGCGCAGCCGCAACTTCCGGATCTGTTTGCTTAAGTACCCCACCCTCAAACTTCCAGTTACCTTCCACCGGTTTTTCCCATTGACCGGTATGCTGAAAATTATCCCTGAAAATAAGCTTTCCATTTTCATCCAGAACTTCCAGATTTTTGAATTCGGTTTGGGTATTCCAGGACCCCAGGCCGATTCTGCCACCGAGCAAAGGGCTGACAGTATCCGGTTTTGGCATAACATCCAGAGTCGACGCCAGGTTTACCGAAGGGCGGGTTTCATTGAAAACTTTCTGGACATAATAGGATGCTCTGGCATAACTCCCGGAAGCATTATACTCAATGAGATTGACATCCCAGCTCCGGTCGTTGACATTACAGAAAAGTGGTGCGTAGCTGGCCATTTTCACGAGATCTCCGTTCTTTTCCATCATCATCAGAAACGTGGCATCGCCCATATCACAATACCAATCACCTTTGCCTCGCTGCGACGCATATTCCCCAACATAAACATCCCAAGGGGTACGCTTGTACTTATCGAAATAATCGAAATGTGTTCTTATCCAGTTCCCATCCCGGTAGGCATGTTCATCTATCCTGTCGATATTTGCCTCACCAGCCTTAGCAATAGCTGGTCGGTTGATACCGCTCCAATACATACTCATCAGAACGATCATATCCGGGTATTTTGCCTTGATGGCGGTTCTGAATTTGGTATAATAATCGCCATAAATGGCAGCATAATGCTCATTGCCGACCTCAACATACTTCAGTGGGAACGTATCCGGATGTCCCATTTTTGTTCGCTGCGCGCCCCATTTCGAGGTCACCGGTCCAATAGCATACTCAATGGCATCGAGCGTTTGTTGAATGAGGGTATCGAGGTTATTCACCGGCCAGTTATTCTCCGGATGAACAGTCATGCCGGCAAATGCGACATACATTGCTTTTGCCCCGATTTGCTCGCAAAATTGCAGAAATTCATGGTATCCAAATCCATCGGTTGACCGGTACTTCCAGTATCCCCACATACCGGGACGCTGTTCAGGTGGTACCACCATTTTTCGCCAGTCGGGAGCAGATTCCCAAGAAAGGCCTTCCACATAACATCCGCCGGGATAGCGTATAAAATCTGGTTTCAGGTCGGCAAGGTAAGTAGCCAGATCGGGCCGCAAACCGTTGGGTGTATTTCGGAAAGTGGGCGGGAAAAGGGATACCCAATCGATCTGGAAAGTACCGGCTCCCTGAAAATTCAACACCAGGTGTGCTTCCTTATCACTTCCGGCAGCAAGGAGTTTCGTAGCCAATTTTTGCCATGATCTTGATTTTTTGATCGGTTCGAAAGTAAATCCGGCCAACCTGGTCCCATCTTTAGATTCCAGCGAAACTGTTATTGTTCCTTTGAAGGCAAACGGTCGCAGATAAAATGTAAAGTCGTAAGAATTGTCCTTAACGATATTCATACCCCAATAACCACTGTTGATCAATGAAGTACTCGCGGTGCCCTTTACAGCAGAAGTCATGCTGATTTCCAACGACCTTTCAGAGGCTTGATTCATGGGGTTTGCGGAGGTCAGTTTCATAGCACCGGCGGTTCCTTCAGCATTATTCAGGCTCCATCCCACCAGCTCACGAGCAGGATCCCAGGCACAGTTTCCGTTCCAGGGCCACGGCATTGGCCAACTCTTTTCAGGTACTCCAGCGGGCAGCGATTTCAGTTCCATACGAAGGTTTCCATCATCCCCCTTGACCAGCTTCATTCCCGGAGGGACCATCCCCTCTTCAAAGCTCCGGTTCTGGACCAGTTCTGCATAAATTCCTCCATCAAAAGCATGGCTGATCTCCTCCATAAAAATTCCTGACAGGCCCTTCTGAACCGGTGCCTTTTCCTCTTTCAGGTCAACGCGGATAGTAGCATGGAAATCCTTTGCAGGAGTTTGGGCGCACAAAGGAAAACCAATCAAACTGAAGATTATCAGGAAGTTATATTTCATCATTATTGTTTTTTTGCTTTTATTATGCATGGCTGTGATTGCGAATTTAAAGGATCCTTATTAAAGCTGCCATATTGTTCTATTTCACAAAAACCTGAATCTGCAACAATCTTAAGCAGGTGAGCCGGTCGAATCGCCAGCAGAGGTACATTATTTTCTATCACCTGCCCCGTATTCCTGATGGTCAATTTAGTTTGGAACTGAATGTGATTCGGGTTTTGCGGATAATGATATTTTCGCTCAAAACGGCATACTCCATTCTCGATAGAAGGCAAACCATCAAGTTTCTGATCCAGTATTCGATCATAATTAATTATTTGAATCAATATTATTCCATTTGGTTTGAGAACCCGGAAGGATTGCTGCAAAAACTCTGCAACTTCTTCTTCAACAGATAAATGTGGAAGTGTATTCCCAAAACATATAAGCCGGTCGACTGATTCCGGAGCAAGTTCTTTATCCAAGTCCAGCATTCCCGCCTTTAAAAACCAGGTACCAACAGGTTTAGAAGTCGCTTTCTGACGGGCAGATTCGAGCATATCTTCATCCGGGTCCATGCCAGCGGTAGAGCGGAATATTTCGGCAAGGGCCACAATGAGGCTACCGGTACCACAGCCAACATCCACTATCGAGAGTGCTGGATCAGCTCCGTAGGAAAGCACGAAATCAAGCTGTGCCGGAATGAACGGGAAGATTAGATCGTACCAGGGGCGAATGGAGGGGTAGAAGGGCATTGGGTTTCGGGTATCGGGTTTCGGGTATCAGGTTTTGATGAAGAAGATCGGGGGACGAACGCAAAATCGCCCTTACAATTTTAAGGAAATATCCGGGTTCAGCCAAGGATAGATTTCAACAAACCCCGGTTAAAGCTGACAATAGGGGATTCCATCTAAACCCCGGTATTCATAGGTCAAGGGCCATTCTTCAGAAGGAATAATGGCTAGTTGAGATCTTTCATTACCCGGAGTGCGAGATCTACTTCGAAGCCCCGGCTCTGGGCAAATTTCAGGAGTTTCTGCTTTTTGTTGTGCGGATTGGATTCACCTTTCAGCTCCCTTGATTTTTTTTGGAGCAGTTCTTTAAGAGTTTCTGCATAGAGCTCCTCATCAATATCGGCCAGGACCTGATCGATAACCGAATGCCGAACCTTTTCCATGGAGAGCATATAACGGATTTTGATGCGACCCCAATGATTCAGGCGAACTTTGTCCTTGACATAAGCATTTGCAAACCTTAAATCATCGATAAATTTCTCCTTAATAAGATGTTCAATTACGGTTTCGATATCCTCCGCTGAGGTATCCCAGTATTTAAGTTTCCCCCTGATATTAGCTTCACTGTATTCTGTTCTGGAGCACAGTTCCATAGCTCTGCTTAGTGCCTGTATTTTATCCATGATATGCTCGAATCATACGGTCCTTGCCGTGAATATCTTTATGAAGTTCAACTTTGGAAAACCATTTGCGGAATATTTCTGCAGTCTCCTCACCTAAACGATCGTGAATCTCAACATATACCTGCCCGCCGGGATTAAGGTTTGATGCCGCAAATTCCGCTATAGCCTTATAAAATAACAATGGGTTTGCGTCAGGAACAAACAGTGCCATTTCAGGCTCATACCTGATGACATGCAGATCCATCGACGTCATTTCGGATAAAGGCACATAGGGAGGGTTTGAGACGATGATATCAAAAGGTTTCGTGGTAAGGGACGGGGTCCCCGCCTCCGCGGGGATGACAAGGCTATCGAGGGTAAGGATGTTAAAGTAAGCTATTGATAGTTCGACCTTATTTATTCCGGCATTTTCTTTTGTGAGTTGGAGTACTGCCTCCGAAATATCTGAGGCAACCACTTCGGCATCCGGCAGGTGCTTTGCCAGGGCAATTGCAATTGCCCCGCTCCCGCATCCAATATCTAATATTCGCAACCTTTTCCCAACTGGCTCAACTTCACTTGTCATCCCGGCGAAAGTCGTAAGTATCCACTCAACGAGCTCTTCGGTTTCCCCTCTCGGAATCAGCACTCCTGATTTAACATTAATTTTTAGCCCATAAAATTCAGTCTCACCAAGGATATACTGGATTGGCTCATGCATTTTCAACCGAACAATTATGTCTGAAAGATGACTTTCCTGATCTGGAGGAAGTTGATTCGCCTGATTCAGCCTAATCTGCACCCAGCTAAGCCCTGTTAGGGACTCCAGCACCAGCCGTCCAATCGAATCGATTTCGCGGACCGGATACAGACCGTTCAAAGCTTCAGCCAGGATTCTTTGGATATCCGAATATCTCATCGCTTGATTCCCCCGGATTGAAATCCGGGGCTATTAATAAGCTCTATCATTAGTTCAGAAATCCGCGATTACGCATCAAAGGTGTGATATCAGGTTTTCTGCCACGGAATTTTACGAACATATCAAGCGGATCAGAAGTGCCATTTTTTTCAAGCACATTTTTCCTGAATGAATCAGCAGTTGCTTTGTCGAAAATTCCTTTTTCCTTGAAAGCCTCAAAAGCATCGTTATCCAAAACAGCCGACCATTCGTAGCTGTAATATCCAGCATCATATCCTCCGGTAATATGGGTAAAATACCAGCTGTGATATCGAGGTTCGATCTCTGGTATCAACCCGATTTTGCTAAAGAGATTCTTCTCAAAACTGGCTACATCAACCGGTACCGTATCCTTTTGCATATGATAAGCCATATCAAGATAACAGGCCGAAAGAAACTCTACAGAAGTGAATCCCTGATTAAATTTACCTGCCTTTTCCATTTTTTCGATCAGCTTATCAGGGATCGGTTCACCGGTCTGATAATGCAGGGCATAGGATTTCATCACTGCGGGTTCGATTGCCCAATGTTCCATAATCTGGCTTGGTAATTCCACGAAATCACGGGCCCGGTATGACGACTGCATGGTTTTCTTGGAGAACAGGTTATCCAGCGCATGACCGAATTCGTGAAACAAGGTGCGCGCTTCGTCGATGCTCAGCAACGCGGGTATGTCGCCGTTGGGCAGGGTGAAATTGCATACCATGGTAACAACCGGTTTTATTTCTACCCCGTTTTGCACTGCATGACTGCGATAGCTCCCACACCAGGCTCCCTGGCGCTTACTGGCCCGGGGATGAAAATCCTGGTAGAGCACACCCAGAGATGTGCCATCGACATCCTTAACTTCAAAAGCCATAGCATCCGGGTGTGGCTTTGGAATATCCTTGATCTCATGGAAAGTAATGCCATAAAGTTTGTTCGCCACATCAAAAGCCCCCTTCTGAACGTTGGCCAATTTAAAGTACGGACGGAGTTCATTCTCATCCAGGTTAAATTTCTCTTTTCTCAATTTCTCAGTATACATCCACCAATCACTGCTTTCGATATTAAATTTTCCTCCTTCACGCTTAACCATTTGTTGAATCTGATCCCGATCATTAATCGCCGCTTTAAGGGCAGGAGCCCAAACTTTATCAAGCAAATCCATAACGGCGCTTGCATTCTTCATCATCCGGGATTCCATCACCATATCAGCATGAGTTTGAAATCCAAGCAATTGAGCTTTCTTGGCCCTGGCACTCATCATCTTAGCCAGAATTACCTTATTGTCCTTATCGTTACCGTGATTACCCCGCATGAGCCAGCCGTCATATAATTTATTCTTGAGGTCGCGGTTTACCGAATATTGCAGAAAGGGTATCCAGCTGGGCTTTTGAGCAGTAAATACCCATTTCCCATCCAGACCGCCAGCTTTGGCAGTTTGGGCGGCAGCATCGATCGATGACTGGGGCAACCCTTTCAGGTCTGCGGGATTATCCACCACCATTTTAAAGGAATTGGTTTCGGCCAGAACGTTCTGTCCGAATTTCACAGCTAACAAGGAAAGCTCCTGATTGAGCCCTTTTAGGATTTCCTTTTTTTCGAGTGTCAGATTGGCACCATTTCTGACAAATTCCTTGTATTCATTTTCCAGGATATAACTCTCTTCTTCCGTGAGTTTCAGTTTATCACGATTATCATATACCGCTTTGATGCGCTCAAATAATTTTGGATTCAGATTGATCTCATCGCTGTGGGCGGCAAGTTTCGGCGATATCTCAAGTTGGATTTTCTGGAGCTCATCATTTGTATTTGCTGCACTCAGACCCCCGAAAACAGAGCTCACTTTTGTCAGCAGTTCGCCACTTTGATCAAGTGCCCGGATAGTATTTTCGAAGGTCGGCTTTTTAGAATTATTGACGATAGCTTCTACCTCTTTCTTCTGTTCCAGCATTCCCTGCTCAAAAGCCGGCACATAATGAGCATTGGTTATTTTATCGAAAGGAGGAACCTCAAAAGGGGTGTTATACTTGCTGAAAAAGGGATTACCCGGATCCAGCACCGTTTTAGTTTCGGTTTTACATGAAGTCAGACTTATTGCTGCCATGCAAATCAGTATTAAATAATTTTTCATGATGTTGTTTGGTTTTAATCATTGACAGACTTTAAAAATAGCGAATTATTATCTTTGGGGCTATGACCCTGACACACGAAGATTATATGCAGAGGTGCCTCGACCTGGCCCTGAACGGTTTAGGTTCGACGGCCCCGAATCCGATGGTCGGATCGGTGATGGTGAATAACGAACGTATCCTTGGGGAAGGATATCATACCGGATTCGGCAAACCCCATGCTGAAGTAGAAGCGATTGCCCAGGTAAAAAACCCTGCGTTGTTGACTGAATCAACGTTATATGTAAATCTCGAACCTTGCAATCATCAGGGGAAAACTGGTCCGTGCACAGATCTTATTCTTGAAAAAGGGATCAGGAAAGTAGTTATCGGCCAGTGCGATACAAACCCGGTGGCAGGTGGAGGAGTGGAAAGATTGCGTAATCATGGCGTTGAAGTGATCACTGGTATTTTGGAAAATGAATGCCGGTTTCTCAATCGCCGTTTCAATACATTTCATGAACATCAACGACCTTACGTGATCCTTAAATGGGCGCAGACGACCGATGGTTATGTTGATTCAGACCGGGCTGGGATCCAGGGTTCGGGTCCTGCATGGATTACCGACGAAACCTGTCGCCGCCTGGTTCACAAATGGAGATCCGAAGAGCAGGGTATCCTCGCAGGTTCGCAAACTATCCTGCTCGATAATCCGCAGCTGAATGTGAGGTCATGGTCAGGCCGCGATCCCGTGCGCATTACCATTGACAGGACAGGAAAAATACTTGCTGGAACATTACCGACGATAGTTTATACTTTTATCGATCAGCAAAATAAACCGAACCTCAATTTTGTCAGGATATCACCTGTTTCACCAGTTTGGCCCCAGGTTTTTTCAGATTTATATCACCGCAATATCCAATCGGTATTGATCGAAGGTGGCCCCACTCTGCTGAACACCCTGATAAAAGAAGATTACTGGGATGAGGCCCGCGTTTTCATTGGTCCAGGATGGTTCGGAAACGGTGTAAAAGCCCCGGAGTTTGCATTCACCCCATCAGAGGAAGAGAAAATTGGTAACTCAAGGCTCCTTATTTTTAAAAGGAATGGAGCTTAGCACATATTCACATTAGCACATCATTCGTCTGCTCTTTAGCATTCCATCGGATTTGACGATTTCGTACCTTTAGTAAAAATTAGCCTATGAAAACTTCTGCCCCACTTAACCTTAAAGTATTCAGGTCGATAGGTCTATTATTCATTTTCCCGGCAGAATATCTGTCTAAAGGTACCCGTAATATTCCCGAGGCTGAATGGAAGGCCTTTTTAGAAAAAGTGGAGCCGATTTAATTAGAAATTTAATAACCAGCAGATTATGAAAACAAAGAGAATTGCTGGCTTGATCCTGCTGTTCTCATGCAGCATGATAGCTTTTAGCCAGAATAAAGGAGTTAAAACCATTACCGAAGGAGAGCTTCGTTATCACCTGGGCTTTCTGGCCTCGCCGGAGTTTCGGGGCAGAATGAACCCTTCAGCCGAACTCGATATTGCCACGGTCTATCTCGGTAACTGGGCTAAGAATTCCGGACTAACACCCCTCTTTCCGGATGGATCTTACTATCAGCCCATACCCACGAAAGTTTCCTGTGTTTCAGAACCCAATACCCGCCTCCGTATCATTAATAGTAAAGGTGAGCAGGTATATTATTACAGGAAATCTTTTGGTGGTAATTTTTCTGTTTCCGGCAGTTACAGTGGAGAAGCCGTTTTCATCGGACTGGGAATAACCAATACTGAAAAAGGTTGGGACGACCTGAAGGACATCGATTTATCGAACAAGATGGTTATCCTGTTGGATGAGCCCATGCCTGGCCAAAAAACAGAGCTCGGATCCACCTATGCTTACCGGTTAAGCTCACGGATCAGCCTTATCCGGGAAAAAGGGGCAGCCGGCGTTCTTGCAGTGATACCCCCAGAGCTTGAATCAAAACACAGTCATGGTGTTAATATTTTTGACAGGATACCCAGCGGCCGGATGACGGATTATTTCGATACCCAGCGCAGGGGTACGCCTCCGGCGACTGCCACCCAGAATCAGCCGCAGCAACCTGTCCGCAGGCCTTCGCTCCCGTTCGGACAAGCCGCAGTGAGCCATGATCTCGCTGCAGCTATCCTGGGAATTTCCGTTGAAGAGGTTGGCAAAATGTTTCAGACTATCAGGCAGGGGATTGAAGTACCCGGTAAAATAGTGACTGGTACAACAATCCAGTTGAATGTTGAAATCGAAAACCAGGACCGGACTTCACGAAATGTTATTGGTATGATTCCCGGTTCCGACCCAAAACTTAAGGATGAATATATTGTGGTCTGTGCGCATCACGATCATCTGGGAATAAGCGATGGGCAAGTCATTGCGGGTGCCGATGATAATGGTACCGGAACCGTGGCACTTCTTGAAATTGCCCAGGCCCTTATGACTGAGAGGCCAAAACGATCTGTAATTATTGCCTGGTTTACCGGTGAAGAAGAGGGCATGAACGGATCGCACTTTTTCGTGAATAATTGCCCGGTTCCCATCGAAAAAATCAGCGCCTGCCTCAACCTCGACATGTTGGGCCGGAACAATACCGACAGCCTGTACCTGGTGGGATCTAACCTGTTGAGCTCCGAACTCGATGCTTCCATCCACAAGGTTAATACGCAATCAGGAATCAATTTCGGATTCAATTACCTGTATTCCAACCTCACACATCCTCAGCGGGTTTATTTCCGAAGCGATCATTATCCATTCATCCGCTTTGGCATCCCCTCTGTCTGGATCTTTTGCGGATTTACTCCGGATTACCACACGCCCCGGGATATTCTGGAATTCATTAATTATCCCAAATTTCTGAAAGTCACTAAACTCACTTATCTCACGGCTTATGAGATTGGGAACAAACCTGAATTATTAAAACTGGATGTTAACCCGGAGGTCAAGTCGCGCGGCAAGCATAATATGCAGACAAGGAGCCTTTTTGAGAATGTTAAGCAATAGGCAGTCGGCAGTTGGCGGTAGGCAGTGGTTTATGTGAATATTATAGATAAACTTACAAGGAAATCGAATAAATCATGATAGTCGGATACATTCAAAACTCACCCGTTTTTGGTGATAAAACCCACAATTTTTCACAGATCAGTGATCTGGCAAAGGGCATGAAAGCCGATTTGCTGGTTCTGCCCGAACTGTTTGCCACCGGATATACCTTTACCTCAAAAGAGGAAGCATTTAGTATGGCTGAGGACGCCTCCGGATTAACCTGCGGGTTTCTGAGTGGGCTATCGATCGATACCGGTGCCGTTATTGTTGCCGGCTTTATTGAACAGGAAAAGGAAAAGATTTACAATGCAGCTATCATGATTTATGGCGATAAGGTCATCGGCACCTACCGGAAAATCCATCTTTTTAATAAGGAAAAACTGTGGTTCTCGCCTGGAAACAAGCCGTTTGAAGTACATCAGGTGAATGATATGAAGATTGGAATGATGATCTGTTTCGATTGGTTTTTTCCGGAAGCCGCCCGCACGCTGGTTCTGAAAGGTGCCCAATTGATTGCTCATCCATCAAACCTCGTAATGCCCTGGTGCCAAACAGCCATGGTTACCAGATGCCTGGAAAACAGAGTATTCGCAGTAACGGCTAACCGTATTGGACGTGAAGTGCGTGGTGATGATCATTTTAATTTTACTGGCGGCAGTCAGGTTACCGGTTTCGACGGCACCATTTTATCAGCTGCACCAACAGATAAAACTTGTGTAAAAACGGTGGATATCGATATCCATAATGCAGATAACAAATTAATTAACCCCTTTAATGATTTGATTGGGGATCGAAGAAAAGATTATTATTTATAGCAATTACCATACATGAAAACTTCCAAACTTTTATTCGCTGCATGCCTTACCATCCTGTCGGTTACAGGATTACGGGCACAGGGAACGGCGGCTGATTACGACAAAGCCAAAAATTTCGGAAAACTGGTAGCCGACAAAACGCTTCATGCCAGTGTCAGACCAGAGTGGATCGGAAAATCCAATACCTTCTGGTATTCTACCGTCACCGAAAAAGGAACCGAATATTACCTTGTCGATGCGGCAAAAGCTAAAAAGGCACCTGCTTTTGATGCGAATAAGCTGGCCGCTCAGCTATCAACATTAAGCGGAAAGCCAGCCAAACCTTTTGAACTGGCATTCCGGAATACAAAATTCAGCGATGACCTGAAAACCTTGACCTTCAATTCAGATGGTTTTGAATGGACCTGGGATCTGAAGAAAAACCAGCTGGCAAAAGGTAAGGCGGTCTCCATGGAACGTGGTGGCCCGCGCCAGGCACGAAACTGGAGCGAAAGCGCTGATCAGCTTGATAATAAACCAGTCGTTTCGCCCGACAGCTTATGGGATGCCTTCGTCAGGGATTTTAATATCTGGATAAAGCCTCATAAAGGTGGCAGCCCAGTTCAATACAGCAGAGATGGAGTACCGGGATTTTATTATTCCTCTTACAAGATTTACTGGTCCCCGGATTCCAAAAAATTAGTCACCATAAAATTCCGGCCCGCATGGAAAAGGATGATACATTATGTTGAGTCATCACCACTGGATCAGGTACAACCGAAATATTCCGAAGTGGAATATGCAAAGCCAGGCGATGAAGTACCTTATCAGTTGCCGGTACTATTCTTGCGCGAGGAGAAAAAGCAATTCGTAACTAAAGATGATTTGTTCTCACAGCAATATGATATCGACAGGTTTGAATGGAGAAAGGATAATAAAGCCCTGACATTTGAATATAATCAGCGCGGACACCAGGTTTACCGGGTCCTTGAAATCGATGGCGCAACTGGAATTGTGAAAACACTTATCGAGGAAACCAGTCCTACATTCATCAATTACAGCGGCTACAGATATCGTTTTGATACCGGCGATGGATCCCAGATTATCTGGGCCTCTGAGCGTGACGGCTGGAACCATCTTTATCTTTTTAATGGAAAATCCGGTCAGTTGATCAATCAGATAACAAAAGGTGAATGGATGGTCAGAAGAGTCATATCTGTTAACGAAGAAAAAAAGCAAATCACTTTTGAAGCGAGCGGCAAAGAAGCAGGTCAGGATCCCTATTTCATTCATGTATACAGGGTCAATTTCGATGGCACCGGCCTCAAGCGCCTCACTGAAGGTGACGGCAATCACACCGTCATATTCTCAGCAGACGAGTCGGTACTCATTGATACCTGGTCACGGGTGGATCAACCAGCCATCACCGTTCTGAGAAAAGCAAGCGATGGATCGGTCATCCTGGATATTGAAAAGGCCGACATCACCAAACTTCTGGCTACCGGATGGAAACCTCCGATTGTATTTACTGCCAAGGCCCGGGATGGTAAAACGGATATCTGGGGAGTAATCATTCGACCGGTAAATTTCGATCCGAATAAAAAGTACCCGGTGATTGAAAACATCTATGCCGGTCCGCAGGGATCCTTTGTTCCAAAAACTTTTTCCACTCAAAACGGCATGCAATCCTACGCTGAACTGGGCTTTGTCGTTGTTCAGATCGACGGCATGGGTACAGCTAACCGCTCGAAAGCCTTCCATGATGTATGCTGGAGAAATCTTGGAGATGCCGGTTTCCCCGACAGGATTCTCTGGATGCAGGCAGCTGCAAAACAGTATCCGTATATGGATATCACACGTGTGGGGATTTACGGCACATCTGCTGGTGGTCAGAACTCCACCGGGGCCGTTCTTTTCCACCCGGAATTCTATAAGGTAGCGGTGTCATCGTGCGGGTGCCAGGATAACAGGATGGACAAGATGTGGTGGAACGAGCAGTGGATGGGTTACCCTATTGGCGACTGGTACGAAGCCAGCTCCAACGTGGTGAATGCTTCGAAACTGAAAGGCAAATTGCTCCTGATTGTTGGGGAAATGGACCATAATGTTGATCCTTCATCAACCATGCAGGTTGTTAATGCACTGATAAAAGCCAACAAGGATTTCGATTTGCTGGTAGTTCCAGGAATGGATCACTCGGCTGGCGGAACATATGGCGACCATAAAAGGATGGACTTTTTTGTCAGGCATTTACTCGGAGTAAATCCGCCTGCCTGGGAATAAAATCGACTTTTACCGGCCCTGGCTGATCTCCCTGGCTTTTGTTGTGAGCCAGTATTTTGCCAGCATATTCGGGACTTCCCATGGAGGAAGGCTGCCTTCTGTAAGGTACCTTAGGTAATTCTGTGTCACCTGGGCAAAATGTGCTTCATGTCCGGGCCGCATGGAATCAGGTATAATTATCTGGTACCCGTTTTCTACCGTCTCCACTGATATTCCCGGATATTTCGACGAGAGTGTTTCAATGGCACTGCTTAATCCGTCGAGGTATACCTGATCGGCATTTTCTGGAAAAATATAAAGTTCCGGCTTGAACTTCTGCTCCGGTCCCTGTCGGATTTCCAGTCTGGCCAGGGTGCCCTTCATGACCGAATAGTGGGTGTCGCCCCCACCTTCGGGTGGTTTATAATTCCAGGTTACGGATACCCTTACGTTGATGCCTTTAAGCCGGTAATTAATTTCACCGTTCGAAAAGATCTGCAAAACAGAATCAGAATTCACATAAGGAATGAGGTACTCGGGGTAGGAGGTCAGGCCAGTGACCTCCATGAACTGATCGCGCCGGATATCGGTTTTCCAATGACGGGCCGAAGAGATCTGTATATCTTTATGATAATCAATTATTTGATCTGGAAAACAAGCCCATTGGACCAGGTCGATAAGATGCGTTGTGACATCGGTAATTCCCTCACCTTCCTGCTCGGTATCGAAAAACCAGGGAGGTCTGATCAGCCTGGCACCCGAAACAAATTTGAAAAAATGGTGCACACTTTCGCTGGAGACCCCGGGATTTTTCGATGACCCTGCCAGCTGATTTCCGTACACTTCGGGAATCATCGACAATTCCTTTTGCAGAAGTGAGGTGATCTCAAACCTCTCGGTCATGATGTCATACAGAAGCACTCCCTTTTTTCGAGCTATCGCAAAAGCTTTTTCCAGTTGATTAAAATTTGCCGAATTAATTGCCATCGGCTTATCAGAAAACACGTTTATGCCGTTTTGCACAGCCTTAAGGATATAATCGGTCTTTTTACGGTTATTCCCTGCCAGGATAAGGACATTACCGGGCTTTTCTTTAATCATGCGCTCAAAGAAATCAGGTCCGCGAAATTCCTTGATTTCCCAAAGCGCAGGGCTTTCGGTCCTGGTCCGGTATCCTTGCAACCGGGTACTGAAATCCACCAGTTCAGGGCCATCGGGCGCATAAACAAATACTTTGGGGCTGACATCCTGATAGATCGATTTCAGGACAAGTGCCGCATGAAAATGACCCGGGTCGGCCACCATGAAAGTCACGCGCGAATCTTTGACAGGTGCACTGCAGGAAGAAATAAGGAGTAAAGCCGTCAGTATAAAAAAGCTGACAGGTCTATTTCTATAAGTAATCCGTCCCATAGGGTTTGCGCTGCGGCCTTGACAACATTTTGTTAGCTTCATCGCTATTGGTAAAGTGCTCATGTACAGGATCCCACTTCAATTTTTTTGGCACTTTCATGGCAATATGGCTGAGCAGGCAGGCAGAGCATGAACGATGTGCCACTTCCACCGGGGCGATTCCCTGAGTGTTTGATTTTATGCTATCAAGCCAGTTTCCGTAATGGTTGTCACTCTTAACCAGATGAATCTCATCGGGTCCGATCACGCTGGTAATTATTTTAGGATCGCTGGCGTCCAGCGATTTTCGGTTTGCATCAAAAGTTACCGGATCGCTTTTGGTGGCCTGATAATTTCCGCGGGTCACAAAAATCCATCCCTCAGATCCCTCGAACTTGACACCATTCGGGCGATCGCCGCTCACGAACATATTAACTCCATTGGCATAGGTTGCTTTCACTTCGAAATTTCCGTGCACGTTCCAAAGACCTGATTTCGGAAATTCAGCCTTGGCTTCAATTTCCACCGGTCCGGAATATTCCATTCCCATGCCCCAATGTGCAATATCCAAATGATGGGCACCCCAACCGGTAATCATGCCCGCACCGAATTGCTCGCAGCGGAGCCAGCCCGGGCGTGAATAATCAGCCTGAGGATGCACTCTTTTCTCTGTATAATAAACCATAGGTGTTGAACCCAGCCACATCTCATAATTCAGGTTTTTCGGCACCGGCATTTCTACTTCTACCTCACCCGAAGGATCGCCCGGCAGTCCGATTTGTATGGTATGAAGCTTGCCAATACGGCCATTCCTTACCAATTCACAGGCATACCTGAACTGTTCCGATGACCTTTGCTGACTTCCGATTTGAAAAATCACACCACTCCTGTGCACCATATCGCTGAGTTTGCGGCCTTCGGCAATCGTCAGGGAGGTTGGTTTTTGTAAGTAGATATGCTTGCCGGCAAGTGCAGCCTCAATGGCCGGTTGCGAATGCCAGTGGTCAGGCGTGCTGATCACCACTGCATCGATAGCCGGATTCATCAGCATTTCGCGATAATCACCATAGAGTTTAATATCAACCTCTTTCCGGCCGTACTTTTTCTGATAGAAATCCTCGATGAATGGCTTGGTTTCATTGAGCCTTTTTGAATCGAGGTCGCAGGCGGCAATGTACCGGGCCTGATCAAAAGGCATTACACCCACCATATCTGCCTCGTGACCGATACGTCCGCATCCGATTTGCCCTATCTGAATACGATTGCTTGGGGCACTTTTACCAAAAACGGAGGAGGGCACGATGCTTGGAATAACAATGGTTCCGGCAGCTGCCAGGGAACTGATCCGAAGAAAATCGCGGCGGTTGAGATTAGATCGCTTCATATTAGAGATGTTATGTTCCCCAGGCTGAAGCCTGGGGTTAGTCAGCCTCTAAGATATGAATTCAGCAGAGGTATCGCAACCGGTCAAGCAGAATTGGTATCTCTTCGGGATCGAGGCCTTGCTTGATCAGCTGATCGCGGTCCTGGTCGAAAATTGTCAGAAATTCATCGAAATCAATTTTCCCGGCTGCCAGTCCTTTCCGATAGCACTCGATAGCTTCATTTCTTTTCCCTTCGCACCATTCCAGATGGCCCAGACTAATCAGGTCGTGATGAGTGGGTTCTCTCTCAATCAGCTTATCGTAATATTTCCGGGCCTGATCGAACCGTCCGAGAACAAAAGAGCACCACGCTATCGGTCGCCAAACTTTATTGTTCGCCGGCAGGAGATATTCCACCTTATAATATGATTTCAGAGCACCCTCATAATCCTGCAGATCAAGCAGGCAGTGCCCAATGGAAATTTCCGTTTTTAAATCATCAGGATCCTGCAGTTCTGCTTGCCGATAATAAGGAAGTGCGAGTTCCGGCTGCTTAAGATAGCGGTAGCAAAGACCTATTTTCTTGAGATTCCATAGGTTTTCGCTGAGCAGAAGATCAGCTTTCAGATAGTAATCCAGCGCCTTTTGGTAGTTGCCGGTCTTTTGCCAGGCATATCCGAGCTTCTGCAATACCTCAGCACTCATATCGCCCGACTGCTCGAGGATGCCATAGGCCTCTGCTGCATCGCGATAATTCTTTTTCTGCAGATAAAAGCCAGCTATGGAATAGAGAGCATCGATATCTCCCTGGAACAATTCGCGGTAAAAACTTTTCCGGTAAAAATCGAGCTTCCAACTGAATAGGTCATCAAATCCCTGCTTATCCGGATAAAAACGATAGAACCGGTACAGATCCTGAATATATTGCCTGATCACGCGCCGCGATTGCTGCAGTGGATCAAGTATCTCATCCCCGTCGAGCATCTCTTTCATCTGCTCGGCTTCAGCATGCAATCCGTCGGAAAGGAACTTCTGCATATCAGTAGGCATCGAGCGGATCCCGAAGCAAATACTGTATTTATCTGAATTGCATAAATAAAAGCTCTTATCCACCGAATCCAGAAAACCCTTCATCCAGGCCAGATCTCCAGATTCCTGCAAAGCAAGGATTTCGGGATGATTGGGGGTAAAGGGGAAAAACCAGTTGATCAGGTGGCGAAAAAACGGAAATCCCTTGAGCATCTGGAAAGTTCCGATAAACACATCGTCGCCCTCCATCTGCATCTCCGACAGTTCCTGCATTTTATCTTTTAATCCCGGAGCATCATCAAAAATCTCCTGCCATTCTGGGTTTTCCTCATCGCTCAAGCTCTCTCCCATGAGCAGATCAAGGTCGAGCTTATTTCGAATCTGCGGTGAGAGTTTTATCATTTCAGGGAGGATCTCCTCCTGCATCCGCCGGCTGAGCTGATCGGTATTGCGGCCCCTGATCATCTGCATAATTACTTCCTGAACCAGTTTCTTGAAATTCTGATATTCATCCATTACCAGGAATCTTCCCCGGATGGCAGGATAATAAACCAGGCGGGCATCGTAGCGATAAAAGGCGAGCAGTAAGCCAATCAGGGCCCTTTGCCGGATCTCCTCTTCTGATGAATCAAAAAATTCGAACAACAGCTCAAACTTCCTCTTATCAAAATATCGTAATATACTGAAATTCAACGCAGTTACAAGCATTGCCTTTTCAGGTACCGTTAACGTAACCGAATCCTTGACGGTCTCCACCAACTCTACCTCACGGTCGTGGAACTCGTCAGTCAGCCATATCATATGAAACAACCTCGATAAATCCCGAAGATATTCCGGATCGGATGGCGCAATGCGGTCAGGCTCGCTGAGGAAACTCAGAATGTACGATTCCAGGCCAGGATCATCTCGAAAGATCCGTTTTCTGACATGAACATATTGAGTCGACAATTTTGTTAGTAAAAACTCAGATACCCGATCATTCAGTTCATACAGATCGGCGACAATTTTTCGGTAAACTTTCTGACGTTCAGGATCTTGAATACCCTTAACAGTATACTCTAGCATCACCTGATAGGTAGTATCGATCTGCTCCAGTCCCTCGATCCAGGCATTGACACCGGCTGTAACCAGCATTGGGCGCAGGTCGGTCATGGCCTCCTTCAACCGCTTCACTGACAAAAGGTCATGTATGCGGCGTGTACTGCTTAAAATTTCCTTTTCAGTCATATTACCGAATTACAGCAAAAACCGGACCGCAGCAGTTGGCAATCAGCAGTCGGCAGTCATCGATTAACGTACAAATACCGTATCCGGCAGGCGCGGCCAGTGCTTTTGGCGTTTTTTTCAGAGGCCATCCTGATTTGGATTTCGTGTTTGCCCACTGAAAGCGCGGTGCCTAACGTATAAAACCAAGGTAAATGCAGGCCAGCGCTCCAGACGGTAAACAGGTCCTTTTTCATCCAGGTCCCTCCATCAATGCTGTATTCAATGATACCGGCATCCGGACCGGCTGCAACTGCAATTCCGACGGCATTTCCCGTAAAACGATATTTTAATATGCCGGAATTGCCCTCATTCACCAGCATAGGAACATCAGTATAATTATCGCGGGTTCCCTTGCCATCTTTGGGCTGCCATTTCTCATCAACCGTCCAACCTTTCGCGGCTTTAATCTGATGTATGTCGATTAAAGCACCGGTCCCGTAATTTGAATTATCAAGGGGAGCCGGCAGATAATGATCAGTCGCAATTTCACCTGCCGGGGATCCGCTCCAGGCTTTGTCGAGGAAGGCTTTCATCGACCGAAAATAAATATGCTGCCCAAAAGGCGATGGATGCAAATCTTTGAAGTCCTTCTCCCAGGTAAATTCGTCGGCATTGATGCGTTCAGTCACCTCCCTGGCCAGATTAATAGTCGGCACCTGATAATGCATCGCAACCCGTTCATGGTTCTGAATAACCAGTGGAACCTGACCTTTCCGATACATCTCAATTTTTCCGGGATCCACAAAATGCATGAAAACAATATCTGCTTTGGGATTATTTGTCAGCGTGTGCCTGACAATTCCCTCCATAGCCCGGATCTGCTCAACGGTAGGAAATTCATTGGTGTCATCATTAACTGCAGCCTCCTCAAAAAGCAGATCGACCGGTCCGTGCGACAATACATCCTGCTCCATACGGAAAGCGGCAGGCGTACTGCCCATCGATGGGACACCGGCATTAATAAATTCAAATTCAGTAGATGGGAATCTCTTTTTCAGATAATTGCAGATACTATCGCGCCAGCCGCCACCCCAGGTGATCGATCCGCCAAGAAAGGCGACCCTGCCCTTTCTATCCCGTTCAAACCGGATCAGACTGTTACGAAGTCCGCTCCTCAGCTCATGGAATACTGTTGGATCGAGAATTGGTTTTGGTAGTATCGTGCTGCAAATGATAAAATTAGCCGCAATTCGAGGCGTTTCAATAGGAAAATGATGTCCCATCAGGTCTTGCTTTCCAAGCGTGCATGGCACGAGCATCGCCGGACCTCCGAGCCTGGCATATCTTTCAAAAAGAATACTCGTGTTTTCATCCGGCGGAACCACTTTATCTTCCAGCCCTATCATATGGATCAGAGGCACTTTGGCGGTTGCAAGTTTATCGAGATGATCATAAGCCAGATCTGCATAAGCTTTTGCCTCCTCATCGGACTTGAAACCAAACTCCTTTTTCAGCAGGTCCCAGTCAGCCTTGCTTCCGACACCCTTGCCAAAACCTCCCGGCCAGCTCTTAAAATCGCACACCGGCGCTTCGCCATAAATGGCATTTACCCGCTCAGGGTGTTTCTTAGCCCAGGAATAAACATACAGCCCACCGCGGCTCACACCTTCGAGCGAGACTTTCTCATTCAGGTGATACTGACTGCGCAGAAAATCGTAAAAACGGTCCCAGATACCCACCGCTCTGGGACTGCCGAACATGTCGACCGCATCAACATAAGCAACATGAAAACCCTCGGATAACAGGATGCTGTCCATTTCGTAATGCCAGTCGAAAAACATGGCCTTCCAAATCCAGGGGTTTCCGGGGAGAGGTTTAGCGGGTTTCACCAAAAATGCGATCATTCCCTCAAAAGGAAATTCCAATCTTTCATATCCCTTCCAGATGGATGTTTTTGGTTTGGGCTGGTTCTGGGCCAGTCCTTTTTCCTGATACATACCGGTGAACAGAATCACCAGGAAGCTACAGAGAATCAATTTTCGCATGTCAATATTTATTATAATCCATCAACCAGAAATACCGATTTTACAGGATCGAGCTTCAGATTTATCCGGGTAAATTTCTTACCCGACCGGGTTTCCGCGACCGCCTCACATCCCGACATCTTTCCATTATTCGGGTCCCAGATCTGTGGTTTATGATCACCCGATAAAAAAACCGGGACATCGATTTTATTATCCGATGAATTGGCAAAGAACCAGATATTCCTGCCGCTCAACACCTTGTGAATATAAGCAAGATTTCCGCCAGTGACGGCAATATCCTGATCAAACCGAACATCCCAGGTTATTCCCGTATCATCCAGAACAGTTTTCAGCACAGTCGGATTGGGAGCCGGAATAAACCAGGCCTTTCCTCCTTTGCTGTTGGTGTGCAGCGTATAGGCTTTCAAATCCTGAAGGATATTATGGTTTTGCGAGTCGAGCATCTCAATCTCGGCAATGTTCATTTTATTCACTGCGCCGCTATCCTGGCAGATCAGGATTTCCTGGTAAGGCTCGATTGGTCCTGATTCCACGATCGTTTCACTTTTCATTCCCTTAACACCGGAGATTACAATATTTTCTCTGATAGCCTTCTCCTGCCCGAGAGCTTTTCTCCATACAACATCGCAGGTGAAGGGCTTCTCGTCGCCGTTTGTAATTTTTATCCGCAGATCTTTCCTTTCCTGGCCCAACCGGATAACGACCCAATCGCCCCTGAAATTCCCCTGCGACGGTTTCCATGAGGTTTCCGTTTTTCCATCGATGGCATAAGCGGGTATAAAACCACCCGTATTCCAGCTGCTCGATGCCGTTACCCCAATCAAACCTGGCGTATCATATGCATCAGCCCCAAACATTTCTTTTATAATACTCTTCACCTCCTCACCCTTATCCTTCTCAGCCGCTTGATCGGGCAACATTGAGGTGGCAATAACCTTCCCTCCCTGGTCATAGAATTTCTTGATTTTCTGCAGATTGCTGAGTTGAATAGTCTTGGAGCCGGGGATCATGATTATTTTAAAATTCTCCTGATTGACCTTGTTTATCAACTGAATTTCATCCCCCTTGATGCTGCATCTTTCGTCGAGGATCTCCGGATGGATATAGGTAAAATCCCTTCGGATGTTCAGCGAAAGCATCTCGCCGATATCCTGATAATCTGCTTCACCCGGAATAATTCCGCCCATACCGGGGTCGCCCGGACCGAAATGATAGCTGCCCTGTAGCGAGGCAATCGGATAAAGCACAGCGATATCTGCAACATGCCGTCCACCCTGCAGCATCGTTTGCAGCCGGCCGATATATTCATTGTAAGCCGGCAGCAACGGTCCGAACTTCTTGCCCGAAGGGGACAGTTCGGGCTGGATATCCACCGCATCGGTATACCACACGGCATGAGGCTCCATTAGGCTGATCCCTTTGGCAAACTGGTCCATTGCTTCCTGATAAAGGATTTTCTCCGACATCTTGCCCATCGCGCCATAACATTCAGTAGCCATTATGGGCTTATCATAATTGTATGCCGATGAGCTTATTACCTTATAAATAGCCGATGATCTCCCATAATGAAAGATCTCATCAACAGCAGGTATATCCTGATATTTAAATGCCTTCATGAGGTCGCCGCACGTAGCTACCGGGTTCACAATTTCCTCCTGATCGACGTGACCGGTGAGCCTGATTTTATGTGCCCGGCACCAGTCATTGATGGTTTTTGGAAACCCTTCGGCATACAATTCTGCCCTGAAACCAAGCAGTGCATTACGGGCGGCTTCAGTCTCAGGACCGATATCAAACCATAAGGATGGATAATACAACACCGGACTGTACCCGTATCTGGCCTTGAATTTATTATTGAATTCACCGGTCCAGGTTCGGGCGCCATCCACCCAACGCAGGCAGGGCTCATCATAAAATGCGATATCGATAGTGGTCCCGAACTGTTCGGGAAATGTTTCGTAATACTTATCGTAGGTGAGGTTAATAAATTTGCCAACAGCCTCCGGACTAAGATAGTCACAGTGCTTCCGGTCCGAGGAGCTATCTGCGACAACTGTGAAAATCATCACATTCCATTCACCTGCGGGCAGGTTTGCGGTTAATTTTCCGTTGCCCGCAAAAGCCGAAAGGTCGATCCTTTTCTTTGATTCCTTTTCCATACCCATCGCACCCATAAAAACTCCTGCCGGTAGAACGTGGGTAAAGGTTTTAGGGCCGGTCACATCATTGGTTTCCATATCGAGACGCTTGCTGAGTGCTTCCGGATATTTCTTCACCAGGTTACCTCCGGCACTCCCGCTGGGAAAATAAAATTCATCGTACAGGCACATTTTCATACCCAGGCTATCGGCAATCTCAATGGCCATCTTGTACTGAGCCAAAAACTCTGGCGTCATATATTCGGGGGTCATTCCATAGGAGGGAAGTATGCCCAATCCATAATATCCGGCCTCTTTCGATGCCTTCATCACCTTGAGGGTTTGCTCGCGGCTTAAGGGTTTGTTCCAGAACCAGAGTGGCCTGGATTTCATGCTGAGCGGCGGGTTCGCGAAGTCGCGTCTTAACCTGTTCTGAGGGTAGCTTACTGTAGTCAGCAGAATAAGCGCCAGTAAAACCAAGGCTTGCTTAAGGTTCCGTGTTCTCATCGGCATTTTATAAGAGTTCAATATTAACAACTTTTTCTGCCTGGAGCTTTATCCAGATGATCGTCGTTGGTGTGCCTTCCACATCGTACTCCAAGGCATAGCGGAAATCTTTACCACGGGGAATCGGCTTACCTTTGATGGTAAGTTTGATATCCTTTTTGTTCCAATTCTTAATCACTAAAGCTGGATTAACAATAGGGGAATCCTTGCTTCCATTCAACATAAAAGCTATGTTTTTAATGTTCTCACTGGCGGTCAGAATATAGGCACGCTGGGTAAAATCATACCCTTCATTTTTAATTCCTTTTGATGACAATTTCAACTCTGCCGGGAAATTCCAGGAACGGGCAAGTGCGACCAACGATTTCGGGTCCTTGTCGGTCATTCCGTATAAGGCGACATCACCGTTCGGATCGCCCCAACTGAGCGACGAATGAGCGGCTTGATCAGGGGCGCTGGCACTTCGGCCATCCGATGAAATCTGGGCCACAGGCCAGTGGTTCCACCAGGGAAAATGCGAATATTCCGGCCTGACCTCCCCGTTAAAAACAGAGAATGACCCGCCAGTCCGGAGGATTAGATAGGGCTTGAATTTTGATTTAAAATTGACCATCTGAATATTTGCCCCGGGCAAATCATATTTAGGATATCCCTTTTCCCAGCTGTAAGTTTTGGTTTCACCTTTCATGTTGACCAGTGTAGCAGCGGCAAGGTCCACATTATCCTCAGGCCTCGTTCCCGGCTCACTCAAAAAAATCGTTTCCTGCCATCCGCCATTACCCGGTAAAACTTTTCGAACCGTAACCCCATCAGGATAGATATAATACAGCTCGTTGCCCCATTCGCCAAATCCGGTATTTTCGGGTGAATCATTCTGACGGAATCTCACGTCCATCTGCAGATATCGCCAGTTCACCACCACTCTTGCCTCGTTGCTCTCAATAATGGCTACGCGGGAACTTCTTGTTTGGACATCCGACATGTGCTCCATGCAGCCGGTAGGCATTTCGTCACGTGATCCTTGCGAAAGGAACCAGTTATTGCCGGATTCGCGACTCTGGTCGGCCATCCATTTACCATTTTCCGATACCAGGCAAGGTGAATATCGCGTTCCCCGCCAAAACATGATTTTCGTCGGAAACTCATCAAACTGAACTACCACATCGTTAAACTCACCAACCGGCCATAAAGCATCCCACTCCGGATAGAAATTCAGGCGCGTATAATTAGCGGCGAACCGGCCTGATGGCTTCACTGTCGGAAATTTCCGTGATGCAAACTGCGGCTCATTTTCGGGTTTTATATTGATATAATTTGCTGCTATCTCATCCGCAGTCAAACATTTACCATAAACCCTGACTTCATCGACTATGCCATCGAGGGAATATCTGGAGGGATAAGTGGCCCATTCCCTTATCGCATCAGTGGGAGCAAGCATTTCACGGTTCATGCCTAAACGGAATCCCTTCTCCGTTTCACTGTACACGATCCTATGCTTACCAATAAATCCGTTATAGGTACTCTCAAGTTTTCCGTTTATATAGATAGCCATTCCGGTTTCCGGGTCATAGGTACAAACGAGGTGATACCATTTATGCAGCTCAAGGCCCAGTTTTGTCTCGGGATTCAATTTCGACAGGCATTCGTGCCAGGTTGAGGTGCCGTCAGACAGTTGCATTCCAACCCGGCCGCGCGAATCAATACCAAAATAGAATCCGGTGATTTTATATTTCCCCATGGTGAGTACCGGAGCCCAGTTCCACGGATAGGCGCCCAAGGCAACCCATGCCTCAATACTTATTTTCCCTGGAAGTTGAAACTTCTTGATTTCCTCGCTACCCTGTTTTACATCGCCGGGAACCACATCGATATAGGATGAAAACCCATCAAATTTTATGGCTTTGCCGATTACACCCGGCACATATTTGGTGAGCCCTCCAACAGGACAATTGGTCTTCAGGGTATCATCGAAATTCCACTGGAACAGTACCGGATTATTCTGCGACTTACCCTGATTCAAACAGGACAGGCCAACCAGCAAGAAAAATACTGCTTTCCTCATTTTTAGATATTTTCATAAATCTACGGGTTAGCCGCGAAATGCGAAACTTTATTTTAGCTGAAATGGGGAATAAGTTATTCAGCTAACCTGCAAAGCTCCAACGGATACCAAAACACCATTTTCTCAAACTGATCACTATAATTCCAATCCAAATTCATAAAATCTATGATTCGATCTTCCTTTGGAAAATAGCTATGGCAATATCTGGGAATGACTCCCTCCGGTACGATTCCGATAAAATCCACTCCTTTAATCATTCGGAGCATTTCCTGAGCATCTTGTAAAACAAAGGGAATCCCCTTGATAAACAGGGCTACCGCCATCCTTACAGTCTCTTCCACCCGCGCAGCACTGGATCCGGCAAGGTGAAGTGTCCATCCCTCGGGTACGCTACGGATATAAAGCGAAATGTGCGTTGAATTGCCGCCCCGGCAGATCTCCCAGGGATGGCCACCCGATCCGGCGCCAGACCGGTACCAGTAGGTAAATTCTCCGGGTGAACCCGCCAAAATATCCATTAATCCCCCATGCCGGCCATCAGCCATCCGCCAGTATTTTTCCCGGGGAGTCATATTGGCCTGATCCTCCTTGAAATATTCATTGGCATCATAACAAATCTCGCAAAAGTTAAAAAAGTCATCCGCAGTCATTTCCCTGATCACCATCCAATCTTCGGGGTTCTTTTGAAAATCCACCAGATCCGAAAATTTACTGATCATATCCACTCCAAGATTTAAATCAGGACGCCGGGCATCTTCGCCCAGGATCTCCCAATAATCACTGCGCAAGATTCGACCCACCCGCTTCTTACGAGGCAAGTTTTTCTCGATATATTCCAGATATGCTTGAGTGTCGGTTTTCAATTTTTCAATATTTTCCGGAATGATAATGCTCAGGCACCCGAAAAACTCCGAATAGCGATCGGGAACATCAGATTCAGGAATAGCAGGTTCCAAATCTTCCGCTATCTGAATCAGTAGTCTGGAATTCAGAAAGAAAAACAGGTCATTCTTATATTTTGAGGTAGTAAATTCGTACCACTTAGTTTCATCGGGGTACCATTCCTTCCAGAGGTTCTCAAATTCCTCATGGGAGGTAACCTCTTTATCATCCATGTACTCATCATAATCCCCGAAATCCTCAATAGCTCCTCTCGGAACTTCAATCCAAACCGACCTGATTTCGTCATGCTCACCCGGTTGAATCAAGGTCATGGACTTATAGACTGCGAATAATGTCTGGCTGATCTTACTATCAATGTACCTGGCATCAACCGGCAACCCGGCGATGATCGAATCAAAAAGTGGTGCGTTCATTTGGTTCAAAGGTATTTAGTTTTAAGATTATGTTCATCCGGATTACTGACCAAGTATGCCTCTCTTGTCGGTTGATCCACCTCACCCCCGGTTTGCCAATCCTATTGGTTATTTTGATGACGATGTAGCGACTGGTGACAAGTGGCTGGGGACAAGTGACGTGAAAAATCGGTATCTTTGAGTTCAATATCAAACGTATGCGGCTTACTAACGAACAAATAGAACAAATCAGAACCATTGGGCAGAAAGTCTTTGGCCAAGAGGTGAGGATTTATTTGTTCGGATCACGGACTTCTGATGAAAACAGAGGCGGGGATATTGATCTTTTCATTGAAACAGATGATAATCAGGCAACCACCTTTGAAAACAAGGTCAACTTCTTAACCAAACTAAAGATTTCAATAGGAGATCAGAAGATTGATCTTGTTTTTCCGGCCAATCTGGAGAATCGCCATTCTTTTAAAAATTCAATCCTTAAAAACCGGATTAGATTATGTTAAGCGAAGAGAATTTCGATAAGATCAGGAATACCATAGCTGCCTGTGATGCACACAATGCCCGGATGCAAACTGCACTTAAGAAACTTTCTGTTCTATTTCCTCTTACAGAAATCTCTTTTTTCGATTTGTCAGAGGATCAAGTCAGTTATACAGATCAACTCATTCTTCGATTTCTGAAATTACAGGATCTGATTGGAAAGAAACTATGTCTTCAGACCCTCCTGATTTTGCAGGAGGATTATACCGACCGACCCATATTGGATATTCTCAATCGATTGGAACAGCTAAAAATTATCGATTCTGTGGAAAGTTGGATTGCTTTGCGCGAGGTCAGAAATCTTATCACACATGACTATCCACATCTTGTTGGAGAATTAATTGAAGGATTAAATCAGCTTTCACTGAAAGCAGTCGAGTTATCTGATCTTTACTTAAAAATCAGAGATTATGCCGTGAAACGCATCTGATGATCATGAAAAAAATCCCATTTATTTTAGCAATCCTCCTCGTTTGCCCTTTTAATTTCCTGAATGGAAATACACAGTCAATCGTTCAAAACCAGAAAACAAAAGGCACCATCGCCCCCCCATCTGCCCTCCTCGATGGCCAAAAGGCAACCGCTCATTGGATCTGGAGTCCCGGCGAGGCAAATCCGCGAAATCAATATTTGCTGGTCAGGAAAACAGTTAAGTTAAATGAAAAGCCCGATAGCATAATGGCCTATATATCAGCTTTTGCAGTAGCTGATGTTTATATAAATGGCAAGTTGGTTGATCGCTGTCCAATGAATTGTGATCCTGAATATCAGGTATATGAGAAATTCAACCTGACATCTCTATTTCAAAAAGGAGAAAATACCATTTCGGCCATCGTTTATAATTATGGAATTGGCATGCATCACCGTATCAATGCCCGCGGCGGTTTCTTTTTTCAGGCTGATGCCATTTTACCTGACCATTCCAAAGTAGCTATCAGTTCCGATGATTCATGGATGATCTCCACGAATACCGGATGGGATAATACTTCGGAATTGCGGACCGGTGCCGGCGCCGGCGCTCCAAATCTGATCGGCTTTATGGAGAAGTTCGACGGACGAAAAATGCCTGTCAACTGGCAGAAAAACGGATTCGATGATTCGAACTGGCAAAAGGCCATCGAAATAGGCATACCTCCTATTGCGCCATGGAATAATTTCGTCCTGATTGAACGGCCGCCACTGTTCAGAGAAAAGGTTATGCCGGTTAATCACTGGACAGTTAACGGCTGGGTGGTGTATGACTTTGGCAAGGAAGTTACCGGCGTTCCCGTCATAAAATTTACCGCTAAAAAGGAAGGAGTCGACCTGACTTTGGGGACCGGGGAAAGGCTTTTTACCGACCGGTGGACCGATTTTTTAAGGCGCGTAAAATATGAGGATGACTATTTCACGCGTAAAGGCGATCAGGAGTGGAGCCCTTTCACTTGGAGGGGATTCAGGTACCTGACTTATCGGGCCGACACTAACCTTATTATCAAAGAGATATCAGCAGTCAACCGGCATTTCGCTGTATCAGACGAAGGCAGCTTTGAATGCTCCGACGATTTGCTGAACCGGATATGGACCGCCGGCCGGTTCACCCTGAAATTATGCAGTCAGGATACCTATATGGATACCCCATGGAGAGAGCAAACGCAATACATAGCCGGTGATTCAAGGTATCTTTTGAAATATGCTTTTTATGCATCCGGATTAAGCTCCGAATTTCTTACGCGATATAATATCCTCTCCGGTGCTTGGTCGCAGAGATGGGAAAAAGACGGTTCGATCCGGTCGCGCTACCCCACCGACTGGCTCCTCGGCGAAGGCACATCGGGATACCTGGTCGACTATGAACTCGAATGGGTGATCATGCTTGGTGAGTATTACAAATATTTTGGAAACAAGGATCTGATCAGGCAGGTATACCCGAACCTGGTTAAGCTGATGGGGAAATTTGAGACGCTGATCGGAAAGGAACACGGCGTGCTTTCCAATGTTCCCGGCTGGATTGTACTGGATCATCCCGACACCTATCCGATGGATCAGACTAAGGAGATCACTGCCTTGAATTGCCTTTATTTTGCTGCCTTGAAACAGGCTTCTTATCTGGCAAAAACAGTTACCGGCGATCCTGATCAGGCTACGAAATGGGATAATCAGGCTGTCACTTTAAAAGATAATATCCATAAATGCTTCTGGTCGCCTGAGCAGAAATTATATGCCGATAGTTACGGCAGCCAGCAGTGCAGCCAGCAAACGCAGGTATATGCCTTACTCTATGGATTGGTTGAGAATCCGGATAAGGATTTCATGATCAATTACATAAAAAGTGAGGGCCGGCACAGCGAGATGTCGTTTGCCTATTATGTTGTGTATTCCCTGTTCGAGAAGGAGGATAAGTATGCTCTGGATTATATCAGGAAATATTGGGGCGACCAGATGAAGCTCAAATCCTTTAACGGTGGCTGGCAGGAAGGGTGGAACGTGGAAGAATGGACCGGCGACATTGGTTCCACATCGCATGCCTGGTGCTCGGGACCGACAGCGCTGTTACCGCAGAAAGTCCTTGGTTTGGAACCCATCACCCCGGGATGGAAAGAATTCAGGATCGCACCCCACCCCGGCGACCTGACCTGGGCAAAAGGAATTATCCCCTCACCTGTTGGTAATATACCGGTGAGCTGGACACACGAGGGCCAGAAGTTTCAGCTGACCGTTGAGATTCCTGATGGAACCCGGGCACTTATCAGCATTCCAGGGAAAAACTTGCTCCTTAACGGTACAGCTGTCGAGGATTACAGGGAAGACGTTGGAATCTGGGTATCTGCAGGAAAATATTTGGTGAAAAGTGACAGGTGACAGGTGTCAAATGGCAGAAGGCATTAGGTTAGTTCCTGCACAATTAGGTGGTTAGCTTACCAAGGGATTTGGGACCACCTTTTCACTGCCTACTCCCTACTACCCTAGAATTTCAGCACTGCTCCCAGACTCGGCATAATCGGCAGCTGATTCACCCTCGTCTGCGTTACCCGATCGAAATAGAAGACATTCTGCCTGTTGTAAACATTCAACACGCTGGCCGAAAGTTCCAGCTGCCGGCCCTGAGGGAATCTCCAAATCCGGTTCAGCGATAGATCCAGACGGTGATAGGCCGGTAATCGCCCGCCGTTTATCGGACCATACAAAATGGCCAGATTTCCATCTCCATAAGGATCCATCCAGAAGGTGCCATCCTTATTTTTAAATTCCTCATAAAAGCCAGCATTCTGAGTAAAAGGAAATCCGGAACCGATCTGAAACCGTCCCTTCACGGTCCACACATTATCCTTTCCAAAACGATAATTTCCGATCAGGTTGAGATTATGGCGCCGGTCGAAGTGCGGAACATATTTCATAAACTCATCCTCGCGTGTGACATAAGCATACGAATAGGCTGCCCACACGGAATAATTTGTTTCGGAATAATCCAGAAGAAAATCGATCCCGTAGGACCAGCCTGTTTCATAGATATATGGACTCGACAGGTATTCCGGAAAATTTGGATCATATCCGAGATAGGTGTAAATCTGGTGCGGGTTGTTGTTAATCAGGCGATAGAAATCCTTGACATAAGTCTCTACCGATAATTTAAGGTTGTGCTGATCGAACCAGCTGAGGCCCGCAACAGCATGCCAGGCTTGTTGTACAGGCTTGTAGATACGCCTTCCCCTGAAGTAATCCTGCACCGTTTCCACCCCGGTATTAAATCCCTGGAAAACAGATACCACATCTTGCTCGGCCGTAGTGGCAGTAAGGTTTTGCGAGTATAATCCAGCTGCAAAATTGAGACTCAGGTTTTTTGAGATATTATATCTGGCCTTAATCCTGGGCTCCGGCATAAGGTTAAAGATTGCCGAATATACCCTCAGATGGAGCCCGGGTTCCAGTATCCACCTTGGCCACAGGATTTTAGCCTGAAATAATATAATAGCATCACTGGTGTATAAATCATCAGTCAAATGTCTCTGATCATAATTGATGTACGAATATTGGGTATGAATAGCCGAAAACTCTGCCGCCCAGGTCACCTCCAGCCGGTCGAGCATGTGAATACCCTTGATGCTCATATCCAGATTATCGTAAATCGTACTTTTGGGGGTTGTCGATGGGTCATCGAAGTCAGCAGAATATCGGCTCATTGCCAGCCTGTTGACAAACAACGTATTACTTTGAGTCGGAGATATAACGAATCCCATGCCTCCGCCGGTAGTGCTCCAACTCGACCGGACAGCCGTTTTGTAACTTACATCATCGGTATAATGAAGTCCGAATACATCAAACAGGTTCCCGTTTCTCTCCATAAAAGACACTTTCCCATAATAATCATTGTACCGGTAAGGCAATCCCAGGGAATCGAGCCATGGATAAAGAACTGGTGCAGTGGACCTAAGCATGGAGCCTTTTGTTGAAAAGATATAGGAAATAGAACCCAATGTTGAATCGGTCATTTTTTTCAGTGGCCCTTCCAAAAGGAGACCATAGCCGATATTCGACTGGCTGGCGATACCCTTCATGGTTGATCGGTTACCGGGCCGGGTGCGTAAATCCATGATGGAAGAAACCCTGCCTCCAAATTGGGCTCCATAGGCAGCGGAGTATACATCAACACTTTGGAGCACTTCCGTATCAAAAACCGACATGAATCCAATGGAATGAAAAGGATTGATGACCGTCATGCCATCAAGCAAAACTTTATTATCGATCGGAGCTCCACCCCGAACGTAAAGCTGGCCCCCGCGGTCGCCCGAAAAGATCACCCCGGGAAGGGTTTGCAGTACCTGGGCCAGATCGCTCTGGACTCCAAGTGAAGGTGTTCTGCTCATCGACTCAACAGTCAATCTCTGGGTAGCCACCGGTGTCATTCGTTCCCACCGACGACGTTCAGCGCTGACAACTGCCTCCTTGAGCTCTACACTTCGCTTCGTCAGGCGGATAACCACATTCTCCAGCTGACCGGGACCGATGGAGATGTTTTGCCTGTATTCCTCATAGCCTATGCATCTTACAACAAGGATGTGACTGCCAACAGGAATTTTGCCGATCAGAAAAAATCCATATTCATTTGCCATTCCTCCCTGTTTGGTCCCCTCGATTGCAACCCCGGCCAATGGAACTACAAAACCTGTTCCCTGCTCATAAACGTACCCCTTTACCTCACCCCAGGTATCCATCTGAATAGTCTGGCATTCAACTAAATGGCATCGAAAGCCCAGCAGCAGGATCAAAATAAAATATTTTTTCCAGTTACTTTTCATTGCTGATCTCCGGGATTAATGAGAGGAAATCATCATGGCTTATCGCTTTAGTTTGCGGGCCGGTTTTATACAAATCGGTCCTGAATTTCAACCGTGATGTCCTGGGAAAAAGGGGCAGTGAATCCATAAAATCCTGGTCCGGAAGAATACCGGTACAACCCACATGGCTGCAAGCGCCAAAAAAGCCGATCCCGTTAACGATATTCGTAAATACCTGCTTTCTGTTATCACTGAATTTTATTCCAAACTCCAGGTAATTTCTCAGATTCTGATCTCCACCCCAAACGGCGATCTCAAAGCAAATCAACTGGCGGTATTTCAATCCCGACCGGTCCGGTATAACCTCATCAAAAACATTATAAGTAAATTTCTTAGACATGTGTTGATTGATCTCAGACCCTAGATTCAGATGAACAGGACTGTATTCCGGAGGATTGTCAACATATCTGGGTTGATGAACAAAAGAGCTATGCTGTTGAATCGTATCTCCATTTTCGTACACCTCGATGAAATGTATGGTGAATTGCACCAGGTAAACATGAGCCCGCGGAACTTCATTGAACCGGATATTGAATGGATCCGCTTCATTGCTGAAATTATAGCGCACCCAAGGCCAGGTGGGAGAACCCAGCTTTGGTGGCTGAACCGGGACTATTTTGGAGGTAATCAGATCGCCATTGTCCGGATTGGTTATCATCAATTTATAATCCATATCGGTATCCGGAGTAATCAGCGCTTGATATATATCGTTCCTGGTATTAAAGAACAGGCCGGGTTCCTTGGAATACAACGTGCGTTTCATCGGAAAAATGGCACAATAATCCTTCTGCCATTCCTGAATTGTGACAATCAGGTTCGGATTGGCTGAAAACTCCGTCGAATCATTACTGAGATCGCTGATTGGAGCATCGGTGACCGAGGTCATACGTATCTTGACTTGCTGCAGGGAGTCGGTCGAGTTGAGCAAGCCGAAAATCACATAAGATTTTTGCTGGTTATTATTGAAAAGTGCGATATCGTTATTGCATGCCGGCAGCAGAATAATCAGCAAGAGCGAGGTAAGTATGATTATTCTGATTTTCATTGACTGTCTAATAAGTATCTTTTACGCATCGCACAGAAAAAGCAAATTGCGGATTGTCTGCAAATTTGAATACGTCACCATCACTCGTTCCATTCATATACATCCTCACCCTGATACGAGAATCACCATAACTGGAAGAGGTCCAGAAACTCGCCGTTTCGCCCGGAAAATGGTAGTCGAGGTAATCAAATGCACCATCAGGATCACGGTAACCCACAGGTACAACATCAAAACCGGTACTTCCGGTTTCCCTCAGTAATCTCCAGACGGCCCCGGCCTGCAGGTAATTATCGTGTGTTACCTTCTGATCGGGCACAAACTTCACATTGGAAATCGAGTAGGTGAATGCTCTGGGAGGCGAAACATTGCGGAATATCGAGAGCATATTGTTCCAGTCGCTATTCGAGGGAATATGCCAGCCAGGCGGGCAGATGCCCCTGCTTCCTTCGATGACGTCACCTGCCATGGCTTCGGACCAGGTATATAATCCACCAAAGAGGCTATCCGGATCGGACCCGGGATACGTAAATTTCTCAATTTTACGATCGCCCTCCCGGCCAATATTCAAGTTTCGCCCAAACCACCAATAGCTCCCGAGCTTGACTATCGGATAAACCTGCCCGTCGCGCGGATCAGTCATGGTTTGAATGCTATCGACTTTTATGGTATAAACCGTGAGGGAGATGGCCCCGAAACTGTCCTTGACTTCCAGCCGGACTCCATAAATTCCTGGAACCTTAAAACTGCAATTAAAGAATTTCCATGGTCCGAAATCCATGTCCCAAATGCCGTCACCGTCAACATCCCATCGGTAGGTCAGCAAGGTTTTCAGGCCATCGGGGTCCACTGAAGCAGAGGCATCGAGATCGAAAATAGTTTTGATGGTGCCTTCGGAAGGGGAACATTTGAGAACTACATTCGGTGGTGCATTTTCCCTTTCACAGGCACATAAAAAAATCAGAAGAAAAAATATGGGAATCCGGATTCTCATCTGGGCTTTAAATTATATCCGGGGACGATTTAAAGATACGAATAAAATTTAAGGCAAAGGGCAGAGGGCCACATAATGCATGTCGTCCATCGGCAAAATCTTTATCCATGCTTCGCCGGTTAATACAGGATCAGCATGGAGCTTGAGATATTTGGCCATGAACTTATAGGCTGCCTGCCGTTTATTGAAACCGTAGTCGTGCTTTTCATTGGCAAAATGGGCGTTTTCCACCAGGCTTTCCTGTCCATATAATTTGTATATCGATTGGATAAAAGGGTATTCCACAACGGGCGTATTTTTAGTCCAGTCGGCCCCATCGGATATCAGCAGCATAGGCCGTGGAGCAGCAAGCGCAGCAATCTCCACGTTATTGGCCTGGAAGGTTCCGTGACGGTGGATCGGCATTCCGCTTTCGCAAACACACCCTCCGAAAAAGTGGGCCGACACCTGCACGCAGGGAACCGATACTGCCACCCGCTTATCGAGCGCAGCCAGAATAAACGATTGTGTTCCCCCGCCAGAGGCTCCGGTTACGGCAATCCTTTTAGGATCGATATCAGGGCGGCTCACCAGGTAATCAACAATGCGGATGCTGTTGCGGGTCTGGATCTGGAAGGCAAGCGGATCTTCATGTTTAGCAGTCTGTTTATTATCACCGTAACCTACCATATCATAAGCAAATACCACTGCACCCATCCGGCATAAAACAGCGCAGCGCTTTTGCATATCGGGCCGGTAGCGGCCATAATCGGACAGGTCCGACCAATGACCATGCGGACAAAGGATTCCCGCCAGCTTACATTTCTGACCGGTGGGCTCATACAGGTTACCTGTTATCCAGGACCCCGGCGTGCTTTCGATCGCCATATTGGTCACGCGGTATCCATCCATTTCATGCACCTTGCCCTTCTGAACCTTGGGTATCGGCCGGTTTTTTGGCATTTCGGCCAACCCTGACCCCACTAAAATCTGATTGCGGATCTGCTCGGCGCGGGTTTCCCATTGAGCCTGGCTTTTAACCTGATTTAACACGCTATCCAGATGCGCCTTACCCTGGGCCTCTGTCCAGTAATTACCGACGCACAATTCCTGCGCATAACTAAACCCACTGATTAGCAACATGCTGACTAAAACAAATACCACTCTTTTCATAGAAAAAATATTGATTTATGAAGGTAAGCTTTTTCAAAGAATAACTACCTTTGGTTAGCCTGTACCAAAATCGATCCCCCACAATTTTATCGGATGAAAAATCTATAGGATTATGATTCCTTCATTTAGCCGATTGATTTCCATGATTTTTATTCTGTCACTCTGCATTCAAGGGTGCACGCCGCTTGACAATCAGTCCCCGGTACTGGAAATTGTTATGTCACCGCCCATGGGTGATTCCACTACCGTTTTTTATTTTGATGCTTCCGCCACTTACGATAATTCCACTCCCCAGTGGCAGATCGAGGTCAGATGGGATTTCAACAATGATAATCAATGGGATACCGATTACTCAATTAAGAAAACCTCCACTTACCGGTTTTCTGGCAATTGTACTCATAAGGTAATCTGCGAAGCCAGGGATGAAGCCGGAAATACCAGTAAATTAACAAGTGAAGTTATTGTTATGACTGTTCTTCGTGATACCCAGTTTATCGATTCCCGTGACCAAAAGACCTACAAAGCAGCATTGCTTTTCGACCGCTGGTGGATGGCTGAAAATATGATGTATGGCACCGCCCTTACCATGGATCAGAACACTCATGATGATCTGAATACGGAATATTATTACCTGCCCGATACCCTGACTTACGGAGGATATTACACCTGGCAGGAGGCAACCCTGAACGGTACCGATACCCTCCACGGGATATGCCCGACAGGATGGCGGCTGCCAAGGCCCGATGATATTGATGCACTCAACGAAATTGCCACAATCGGTGATCAGGTGGAAAGCTACCTTTTCCGCGACGGATCGCTTGGGACGAATTTTCTGTGCTCCGGTCGTTTCATCACATCAGCCAGGGTGTGGGATGGTCAGGGCGAAAAAACAATCTTCTGGCTGAACAATGGCGGATATCCTGATGCCAACAAAAACCTGGCATTCTGGAATATAAATAACAAAATGGGCGGATTCCTGAACCTCTATATGGGCAACCCCGATCGTGCCGGTATAATAGTCTGGAATAATGACTGGGGAGGGTTTAATTATAAAAAACTGGCCGTACCCGTGAGATGCGTTAAAGATATTTCAAGATGAACAGGCTGTTAATTATATTGCTGATCCTATTTTGTTCCTGTTCCAATGAGCTGGTGATCCTCAATCCGGCCGAAACAGCTCCGGTTGTATATGGATTGTTATCGCCTCAGGATTCTTTTCACAGGGTCAGACTGACAAGAACATTCACAGCTGACGGAAATCTGGATTCTGTTGCCCGATTGCCAGATTCACTTTATTTTAAAAATGCTGAAGTCTATCTCGAACTTAGGACTCCGAAAGGCTTTGTAATCGACCGGAACAAGATGGAACCCGTCCAGATTGCAGACAAAGAAAACGGTCTGTTTTTTACGCGGCCAAATATTGCTTATGAGTGCAAACCATTTCCGACTATGTCAGCCACCAATTCAACTGATATTGATTATGCACTCACAGTTTCGATCCCTGATCAGGGCATTTCTACCATTGCCCTGTCCCACCTTCCCTCTCAACCCGGTCTGATGCTACCAGTTGCCATGGATGGCAGAAAAGAGATCGATTTGTATGAGTATCATGGCAATAAGGTGATCATCGGGCATAACAGGGAGGAATATACTGAGTTCCAGATGATATTCTGGTATTCAGAATATCGATGGGATGAATGGGTGGATAATCAATTTGTATATTCAATTAAGCTGGCGGCCGGTATCGGATCGGCATCATATCCAGGTTTTAAAAGTGGAGGGGATGACGGAGTTTATATCTTCCTTGATGCCGACTTCCTGTACACACTGATTTCCAACAGGATAATAAATGATCCGCAGGTATCTTTGCGAAAGTTTTACAATATAGAATTAAGGATCATCAATGCGGATCGCCCATTCTGGGATTATACCTGGTCATTCGAGTATCTGACTGATTTCAACGATGTCAACTATACGAATGTCACCAATGGGTACGGCATTTTATCAACCTACCGAATCAAGACCTACCCTCCGTACGGTTTGAGCTGGCAATCACTCGATTCTTTGTGCTACGGGGCAACCACCCGCCACCTGAACTTCAAAACCTGGTAAAAATTAGCACATTAGCACATTATTTCATTGTGATCCTGAGCTCGCCACCCGCCATAATCTCCTGATGAGTAATAAACGTCCTATCAAGCGGGGTGCCGTTGAGTGTCATCGATTTAATATAGAAGTTCTTAGCAGATAAATTCTCTGCAGTAACAGTAAAGTGCTTTCCTCCGGTCAGATTGAGTGTCACCTTATCAAACGAGGGGGTGCCGATCTGGTAAACACCGTTAGCCGGGTTCATCGGGAAAAATCCCATCGAACTGAAAACATACCAGGCAGACATTTGCCCGCAATCCTCATTGCCGCAAAGTCCATCAGGCTGATTCGTATATAAAGTGGTGCAAATCCTGTGAATGATCTCCTGAGTTTTGGCGGGTTCGCCGGCAATGTTATACAGATAGGCCACGTGGTGACTGGGCTCATTTCCCTGAGCATACTGTCCTACCATGCCTGAAATATCTGGTGAAGCATCGGCACCCTGAACCTTTTCAGAAGTATTGAACAGGGAGTCCAAACGCGAAACAAATTTTGCTTTTCCTCCCATCAGGCTGATCAGATCTTCGGGATCCTGTGGAACAAACCATGAATATTGCCAGGAGTTCCCCTCGGTGAAATCGTGGATATTATGGCTACTGTATAATGGATTGAAGTTTTGCCTCCAGGAACCGTCAACCATGCGACCGCGCATAAAATGCGTTGCCGGATCGAAAACATTGCGATAATTCTTTGACCGGGTCATAAAATATTGATAATCACTTTCCTTACCCAGTTTCTTTGCCATCTGAGCTATGCACCAGTCATCATAAGCATATTCCAGCGTTTGCGATACGGACTGATTTTCCAGATCGGCCGGCAAGTAACCGTATTTCTGATAATTTTTCAGACCGCGGATGGTATCCATTGCACTCTTCTTCATCGCAGTAAAAGCTTTCTCATAATCGAACGAAAACCCTTTTAATGCGGCATCCACAATCACCGGGATGGCGTGATATCCAATCATGCAATTAGTTTCGCAGCCTTCGAGGGTCCAAACCGGCAAAAGGCCATACTCATCATAATGGGCAAGCATGGATTTGATCAGGTCAGGCAGACGCTCAGGTTGGGTGAGGGTAAATAATGGGTTGCCCGCCCTGAAAGTATCCCACAATGAATAAACCGTATAATTTCTCCACCCTTCCGCTTTTTTAATGGCCCTGGTACTATCGCTGCCACGATATCTGCCATCCATGTCAGAAAATAATGCCGGGGCAATCATGGAATGATACAAGGCTGTATAAAAAGTCTCCTTAAGATTGGTATTCCCTGATTCAGCCTGGATCTTTGACAATTCTTTGTTCCATGCAAGTCGGGCTGCTTTTTTTACCTTATCGAATTTCCAATCCGGATTTTCCCTGACCAGGTTATTTACCGCGCCATTCTCATCAACCGGAGATAGCGCCACTTTTACCATAAGCTCACCACCATTATCGCCAAAAGAGAAAATTGCTTCGGTATATTTCCCCTCAACTGTTTTAACGCCCGGATTATCCAGTCCCGTTTCAAACACGCTGTAGCCCTTCATCGGCTTCGAAAAAGTGGCAGCGAAATAAACCTGCTGGTTATTTGCCCAGCCCTTTGACAAACGGTATCCTGTAACAAGGGTATCATTAATCACCCGAATAATAGTTGCCTCCGGTTGATCCCAGTTGATTGCATACCCCAGATCGAGGACCAGATTTACCTTTGCGCCCGTTGGATAACTGTATCGGTGAAACCCTGTTCTTTCGGTGGCTGTAAGTTCTACTTTAATAGGATTCTGAAGAGTCTTAGGGTTCCTGACAATTACCCGATAATATCCTGGCGAGGCGGATTCCTCAGCATGCGAAAATATCGCCCTGAAACGCTGATGAAACTCTTTCCCTCCGTGATATTCACCTTTTGCAAGATTTTCCGTAGTAGGCTGAAGCAAAATGTCTGCTAAATCACCAATACCTGTTCCGCTAAGATGCTTGTGCGAAAATCCAACAATGATGGAATCCGAATAATTATACCCCGAACACCAGTCCCAGCCGTTCCGGCCATTATCGGGACTCACCTGAACCATACCGAACGGCACTACTGCTCCCGGAAAGGTATGACCGTGCGCTGCAGTTCCGATAAACGGATTCACAAAGCGGGCATTGTCTTCAGGCTGACCTTTTTGACACGAGCAAAATAGGACAAGGATGGCTGCGATTGATAATAAGCGATTCATTTTTAGAAATTTAATTGTTTCGTTCACCGATCTTCTTCTTCGTCAATCGTTCTTCTTCTTCTTCGGTCACCGGTCACCTATCACTCGTCACTTCTTATCGCCAAACTGATCCCAGGCCAGAGCGGCAGCTCCAAGGACGGCAGAATTCTTGCTGTTAAGGCCGGACGCCAGCAGTTTAACTTTTCCGCGGTATATCGACAGTAGGTTTTCGTGGAAAGCACGAACTGTGGGTTCCATGATCAGTCCTTTAGCCAGTGTCAATCCTCCGAACAGAAATATTGCTTCCGGATTGGTATGCGCCACCAGGTCTGCCAGCTTGAGACCGAGCATCTCACCGGTATGTTCGAAAGCTCTTTTGGCAAGAACATCTCCGCGTTCAGCAGCATCGGCAATATCAAGAGATGTCATCTTATTAAAGCTCATATCCCTTAATTCGGAATCTTCAATCGAGTCCGACATGATTTTAAAAAGTGTCCTTTTCAATCCAGTCGCAGAAACATAGGTCTCCAGACATCCGAAACGGCCACATCCGCATTCGCGGTTCGACCTTCCGGGACGAACAATAGTATGCCCCACTTCTCCGGCAAATCCATCTTGTCCGTAAAGCAATTTTCCATCCACAACAATTCCGCTGCCCAACCCTGTTCCCAGCGTTATAACCGCGAAATTCTTCATCCCTTTTGCACCACCGTATACCATCTCTCCAACAGCAGCAGCGTTGGCATCATTGGTAACAAGTATCGGCAGGTCGATATGCTCCCGAAGCAGGTCGGCCAACGGTGTAATTCCCTTCCAGGGCAAGTCGGCGGGCTCCTCAATAGTACCTTTATTAATGTTGCCCATGGGTGCACCGATACCAATGCCAATGATTTCTACTGGTTCTGCCAGATTCTTCCTCATCAGCTTTGCTTTCTCCGCCAAAGCAGCCACAAATACTTCGGGCTGAGGGAAGCTGGAGGTAGATAAACGATCATCCGCAATAAAGGATCCATCCCGGTCGACAAATGCCAGATCGGTATTGGTTCCGCCGATATCAATGCCAAGTGCAACTTTTTTCATATATTTATCATTGTAAGGTTAACAGGCGCTATTGGTGACGGGCGATAAAGTTAATAATTGTTGTGCTATAGTTGATTTCATTTTTTTTTTTACTTTTCCCTCCTAATCTATGAAAAAGGCCGTGCGAAGTTCAATTTTAACAGTTCTGTGTGTAATAGCTATGCTGTCTTGTAAACATAACAAGATTGCTGATCAAGCTATTGCATCGGCTAAGCCGGTAACGGTTGAGCTGTCTGTATCAGGCATGATGTGCCAGGGATGTGTTGAAACAGTGCGATCAAGCATCGCACAGCTCCAGGGTATAGATTCTGTGGCAGTATCTCTCGAGAAATCCAATGCCATAGTCATTTACAAGCCAGGACTCACCGATACGGTAAGCATTCGAAAGGCAGTCGAACTCAATGGATATAAGATTACGGCGACTAAGAAGGTGACAGGTGACAGATGACAAATTTTGAAATTGCGGTTTAGCAAATAAAATATGGAAGAAGAAGAAAAAAAAGATCAGGCTAATTCGAGACGGGATTTCATGAAGAAGTTTGGACTTTATGGAGCAGCTACTGTTGCCGGTTCAGCGGCTTTATATATGGGATCAAGGTTTCAGAATACCAAGCCAGATAAAGATATGGTACGGGTACTTACCCCGGATAACAAGCTGGTAATGGTACCCCGGGCTGAGATTGAAGCAGCCCATCCCACGGTAAAAGGGCTTTTGAAAAAAGGCCGCGAAGGGATTCCTGGTAAAAAATGGGTCATGGTGGTTGATCTGGCGAAATGCCGTAATGCAAGAAAATGTGTTACCGCCTGTCAGAGCGCTCATCACCTGCGTCCGCACGAGTATCATATGAATACCCTTGCCATGCAGGAATCCAAAGATACCGCCCCATATTTTATGCCGAAAACCTGTCAGCATTGCGACAACCCTCCTTGCGTTGCTGTTTGCCCGGTAGATGCAACCTACAAACGCCCCGATGGTATTGTGCTCATCGATAATGAGCGGTGCATCGGTTGCCGTTTCTGCATGGCCGCCTGCCCCTATTCGGCACGGATGTTCCATTGGCAGGAACCACAGAATTCAGTGGAAGACAAAGAGCTTACCTATAACGTAGAGCTAAACGTTCCGCAGAAAAAAGGAACAATATCTAAATGCCTCTTCAGTGCCGACCGGTTACGTGAAGAAAAACTGCCCTACTGCGTATCTGCCTGTCCGAACGGTGTTTACTACTTTGGTGATGAAAATGAAGATGCAGTAACCAACGGTACCACCAAGGAAACAGTCAGCTTCCGGGAACTCCTGCGTAAAAATGCCGGATACCGTCTGATGCCTGAGCTGGGCACCGAGCCCCGCGTTTATTATCTACCCCCGAAAAACCGGCTTTTCGATTTTCCCAAAACAAGCCTTCTTGAAGATAACCACGATAATCATGTTTAATCCAGGGTCCTATGGAATCGGTAAACCATTATAAAACTGCGGAACCGGCAAAAATAGATCGTGTCGCATCCGATCTGCTCCGAACCGTCCGCTTCAATAAGTCATTCCTCATCTGGATGGCGATTATCTTCGTTACACTGGCTGTTTGCCTCTTCGGATACACAATACAGCTTCGCAAAGGGTTAGGCGTAACCGGATTGCGCGATATCACCAGCTGGGGAATGTACATTGCCAACTTTGTTTTCTTCGTCGCTTCATCATTGGTCGGAATGCTCATCAGCTCAGTCCTGGGATTGATCGGCGTAAAATGGATTAAGCCTATTGTCAGGATTTCGGAGATTATCGCAGTTGCCTTTGCAGCAGTCGCTGGGCTGGTAATTATTTCAGATATGGGACGCCCCGACAGGCTGCCCAACGTTTTCCTTCATGGCCGGTTACAATCGCCAATTCTTTGGGACGTTACCGTGGTTACGGTATATTTTCTGGTTAGCCTGCTCCTTTGGTTTTTACCCATGATTCCCGATCTGGCTGTTGCTAAGGGAAGGATGGATCATGCACCCAAATGGCTGAGTCAGGTATATGAGATCCTGTCGTTTAAATGGGTTCACTCTGATGAACAATACAACATTCTCTTTAAAATGGTGAGGACACTGCTAATACTCATCGTACCCCTGGCCTTTGCTATTCATACTGTTACCTCCTGGCTATTTGCGGTTACCCTGAGGCCCGGCTGGGACAGTACTATTTTCGGACCCTATTTTATCAGTGGCGCTTTTGTGGCCGGTTCGGCAGCGGTAATTCTTGCTATGTATTTTTATCGAAATAACTTCAAGCTTAAAGACTATCTGACTGAGGATCATTTTAATAAAATGGGCCAGTTACTTGGGCTTGTTGCTATCGTTTACCTCTATTTTAACCTTAATGAATTTCTTATCCCCGGATATAAGCTGAAAAAATTTGATGCCCTTCACCTGCATAACCTTTTCACCGGCGGACATGCAGTGCTTTTCTGGGCAACTCAGCTGCTTGGCCTGGTGATCCCTATTTTCCTGGTCTTTTTTAAACAAATGAGGAAGCCCTTGCCTTTAACCATTATTGCCGGCTTTGTCTTTGCCGGTGCCTGGCTTAAAAGGTATATCATTGTGGTCCCAACACAGGAGCATCCCTTTTTACCTGTTCAGAATTACCCCGCCGAATGGGTCGTATATAAACCGACACTTATCGAAATGGGAGTAACCTTTGCAGCATTTCTGCTGGTAATCATCATCATTACAGTGCTATCGAAATTATTCCCCGTGATTCCAATCGTAGAGCACCTCGAGGAAGAAGCCGAGGGGGCTAAAAAAGGCAAGGAGGTTAGTGAGGATAATAGTGCCAGGAGAAAGGTTATTAAGACGGGAAAGGCATTGGGAGTAATTGCTCTTTTCCTGATCCTTCCGGCAGTAAGTTTCGCCCAGCAATGGACAGTTCCTGCTGAGAAAAAATCCAGATTATCTGAATCAAAATTTACCTCTGAAACACTAAAGCAGGGAACACAGGTTTACCAGATAAACTGCAAGTCGTGCCATGGTGATCCCGGCAAAAATAATGTCACAAAACTGGTACCCGTGCCGCCGGATCCCGTATCGCCACAAATGCAGCAAAATACCGATGGAGAAATTTATTTCAAGGTTCAGGAAGGCCGCGGGCCAATGCCTTCATTCATGAATTCATTAACCTCAATTGAGATATGGCAGGTTATCTGTTATATCAGGAGTTTCAACAAGAATTACGAGCAACAGGTAGCACCGAAAACTTCTGGCACCAATCAGAAATACAGTCAGATTAAAATGAATTTATCGATCTCTGGCGATTCTGTAATTCTGGTTGCCGCAACAGGAATTGAAAATAGCATCAGAGTACCGGTACCTACAGTGGATATCAAACTATTTGCGATCCGTTATTTCGGACATATGGCTCTTGATGAATCACATACCACAGATGTAAAAGGATTGGCCAGGTTTAAAATTCCAAAAGGCTTACCTGGTGATTCACTTGGTCGGGTTCGCCTGCATGCACGCTTCAGCGACGAAGATCAATTTGGTGCCGTTGAAGCCGACACTGTGCTCCCAGCCGGCGTTCCCGTACATCCGGTAAGCCTCACAACCAAACGTGCCATGTGGAATGTTGTTGAAAAAGCACCGGTTTGGCTTCTGATTGCTTACCCTGTCGGCCTCCTTACCGTACTGGCGGTTATTGGTTTTATCTTGCTCCAGCTTAGAAAGATCTTTTATATCGGTAAAAAACAAGAATCTAAATAATTATTAAATCATGAACGCACTCTCCACAATCGGTCGCATCCTTTACGCGTTGCCATTTGCCATCTTCGGTATTAATCATTTCATAATGAAGGATTTCTATATGGGTGAGCTAACGGATTTCATTCCTTTCGGCGGTTATATGATCCTGCTCACCGGAGTCATCATGATCCTGACCAGTGTTTCCATCATGACCAAGAAATACATAAAAATCAGCACTCTTACCCTCGCTGCATTGTTGCTGCTTTTTATCGCCACGATTCATATCCCGCAGTTATTTGATGCAGATAAAAAGATGATTGCAATGATTTCCCTGCTCAAGGATATTTCCCTGATGGGTGGCAGTCTGATGATTGCTGGAATGACAAAAGAAAAGGAAGCAGCCTGATATGAAAAGGTTTGGGATATTTATTCTGATGCTGGCAGGCCTGACCGCTTTCGGACAGACCGATCTCCCTAAACTGCCAAAGGTGGAGATCGGAATCGAGGAGCAGCTGGGCCAGACAATCCCGCTCGACCTGAAATTCCTGAACGAGAAAGGGGATACGGTCACCTTGCGGCAGCTCATCGATAAACCCACGGCACTGTCATTCTTTTACTGCGATTGCCCAAGTATTTGCGGCCCCTTCCAGGCCGGGATTGCTGATGTCATATCTAAAGCGGATTTAAAATTGGGAACCGATTATCAGGTTATTCTGATAAGTTTTAATCCTTTGGACAATCCGCTCAAAGCTGCGGAAAAAAAGAAAAATTACATTCAGGGAATACCCGAAGGGCAACAATCCGCCTGGCATTACCTGACCGGATGGCCGGAGAATATCAAAAAGATTACGGATGCTGTGGGATACCGTTTCAAACCCACTGGCCTTGATTTCGCCCATCCGTCAGCCATGGTAATCCTGAGCCCGAAAGGAAAAATTACCCGCTATCTGTTTGGCATAAATTTTTTACCGTTCGATCTGAAAATGGCAGTTATTGAGGCCCAGAAAGGACTTGCCAGACCAACAATCAATAAAGTTCTGGAGTATTGTTTTTCTTATAATGATACGAGCCACTCCTATACCTTGCAGATCACCAGAATAGTTGCAACCCTGACTATCATGATTGCGCTGGTGATTTTTCTGGTTTTGATTTTAAAGAAAAAGAAGAAAACCGCTAATTGAATATCTGATGAGTAACAGCGAAACACATCCCCAGGTAAGCTATCTGGAATATCAGGGAAAGTATAAGGGAATACTGGGTTGGATCACCTCGACCGACCATAAACGGATCGCCCTGCTTTACCTGTATTGCATCATCATTTTCTTTTTTGTCGCCGCTTTTCTCGGACTAACCATGTCCATCGAAAAGATGAGGCCCGGACAAGATTTCATGAATGCGCAGACGTACAATGGTTTTTTTACCGTGCATGGGATCATTATGATCTTTATGATCGTGATACCTGGTCTGGCAGCAGTGTTCGGAAACTTTGCCCTGCCATTGCTGATCGGTGCGCGCGATGTGGCTTTTCCGCGGCTCAATCTGTTTTCATGGTACCTTTATGTCACCGGCGCAATTCTGGCTGTTCTTTCACAGCTTTTAAAAGGCGGTGCCCCTGATACAGGATGGACCTTTTATGTTCCCTATAGCGCAGGATCGTCGACCAATGTGATATGGGCGCTGACAGCAGCTTTTGTCCTTGGATTTTCGAGTATCCTTACCGGACTAAATTTCATCGTTACGATTCACCGGATGAGGGCGCCCGGCATGACCTGGTTTAAAATGCCGCTTTTCCCGTGGGCCCTTTATGCCACTGCCTGGATTCAGGTGCTGGCAACGCCAATCGTTGGAATCACCCTCCTGATGGTTATTGCGGAGAGAGTATTGCATATTGGATTCTTCGACCCTGCGCTTGGGGGTGATCCTGTTCTGTTTCAGCATCTCTTCTGGATTTATTCCCATCCTGCGGTTTATATCATGATACTCCCCGCCATGGGAGTGATCACTGAGATTTTTCCAACCTTCAGCCAGAAACCGGTTTTCGGCTACGGCGCTATCGCTATCTCCAGTCTGGCTATCGCATTTGTCGGCTATTTCGTTTGGGGACATCATATGTTTACCTCCGGTATCAGCTACTGGTCGAAATGGTTTTTTTCATTCCTTACTTTTATCGTAGCCGTTCCCAGTGCCATAAAGGTTTTCAACTGGATAAGCACGATGTATGGCGGGTCAATTCAAATGCGGCCACCATTGCTCTACGCTATCTCCTTTGTCTTTCTTTTTATGATCGGTGGGTTTACCGGGTTGTTCCTTGGGGCGCTGGCTACTAACGTTCAATTGCATGATACCACTTTTGTGGTGGCGCATTTCCACTATATCATATTCGGGGGTATGGGCTTTGCATTCTTCGCGGGATTGCACTACTGGTATCCTAAAATGTTCGGCAGGATGTACAGCGACAGGTGGGCCTACATTGCCTGGGGATTCACCTTTGTCGGATTTAACCTGCTCTATTTTCCCCAGTTCATCATTGGTATTCAAGGTATGCCCCGCCGATATTTCGATTACCTGCCGCAATTCCAGTGGGGACATTTTCTCTCCGGAATAGGCGCGTTTATCCTGGTAACAGGTCTGATATTAATGGCCTGGAACTTGATTTACCACAAAAAACGAGGAGCTATTGCACCCGCCAATCCATGGAAAGGTGTTACACTGGAATGGCAGATCGCCTCGCCTCCTCCGGTGGAGAATTTCGATGAGATTCCGGTCATCAAGCACAATCCATACTGGTTTGGAACCGAAGAGGAAATTCGTCGTGAGAAAAAGTCGTGACGAGTGACAAGTGACAGGTGACTTTTTAATGATTTTAGTTTTTTAATAACATAGATATGGCTGAAATAAAGAACATAGCACCTTCTGAGCATCACGATTACCAGGGATCGAAAATGGGTATGTGGATATTCATTTTCACGGAGCTGTTCCTTTTTGGAGGGCTTTTCCTGGTGTACGCTGTATTTCGGACGCAATATTCCGCCGATTTCCATAAGGCTGCTGAAGAAACAAACACATTCATCGGCACATTAAATACCATAGTGCTTCTAATCAGCAGTATGACTGTAGCCATGTCGATCACGGCAATCCAAAGCAACAACAAGGGCCGCGCTATCCGCTTGCTCCTTGTAACCATTGTGCTGGCCTTGATCTTCATGGTAAACAAGTATTTTGAATGGGGACACAAATTTGAACTGAGATTGTATCCCGGTTCGGTGGTTCTGACCAACCTGCCCAAGGGTGAGCTCTTGTTTTTCGGACTCTATTTTATGATGACCGGCTTACATGCCCTCCATGTTCTGGTTGGGATGATCCTGCTTACCGTTACCATCTTCAGAATCAAAAGCGGACATGTTCATTCCGGGAATTTCTCCTTGATTGAAAACAGCGGCCTTTACTGGCATCTTGTCGATCTCATCTGGATCTTCCTCTTCCCAATGATGTACCTCATAACCTGATACCTTGAATTATGTCAACTGAAAAACATCATATCTCAACCTACATGTCGCACGGAGCCGTGCTGGTAATTTTATTGTCCCTGACCGCCTTGTCTGTAGGTATGGCAGAATTGCACCTCGGTGCGATATCCGTGGCCGTGGCGTTGCTTGTTGCCTCGGTTAAGGGCACAACAGTTCTCACCTATTTCATGCATCTGAAATACGAGAGCTTATTCACCAAGATCATGGTAGCCGCGGTATTTTTAATGTACGCGCTGGTTATCATTTTTCTCTTTTTTGATTATTTATTTCGCTAAAACGAAGTCAAAGCCATGTTTGAAGGTGCATCCAATTTAGCCGCCGGTGTCGACCGGACATTTATTCTGATTCTGGCCATTGCGGTTTTCTTTATAGTCGGAATTACCACGTTCATGATCTGGACGCTATTCAAGTATAGCCGCAAAAAGAATATACCTGCGCGGCAATTTACCGGAAGTGTTACTCTGGAAATAATCTGGACAGTGATCCCCCTAATACTGGTTATGGTGATATTTTTTTACGGCTGGAAAGGTTATGCCCCCATGCGGAAAGTTCCGGCTGACGCCATGAAAGTCACGGCTATTGGACGTATGTGGCAGTGGTCATTCGATTATGGAAATGGGAAACTATCGAAAATTCTTGTCCTTCCAATCAATAAGGCAGTCAGGATGGACCTCCATTCTGTGGATGTCAATCATGGATTTTTCATCCCTGCATTTCGCGTTAAGGAGGATGTTATCCCCGGATATAAAAACTACTTGTGGTTTATCCCCAAATACAAGGGCGATTACGATATCTTTTGCACCAGCTATTGCGGACTGCAGCATTCGGGCATGAATACCAAAGCCAGGGTGGTCGAGAATTCCGTATTCGTGCACTGGCTGGATTCCCTGCCGGTAACTGGTAATATTCCGGACCCGGAAGGACTGGTACTCATTAAAAACAGTGGCTGCATAGCCTGCCATTCGCTCGATGGCGCAAAACTCGTCGGCCCATCCTTTCAGGGCGTATATGGTAAAAAACATATCGTCGTCACTGATGGCAAGGAAGTTGAGAAGGTTGTTGATGATGCTTACATTGCTACTTCCATTATCGATCCCGGCAAGGATGTTGTCAAAGGATTCAATAAAGGACTGATGCAGTCGTACCGCGACAAACTCACCGACGCACAGATTGTCCAAATCACTGATTATCTTAAAACTCTGTCCGGTAAATAATTCCGATGGGATTTCTGTCGTCTGTACTTAAACTGATAAAATATAAGCTTTCCCTCGCGGTCACTCTCTCGGCTGCAGCCGGATACTATTTATTTCCCGGACACGATAACTCCAATATTATCTATTTGATTGCCGGAGTTTTTTGCCTTTCTGGCGGATCAGCCGCGCTTAATCAGGTTCAGGAATGGAAGCGTGATGCCTTGATGGACCGCACGCGGCATCGACCTGTCCCTTCGGGAAAAATCTCTCCGTATTCCGCCCTGATTATTGCTATCGGATTTTGCGCCGGCGGATCGCTGATCTTATTGGAAACGAGTATTGTTTCCGTCATGCTTGGCCTGCTTACCGTAATTCTTTATAATGGCTTATACACCGTGCTGAAACCTAAGAGTTCTTTTGCTGTTCTCCCTGGAGGTTTGGTCGGCGCCATACCTCCAATGATCGGCTGGACAGCAGCCGGGGGATCGCTTGCACAACCTGAAATCCTTTTTGTAGCAACTCTCATGTTTCTCTGGCAGATGCCCCATTTCTGGTTGCTGATCATCAGGTATGGAAAAGAATATGAATTAGCCGGATTTGCGACTCTAAAGCGCAGGCTCGATGATCATCAGATCAAGCGCCTTGTATTTTGGTGGATGTCCGTTTCACTGATATTCCTACTGATGGCACCATTATTCGGAATACATCTGCAGGCATGGCTGTTCATTTCCATCGCTGCGCTAAACCTGGTTTTTATTGGATTCTTCTACCGGATTCTTTTCCGGTCCACCTCAGACAAAATGATGAGGCTGGTATTTATCCTGACCAATGTATTCCTGACGATCGTCCTGCTGGCGTTGATCCTGAACTCTATATAATAAATTCGTTGCCGATCTTGCGAGCGCGAACTGGCTTATCAAGGTCGATGCCTAAAGCTAAACCGATATCAACCAATAGGTTCCAACCAGCAGCAAGTTCTACGTACGACGACATTCTGCCTCCATCGGGTATGATAATAGTCGGGAATGACGTTTGGTGTGAGGATATGGCGATGACCTTCATGCCGACACCTTTGACCAGGCATTCCATAAATTTTTCTTCTTCGCTGACAAATGGCTCCACAATGATAACCACCTCATTTTTATCCATTACTTCCTCGATTCCATGAACTGCGTAAGTTCCCTCGAGAAAATCTGATTTCTTCCTGGTGATTTCGTTGGTTTTCAGAGTTAATTCTTCCACTACCCCATTATTGCGTCCGGCGAAATATATCATATCAGCATTTTTGGCCGATTGAACTATTTCCGGGTCAATTTCAAGTGTGAGCGCTTTTTCGATATGTTCAGGTAATTCACTGAAACCGCAGTTGCATTTACCAAGCATCTGCCGGATAACTGCATCATAAAAAAGTCCCTGCTCAATGACCGATTTAGTTGCTGCAACAGCATCTTCCTTGCCGCAATTCAATACATGAGAATGATGAGTCAGGCTGGCAAGCCGGGTTCCGTTATTAGCGGTTAATCCAAATAATGCATCGTGTTTCTCCTCCTGCAATTTCATGAACAGGCGGATCACCTCTTTTGTCTGACCAGAGTTGGATGCGCCGAAAACGGCAAAATCAGCGAGCTTATATTCGATAGCCTGTGTGGAGCCTTCGGTGAAAATCGATAATGGTCCGCCCCATTTCATGTTATCGTACATAGCTCTTTTAGCAGGAAAAATCCGGCTGCTGCCTTCACCTGTCAGGAAAAGGCCTTTTTTTGCTTTAGCCATTTCAGCAAATGGCGCAGCTACTGCAGGGTCGAATTTCCTTGCCACCTCAGTGGTTTCGAGCATCTCGCGAACCAGGGCGTATTTAGCGTACTTTGGGTTGGTTAGGTTCATAATTGAATTTATTTTCTTGGGTCTGATTTCTAAATTATGTTCGCTGCACTCACTAATTATTAATTAGCGCGAAGCGCATAATTGGTGAGCGCAGCGAGCATAGTTAGCGAACGAAGTGAGCATAGTCATTACAAATATTTAACAAACCGGCTGAGCTCCTCCTGCAGTACCGGGTCTTTCTGGAACCCGCCTCCAAGATGCTGCCAGAATACTTCGGCATAATCCACGCCGACCATCGTGCCATAATCTTTATTACCTTGATAAACAACCCCGAAAAAGTCATCCATCTTGTGCATCACCTTCATCAGATCTTTCTGTGATTCATGATGTTGCAACATCTCCTGCTTGGTATCCATTACCGAAGTAACATCCACCATGAAATGCGGTTTCGCAATGGGTGCCCCGATAGGATCAGTGAGAGTCAACGGAGCGGTATGATATAGGAGTGGAGTAATATCGAGTGGCGCTTCCGGTACCGGAACATTCGGCAGTGTGGCTACCATAGCCGCTGCTTCAACAATATTGCAGGTAGTACGATGATCGGTATGGTAATCCATCGGAAGGTGAGTCATAACAATTCCGGCTTTGTATTCCCGAATAATTCGGGTCACATCCAACCGGAAATCAACGGTATCAAAAAGGTATCCATCGCGACCGCCTAAGCAGATATATACGGCATCAAGAACAGCAGCGGCCTTACGGGCCTCTTCGCGGCGAATAGCAATAGTTTTATCCTCGGTGGAACCAATTCCTCCCATACCGCCAGCGGTAAGGGTAACAATCACGATTTTGTAACCATGATCTTTGAGCAGCTTCAATGTGCCGGCACACCAGGCTTCTGTATCATCCGGATGCGCATGCACCGAAACAACGACATTATTAAATTTTCGCATTATTTAAATTTTACAAAATCAGGCAAATCTCCAATCAGGGGGCGAATATAATCCAAAAAGGCGGGGCTCACAAAATTCCCGGCTTCATTAAAATACTCGCGTGGCATTGGTTTTGCCTTCACTGCAACCTCATGCAGCGGGATCTTACCAAAGGTGCTTTCGTATGGATCATTCGACAATCTTTCGATGGTAACCATGTTTCCGGTTTCACCTTCAAGAGCAAGACGTACGGCTTCCTGTCCGGCAGCATAAGCTTCGAGCTGGTCCAGCTCAACCGAGCGTGCAAAATCCGACATAATCAGAGATTCCGTGATCTGAAACTCACCACGAAAACCAAACTCCTTGCTGATCATCTGGTGCAGGTTAAGTCCAACGCTTGCCCCACCCATTGCTCCAAACTCGGTGTTATTGAATTTATCCTTCGTCTGTGAAGCGCTGACTGGTGTACCATCAGCATACTTTAATCCCTCTCCGCATACGACCGAAACATAACCGTATTTCTTGTAAGCTCCGTCCACATCTGCCAGAAACTTATCACGATCGAAAGTAAATTCCGGACAGTAAATCAAGTGCGGGGCATCATCTTCATGTAACTTGCCTGCTGCCGTTGCTGCTCCCAACCATCCTGCATCACGGCCAATAGTCTGATAAACAACAAACTGATCAACTTTTTTCATATCCCTGGCCAAAACACCTGCCTGCATCACATTGAGGATATTGCTTCGGGCTGCCGATGGAAATCCGGGAGTATGATCTGTTCCGAACAGGTCATTATCAACAGTCTTCGGAATGCCGATGCCGGTTAGTTCATAACCTTCCTTTCGGCAGTGTGTCTCCACACGGTTGATGGTATCCATGGTATCATTTCCCCCGATGAGGAAGAAGTACCTGATATCATATTTTTTCAGCACCTCCATGATTTTCGGGAAATCCTCCTCTTTCAGCTTATGTCGCGAAGATCCCAACGCCGATCCTGGGGTATAACGCAAGCCTTTGATCAGCTCCTTCGGCTGTTCGCTAATGTTGATGAGCCATTCATTCATGAATCCCTCAATACCATATCGCATGCCGTAAAGCGTGCCAAAACTTTCTGATTTTCTGATGGCTTTCGCAACTCCTGATAAACTGGAATTGATCACCGATGTTGGTCCGCCGGATTGGCCTATTACACAATTACCCTTCATGCTTTAATCGTAATTCGTTATTATTTGACACTTTTTCCTTTGATGTCCCTTCGCGCTAAATATGCTCACTGCGTTCGCTAATTGTCGCTTCGCTCCTAAATGGTTCGCCTTCGGCTCACTAAATAAAGAATTTAACAAAGCGCCAAAGATAAGGATTGTGAAACAATTAGCGAGGCGTAGCCGAGCATAATTAGTGAGCGAAGCGAACCTATTAGTGAGCCGCAGGCGAACCTCTTAGGAGCGCAGCGACCTTTTAGCGCGCAGCGAAGCGAAGCGTTCCGAAGTACTCCGGCCGGTGATAATCCGGATTGGGCGTTCCAACCGGATTCCAGGTCAGGTAATGCGGCCGGGTAAGCTTATCTCCACACTTGTAAAAATTTGCCTTGAATATCTTTCCGGGCAATGACTTAATATCCTTGCCAGCGAAAGATTCAAGTGGGATGGCAATAGTTAATTCCCAATACTGTTCTCCGGTTTTCTCATCAAAAGGTGTACTTCCCATCGTTCCCAGCCGACGAATTTTGCTGATGTATTCCGGATCCACCGGTTTGCTGTCGGCCCGGCCTGTTCCCTTGCCTTCCAGACAGGTGCCGATTGGGTTGAATTCGAAATTATAATAGATACCATCTGAATCAGGCGATACAAAAAACTCTACGCAGGAATCTTCACATACCGATTGGTTGGATTTTCCTTTTTGAGCCATAACATATTGCTCATGAACATAATACTTAATATAAATCTCTTTTTCGCCATAACCGATATTGAACCTGACTTTAGGCTGATAGTCATATCCCGGCCAGTTTACACAGTCGATGGTATTACCCTCGCCAAGCTTATCCAAAGCTTTTGAAACTTCCGTCATTTCCGGAATCAGGGACGACAAGATTAAATATGGAACCAGAATGGATTTCATTATAAGAGAATGTGTTAATGTGCTGATGTGCTAATGTGCTAATTAAAAAATCGCTAACTTATTGCTTTAACAGCGAGCGCGCTCGCACCCAAAATAGCGGCATCGGCTTCGCTCAGGCAGGAAGGAATGATCTTAAATGATTTTCGGTAATACCCCATGATGTTCTCGTCAACAAAGCGGTTCAGCGGATCGAGAAGCAGATCCCCTGATTGTGCAAGTCCGCCAAAAAGGAATATTGCTTCAGGACTGCAAAATGCTGCCGCATTGTTAATTGCAGTGCCCAGCATCTCAGCTGTCTGCTCAAAAGCGGCCAGAGCAATCTGGTCCCCTTTATCGGCAGCTTCGGCGATCATTTTAGAAGTCAGACTATCGAACGGGATTTTTCGAAGCGGGCTGGGATCACGTCTCTCGGCAAACAGTTCCTGAACGGTTTTCACTATGCCGGTTGCTGAAACATAAGTCTCCAGACAACCTTCGCGCCCGCAACCGCATTCGCGGCCGAATGGCTCCATGGTCAGATGACCCATTTCCCCGGCAAACCCGGTTTTTCCGTAAACAAGCTCACCATTAAACACTATACCGCTGCCCAAACCTGTCCCTAAGGTCAGGATGATGAAGTTTTTCATTCCTTTGGCACCTCCGTAAATCATTTCACCAAGGGCTGCCGCATTTGCATCATTAGTCAGAACCACCGGTATCGGAAAAAATTTCCTGAGCATATCACAAAGCGGAACAACACCTTTCCACGCCAGGTTTGGCGCCTGCTCTATTGTTCCCTTGAGGTAATTACCGTTGGGGGCGCCAATTCCTATCGCTGCCAATTCAACCTCTCCCGATTTTTCCAGAAGTCTCCGGATCTCAGCATCCAAAGCAGCAACAAATGCTGCGATTTTTGGATAATCAGTGGTGGTAATCCTGCTGTTGGCCAGAATTTTTCCATCCGCATTCACTACTCCAATTTTGGTATTGGTTCCACCTATATCGATGCCCACAGTTACTTTTTGTTTCATAGCTTAGGTATTTTGTTTGTTTTGTTTTTTCATTGGCACATTAACACATTACAAAAGTCCCGGTTGCTCGACATGAACTTTCATGATCAACTCTCCAAATAATGTATTTGCCCAGGCAAACCATTTTCGGGTAAAATTAGATGCGTCATCTTTATGAAACGATTCATGCATGAATCCGGTTCCTGCATGAGTAGATTTCAGTGTATTCAGGCAGAACCTGATCTCTTCAGGATCTTTCGATGTTAGCGCACGCATAGTGATTCCCAGTGGCCAGATCATATCAATTCCTGAATGCGGACCTCCCTGCCCCTCGGCAGACTTACCTTTATAGTAATAGGGATTTGATGCGCTCAGGAGAAATTTTCGGGTATTTCTGTAGTTCTCATCTGAAGGATTCAACCCGGTAAGATAGGGGATCGATAAAAGGCTCGGCACATTGGCATCATCCATATAAAGACTGTTACCAAAGCCATCGACCTCGAAAGCAAACATCTTCCCAAAATTCAGATGTTCAGAAATTGCATATTCATGAATAGCCTTCTCAACTTCGTCGGCCAGATCGCCTGCATCTTTCGCCATCGGTGCATTTCCCCGGACCTTGACCAGCAGCTCGGCCAATTGGCGCAGACTGGTCACGGCAAACAGGTTCGACGGAATCAGAAAAGGATAGATGGTAGCGTCATCCGATGGACGGAAAATGGAGCAGATCATACCCACCGGACGTATTGGATTTCCATATCCTCCACCTGCCACTGTATCTGTCTGCCAACCCGTAACACGCTGAAATTTATAGGGTCCGCGATCCTTCTTACGTTGTTGAACCCTGAATGTCTGCAGTACCAAACCCATTGCCTTTTCCCAATCGCTATCGAACGCAGTAGTCTCCCCTGTTGATTTCCAGAATCCATAAGCCAGGCGGATGGGGTAACATAAAGAATCAACCTCCCATTTCCGTTCATGAAGCTCCGGTTTCATATCAGTCAGATCACCTTTCCAGGGGCTCTCAGCCGGACCATCATTAAAGGCATTTGCATAAGGATCGATAAGGATGCATTTACTCTGGCGATGAATCACACCGGCAAGCAACTTCTTAAGTTTCGCATCTTTGGAGGCAAGCGGCAGATAAGGCCACACCTGAGCCGACGAGTCGCGCAGCCACATGGCGTGGATATCACCCGTAATAACAAATGTATCGGGTTTACCATCCTTTTCGGAGTAGGTAACCGTGGTATCCAGTGTATTTGGGAAGCAGTTTGCAAAAAGCCACCCCATTTCAGGGTCCTTAATTGAAGCCGAAATATCTCTGATCGTTGCCTCAACGGCCTCTGAAACAAACTTCCTCTGGCCAACTGGAGGACGTTTGGATTCATAGGCAAGACCTGATATGGATCGGGAAAACCCGGTGGTTCCGCCGGCTAAAATAGCTCCCCCGGCCAAACCGGTCGATTTGATGAAGTTTCGTCTGTTTACCATACTTTGAAAACGGTTTAGGCTTAAGGTTCCGTTGAAAAAATCAGGCGTACCATCGCACCCAGATTAATCAGCTTCAATACCATGGCCAGGATCATTGCCACTGCCAGCATTCCGATGAAACTGATCCACCAGGTAACTTCCAGATGATGTGCACCCAAGGCAAGTAGAATTACTCCTGCGATATATACTATTAATCTTACTATCAACCCCTTATCTAATCCGAATTTAAATTTTACCGCTGCAACAACATATTGAGAGAATCCTGCAAATCCCTGAGTTGCCAAACAGGCAATGGCGGCACCGAAGGCCTGATATTTTGGTATCAATAAATAATTGAGTAAAATATTTACTGCCAATGCGATAGCCGAAGTAATATTCAAAATTTTCAGGCTCCCGTTGGCCGTCAGCAAGGTTCCGTAAATAATCGTTCCAGCCATTCCCAGGAAAGAAAACATTAAAATTCCGAAGAACTGCGATGATTCACCAACGTTCTTATCATAAAGCAAATCCATGATATCAACCCGATATACCTGTGAACCAATAGCCAAAGCGATTGTTGGGACAAACAATAAAAGGGAACTTAACAGCGTAAGTCCGTGTATGTCACTCTTTTCCTTGATCATTTTACTGAACATCGGCAGCAACAGCACGGCAAAAAGAAGTGCAAACTGGTAGGTGGCATCAAAAAGGCGGAACCCGTTGGCATAGATACTCACTGCTTTGTGTCCGAAATCCTGAGGTTTGATCATGTTGCCAAGCATAATAACATCTACCCGGGTATAAGCGACCATGAGTATGGCCAGCAATGCGTAAGGCCATGATTGCCTTATCACCACCAGGAAAAACTTATGATCGTAACGCAATTTTGGAAATTTGGATTTCCAGGCAACGATGAGAAAACATATAACCGCAGTAACAAGATATGCTGCAGTCTGCGCATAAATGAACCATGCTATACTAAAGGTGATTCCACTGATCTTCCCCCAGATAAGAATAGCGCAAAACCCGATCATCAAAGCCCGGTCGAGTACCGAGATAACCGAATTTGCTGTGTGCATCTGCATTCCGGCAATGTTTGACCTGAGATATAAAGTAAATGAAACCAGCATCTGGCCGAAAACAAGGAAAAACAGGAGCATCATATTCTTGCTCGAATAGCCTAAAATCAGGGCAATGCCGTATGCAGTCAATCCGTAAAGCAGTGCCAGGATGAACTTTAAAATGACAATGCTGGAAAAATATTTTTGCAGAAGATGGTGATTCTGAGAAATATGACGGTTATTATAATTGGTCAGACCTAAATCAAAAAGGATACTCAGAATGAATGACAAATTGAATAGAATATTATACAATCCGTATTCTGCCTCAAACAGGTTTTGAACGTGCCGATCAATACCGAATATCCATAACGGCTTGATCAGTAAGTTCAAGAGTATAATCAGGACAAGATTCGTGATGAATTTTCTCTTCAATGTTCTCCGTCTTAACAGTCCATCCGGGAATACCCGGCTTTTATTGGTTCCAAATGTAGTAAATTTAGGTGTTGAAAAAGTTGTGGAAATATCAGGTATAACCCTAAATCTGTCAACATGAGACCATTGTATCTAATCGCAATCCTATCAATTTTACCTGGTAGTTTGATGAGCAAAAGCATCATCAGTAAAAAAGACCTGCAGGACAAGATTAAAGGAGGATGGGCCGGCCAGGTTATTGGATGCACTTATGGCGGCCCCACCGAGTTCAGTCACCCTGGAACCTTGATCCGCGATGAGCAGCCGATTGCCTGGGACAGTACCCGGGTAGCCTGGTATTTTAACAATTCACCCGGATTATATGATGATGTATACATGGATCTGACTTTTATGGGTGTCATGGCCAAAGAGGGGATCGATGCTCCCGCCATGAGCCATGCCCGGGCTTTTGCGAATGCACCCTATCCCCTTTGGCATGCCAATCAGGCTGCCCGATATAATATTTTGAATGGCCTCATGCCACCGGCGTCAGGACAATGGAAAAATAATCCGCACGCTGAAGACATTGATTTTGAGATAGAAGCTGACTTTGCAGGACTAATGTCCCCCGGTATGCCGGTTAGTGCAGCTGAAATCTGTGATCGTGTTGGCCATATTATGAATTACGGAGATGGCTGGTATGGAGGGGTATACATGGCTACCATGTATAGTCTTGCCTTCGTTTCGAATGATATGGAGTTTATCGTGGAGGAAGGATTGAAAGCCATTCCTGTTGAGTCTCTTTTTTACAAATGCATCAAGGATGTCATCGACGCTTATCATAAGAACCCGCACGATTGGAAGTCCGCCTGGTTTGTTGTTGAACGCAACTGGGCATCTGATGTTGGTTGCCCTGAAGGGGTTTTTCGGCCTTTCAATATTGATGCAAAAGTAAATTCAGCTTATGTGGCTATCGGACTGTTATTTGGGAAAGGGGATTTTGCAAAAACGCTTGATATTGCGACACGCTGCGGTCAGGATTCAGATTGTAATCCGGCCAGTGCGGGAGGTATTCTCGGTGCAATGCTGGGGTATTCGAAAATTCCTGCAGTCTGGACCTGTGCTCTGAAACCGGTCGAGAACAAACCATTCTCGTACACAGATCTCTCTTTAACCAAGGTATATGTTACCGGATACAATCAGGCACTGGAAATGATAGGACGTAATGGCGGTAAGGTTGAAGGCGACAAGATTCAGCTGCCTGACCAGCCGGTAAAACCGGTAAAATATGAAGTTAACTTTCCTGGCCTGGCTCCCGTGGAACGAAAAAACATCAGTATCAGCCTGGAAACTCAATGTGAAATTCCTTTTGAAGGTGTTGGGTTCATCCTTTCCGGCCAACCGGCCCACACTGATTATGGGAAAAACGAAGGATATGTTTTTCAGCTTGAGATGACTATTGACAGCCTGCCAGCCGAAAAATTTTCCATGCCGTCAGGTTATCTCTCCCGCCGGCTCGAGGTGGCCTGGAAATACGATCTTTCTCCGGGACAGCATAAAATCCGGCTCAGGATTTTGAATCCTCTGGCCGGTGAATCCATCCGGATAGACAACCTTGTCACTTATCGGAAAATCTGACGATCGGTTTTTCATTAATCACTACCTTTGGCAGATGGTTATAGCTGTCAATTGCAGGTTACTGCTCAAAAACAAACTCGAGGGTATCGGTTGGTTCACCTATCAAACTCTCAAAAGAATAACCATAAACCATCCTGAACACCAGTTTATTTTCATTTTCGACAGGCCTTACGATCCGTCCTTCCTTTTCTCTGATAATATCACTCCGGTGGTTGCAGGCCCGCCAACACGGCATCCTTTTTTATGGTATTACTGGCTGGAATTTGTTATTCCGGGTATTCTAAAGAAATATAAGGCTGATGTTTTCTTCTCTCCTGATGGATTTCTATCCCTGCGGACAAAGGTTCATTCAATTCCAGTGATCCACGACATCAGCTTTGCTCATCGGCCAAAAGATTTGCCGCTAACCGTACGAGCTTATTACAATTTTTTCTTTCGGAAATTTGCCCGAAAGGCTTTCCGGATCTGTACTGTATCGCCTTATTCACAGAATGATATAATCAACACCTATGGCATTGCCCGACCCATTATAAGGGTCGTATATAATGGAGTAAATGAAGCATATAAGCCCCTTCCCGAAAAAGAAATTCACAACATCAGGGCAAAATATACAGATAGCAAACCCTACTTTCTTTATGTTGGTTCGTTGCATCCAAGAAAGAATGTCGGCAACCTGCTTGAGGCATACCAGCAGTTTATTTTAAAAACCGGCAGTGATATCCGGATGGTCATTGTTGGGGAAAAGATGTGGAAAGGAGGCAGGTCTGATAACTCAACGAATCGTATTATTTACACCGGGCGGTTGGAGCCTGATGAGCTTCATAAGGTGATGGGTGCCGCGCTTGCCCTGACTTTTGTCCCCTGGTATGAAGGCTTTGGAATTCCCGTAATAGAAGCTATGGCAGCAGGAATCCCGGTACTCACTTCAAATGTTACCTCCTTGCCCGAAGTTGGTGGTAAAGCTGCCCTATATGCCAATCCCGGGTCGGTCGGAGAAATCGCTGCCGGAATGGAACGTCTGGCTAAAGATTCCGATCTGCGTAATAAACTGATCAACGCCGGAATAGAGCGGAGCGCACTTTTCAGTTGGGATCGAACGGCAAAGAAGGTTTGGCTATCGATTGATACCGTTCTAAAGGCAATACAGGTTTACCCGGATAAATAAGGTAGCCAGGTTAAAAGCACTTTCGGTATTCAATCACCCTCAGCATTCGAATACCTGGCAGGATAAGCTACTTCTCCCATCGTGGCAAACCAGATAATATGATTGAATAACTCATCATTCCCTGTATCAATTCCATCGAACTGCGGATCCAGGCTTAATCTGGCATAATGCAGGGATTTTCCTGTCAGGGCAGTCAGTGGTTTGTTCATTTCGTCAAGGGGTGTTGTATTTTCAACCGAATGAAAAGGTGTAAAATCGGCAACTGCCTGAAAACAATCCGTCATTGGAAGTGCAATGGCATCCTGAATATTCATGGGATGCAATCCAAGGATCTGTTCAATGGTTCGAACCATAGACGGTTGATTGTAAGGCGAATGAACAGTGTTGGTCAACTTGGAATAGGGACTTATTACCATGGCAACTGTCCGATAGGCTGAAACATGATCCCATCCGTCCTGCGAGTCGTCCTCCACTACAAAAACTACTGTATTTTTCCAGAACTTGCTGTGCGATAAAGCTTCGATAATCCGGCCAAGAGCAAGGTCATTGTCGGCAACCATGGCCCGGGGAGTCGGAAAACCGGGACTTGTGCCTGCGGTATGATCATTAGGCAAAGCCATGACCATTAATTGGGGCAATGAATCCCCAGGCAATGCTTCGTATTTTGCCAATTCGTCAATAAAGGTCTTGGCCCGCAAAACGTCAGGTATTTTATGCCCATCGTAACCGGGATATCCTGGCGACAGGAGCTTTTGTACAGTGCTTAAAGTTGTTTCATTTCTAAATTCAAAAGGTTGCCCGGCCAGGAATCCGGTATAAATATCACTCCATTTTAAGTTGTTGTTAAAGGATGGAGTTGCTGCTTCGCCATAGATTCTCACACTCTTGCCATGGTCGCGTGCATTGTCCCAGATAAAGCCAGTTGAAGGGTAGACAAGGGCATCAGCCAGGGTATGAGGATAGCTGCGGAACCATGCTCTCACATTTTTCTCAACATAATCGGTTACAATTGATGCATCAACCCAGCTATGCCCTTCGGCAGAGCATTTACCTGACACAAAAAAATTGTCCATTAACTGATATTGATCAACCAACCGGTGGATATTGGGTGTCACTTTTTCCCCGAAAACGCACAGGGAGCTTTTACCATTTCCTTTTGCCACATCACCCAAAACCTGATCGTAGGTCCGGTTTTCCTTTATTATATATAGGACATGCTTAAAAACTGATGGTTCCCCGATACGGTCAGGTACTGGTTTGGGCATCACACCCTTACGTGCCGGTAATCTTGTTGATTTAAGGCGTTCAATCTGGTTGCCCGCGATCACCGTTTTTGTATAACCCGACAATTGCTTTTTTCCAGGAACCGGGATAACGGATACTGATGCCAGCATGTGATGAGAATTAAATACCGGCTCATGATTGCTGCTATATCCGAAAGGCCTGTTCGCGCCAAATGATTCAAGATTAGTCACATACAAAATATTAGTCTTTGATGAAAGGCATATTGACGAGGGAAAAGCAGCCGTGGGAATGAATCCCTGAATGGAACTGGCTTTACCGGAACCCTTTGCACATGCTTTTTCGCCCAGTCTAATTATTGCCAGCGCGTTATCCATGCCGTTAGCAACAAATAAAGTTCTGCCATCCGGAGTAATCATCAGACTATTAGGCGTATCCCCTGAAAAAGGATTCCTTGCTTTATCCAAAGTGAGGGATATGGTTTCAGAGATTTCATCCGTTCCGGTATTAATCACACTCACCCTGTCGCTGTTCGAATTCGTCAGGTAAGCAAAGTTTTCATCCGGACTTGTCACAATTTTATTCGGATGAAGACTAACAGGCAATTCTTTGATCAGGGTTCCGGAAACTATATCGTAAATGCTCACGCTGCCTTCGCGGGTGGCTGAATTGGCCGGATCTACCCTGGCCAAACCCCATGGAACTCCAGCAACATTTGAGTCTGCAGCATCAGGTACGCCTCCAGCCCAATTGGTGACATAGAGCTTGTTATGAGCACAAGCAATTCCATAGGGTGCTATACCGGTCTTGCTGATCCACACCGTGTCGCCAGTCCACAAATCCTGTTTAAGGAGTTGATTATTCCCGTTGAGTACGACGTATAAGTAATCTCGCTGCCCCTGGTGCAGTACCAACAGCTCATTAGGAAGAGCAAGGGAGGCGGGGCTTACCGGTTTGTATTTAAATACCTTGGCAACAGTTGCTTTTAATCCATCCCATTTCAGGACGACAACAAACGAAACTGAGGAAGTCTTGGATGCGCTAAAAAGCACATAATCAACATTATTCTTTTTATACCAGCAGATGCCGGAATAGGTTGACATGGCACTGGTAAGTCCCGGAATACTGTCAAGACGAAGGCTGTATTGAACTTTATTGTTCGCAGTATTGATAAGGGCAATGCTGTATCGTTCTTCAACAGCCAGCCACTGATTGTCAGCCGAAAGTGAACAATCCATGGCATGATATTCCCTGGTTGAATCGCCCAGGATAATAAGGCTGCCAGCTGGCTTTATCAACCTGTCATAGGGTAATTTATTCCAGTCGGTGGATATCGCAATCTGACTGCCAGACTGGGCCTGAAGCTGCAATGACAAGACAATAGCGAGCAGACCTGAAACGAAGAGACGGAAATTCACAGATTAATAGTTTTCTTCCCTGACCTGCATATAGGCTTTTGGATGCAGACAAGCCGGACAATTTTCCAATGCTTTCACGGATTCATATACATATCCGCAATTCAGGCATTTCCACCAAACTTTTCCATCCTTAACAAAAACTTTGTCTTCCGATAAATTTTGCAGCAATTTCAGATATCTGCGTTCATGCTCTGCTTCAACCTTTGAAATCATTTTAAAAGCAACGGCAATTTCCGGAAATCCTTCTTCTTTGGCCACCTCTGAGAAATGAGGATATATTTCAGCCCACTCTTCATGTTCACCTTCAGCGGCAGCTTTCAGGTTTTCCATCGTTGTTCCAATGATTCCTGCCGGATAAGTGGCAGTAATTTCGGTCATACCGCCTTCGAGAAATTTAAAGAAACGTTTGGCATGCTCCTTCTCCTGGTTCGATGTTTCCATAAAGATGGCAGCGATCTGCTCAAAACCTTCTTTTTTAGCAACGCTGGCGAAAAACTCATATCTATTCCTTGCCTGCGATTCTCCTGCAAATGATTTGAGGAGGTTTTGTTCTGTTTGGGTACCTTTTAAAGAGTTTGTCATGGTTTTAATTTTGGTCTAAATTTCTATAAAATCAATTTAATCTGATCACTTCCAAAGGAGAATTTGTTACCAATATAATGTTTCTGAACGAAACGCTATATCTTTATCACCCTATCACCTTTACACCTTACCATTATGATTTTCGATATCAGTGCTTTCATATCCAAGAACATTACCCACCGTGAGCAAAGCCTCTTTGCACCTGATCTGCTTAAGAATCATGAAACCATGGTTCGTGAAATAAAAGGCAAGTCGGCCCTGGTGATTGGCGGAGCCGGAACCATCGGTTCATCTTATATCAAAGCATTATTACGTTACGAACCCGCTAAGCTGATCGTAGTTGACATCAGCGAAAACGGGCTTACTGAGCTGACGCGCGATTTGCGGAGTAGTTTCGGTGTGAAGGTACCGGATGTTTATAAGACCTATCCCGTAAATTTCGGAGATCAGGTATTTGAACTTATTCTTCGAAATGAAGGGCCTTTTGAGATAGTTGCGAATTTTGCCGCACATAAGCATGTACGTTCTGAAAAAGATGAATACTCTATCACCGCGCTTTTGGAGAATAACGTTATCAAGGCTGAAAAACTACTTAACCTCCTCACCTCCTCACCTCCTCACCATTTTTTCTGTGTCAGTACCGACAAGGCTGCAAATCCGGTTAATATCATGGGCGCCAGCAAGAAAATCATGGAAGAAGTGATTATGGCCTATTCACGCAGTTTCCCTATCACCACAGCCCGCTTTGCCAATGTTGCTTTCTCGCAGGGCAGTCTGCCGGATGGGTTTCTGTTCCGGATGATGAAACAACAACCTTTATCGGCGCCATCCGATGTAAAACGTTTTTTTGTATCACCCGGAGAATCTGGTGAGATCTGTTTGATGGCCTGCATTCTGGGACAATCCGGTGAGATTTTCTTCCCCAAGCTGGCTGAAGAAAGCATGATGACTTTTTCTGATATCGCTGTCGCATTTCTGCAAGATCAGGGGTTCGAACCGGTGGTTTGCGCCTCAGAAGAAGAAGCACGTGCTTTTAATAAAAACCGCGATATGGGACCTGTCACCAGTCACCTCACACCCTATCCAGTTTACTTCTTTAAATCAGATACCAGCGGAGAGAAATCGTATGAAGAATTCAGTACCGAAGGTGAAGATGTTGATTTGAATATGTACGAATCGCTTGGTGTTATAAAAAATGCTCCTCGACGCACCATACAGGAAATCAGGCAATTAATAAGTCTACTTGAACAAACCTTAAGTAAACCAGGCATTTCCAAACCTGAAATTGTAAAAGTCCTTTCGAGACTTATTCCAAACTTTGAACATATCGAAACCGGAAAAGGCCTCGATCAGAAGATGTAGTTTAGCTGTTCACCTGAAAAAAGTCACAGGATAGACTCATAAGTTAGTAAGATACTCAATCTGCTTTTTTTTCGCAGAATTGCACAGTAACTTCAAAACATTATTGAATTAATCTTGTTAATAAAAACAGGATTTAACCTAACCTGATGTCTTTTCCAGAAGAATACTACCCAATGGGTTTTAGCTTGCTTGCAGGATTTATTGTTTCCTTCATTACCATACCGCCTATTGTAAGGGTATCCCAGGCCAAGAAACTAGTTGCGGTTCCAAACGGCCGTACCAGCCACAAAGGTGAAGTCCCCGCTCTTGGGGGTGTGGCCATTTTTTCTGCTACCATGCTGGGCTCATGTCTTTTTATGGATCAGGACTCCCTGGGAGATTTCCGATACATTTTCTCGGCGGTACTGATCATCTTCTTTATAGGGTTAAAGGACGACTTGGTTAGCCTGAGTTGGAAACGTAAAATTACTGCTGAAGCCATAGCTGCTCTCCTGGTTATTATTCTGGCCGATGTTCGGATAACCACTTTTCATGGCATGTTGGGTATCGGAGAACTGGCACCATGGGTTGGTATTGTATTCAGTGTCTTTGTGTTTTTATTCCTGATAAATGCTTTTAATCTTCTTGATGGCATAGACGGACTTGCCAGCGGTATGGGGATTTTTATCTCTCTGGTTTTTGGTGTATGGCTCATTCAGCTCGGATCATTTAACTATGCGATTATGGCATTTGCTTTGGCAGGTGGACTGATAGCTTTTTACGGATTCAATGTCTTCGGGAAAAAAAACAAATTATTCATGGGTGATTCCGGCTCTTTATTGATCGGCCTGCTTTTCTCGGTGATGTCTATTAAAATTCTCTGCTGCGAGTTAGCTCCTGCTAACCCGCATTATATGAGAGCCTTTCCAACTGTGGTGATGAGCGTAATGATACTGCCGATGATGGATACACTTAGGGTATTTGCTTTACGAATTTTTCGAGGGCAATCACCTTTCCATGCCGACAGGACCCATCTGCATCACGTTTTTTTAAAAATAGGATTTACTCATTTACAGGCTTCGCTCACGATTATCGCAATGAACGCCTCTCTGTTCTTTATCAGCTATTCTCTGAGAGATATGAATGCCTTCCTGCTTGCCTCAATCTTGTTCCCTTCGGCTCTTGTATTAAGCCTCATTCCTTGCTATATTGCACAATGCATGAAAGTGGAAAAAAAGGCACCTCACCTGAAGCCCGCTCTCGGGGATTAATCAATCCTATTAACCTATTACCCTTTAAAGAACCTTACCGTATTGAAGCCGGCTGCGATGAAGCTGGCCGCGGTTGTTTGGCAGGACCTGTATTTGCAGCCGCGGTTATTTTGCCCGAAGGGTTTTATCACCCACAATTAAACGATTCGAAACAGCTGAGCCTGCGTCAGCGCGAAATTCTGCGACCGGTGATCGAGAAATCCGCCCTCGCCTGGGCAGTGGCAAGCGTTGACCCGGAAGAAATCGATGAAATAAATATTCTGAATGCCAGTTTCCTGGCCATGCACCGTGCCCTTTCAGCACTGAAATTCTATCCTGAATTCCTTCTGATTGATGGACCCCGGTTTAATCCTTATCCTGGAATTGCCCATAGTTGCGAAGTTCGGGGTGACGGAAGGTTTATGAGTATTGCAGCAGCATCTGTATTGGCAAAAACACACCGTGATGATTATATGCTGAAAATCCATCTGGATTACCCTGTATACCGCTGGGATCACAATAAGGGTTATCCGACACGTGAACATCGTGAAGCCATAAGGGTAGCCGGACCTTGCCTTTATCACCGTAAAAGTTTTCGCCTTCTCGATGACCAGCTCTCCCTTTTTGATTAAAAAGTTAAAAAATTAATATCATGTCACTGATTAAATGTCTCTCGCTGCTTCTCCTTTCCTGGACCATCTGCACAAATGCAAGTCAGGCTCAAACCAAACTGGATGAGGAAATTACAAAGGCATGGACCACTGGAAAAACATTAGAGACAGCAACTTTTAAAAAGCTGTCGACTCTAAAGCCAATGTTTGCCGAACAGTCTGTTGTTAATGATAAAGGCTTTAACGTATTGGTTGATATGGCACATGAGTGCTCTTTCGCCACACTTTGGGACCTTCCGGAGCGATTGAATAAATCCGGGTACAGGGCTATCGGCAGCCATGCTACAGTAAACACGGTTTTGGATCCAAAAGGTTACAGCCGGGTTCGTGTTTTGTACGATACCGAAAACAAGATCTATCCTTTCGCGTGGTGGCCAAATGCTAAATATGATGTCATTATAACTGAACAATCTACTCCGGAAGCCCAGGATTATACTCAAACCGAGATCGAAGCGATGGTGAAATTTGTGAAACAAGGAGGTGGGCTCCTTATTCAAGGTAACGCTATCCGTCGGGGTGGAGCCAAGAATTCTACCGCAAATACTCCCGCAATCAGCGAATGGACCTTAAATAAACTTGCTTCTGCTTTTGGAGGCCGGTTGACCGATAAGGATACAACAATATCAGGAATTCGCTGGGCGAAAATGGAGTTGGGTCAGGAATGGAGCGATTTAAGCACCTCCCTGAACTCAAGTACCTCCCCCAACAAAAAAAGTACCTCCCCGAACCCCCTCCTTAGGAAGGAGTGGGCGGCACAGCTCCCTGTTAATGTGTTGGCTATTAGAAGATTCGGCAAGGGAAAAGTAATTTTATGTGGAAATTTATCAGCCATACGAAAGGGTGGCAAGGATACTCCGGAACGTAAAGAATTGGCTGATAGTATTTTGAGCAAGATGATGATTGCGCTAACTGATTTCCAAAAGCCAATAAAAGGAACCCTTCGTCTGCCTCAAACAATGGATGGAGGCGGAGCTATTTACCCCGAACTGGAAGATAATTTCAGCAATATTGTTTTCTATTATGCTGCTAATCAAAAGCCCGAATTGTTGAAAACGGTCAAGAATGATGTCCCAAAGGCACAAGCCTTCATTCAGCAGCGCCTGCCTTCAACACCAACTGCAGAACCGATGTACCTTGTTCTGTGTGCTGGCGGTGGTGGTGGTTGGGCGGTTAATATATACCGGCCAAAAGAAAACGGGATCATTAGTCTGGATGGCCATGGTATCCTGTCAATTTTTGGCCATGAGCTTGCTCACACTATGTTTGGTCCGGCCAATGATGACGGGAAAATTGCGGGAATCGCCCCGATACCCGACCGTGGTGAAGCACATGCGGGCTGGTTTCAGGGTAAAGTAAACGCACTTTTTAAGCCTGATTTGCTGGATAAGGCCAATCGTGAGTGCAATTCAATGTTTACTTATGATACAAAGGGAAGTGCAATGGATCTGGCTACCTGTTATGAGAATGAAGCGATGAACAAAAACTGGGGGTATGGAAAAGACTGGATCAAGACCTGGTATATCTGGCAAAAGATTGATGACCGTTATGGCCCCTCCTGGTATCCCAAGTGGAAATGGGTTCAGCATACACGATGGAAAAATGATCCCGACCATCACCTCAGCTGGGATGAAATGATTGAGGACATGAGCATAGCTGTTGGAGAGGACTTGTTTCCGTTCTTCATCAAGCTGGGCACTACTTTGAATAAAAAGAGGCTGGAGCAGATAGAATTTCAGGGCAAAATGATCAAGCTCGAAATTGCGCCGATTGAAGTCACCCCAGCAGGACCGGTGAGGATGGAGGAGGTTCGCTTCACTCACTAATAGGTCGCTTCGCTCCTAATAGGCGCTTCGCGCTAATAGGTTCGCCTGCGGCTCACTAAATAATTAACGCATAGCTCAAAATTAGCGAACGGAGTGAGCATAATTAGCGACCGAAGGGAGCCTATTAGGAGCGCAGCGACCAATTAGCGAGCGACAGCGAGCCTATCTACGTCATTTTGTTTCTCTGCATCCAGATAACTCCGACCGCAGCGAGAGCGGTAGCTGCAAGTACAATCCCGAAGAAAGCTATATTGCTATCTTCCATGAAGTTATGGATGTTCATACCAAAGAAGCTTGCAACCATGGTCGGAATAGCCAGTGCAATCGTAATGACAGTCAGTTTCTTCATCACGATGTTCAGGTTGTTGGAGATCACTGAAGCAAAAGCATCCATCATACCGCTTAGAATGTCGCTGTATACGTGGGTCATTTCAATAGCCTGCTTGATCTCGATGATCACATCTTCGACCAGCTCCTCGTCGACCTCATTTTTCTTGAAGTATTTCGAGTTACGCAGCTTGGCAATCAGTATTTCGTTCGACCGCAGGGAGGTATTAAAATACACAAGGCATTTTTCCATCAGGAGAAGCTTGTGCAATTCTTCATTTTTAGTCGACTTTTCGAGAGCCTGCTCAATAAGGTTTGTTTCGCCGTTGATCAGTTTCAGGAACTTCAGATAGGTAATCGTGGAGTAGTCGATGATATGAAACAGAAACTCGATCTTATTTTCATAATCGACCTGTTTCTTGATGTTTTTTGAGAATACCTCGGCAAGAACATCGTTATGCTGGGATCCAACCACAATCAGGGCTTCTTCGGAGAGCATGACACCCAGGGGCATCGTGGCATATGGCAGACCGCCATTATCCTTATTATAATAGGGTACCCTGTATATCAGGTAGAGCTTACCCTCCTCAACCTCCATACGCGAACGCTCATCAACGTCCATGATGTCATTCAGGAAATCCTCATCAATTTTAAAGGTGTGTTTGAGGATGTTGAGTTCTTCGGTCGTTGGAGACACAACGTTTATAACCGAACCTTTGATGTATGTCTGCAGTGGGAGCAGCCCGTTTCTAACGATTTGCCAGTATGTAATCATATGTTGCCTCCGTTTTAAAGTCCGCCAGAGGCAAGTGAAAGGGCCTCGGGAAGACTAGTTACAACTGTAAATATCCGCGTGATAGTCGTCCATATGCAATTTTAATGCGGTGCAAAAGTAACTAAAAAAAAAGATAACGGATATCGATTCCCAATTTTTCCGACTTTGAAATTTCAGCGTTCAAAACTGGTCCTGGTCTTAGATTGGGTATCGGAAAATTATAATTACCTTTGCCGGCCAATTTATTGAAAGGGAATCATGTACGAAATCAGGAATATAGCGATTATTGCCCACGTTGACCACGGAAAAACCACGCTGGTAGATCGCATTTTGCATCAGGTAAAGCTTTTCCGCGACAATCAGGAAGTGGGAGAACTTATCCTCGACAGCAACGATCTGGAGAAGGAAAGAGGGATCACCATCCTGGCCAAAAACGTGTCGGTACGCTATAAGGGAGTTAAGATAAATATCATTGACACTCCCGGACATGCCGATTTCGGAGGCGAAGTTGAAAGGGTACTGAATATGGCCGACGGAGTGCTGTTGCTGGTCGACGCCTTTGAAGGTCCCATGCCACAAACCCGGTTTGTATTACAAAAGGCATTAAATCTGAACCTGAAACCGATTGTGGTTATCAATAAGGTTGACAAGCCTAACTGCAAACCTGACGAGGTTCATGAGCAGGTTTTTGAACTTATGATGCACCTCGACGCCAATAACGACCAGCTGGATTTTCCGGTTGTTTACGGTTCATCCAAACAAGGATGGATGGGACCCGACTGGAATAAACCTACTGAAGATGTAACCTATCTTCTGGATACCATTCTGGAACATATTCCTGCATCGCCATTTGTTGAAGGCACGCCTCAAATGATGATTACCTCACTGGATTACTCATCGTATGTTGGCCGTATTGCTGTTGGACGTTTGCTCCGTGGAACCATGCAGACGGGCATGTGGGTTTCACTGGTAAAGCAGCACGGATTAGTACAGAAGGAACAAATCAAAGAACTTTATCTTTTTGAAGGATTAGGTAAAGAGAAGGTGAAAACGCCCGTCAGATCAGGAGAAATCATTGCTATCATGGGTCTGGAAGGATTCGAGATCGGCGATACAGTTGCCGATGCCGAGGAGCCTGAAGCCCTGGTGCCGATAAAAGTTGATGAGCCGACAATGAGTATGCTCTTTACCATCAACAACAGCCCATTTTTTGGTCAGGATGGTAAATTCGTAACCTCCCGACATCTTCGTGAAAGGTTGTTCCGCGAGATTGAAAAAAACCTTGCACTAAGGGTAGAAGAAACTGAATCACCGGATATGCTCAACGTTTACGGACGGGGTATCTTGCATTTATCCATCCTTGTTGAAACAATGCGCCGGGAAGGATATGAATTCCAGATGGGTCAGCCAAAGGTGCTCCTCAAGGAAATCGACGGTGTAACAAACGAGCCTGTTGAAAGTCTGGTCGTTAATGTTCCGGAACAATTTCAGGGTAAAATCATTGAAGCTGTCACCTCACGTAAGGGTGAACTTCAGAATATTGAATTCAAGGGCGACCAAAACAGCCTTACCTTTCGCATACCATCCCGTGGTTTGATGGGCTTATCGAACCAATTGCTCACCTTAACCGAGGGACAGGCAATTTTCGCTCACCGGTTCGATAGTTTTCAGCCATGGAGAGGCGAAATCAGCAACAAACGCAACGGTGCGCTGATTGCACTCGAAACTGGTCCTGCTATTGCATATGCTATTGATAAGCTGCAGGATCGGGGAACTTTCTTCATCTATCCGGGTGAAAACGTTTACCAGGGACAGGTAATAGGGGAACATATCAGGCCTACCGATCTGGTTATTAACCTTGCAAAAACCAAAAAACTGACTAATATGCGTGCTTCCGGTACCGATGATAAAGTTTCGGTGCCACCACCTCGCCGCTATTCACTCGAACAATATATGGAATACATCGGACCCGATGAATATTTAGAGGTTACACCAAAAAACATCAGACTAAGAAAGATTAACCTTAGAGTTAAAGTTTAGTGATGCAGGAAGTTAGAGATTCCAATTTAGAGTTCCGAATTCCGAAGGGGGAGATTCAGGAGTTTCTGAAGTAAAAAATAGAGGCTGTCTCATAAAGGCAGCCTCTTTTGATTAAAGTTGCCAACCTTACAGAAAGCTGTCAACCCTGGATAAAGTTGGCAACTTTAGTAAACAATCATCTGCTTGGTCTGCTTAAACTGACCCGCTTTAACCGTATAGAAATAAATACCTGAATCAAGACCGGCAGCATCAATAGTCATGGTGTGCTTACCGGCTGGCTGGTAACCCTCCGTCCGATTCAGAACCTTTCGACCTGTCATGTCCACAACTTCAATGGCTACATCGGATCCATTGGCAAGTTCAAAGGTTATATCAGTTGTATTCCTGAACGGGTTCGGATAGTTTTGCCCGAGTGAAGTGATTAAACCCGTTGCATCGGTCGCATCAATTCTATTGCCGTGATCATTAATATTAAGACGGCACATCAGGTTTTTACGAACGAACGAACCCAACCCATATTCGATGTTTCCATCATAAAGCCCGATCGCCGTTGGTGCTATTTGTTTAATGCTTCTGTCGGTACCGATTTGCAATGATTTACCGCGGCGAACCATATAATCTTCATGCAAATCCCATTGTGAAATACCGGCATATACCAGGTCACCTGCTTTGAGGAATTCCGACTCGCCGTCCTTATCAAAAGGCATGGTGATCCAGGAATTGAACTGACTTGAATCAAGCACTACCATTTCGGTGGTCAAGAGTTTGAAAGGGGTTCCATCAGTTGCACCGTTGGGCGATTTCCAGATTTGGAACTGATATTCGATTTTTCCATCAGCCAGTCCACCCATAATATAGGTCGATACCGAGCTAACTTCGCAATCATGAGTAATCGGGAATACTGAACCGGTAAAATAATCATTAATGGAGGTGACGGAGATATCGCCATATCGCTCCAGCAAATAAGCCCAGGCCAAATCCGGCGAATCATCAGACCGGGAATAAATACTGTCGCTGACATTGAAGAAGAACTCAGCCTTTTGATTTTCCGGGGTCTGTTCAGTTTCCTTCTGTTTAAAATTATATGCCACCTTGTAATGACCGTAATCAGCTGGTATAAATTTATCAGCAATTTTCATGGTATCAGTTTCGAAAGTCGATACGACTGATAAAGGTGTAGTTTCTTTATGCCAGATAACCGAGTTGTTTTTCGAAATATCCACATTCATGTAAACATTTTCCTGATCATACTCGCCGAAATTCATTACGCCGGATTCATATTTAAAAATCCCGCCGACACCATCTAACTGCGATTTCGGTACCACAAGAATTGGGGTCATCGGATCATTCACTTTTCCATTGTCCCAGGATGCAATAAAATAATTCAGTCGCAGGTCATTATTGTATGCTTCTGCGAGTGAGAAGTCATCAAGTTCCCAAAAATAGAGAGTCGTTTCGCCCCAATGCAGCCGGATGATTACATCAGGCATACCAGCGGCCACATCCGAAATATTCGCTTCATAAATTGCGGGAACTCCAGGGGCGAGGTCATTCGGGCGGTCTTTGTGACCTACACCGAAACCCACATTATAGTTGGCCCAGTGAGCGCCATTATCAACAGTAACCTGCATTTGCTGTAAACCGGGACCCCCGTTCATAAAGTGAGTCTCATAACGCACCACGACCGATGAATGCGAGCTACAATTGAAATGCGGAAATTGTATGGAATTATTTATGGTTAGTCGGGGATTATTGGGCTCGTTTAAGAGGGCAAGAAAAATTCCGAGGTAACCATTTTGTCCTGTTGTGGAATGGAGAGGCGGTTCATTGGTTAAGATACAGTGAATACTGTCATAAGGCATCCATCCAAAATTAAAACCAATGTCGTCTGGATCAAGAAGCTGGTATCCCGCCGGCATCGTCCACCCTTTGGGATCTGCCGGGTTAGCCCAATTGAAATCTTCATAAAAGAAAACTTTCCCATCTCCCTTGAGCGCAGGGCTGCCAGGTTTCTGCTGAGCCTGCGTACCCAGGCAGGTGAGGATAAAAAGAATCGTCAGAGCAAGAGTATGTTTTTTCATATCAGTAACTTTTGTTTCAAAGATAGAAAAATTGGACTCTATCTGCTTTTTAGCAGGATATTTTTAGAAACAGAACAAAAAATTTATGCACCGTCCTTAGCCGGTTGACTATTTGTCTTTCAGGCAACGTACCGAAAAACCGTTTTTCTTATCGGCATTTGGATAGGGATTAGCGTTATCCTTGCTATAGAACAGGACCAGCGAAAAAGCATAAGATGGATCCCGAACGTTTTCGGTAGCCGACCAGAAAATGGCGCCTTTTCCGATATTTGTCGAAACTCCTACCGGAAGGCTGTAGCACTGTCCACCCGGAATTACATTAAACCCGCTCTGGTTATTGATAGTCGGTTCGTTGCCCGGAGTTCCCGGGTAGATAGACAGCTCCCATCCTTGGGTGGATGTCATGCTCTTGGCAATCCGGTTTCCAAACCCGCCGCGACCATATCCATAATTAGTTAGGTAGTCTGTCAATATGTTCATTTCATCCTGACCTGGCAGATGCCAACCCGAGGGACAGGCAGTTGCGGCCGCCTTCCAGTTATACAGAACACCGTATTTTTTATAATTAGCTGTGGCTTTTGCAGAATCCACATTATTTCCGTCATATCCATATATATAATAGTATGGTTTATCGTTTGACCCCACCTTATAGGAACTTACGGAAGGCAGATAAGCAAGATTTTCGGACATCCAAGTTTGCCTACCAATAGTAGAATAAGCATAGGTGCGGCCTTGATAATCGAATGTTCCATCCTTTAATGCTGCACCGGTCGTAAACTGCAATTCTTCACCGTAAGCGGTTCCGGAACTATTGGTGGCAAAAGCTCTTGCATAATAGGTGGTAAGGGGCGTTAACCCTGCAGCATAACCGATAAAGTTAAGCTTTCCGGATCTGTCAATGGCAACGCTGTTGGCAATGGTCGGTTTCTTTTTAGTACTCAGGCAAACACCCCGGATTGATACCGAGTCGCCGCCCAGTGCGGTAATATTGCCGAAGACTGACACCGAAGTTCCCAGGATATCTGCAACTTTTACCGTAACCACGCTGGGAAGGGCAGTCTTACCGGTTGTCCTAAACTGCTTTTGTGCACCAAAAACTGCACCTGCGCTATTTGTTGCATAAGCTCTCATGAAATAAATTGTTCCTGGCTTAAGTCCGGTCACCGGGCAATTATAGGCACCGGTACCGGTTCCATTAGTGGCATTATTGTCGGAAATCACTGGCATGCCAATGGTGTTCCAGCAAATCCCCCGCGTCAAAACCGGTGCTCCACCATCGCTTGGCACTGTTCCGCCCAGTTTGGCAGTGGTTTCGGTTATATCAGTTGCCTCACCAGTAGACACCTGCGGGAAGGCCGGGCCTTTGATGCATCGCACCGGTAACGCCGACTCTTTGGCAGCATCCGAAAGTTGAATTCCCTTGTCGACTGATATCCGGCTGGTAGATGACCAATAATTTTCAACCTCGCCGGCTCCATGAAACTTTGCGCTGTCACTTAAGAGGAAACCACCGGGCGAAGCCCTGAAAAGACTGGAAACAGGCATCGCAAAGTCCCCAATATACTGCTGACTATCATATACTTTTGCACCTTTTGCCACTGCATCGGCAAAAATTACCGAATCACGTATCGCCTTAACTTTTATCAAGTTCCCCCATAGATCAACCCATTCTTTATTACTTGGCAGATGCCAGCCATTCGGGCAAATCCCTTGCACTCCTATCTGGTCCGCAGAACTGCTCGTAACCCCCTCACTTGCCGCAGTCCAATTATATAGAACTCCATAGGTTTTGTAATTGTCCGTTTTTATTGCTTCTGAAACATCTGAACCCGCAAATCCATAAACATAATATCTCTTCTCAGATGAAGATTTTGAAGCAGAAGGATTGACTGCTGGCAAAAAAGACAGGTTTTCAACCATCCAGGTCTGATTAACAAAGGCTTTGTACTTATAATCACGTTCATGAATATTAACCAGGCCGTCGTAATCTTTGCCTTTCCCGCGCACTCTCACGGGACCAACAATTTCAGTTGGAGTTGTATAGCTTGTTGACTTGGTTTTACTATCATAACTCACACCTCGGATCCGGTAATAATAATCGACACCCGGATCGGCAGAATAATCGACATAAGTGACTCCTCCCTGGTTCACCACCGGTGACATGATCTGAAATTCCTTATCAGGATTCTTACTACGTTCAATGAATACAAAGTTCAACAGATTGTCGGCCGGATAACTCCATGTCAAGACTGCAGATATAGAGTCTGTTCTAACGGCAAGCTCAGCAGGCCTTTTTGGAAGAACGATCAATTCAGACGGACTACTTTTGCCCGACTTATTAACTGCAGCAACTTTATAGATGTAAAAATTCTCAGGAACATATTCAACCTTACAGTAATACTCTGTGCCTGTGGCTGTTGGAGTATTACTCTTTACTTCCAACCACATAGAAAAATCACTGGCACTATTAACAGCCCTGTATACTCTGAATTTGACCTCATTCATTGAATTGTCCTTCCAATACAGGCCGTATCCCTGGTTCCCATCGCCGCACCTCAAATTAGTGGGAGGTGTCGAAAGTGTTTCTTGTGCAGGAAGTTGCAGAAAAAGACAACAACTCAGGAAGGAAAAGAAAAGCATTCTCATGACCGGATTATAAAAAAACTTGTGGAAGGTAGGGTAGATATCCCAATATACAAAATCAGACTAAAAAGACAGGAGGGGGCTTATTTTTTCAAAAATCATAGCTTTTGAAGGAATTATTGAATTGATTTATACATCATTTTCTGATATTTATGCATATCAATTTACCAAAATCATCAATTTTCTTACCTTCAAACCGGTTAAAATGTTGTTCCTAAAAGAGTTTTAGGAAATATTTATAAAATTCCATTTTTATCAACAATTCTTAATAACTTATGCAGATTGTTGATTACTATCGCAGTTGGGCCCTCAGAATAGGGCAAAAAAGAGCTTAAAGTGGCACTTTGGGCTCTGTCGGTTTCTCCTGATCCGATAACTTTACCTTCAAAATTATAAACCATCAAAAAAAACCAGGATATTCCTGAACCATTTTTGCCAAAATTCAACTTCTTGAATCGACTTTTCTCAGCGGGGATTTTTTTATAAAAAACAAGTCGTTTTTACCTAATATTTTAATCTTTTTGTCAAAAACTATTGTAAAACATCAATTTTAGGGATAAAAGTGGGGTTACCTTTTTATCGGGCATTGTATAAACTACTGATAGTTATAGTTGGCTCGTTCTTCCTAATAAAATTGCGGATTGCAAGTGGTTTCCACTCGTTTATTTCACAGGATCCAAACCTCCAGGTTCCTCATACTAATAGGGTTATTAGTGTGGATTGTAGTCTTTTGTCCAAACCTCTCTTCTGCTCAATGTACTGCTAATGGATCGGTAAGCTCCCCTATTCTATGCAATGGAGGAACAGCAACCGTAACCATCGTAGCAGCCGGAGGAACAGCACCTTACAGCTTTACATTCAATGGACAAAACAATTCAACTGGTGTATTTACCGGCATTTTGGCTGGAACAGCACAGGCATATAGTGTAACTGACGCCTTAGGTTGCGGTCCTGTTACCGGTACAATCGATATTGTGGAACCTTCCGCAATTACATTTGTTTCCGGACCTGTGATCACAAATACTTGCGTAGGAACAAATAATGGGAAGATGGTAGTGAGCGCAACCGGAGGTACCGGTACAATATCCTACTCCATCAATCCAGCTATCGGAAGTCAGTCACCGGCGGGAACATTCAATAATCTGACCGCCCAGACCTACATCATTACTGCGACCGACGAAAACCTCTGTACTTCAACAACATCGATAACTGTTGGAACGATACCGAACCCCACCATTACCTTATCCACAACTCCCGGCACATTGGGCCAGACAGTATGTTCAGGCTCAATTATTGAGCTTGTCGCATTCTCTATTGGAGGTGGCGGTACCGGAGCAACAATCACAGCAGGAGCCCTTCCAGCTGGCGTTAACGGAGTTTACAGCGCAGGCATCTTCACCATAAGCGGAACCCCAACTGCTTCCGGCACATTTAATTATACCATTTCCACCACAGGGCTGTGTACGCAAGCTACGGTTTCCGCCACTATCACTGTCAACCCGATCCTTCCAGTAAGCGTGAGCATGGTTGCCAGTGCCAACCCGGTGTGTGCCGGCACTTCAGTCACATTTGCCGCTACTCCCACCAATGGCGGAATCACACCGGCCTATCAGTGGAAAGTAAATGGCACCAACCAGGGAACAAACAGTTCAACCTTTAGTTATATCCCTGTCAATAATGATATTATAACGGTTGCCCTCACCTCCAGCGAAACCTGCACCTCCGGTAACCCGGCTACTTCCAATGCAGTCACGATGACTGTCAACCCAATCCTTCCGGTAAGTGTGAGCATGGTTGCGAGTGCGAACCCGGTGTGTGCCGGCACTTCAGTCACATTTACCGCTACTCCCACCAATGGCGGAATCACACCGGCCTTTCAGTGGAA